>CAYWHA010000019.1:0-93484 GCA_964457555.1 uncultured Solibacteraceae bacterium
TCTATTTGGCTTACACTCCGGCCCTCATTTTTGCTACAGTTTATCTTCGATACCATTATTCGGTCGATCTCTTGGCCGGGGCTTCCCTGGCGTCGATTTTGATTATGGGAGCCCCGTTCATTTACCGGAAGCTTTCACGAAGGGGCGTTGAGATTGGGAGGAATTGAGGTTGTTCCAGCGGAAAACAAGCGGTCGTTGAAGGAGTTCGTCGAACTCCCTTACCGGCTGTACCGCGGCGACCCGTATTGGGCGCCCCCGTTGCGGATTGCGGTGAAGGAACTGCTGGACCGCTCGAAGCACCCGTTCTATGCCAATGCGGACGCCGAGTTTTTCCTGGCGATGCGGGAAGGCCGGGCGGTGGGGCGGGTGGCGGCTATCGTCGACCGGAACTATAACAAGTTCCACGACGAGCAGGCTGGTTTTTTCGGTTTTTTCGAGGCGGAGAACGATTCGGCGGTGGCCAGCGCCCTTCTGTTGCGGGCGCGCCAGTGGGTATTCGACCGTGGGGCGAAGTTTTTGCGAGGACCGATGAATCCGTCGACCAACTACGAGTGTGGCATGCTGGTCGAGGGCTTCGATTCGCCCCCTATGGTTCAGATGACCTACAACCCGCCGTACTATCCGGCGCTGATGGATGGCCTCGGGCTGCGGAAATCCAAAGACCTGTACGCCTACCTGCAGCACTCCGATACGCTCGACACGGACAAGATCGGGCGCGTCGCCGACAAGGCGCTGGCGAAGCATGGCGTTCGCATACGCTCGATCGACGTCAAGAATTTCGACGCCGACGTCGAGCGCGTGTGGGAGGTATACAACTCGGCTTGGGAGCGCAACTGGGGATTCGTGCCGATGACCCGGGAGGAGTTCATCCTCCAGGGCAAGGAGATGAAGCAGATTCTCAAGCCCGACCTGGTGCTGATCGGCGAAAAAGAAGGGCGCGTGGTGGGTTTCGCGCTCGCGCTTCCCGATATCAATCAGGCGCTGATCCATACCAACGGAAGCCTGTTTCCCACGGGGCTTCTCAAAATCCTGTATTATCAACGTTTGGTCAAGAATGTTCGGGTCCTGGCACTTGGGGTAGTGGAGGAGTATCGCGCCACGGGTGTGGCGGCCGGGTTCTATGTGACGCTATGGCGCAACGCAAAGCGTCTGGGGTACGGCCCTAGCGAAATGTCGTGGATACTCGAGGACAATGTACTGATGAATCGCTCGCTGATAGCTATGGGGGCGAAGCGGTACAAGACCTACCGAATTTACGAATGGAATTGAGGACCATGCGCTTATCGACTAGCGACATCTCCGGCAAGAGAAAGGCCAGCGGCTCTAACGACATCTTCGAAAAATGCCGCGCGTTCACTCGTCCCAGTGAATTGCAGGCCGCCGGGCTCTACATGTATTTCGAGGTCTTCGGTGAGCGCGATGGCTGCGCGCCGGGTGAAGTCCGCTTGGGCAAGCGCAAGGTGATGATGTTCGGGTCCAACGACTATCTGGACCTGATCAACCATCCCAAGGTGAAGGAAGCCGCCATCCAGGCCATCCGCAAGTACGGCAGCGGGTGCAGCGGATCGCGCCTCCTGAACGGCACGCTCGATATGCACGTCAAGCTCGAAGCCGAGCTGGCCGCCTTTGTCCATAAGGAAGCCGCCATCATTTTCGGCACGGGATTCCAGGCTAATTACGCGGCGCTTTCAGCCCTTACAGAGAAGGGCGACGTCATGATCTGCGACCACAACCTGCACGCCAGCCTGGTGGAAGGCGCGCTGCGGTCGCCGGCGCGCACCATGCGTTTCCGCCATAACGACATGGAGCACTTCGAGCGCTGCCTGGAGAACTGCCCGCCCGACGAGAAAATCTTCATCGTTTCCGAAGGCGTCTTCAGCATGGAAGGCGATATCGCCGACCTGGAGGGCATCGTCAAACTGGCCAAGCCCTACGGCGCACGCGTCTACGTGGATGAGGCCCACGGCATCGGAGTGCTGGGACCAACCGGCGCCGGCGCGGCCGAACACCTGGGCCTGCTCGACGACATGGATATTGTCATGGGCACGTTCAGCAAGTCGCTGGCTTCGGTGGGCGGCTTTGTGGCTTCCGAGAAGGACGTGATCGATTACCTGAAGCACACGTCGCGGCCGTTCGTATTCTCAGCCAGCCTGCCCCCGGCGTCGGTCGCCGCGGTGGGCGCGGCGCTCCAGGTCATGCGGCAGGAACCGGAACGCCGCCTGCACCTGCTGCGCACCGCGCAACTGCTGCGCGACGAACTGGCATCCCGCGGGTTCGCCGTCCTGCCGGGTGAAACCGCCATCGTCCCCGTGGTCATCGAGGACGAACTCGATCTGTGCCGTCTCTGCAAGGCGCTGCTGGCCGAGGGCATCTACATCAACCCGGTGCTGCGTCCGGCCGCCGCCCAGAACCTGCTGCGCATCTCCTGCACCGCCGCCCACACCGAGAAACACGTGGACCGCCTGGTAACGACGCTCGTGAGGATAGCCGGCCAACTGGGCATCGAGAGATAGCGCCTGGTGGGGTCCGCCCCACTATTGGAGCTTGGCCCATGAAAAACGTCGTCGTCCTTGGATCCAGGGGCAATCTCGGCGGACCGCTCCTGAAGCTCTTCCCGGACGCGACGGGCTGGGACCGGGAAGACATCGACGCGACCGATTTTCCCGCTCTACGCGCCAGGATCGCGGGCCTTCCATTCGTCCCCGGCGCCATCGTCAACTGCGTCGCGTTCAACGACGTGGATGGCGCGGAAGACCGGCCTGAGACGGCCTTCCTGCTGAACGCCGAACTCCCCGGCGCACTGGCGCGGATCGCCGCGGATCTTGGCGTCCCGTTGGTCCACTACAGCACAAATTATGTGTTCGACGGCGTCCAGGGCGAATACGCCGAAGACGATGCGCCGGCGCCGCTTTCGGTTTACGGGCGGTCGAAGCTGGCGGGTGAAGCGCGCATCGCCGACGTTGGCGGCCAGTGGTACGTGCTGCGCACCGCGGTGATTTTCGGACCCAAGGGAGAGAGCCCGCTTTCCAAGAAGAGTTTCGTGGACATCATGCTGGAGCTGTCCGAAAAGCGGGACGCCATCGAAGTGGTGTCGGATGAAATCAGCAACCTGACCTACGCGCCCGATCTGGCCGAGGCCACCCGGAGCCTGCTAGAGGCCTCGCCCCCTTCGGGAATCTATCATCGGACCAACAGCGGCGGCGCAAGCTGGTTCGAGTGCGCAAGGGAAGTCTTCCGCATCGCCGGGAAGAATGTGACCACGATCCCGGTCCCTGCCGCCCGATTCCCCCGCAAGGCCGCGCGTCCCGCCAAAGCCCTCCTGCAAACCATGAAACTCCCGCCCCTGCGCCCGTGGCAGGAGGCGCTGCGGGAATTCTTATTGGCCACAGATGAACACCGATAAACACAGATAAGAAAAAAGCAAATTGCGGCCGGGCCGCGTTGGCGTCTCAGACCTCCGGGTGGGCGGACAGCCACTTAGGGTCGACAACGTAGACCACTGCCACTGACTCTCCCTGCCGCCGGCGCTGGACAGTTTCGAGGCCACGCGATTGGACGATTTTTCTGAATTTTCCCGCCGACCCTGCTGACATCTCCACATATTGACCATGCCTGACTTGCTCGGCCATGAGCCTCAGCGCCCCCTCGACCATCTTCGTATCGTATCGGGTCTTTTCGCGTGGGGGAGGAAGGCCGGTCCGTATCTTCGGCTCGTACTGGTCGACATGCTTACTCAAGTAATTTCCTCTGTTTCTTATCTGTGTTTATCTGTGTTCATCTGTGGCCCATTATTCTTGCTTCTTGATTTCCACCCCCGCCATTCGCTCAACAAACGTCACGATGGCGGAGTGGTCCAGGTCGCCCTTACCTTCGTTCATCAGGGCCATCAGCATCTGCTGCACCAGGCTCGTGACCGGCAAAGACACCTTCATAGACTCCGCCGCCAGCAAAGCGTTCCGCAGGTCCTTCTGATGCAGCTTGATCCTGAACCCCGGTTTGAAGTTGCGCCCGATGACCATGGGGGCTTTGGCGTTCAGCACCGTGCTGCCGGCCAGACCGCCCTTGACCGCGTTGAATACCACCTCCGGATCGAGGCCGGCGCGGGTCGCCAGCACCAGCGCCTCGCCCATCGCCGCAATGTTGCACGCCACCATGATCTGGTTCGCCAGCTTGGTGACGTTGCCGGCGCCGGCCGGACCGGTCAGCGTCACGCTCGATCCCATCTTCTGTAAAACCGGCAGCGCCTTCTCAAAGACTTCGGCCTTGCCGCCAACCATGATCGCCAGCGTTCCGTCGACCGCCTTCGGCTCGCCGCCGCTGACCGGGGCATCCAGGAACTCGACTCGCTTTTCGGCGCACGCCGCCGCCACCTTCTGCGAGACCGTGGGGCTGATGGAACTCATATCCACCACCACGGCGCCTGGCCGCGCGCCCTCCAGCACGCCCCCCGGACCGAGGACGGCTTTCTCCACGTCCGGCCCGTCGGGAAGCATGGCGATGACCATCTCCGCGCGGCCGGCCGTGTCGCTCGAAGAGGCGCCCGCCTCAGCCCCCGCGGCAACCAATTCCGCGACCGGCGCCAACGCAACGTCGTACACCACCAGCCGGTAGCCCGCTTTCAACAGATTCCGAGCCATGGGCTTCCCCATGATCCCCAGACCGATAAAACCGATTGGACCCAATGTCGTTCTCCTTTTCGAGACTGTTCACCGCCGAGGCCCAGTGGGGCAGGATGTCACGCGCGCAGCTTGGGCAAGCTGCCCCACGAAACCCTGGACCCTTAAGATGCTCCTCCGCGTTGTGGGGCAGGCGCTTTTCGCCTGCCACTCCAGCCAAACAACCCTACTCTAGACCTTTACGATGCTCCGCAGCACGGCGTCCCACGGGGCTCGATAGGCGTGGCTCGTTCCGCTCCGCCTGAGGCCCGCCGCCATGGCGGTGGCTTCCTTGTCGCCCACGATTTCCTGCTTGTCGGGGTCCCACTTGATGGCGCGGCCAAGGATCAACGACATGTTGGCCAGGTTGCAAGTGGTCGCCACCTTGTGCCCGTCTTCCACCTCGCAGAACGGCCGGTTGCGGCTCTTGATGCAATCGAGCCAGTCGCGCTCGTTGAGCACCATCGTCGGGTCCGCACCCGTCGCAGTCAGTCCGTAACGGGCATCCGTGGCGACTCCCGCCGCCGCCGCCGCTGGAGCGCCCGCCGCCGCGCCTCGTCCCTGTCCGGAGGCTGCGCCCGCCGCCGCTCCGGTCCCGCGTCCAGAGCCGCCCCCAGCGCCGCCGCCGCGACCCGCGCTCGCTCCGGCGAACTCCGGCAGCCAGGGTGTCCGCGGCTCATTCGGATATACCGGCCCCCCAATGGGATGCCCCTGGAAACGCGGAATGTCGTCGATGGCGTTGACCTTGGTCTCCGACGTAATGCTGTAGTTGCCGGATACGTTCATGTTGCCCTTGGTCCCCAGGTAGACTTGGGCGGGATTGATCCCCTGCGGTCCCACGTTGGCCTCGCGGATGCTGCACTGCATGGTGAAGCCGGGACCGCCGTTCTTGCCCGGAAATTCCCAAATGGCGTCCTGCAGGTCCGGGGTCTCGCCATCGTCGTCGTCGAGCGCATACCGCCCGCCCACCGACATCACGCTGGTCGGCCCCTTGGCGTCCATGAGCCACAGAATCTGGTCGATCATGTGCGCGCCCAGGTTGGTCATCTGGCCGCCCGAATAGTCCCAGAACCAGCGGAAGTGGTACAGGCCGCGGTGCGCCTGGTAGGGCTTCTTCGGAGCCGGGCCCTGCCACATATCGTAGTCGAACCCGGCCGGCGGTTCGGTGACCGGAGTCTTGCCGAAGCCCGGGTAGATGTTGCGGCAAAAGGCGATTTTGACGTTGTGAATCTTCCCCAGCATGCCGGCCAGAATCACCTGCTTGGCCGCCTTGACGCCGGCGCCCTGCCTACGCTGCGTCCCCACCGTGACGATGCTCTTGTGCGCCCTCGCCGCCTGCACCATCCATTTGCCTTCGTCAATGAACACCGTCATCGGCTTCTCGACGTAGACGTCCTTGCCCGCCGCGCAGGCCATGATCGTGAGCAGCGCGTGCCAGTGGTCGGGCGTGGCCACCACCACTCCCTGAATGTCCTTGTTTTCGTACATCTTCCGGAAATCGCTGTACCCTTTGGCCGTGCCGTTTCCGATGTACTTCAGCCCTTCCTCAACGCGCGGCGCATACGCATCGCAAAGAGCGACGATATCCACGTCCTTCTGCGTCTTGAAGTCGGCGATGTGCTGTTTCCCGATCAGCCCGAAGCCGACTTGCCCGATGCCGATGCGGTCGTTGGCCCCAAGCACCCGATTGTAGGAGGCTGCGGTCAAGGCAGCCGCGCCCAGAAACGTCCGCCGCGTGCTTCCGGCGCTTAACCCTTCCTTCGTCATGCGTTCTCCTTCCAAATCGCGAACCGGTGGGCCGCAATTCCCCTTCCGGGCGCGCACCTCACTGAAGGAGGAGTATAAGAGATCCCACTCCCAATATCAACCCCAATTGCCCCAATTGCCGTGGGCCGTCATATCCTGATAAACTTGAGCTTTCAGGGGGTTAATGAAGGCAGGGGCAATATTTCTGTTTACCGTGGCTGCCGCTTGGGCCGCGGGCGGGACGCCGGCATTGGAGCCGTCCGCCATCGTGGAGCATTACTGCGCCGCGTCGCGCAGCGAGGCCCAATTGCTCGAGGGCGCCACCATGGATGTCGAAATCGCCGCTTCCCTCCCTCGCCTTCAGAAACAAGGCCGGTTGCACGCTCTCCGTCACATTTCGGAGCTAGGCCGGATTACCTATGAAAAGCTCAGGTTCGAGGGCGATAACACCGTCAAAAGCCAGGTCATCGCGCGCTACCTCGCGGCCGAAGCGGAGGCGCAGAGCGGCCAATCGCCTTCGCTCGAAGTGATCCCCGCAAATTACAAGTTCAAGTACAAGGGCCGCGGCGCGCTCAACGGGCGCGACATCTACATGTTTCAGGTGACGCCTCGCCAGAAGAAATCGGGGCTATTCAAGGGCGAGGTCTGGATCGACGCCGCCACCTCTCTGCGCGTGCAGGAGTCCGGGTATCTGGTAAAGAACCCGTCCATTTTTTTGAAGCGGGTCGATTTCGTTCGCAAATACGAAATTCGGAACGGGGTATCGGTGCCTTTGCAGGTGAAAAGTACGGTGGACACGCGCCTCGCCGGGACGGCGGAGTTGACCGTCGACTATAGCAATTTCTCGGTCCCCGCCCTGTCGCGGGACGACGCCGGAGACGCTGCACTGCAGTAATCGCGCCCGCCGCGATGGCTGTTCCACGGGAGAATCGATGAGAACGCTCTTTCTGAATCCGCCATCGTTTGAAGGCTTCGACGGCGGGGCCAGTTCGCGCTGGCCCGCGTCGCGCGAGATCGAATCGTATTGGTACCCGGTGTGGCTCTGCTATCCCGCCGGCATGTTGCCCGATAGCAAAGTGGTGGACGCGCCGCCGCACAAGATCTCCATCGAACAAACCGTGGAGATGGGTAAGCAATTCGAACTCCTGGTGCTCTACACCTCCACTCCCGGCTTTCACGTCGACGTGAAAATGGCCGCCATGCTGAAGGACGCCAATCCCAAGCTGAAGGTGGCCTTTGTGGGCCCCCCGGTCACCGTGGACCCGGAAGGAACGCTGCGCGGAAACACGGCCATCGATTTCGTGGTGCGCCGGGAATTCGATTACCAGATCGCGGATTATGCCAAAGGCAAGCCGCTCGAAGATCTGCCCGGCGTGAGTTTCCGCAAGAACGGCCAGGTGGTCCACAACCCCGAAGCGCCGGCCATCGAGGATCTGGACGCGCTCCCCTGGGTCACGAAAACCTACAAGCGCGATCTGGACATTACGCGCTACAACGTCCCCTTCCTGCTGAACCCCTTCATTTCGCTCTACACCTCGCGCGGGTGTCCGGCCCTGTGCACCTTCTGCCTGTGGCCGCAGACCCATTCCGGGCACCGCTGGAGGCTGCGCTCGTCCGATGACGTGGCCAACGAGGCCCGCTACGCGCTCGAGCAGTTCCCCAACATCAAGGAAATTTTCTTCGACGACGACACCTTCAATTACCGCCGGGAGCGCACCATCGAGTTGTGCGCCAAGCTCAAGCCGCTCAACTTCACGTGGTCCTGCACCTCGCGCGTCACCACCGATTTCGCCACCCTGAAGGCCATGAAGGAAGCGGGCTGCCGCCTGCTGATCGTCGGTTACGAATCGGGCGACCCCCAGATCCTCAAAAACATCAAGAAGGGCGCCACCGTGGAGATGGCGGAGCGCTTCACGGCCAACTGCAAAAAGCTGGGCCTGCTGGTTCACGGCGACTACATCATCGGCCTGCCGGGCGAGACCCGCGACAGCATCCGCAAGACCATCGATTTCGCCAAGCGCATGGATACGGACACCATCCAGGTGTCCATCGCGCATCCGTACCCGGGCACCGAGTTCTTCGAGTACGTCAAGAAGAACAACCTGATCACCATCGATTCCATGACGGATGAAACCGGGCACCAGCTTCCCAACATCATCTATCCGGGCCTCGACCGGGGCGAGTTGGTGGATTCCGTCGAGCGCTTCTACGGCGAGTATTTCTTCCGCCCACGCGTGGTCTGGCGCATCGTGAAGAAGGCGATTTTCAATGGCGACGAACGCCGCCGTCTCACCAAGGAAGCCCGCGAGTACATGGCGCTGCGGTCCAAACGGAAGAAGTTTGTGTCCGAACAGAAGGCGGCTGGCAAACCGTCGCCCGCGCCCGTCGCGTCCGGCGACTAGCTTCGCATGACCCACGAAGCGGCGCGCCTCCGGCTGAAAACCCGGCTGTTCGCGCCCGTGGTGGTGCTCAGCGGCGTACTGGGCAACTACTTCATGAAGCGGGGGATGCCCGCGGCGCTCGTGTTCCCGCTCGATTACATCACCGTCCTGTTCCGCCCTTACGTTGCGCTCGGCGTGCTCCTGCTGATTCTCTGGCTGCTCCTGCGCATGGCGTTGTTGAGCTGGGCCGATTTGAGCTACGTGGTCCCGGTGACTTCCATCGGCTACGCTTTGACGGCCTTTGCGGGCCAGGTCTTCCTGCACGAGGCGATCGACTGGAAGCGCTGGACCGGCATTGGATTGATCGTGGCCGGCGTGGCTCTGGTGGGCGGCGGCACGGAGGCGCGCACCTTCCCATCGCACCCGGTGGAGACCCGCCAATGAGGTGGATGTTCGTGGCGATCGTTGTCGCCGCCACCGCGGCCGGCGAAGTCCTGCAAGCCGCGGGCATGCGGCGCCACGGAGAGGTCCGCGATTTCCGGCCTGGCGCCATCGGCCGCGCCATGGCAGCGCTGGCCCGCAACCGCTTCGTCATCGCCGCCGTGGTGGCCATGGCTGTCGCGTTCTTCGCCAATTTGGGCCTGCTCAGTGTGGCCGATTTGAGCTTCGCCGTGCCGGCAACGGCTGTCACCTGCGTATTGGAGACGGTGCTCGCCAAGTACGCGCTCAAGGAGCGTGTGAACTGGCTCCGCTGGGCAGGCGCGTCGCTGGTGATTTGCGGCGTGGCGCTGGTCTCCCAGTGATCTGGCTGGCAGTCCCCGCGCTGGCCGCCGCGGCCTACTACCTGCTGGCGATAGTCGCGGCGCTTAAGTGGTCCAGCCCGAGGCGCCCATGTCGTTTGTCGTCTCGCCCGCCTTCTTCCCCGGCCCCCGGCCCCCGGCCCCTGGCCCCCGACCTGGCCCCTGTTTCCATACTCAAGCCGGTGCACGGCCGGGACCCACGCTTTTACGAAGCCATTCGATCCCACGCAATCCAGGACTACCCCCAGTTCGAGATTCTCTTCGCCGTCGGCGACCCGCGCGACCCGGCCCTCGAAGACATCGCCCGGCTTCAGCGCGAATTTCCTTCCATACCCATCGAGTCTTTCGTGGTTTCCACCAGCGCTCCCAATGCCAAGGCCGGGCTGCTGGCCGAACTGGCCAAGCGCGCGCGCCATCCGCTGCTGTTGGTCAACGATAGCGACATCCGCGTGGAACCCGGCTACTTGCGGGCGGTGACGGCGCCGCTCGCCGATCCCAGGATCGGCCTTGTGACGTGCCTCTACCGCGCGCGGGCCGAACGATGGGCGTCGCGCTTTGAGGCGCTGGGCATCGCCACGGAGTTCGCGCCGAGCGTGATGGTCGCGCGGTTGTTGGGTCAGGCGGAGTTCGCGCTGGGTTCGACCATGGTTTTTCGCGCCGCCGAACTGCGCGCCATGGGCGGCTTCGAGGCCATCCGGGAGTATATTGCCGACGATTACCAGCTCGGCCTGCGCATCCATAGGATGGGATACCGTATCGAGTTCGCTCCGGTGGTGGTCGAGACCGATCTGGGGAGCCAATCGTGGGTGCACACATGGCGCCACCAACTCCGCTGGTCCCGCACGATACGGGTTTCGCGGCCCGGAGGCTACTTCGGCTACGCGGTGACCCACGCCACAGTTTGGGCTCTCGTCGCCTTTGCCGCCGGCGAGTGGCGGGCGGCCGCCGCGGCGCTGGGGTTGCGTCTTGCCGCCGGCGCGCTGTCCGCCGCCGTGCTCAAGGACCGGCGCGCCTCGCGCGATCTCTGGTTGATCCCCCTCCGCGACCTGTTCGGTTTCGCCGTCTGGCTGGCGGGCGCGTTCGGAAGCACGGTGTACTGGCGCGACCGCAAACTGCGCCTGCGGCCGGACGGCAGGATCGCGAGCGGCGCCGAAAAGCCGTAGCGCGGCAGCGCGCTTCAACCGGCCCCCCCGGACTCGAAGCGCCGCATTTCTCCGAGCCGCTGCTCGAATCGCGTCCGCAGCGATTTTCGGTACGCTGCCAACCCGATTCCGGCCGCCGATGCCCTCGCTTCGATATGCCCTTCGGTTCGCGCGGCCCCGGCGTAAACCCCGATTTCCGCTGTACTCGCGGGCCCGGACGCATACTGAAACCCGAACGCCCAAAGGGAGGGAAGATCCCGCGCGTAGTTGTCCGGCAGCCCCACTTGTTCGAATGGGAAGCCATAAGCCCAATCCGTGTGGTACCCGGCTTGCATGTTCGAAGGGTTCACCGACACCTGCGCGTGCGTGACGCAATTGGCAGCCGGAATTCGATAGCGGCTGCGCAGCATCTCCACCAGCATCGCGCCCGCCCGCACCTGCGCCGGGGTGATGACGGTTCCGCCCTGAGGATCGGTTCGCGTTTCAAACGACACGCCCAGGAAGCTCTCGTTCAGGTTCACATAGAGCCATTGCTCGTCCGCCCAAACCGAGAAGCCGGCATGGTTGGCTGCGTCGCCTTCGGCCACCACGCGGTGCACGCGCCCGAAGCGGTCGATCACAAAGTGATAAGCGCGCTTGCGGCGCACATAGTCCAGGAGCGATTCACCGATCCGCCGGAGCACGCCGTTGTCCTCCGGCGAGAAGGCGGCCTGCGAGCTTTCCGTGGTATGAAACACGATGCCCACGGGATCGGAACCTCGAACGGCGGGCGCGCCGGACCGGTCTGCCGGGAATGCAAGGTAGCGGCGCGGATGGTTCGGAACCTCATAGCCGTCGTCAATCCGTAGCCCGTTGCTGTAGCTTTCCGAACTCGGCGTTCTCTCCACTTCCCAGACCTCGGAAGGCTGGCCGGGACCCGGCGCCGCGGCAGGTTCGGCAAGCTGGGCAAGCTGGCGGGCCGGCCGCGCTCTAGCCGGAGCGCGCACGAAAGACGCGCTCGCAATCGCCGCCGCCAGGAGCGCCGGAATCGCCAGCAGCCGGATCCCAATCCTGGAGCGCCTGGGCGGCCGGTCCCCGATATCCGGCTTCACCATCTTGAGAAACCTCAGACGCCGTACCGGGTCGTCGATTCTTTCCGCGACCATCTCCAACCACGCGTGATGACCCGATTGGCGCTGTGCCGGCATGAGCCTTTTGCATGAAAGCTATCGGCGCATCCCGCGTTTTCCTGTAGATCTAAGTAATTCTTTGCGAAACTCTAAAGTCCGTTCGCGATTCCGACGAAGTAATTGTTTCCGAGAAGAAGTTCGGTTCGGATGGAAAGGCGTGGCGAATGCCATGGGGGGTTTTACATGTTAAAGAGATTGTTTCAGTTTTCAAGTAACGGCAACGGATCGGCGGTTGCCGAATCCGAAAGCTCGGGCTCTGTCAATGGAGCCTTGACCGTGGCCCCGGCCGACGAATGGAAACAGCCGCTCCGGCCCGCGGACTTCGGTTCGCCCAGAACCGACCTGGCCGGCGTTACCCATAGGTCCGGCGGTTTCGAACAGATTTACCAGAGCGCCGCGGTCAAACCGCCGCGCACGGCCTACAGCATTCTGCAGGTGGCGGAGATGACCAATAGCCCCCACCTGGCCGGCATGCCGCCAGAGGTCCGGCGGTGCGCCCTCTTGATGGCACTGGAGGCTGCCCACATGGATTCCGACCAACTCCTCCAGGACGCCATGCTGCGCCAGCGGGCCTTGAACGACCACGAGGACACGCTTCAGGAACGCCTCCGCAGCTTTGAGGCGGTCAAGGCGGCCGAGAATCGCGAAATCCAGGCGGAGCTGGACAGAATCACCAGCCAGCATGTTGCGCGCATCCAGACCAATCTCGATGCCGTGGCGCACGCCCAGGATGAACTCCAGGGCTGGCAGGAGCTCAAACGGCAGGAGTGCCAGCGGATTTCCGACGCCGCCAGCTTCTGCGTTCCGCCGGCTGGCGTGTCCGGCATGCACGGTCTGGCCGCGGTGCTCGAGCACGCATCCAAGCCGCGCAGATAGGGGTTTGTCATGATCATCGCGCTCCTCTGCGCGGCGCTGGCGCTCTACGCGTGTTTCCGCGAACACGGAAGCCCGCTCACCCGGTTGGATCCGAAGGATCTCCGGAGGCTTAACCGGCGCTCGGAAAACGAGTACCGGGAACAGATTCACCCGTTCTTATAGGTTTTGGAGGTTGGGAACACACTGCATGAAAAACGTCGAACAGAATTACGTAGAACCGCTGGGACTCGATGTAGGTACCAGCCGAATCGTGGTGGCTCGCAACGCGGACAAAAAGTACCGTTACGAGACCTGCCTTAATGCCTTCCTGACGCTTCCGTATTCGAAGCTCGCGGAGAGCCTTCTGCAGCGGGAGAATGTCTTCCACGAGGTGCACGGGAACGAACTGGTGGTCGCCGGGGACGACGCCCAGAAATTCGCGGAAGTGTTCCACGCCGAGACGCGCCGCCCGATGCGCAACGGCGTGCTCAACCCGAAGGAGCCTCACGCTCTGGCTGTGGTCCGGCAGATCATCGCCCGGCTGACCGGCCCGGCGGCCGTCCAGGGGCAAAAGGTTTTCTTCAGCGTCCCGGCCCCCGGCGAGGACGGCGAAGGCGGCCTGGCGTACCATGAGGCCTCCATCCGCCAGATCCTGGAAGAACTGGGCTACGCGGCCACGCCCATCCAGGAAGGGCTGGCGGTCGTGTTTGGTGAATTGGGCGGATCCAATTTTAGCGGCATCGGAATCTCCTGCGGCAGCGGCCTGTGCAATGTCTGCCTGGCGGTCTTGTCGGTGCCGGTCATCAGTTTCAGCGTTCCCAAAGCGGGCGACTTCATCGATGCCCAGGCGGCCCTGGTGACTGGCGATCTGGCCACCCGCACACGAGTTCTAAAGGAATCGGCGTTCCACTTGAACGGCTTCTCCGCCGATCGCGTGCAGAACGCGCTGACGGTCTACTATCAGGACATGATGAGGAGCCTGATCGATTCCCTGCGAAGCCATATCGCGGCGGCGCAGAGGCTGCCCAAGCTCGATCAATCGGTGCCCTTGGCGCTCAGCGGCGGCACCGTAATGCCCCCCGGCTTTCTCGACCACTTCACAACCGCCATGCGCGCCGCCGATTTTCCCTTAAAGCTCTCCGAGATTCGGGTTTCGCCCGATCCCTTGAACTCCACCGCCCGCGGCGCCCTCATGGCCGCACTCTGTTAACGGTGGGGCAGGCCATCGTTTTCTGTGGCCTGCCTTCTTCTGACCCGCGCCTTCCCCCGCTATTCTCCCAGCTTCTTCCTGGCTAGCGGACGCGCGTACGCCACCGGCGGATTGTGCGTATTGAACCCGAGCGCCTTTCGGTACCAGTTCATCGCGTCGTTCCGGTCGCCCAGCTTCTCGTAGGTCTGAGCGATCATGGCGGCGATGAATGCATCGTCCTGGCTGGCCTTCTGAAACTGCTCCAGAGCGGTCTTGTAATCGCCGCCGTAAAACGCGACGTAGCCCAGCAGGTAGGGCAGGAATGCCTCCTGCTGCGGGTTGTCGCCCTTTGCCAGGATGACGCCGGCGGCGGCGGCGTGCTTCTGCGCTTCCGCCTTGTCGCCGCGCCGCGCCGCCAAGCGCGCCTGGGCGTGCTCCCAGCGAAATTCCCAAAGGTCCTTGCGGTCGGGCTTGATGTCCGGCTCTTTCAGTCCGGCATCGTATCCGGTCCGGTACCACGTGGCCGCTGTCTCCAGATCGCCCGTATCGATGCAGATGCGCGCCAGTTCGTCGGCCACTTCGCCGGCGTTGTAGAAATCCTTGGCGGCGAGTTCCAGATCGTAGGCTTGCCGGTCGTACGGAACCGCCCCTTTGCAGTTGCCTTCAAATCCGTAGGAGAGCGCCATGTCCCGCAGTGCGCGGATCTTATCGCTGGGGGAAGGCGCCGTATCGATGGCCTTGGCGAAGTACTGTTGCGCTTCCGCGCCATCGCCCTTGAGGTCGAGCGCCACGCCCGCCCCGCTGTTGGCCGCATAGGAATTAGGCGCAAACTGAAGCGCGTTGCGGTACATGGCGGTGGCCTCGTCCTGTTTCCCGAGGCGGCTCAGGGCCTGGCCCTGTTTGATGAAGTCGCCGGGGTCCGTCTGTCCGAAAACCGCGGCGGAGAACAGGAGCGCCGCAAGTGCGCTCCGCGACCTGGCTGAGTGCATGACCAGAATTATCGCACGGGCCCGTTCGCGTCATTCGTTGCCGAGCTTCTCGATTTCACGTCCGATGGCGCGGGCCTCTCTCCCAAAACCGGCCCAGCAAAACGCAAGCAGGAGCGCGAATCCGATCAAAGGCGCGGGCGACTCCTGGAATCGGGTATACCAGGGCGCATCCATGCCTAACGACTTCGCGATTGCCACCGGCCCCCCGCCCCACCACGATGCCAGCATCCCGGGGAACAGCAGAAACAACGTCCAGCGAATCTCCAGCAGTCGCTGGCGCTTCGCCTCCAGCTCGTTACGCAGAAACCGCGCGCACGGCTCCGCTTTCGCCGCCGCGCGAATCCGCCGGGGCGGCCCATTCCGCGCCCATCGGAGGCCGATATACAGAAACACGGCAACGCCGGAGGCGAACCCAACCCGGATCAGGGGCTCGGGATATCGAATCACATACATGGCCGCCCGGGCGATAAACAGCGCCAACAGGCCCAACACCAGCCAGTATTCGCGGACGATCTTCTTCTCGAACGCGCCCGCCGTCCTGCAAATCTCTTCCGGCGTCATCGGCATTTTCTCTTCCTCCTGGGCCTTCCACACAGCCTCACACCGGCTTTCCGGCTCATCGCCCCGCATACTCGTCTCCTTCCTGAAACTGCCGTCCAAGCAATTTCTTGATCCGGTGAATCTTCGTCGCAATATTGACTGCCGACAATCCCATCACCTCCGCGATCGCAGCCGCCTGCTCGCCCTCCAGATACAGCAGGATGATCTGCCGGTCGAGCGGCTTTAGCCTGTGGACCATTTCGAGAAGCCTGGCGGCCGCGTGCCTGCGGTCCGCATGCGCTTGACCGTCAACCGGGCAAGGCTCCTCTTCAAGGGTGTCCAACTCGACCAGCCGGGACTGCGCGCGCCGGCTCCGCACAATATGCGAGGCGGCCACGTTGTGAGCCACGCGATACACCCAGGTCTGCAAACTGCACCGGCCCTCAAATGAACTCAGGCTCCGCCAAAGCCCGATGTGGATTTCCTGAAGCAGATCGCGCCGCCGGTCCGGGTCGGCCTCATATCCCCTCGCCAGCCGGCTCAGGCGTGCGCCATACGCGGCGATGGCCTCCGCGTACAACTCATTGGCTGCGTTCACCACCGTCAGTGGGACCCTCTACTGGAATAGTCGCCGAATCCGCCGGCTTTCTTACAGTCCCCGCGGAATCGTGTCCCTACGGTTGCGGGCTCCGCGGGATGAGGTAGGCTCCCGGGATTCTCTCGTCCAGCGTCGCCAGAACGGCGCCGTTCGCCGCCGCAAGCTGTAACAGGTGGCCATCGGTGGTCTGCTTCGAAGTCTTCACCCACGCCGGAAGATGCGAGATGTCACGATCGTCCGGAATAAACGCCAACGGCAAGGTCCTGGCTTTCTTCAGACGGAGCAGGAGGGCCCGCGCTTGCGCAACAGTGTATCCGTAAGCGGGCGAGTGCGCTAGCACTCTTACGAACCCTAGCTCCGTGATGGAACAGGTTGCCAGTGACGGCCATTGCTCCCCCCCAGCCAGACGGCCACTCGGTCTTGGAACTCGTGGTCGATGACTCCGAGTGCAACCAGAACATTCACATCGAGAAGATATTTCATGGAAACTCGGCCAGAATCTCCTCAACTTCTTTACTGGTCAGTACCGGAGCGCCGGGTCCGGCAGTAAGAACAGGAAGACCGGTCACCGGATGCTTGATGATTCTGGCCCGCGGGGGACGGGCATTGTGGGGTGTCAGAACAATGCGCCCGGCTTCGACGTTGGCATCGAGCGAATCACCGGCGCGAATGCCGAGCCTGCGGCGAAGGGGTCCTGGAAGAACGATCTGGCCCTTGGTGGAAACCTTGGTCTGCACGCTAAGACAATCTTACCATCAACAACGCCCGCGGACTTCCTTCCGCCCCAATTGCAGCGCCGCCATGTCGATATCGAACCAGCGCTGGCTCTTCACTTTGCCGCGCAGCGCACCGACGATGAACTCTTCTTCAATCGGGCTGGCGGCTTCGAGCAGCGCGCCCAGCATAACAATGTTGGCGGCCTTCGCCGCGCCCAGCCCGTCGGCCAGAGCCGTGAAGTGCAGTGCGATCGTGCGCACGCCGGGGCGCTGGCAATCTTCGGGAAGCTCCGGCGCGTTGTAGAGCACCAGGCCGCCCGGTTCCACCGTGGGCAGGAACTTGCGCAGCGAAGGTTCGTTGAGCGCCAGCAGCACGTTGGGACGGGAAACGATGGGCGAATCGATGGGCGCGCTCCCGATCCGCACGTGGCAATTGGAAGTTCCCGAACGCATTTCGGGGCCGTAGGAAGGCAGCCAGGAAACCTCGTAACCGGCGTCCAGGCCCGCCTCGGCCAGCACTTCGCCGAGCATCAGCACGCCCTGACCGCCGAAACCGGCCACCCGGATGCGCAGGTCCAGCGCCTTGGCTGGCTTGGGCGGCAGGACAGACGACGAAGAACCATCCACCGCCTCGCCATTCTTCAGGCCGAGAATGCGCGGCAGATCCTCCAGCGGCGGCGCGGGCGGCAGCGCCGGCCTGACGGGCGCCTCCTTGGTCCGGTCGCGCAGGTTCCCCACCGGAAACGTCTTGGTCATCTCCTCGCGCACGAACCGCTGCGCTTCAAGCGGCTCCATCTTCCAGATGGTGGGGCAGGGCGAAAGCACTTCCACGAACGCGAATCCCAGACCCTTCACCTGAACGTCCAGCGCCCGCCGCAACGCGCGCCCGGCCTGCATAATCTGTTTGTTATCGCCCAGGCACACGCGCTCAATGAACACCGGCGCTTCGAGCGACTGGAGCATCTCGCACATGCGCACGGGGTAGCCATCGGTCCACTGGTTGCGCCCGAATGGGGAGGTGGTGCTCTTCTTGCCGAGCGGCGTGGTCGGCGCCATCTGTCCGCCAGTCATGCCGTAAATCCCGTTGTTCACGAACACCACCAGCATGCCTTCGCCACGGTTGGCCGCGTGGATAATCTCGGCCGTCCCGATGGCCGCCAGGTCGCCATCGCCCTGGTAGGACACTACAATGCTGTCCGGACGGCTGCGCTTCACGGCGGTGGCCACGGCGGGAGCGCGCCCGTGGGACACCTGGATGTTGCCGACGTCGAAGTAGTAGTAGGCGAATACGCCGCAGCCCACCGGGCTGATCAGCACCGTGCGGTCCTGTACGCCCAGCTCGTCAATGGCGTTCGCCAGCAGCTTATGCGTGGTTCCGTGCCCGCATCCGGGGCAATAGTGCGTCTGATGTTTCAGTTCCGCCTTGCGCTCGTAGGTTTCGTAGAAGGCCTTGGACTTTTCGTGCGTGACCGTGTAGCTAGCCATGGACCAGGACCTCCTCTTCGCGCGGCGCGCACTTGTTCCGCACGAACTCCAGCACGTCCTCGGCGGAGGGAACGTTGCCGCCCACCCGGCTCAGGAATTCCACCGGCCGGCGGCCTTCAAGCGCCAGACGGACATCGTCCACCATCTGCCCGGTGCTAAGCTCTACCACGACGAACGCCTTGGCGCGGCCGCTCAGTTCCCGGATGCGCCGCGATGGGAACGGGAACAGCGTGATGGGCCGGAGCATCCCGAGCGCCATGCCGCGCGCCCGGCCCAGTTCCACCACCGCCTTGAGGATGCGGCCCACAATGCCGTATCCCACCAGCACGATTTCAGCATCCTCGGTGCGCCAGCTTTCCGAGCGCGTCTCCTTGCGTTCGGCCTCGCGGTACTTCTCTTCCAGCTTGCGCACGTGTAGCTCCGCCAGGTCGGCTTCCAGGTAGAGCGACGTGAGCATATTCTTGCGCGTCGCGGCCGTACCGGTTACGGCCCAGTCCGGCGGCGGCGGTACGGCCCGCGGGTCGGCGAATACCACCGGCTCCATCATCTGCCCCACGTAACCATCGGCCAGCAAGATGACGGGGTTGCGATAGGCATCGGCCAGATCGAAGGCCAGCGTCGTGAGATCGGCCATTTCCTGCACCGAGCTCGGCGCCAGCGCCAGCGTATGATAGCAGCCGTGGCCGCCGCCCTTGACGGTCTGGTTGTAATCGCCCTGCTCCACCGCGATATTGCCCAGGCCCGGACCGCCGCGCATGATGTTGGCCACCACGCAAGGCAGCTCCGCCCCTGCCAGGTAACTGAAGCCTTCCTGCATGAGGCTGATCCCCGGCCCGCTAGAGGCGCTCATGCATCGAATGCCGGCTGAGGCGCCGCCGTAGAGCATGTTGACGGAAGCCACTTCGCTTTCGGCTTGCAGGAACACGCCGCCCGCCTGCGGAAAATACAGAGCCGCGGCCTCGGCGATTTCGCTGGCCGGCGTGATCGGGTACCCGTAATAGGCGCGCGCGCCCGCCAGGACGGCGGCCTTCACAATGGCCTCATTCCCCTTGGTCAGTTGAGCCTTCATAAGCGCTCCCTACGCCGCCACCGCCAGCCTCAACACCTTGATGGCGCCCGGCTCCGGACACACGAAGAAGCAGATGCCGCAGCCGGTGCAGCCGGCCCCCGGATATTGGGCCGGATGGTAGCCGTAGTGGTTCAGAAACTCGGCCAGATGAAGGACTTTCGGCGGACAAGCTTCTACGCAAAGGCCGCAACCCTTGCACTCCTCCGAATCCAGTTCCACATTGCCCCGGTCGGGCTTTCCATCCTTGGTCATCGCCCAGCGCTCCTAAGCCGATATCTATATCTTAAACTCTATCACCTCGCGCCGCCTGTGTGGGAAATACTTACAAACACCACATTTATGTGGGTGCTAGTTTAACGCTGACAAATCAGGGATTAACCCCATTGAGCGCCGGCGTCGGCAAGGGATAGACTACCAGGATGTCCCGGAGCCGGGATGCTTCCGGGCATAGGAGGGAATCACCAGAATGAAGCTCACGATAGCTGTGTGTGTACTGGCCGCCGGATCGCTTTCCGCGTTCGGGCAAGCCAAATCCGACCCGCCGAAAAGCGGTTCTTCGGTTTCACAGACCTTGATGCAAATAGAACGCGACTGGACCAAGGCCGCCACGGAAAAGGACGCCGCGGCTTTGGACCGGATCATCGCGGACGATTGGACGGCCATTGAATACGATGGCAAGACCATCACCAAAGCCGAAGCTCTGGCGGATTTGAAGTCTGGGTCTTCCGCGCTCCAGACCATGACCATGGGCGAGATGAAGGTCAAGGTAATGGGGAATACCGCCGTGGTCATGGGCAGCGATACCGAAAAGAGCACCTACAAAGGCAAGGACAGCAGCGGCAAGTACGTCTGGATGGATGTCTTTGCGAACCGCGGCGGCAAGTGGCAAGCCGTCGCGTCGGAATCCACCAAAGTTCCGGACTGAGCGCGGTCAACCGCTCTCTTACGTTCGCGGCTCTGCAAATTTCGATCCTCCGAACTACGATGCATCGATCCGAGCCGCGAACGTAAGAGAGCGGTTCTTCACCCTAATAATTCATCCACAACGCTTCTTGACGAATCTTCTTGACCGAATGGCAAGACTTGGCGGGAGCTTCCACGCACTTCCAACCCTGGAACAGCGTGTCCATCAGATCGCAGCGATAGCCGGATAACGCAACCTTGCCGGAGCACTCGCCGAGGACGCCGGCAAGGTCCTTATGCGCCTGGTCGTCCATTTCATACCCATACGCGCTGCTGTCGCCGCGGGTGGAATGAACGTAGGGAGGATCGCAGTAGAACAGCGTTTCGGGGCCGTCGTACAACCGAAGGATCTCGAGCGCCGGCCGGTTTTCAATCTGCACGGTGAGCAATCTGAGAGCGATCCAGGGCAGATCCCCGATGCTGCCCAGCCATCGCGAAACCGCTCCCGACATGCCCGCGCGGCTGGTATTCTTGCAGTTCGCCCACCGGCCCAGCGAGGCCGTTTGCGCGAGGCCGGTCCGGGCTTGCCGCGCGCGCACGAAAAACCGCCGGGCGCGTTCCATGGCGGAAAGTCCCGGTTCGCCGCCGACCGCCCGGAAAAACTCCTCGCGCGAAAACGGAGTCAGCCCGATCGCCTCCACCAGCTTTTCCTTCTCGTCCCTCAAAACGCGGAAGAAGTTCACCACTTCGCCGTCAATGTCGTTGTACGTCTCTACCGGCGAGGGTTCGCGATTGAGCAGCACGGCCGCCGACCCCGCGAACGGCTCGCAGTAGTGGTGGCATTTCGGGAGCAGGGGCAGCAGCCATTTGAGGTGGCTGAATTTGCCGCCGTACCAGCCGAATGCGATCAGACGTCCCGGGGGACGCGATGCGGCATCGGATACGAAGATCGGCGAGAGGGCCCGGCGCGCCATTGGGTGTCAACGAGATTATAGCGTTACCGCTTCTGGTAGAATACTCAGCGATGACCGCTGACGCCATCGGCCGCTCGCCGGAACGCTTGAGCCTGGACGAACGCTTCGCGCTGGCCGGGAAGTATGTCGCGCTCGAAATCTATACGCCCCAGGCGATTCCGCTGCGCCGCATCGAGGCCATCGGCGATTCCACCGGGGAGTGCATACGGGAATTGAAGGCCCGCGGTCTCGATCCGCAGCGCTTCGAGTTCGTCCGGCTGACGCTGCCCTACTGACCGGGCTTGCGATTGGACAATTCCAACGCTTGCGGGTTACGTTGAAGTGGTAACCATGGTGAGGCCGCTATGCGCATTTTAAAGGGTTCGGCCATCTTTGCGATTCTGTGCGCCGGCGCGGCATGCGCGCAACAGGCACCGGCGGACGCCGACCTGGGGTTCACCGACACGCCCATGCTGCCAGGCCAGAAGTGGCATGTGCACGACTCCGGCCGGCCGTATCCTCCGGTGGTGACTCCGGCGAACGTTCCGGGCACGCCGCCGCCCTCGGACGCCACGGTGCTCTTCGACGGCAAGGACCTTTCCAAGTGGGCGCAGGCGGGCCGCGGCGTGGACGCCGGCAAGCTGGTGGAACCGAAATGGACTGTGGAGAACGGCTACTTCGAAATCGCGCCCCACTCGGGCGACCTGGCGACGCGGGAGAAGTTCGGGGATTGCCAGCTTCATATCGAATGGTCGGAGCCGCCGGATGTCACCGGATCGAGTCAATCCCGCGGCAATAGCGGGGTCAAGATGATGGACCGCTATGAGATTCAGGTGCTCGACCCGTGGAATAATCCGACCTACGCGGATGGAATGGCAGGCGCGATTTACGGCGCCTGGCCACCGCTGGTCAACCCTGGCCGCAAGCCGGGTGAGTGGAACGTCTACGACATCGTCTTCAAGGCGCCGGTCTTCGACGGCTCGAAGCTGGTGACGCCGGCCTACCTCACGCTGCTATTCAACGGCGTGCTGGTGCACGACCACCAGCAGATCCTGGGCCGCACCGCGTACCGGGAGGTAGCCCAATATGCGCCGCACGGACCGGAAGAGCCGCTGGGTTTGCAGGACCACGGATACAAGGTGCGCTTCCGCAACGTTTGGATTCGGCGGCTGAAGGGTTACGACCAAGCTAAGTAGGGTCTAGGAGAGTTATGAAATCGACGGTTATTCTTCTCGCGCTGATTGCCGGCGCAGCTCAGGCCGCTCAAGCGGCGGAGCCGGCGCTGATGCCGCTGCCGGTCAAAATGACGGCGGGACCGGGCAAGCTCATCATCGACGCGAATTTCGTGGTGGACCCCGGAAGCGCAAATCCGCGGCTGACGCCGGTGGTGCGCAACTTCCTGGCGCGGATCTCGCGGCAGACCGGCGTGCCGTTTTCGCCGCAGCCACCCGCTCCGGCGGATGCGCGGCGGCTGACGATCCAATGCGCGGGAGGGCCGGCGTATCCGGCGCTAGGCGAGGACGAATCCTACACGCTGGACGTCACCGAGAACGAAGCGCATCTGAAGTCGGCAACCGTGGAGGGCACGATCCACGGCCTGGCGACGTTCGCCCAGTTGATTCAGCCTGGGTCGGATGGCTTTCAGGTTGCGGGCGTGCACATCGAAGACCAGCCGCGCTATCAATGGCGCGGACTGATGCTGGACGTTTGCCGCCACTGGATGCCGGTGGAGGTGGTCGAGCGGAATCTGGATGCCATGGCGGCCGTGAAGCTCAACGTGCTGCACTGGCACCTTTCCGAGGACCAGGGCTTCCGCGTGGAGAGCAAGAAGTACCCCAAGCTGCAGGGAATGGGGTCGGACGGAGCCTTCTATACCCAGGTCCAGATTAAGGAGGTCGTGGAGTACGCCCGCGACCGGGGCATCCGTGTGGTTCCGGAGTTCGACGTTCCGGGCCATACCGGGGGATGGTTCGAGGGCTATCCGGAGCTGGCATCGGCGCCGGGCCCGTTCGTCCTCAACGGCAGGGGCAGCGGCAGCTCGGCCATGGACCCGACCAAGGAGACCACGTACGCGTTCCTCGACGGGTTCATCGGCGAGATGGCGCCGCTCTTCCCGGATCCTTATTGGCACGTGGGCGGCGACGAAGTGAGCGCCAGGGCGTGGACTTCAAACGCCGCCATCGTGGCCTTCATGAAGGCGCATGACTTCATGAAGGGCGACCAGCCGAACACGGCCGCGCTGCAGGTTTACTTCAACCAGCGGCTGCTCAAGATTGTGCAAAAGCACGGCAAAACCATGTTGGGATGGGACGAAATTCTGGTCCCCGGGCTTCCGAAAGACGCCATCATCCATGCGTGGCGCAATCACCAGTCGCTGTTCGACGCGGCGGCGCAAGGGTATCGCGGCATTATGTCGTGGGGATATTACCTGGACCACCTCAGCCCGGCCAGCTTCTACTACAGCAACGATCCGCTGAGCGGCCCCGGCAGTGAGAAGCTCACGCCGGAGCAGGCTTCGCGGATCATGGGCGGCGAGGCCTGCATGTGGGCCGAGATGGTGGGCCCGAACACGGTGGATTCGCGCGTTTGGCCGACCACCGCGGCGATTGCGGAAAGGCTGTGGTCGCCCAAGGAAGTCGCGGATGTGGATTCGATGTACGCGCGCCTGGCGGTGGTGAGCCGCGACCTGGAGTTTACGGGCGTGCTGCATCGAGCCAACTACCAGCCGATGCTGGACCGGCTGGCCGGAGACCAGCCATCGGGGCCGGTCAAAGTGGTGGCGGATGCGGTGGAAGCGGCCGGATTCGGTACGGGACGCAACGGCCGCCCCGCGGTATGGGGGCCGCTCAACCGATTTGTGGACGCGGTACCGCCGGAGAGCGAGCTGGTACGGTCCATGGAGCAGGCTGCCAAGAGGTTCGTGGCGAACCCGGCGGGCGACAAGGACGACGCCGCGACGCTGCGCTTGCAGTTCGAGATCTGGGCCGCCAACGACGCGAAGTTCCAGGCGCTGGCCGGGGACCAAGCCCTGCTGAACGAGATCAAGCCGGTTTCGAAGGATCTTTCGGCGTTGGGCGTGGCGGGCTTGAGGATGCTCGATTATCTGACCGCCAATCAGCCGGCGCCGGCGGACTGGCTGACCGCGGAGAACACCGAGCTGATGCGTCTATCGCGGCCGGCGCGCGCGGTCCGTGCCCCGGCGGCGGCGCCTCGGCCCGCTGGCGCAGCGGCAGTCGCACCGGCGCCGCCGCCCGTCCCGGTCCCGACCGCGGATGTGCTGGTGGCCGCGTTCCGGCCGGTGAAAGTGCTGGCCGACGGGTTGGCGAAGAAGTAGGAAGGGCTGCGGCGCCGGACGCGAAGATCAGCCGAACAGATCGCTATGCGAGCCAAGCCGCGCCAAACGGAGCGTGCCGTCACTTGGCTTTCGATAGATCAGGAGCAAATCGGGCTTGATGTGGCACTCGCGATAACCGGCCCATCCGCCTGCCAGCGTGTGGTCACGACTTGCGGCGGGCAAGGGCCGGTCGGACAACAACGCCGACAGGATCGCCGATAGAAGCGAATCCAAATCCCTGACGTGGCGCGGGGTTGCCTTTGCGCGCTTGTAGTCGCGCCTGAAAGCGGAGGAACGCTCAATCGTCCGCATTCAAGTCTGCCATCAACTCGTCTACGCTTGCGAACTTCTTGCCCTTTCCGGCTTCCAGCTCGGCGATGGCTCGTTGCGTGGCCGCGTTTGGCGCCTTGATCTCGAAGGGCAAGCGGCGCTCCTCCACCACCCGTACGAGCAAGATGCGGATCGCGTCCGAAATGGACAGCCCCATGGCAGCGAGCGTTTGGGAGGCGCTGTCCTTGGTGGCGGAATCTATGCGAGCGCGAACGTAGCTGTCTGCAGCCATGACGACCCTCAATCCCAGTGTAGTCGCATTGTGACTACAACGCAAGAGGCCATTGGCTCCGGGGCAGGGACCCGGGCAACTCGCTGGCCTTTTGAATCGAGACATTCTGCATGGACGAAAGCTCCTGCTGATTCCAACGATAACAGGCCGGCTTCCGAACGCCGCCCCCTGGCGCATTTTGAAAATGCGTCCGTACCGTTTGGCCTCCCGTTTGGCCCGTTTGGCCCCAGCTCGGCGACGGCCTGGAGCGTGGCCGCGATTGGCGCCTTGAGGGCAATCGACGGCCCTCCCCCAACCTGCACGGACAGGACGCGAATCGCGCCTGAAATGGCAACCCCACCGGCGCGGGCGTAACGCTCCGTTCTGTCCCGTCTATCCTAGCCCGTTCGAGAAACCGAGTGGTTGTTAATCGTCCGTCTGGCCGTAATCATCGAATTCGCGACCGTTGGCTCCGTCGGAATAGCCTTTGTTACAGTCTTCGTCACGGACCAGGTTCATGACGCTTGCGATCGCGTTTCCTGCGATGTTGTCGGAACGGCCCATTTTGTATCCGTCGCGATAGGAGTCCATAGACATGACAGACCCCTCTTCCTAGGCCGACGCCACGCTACCTCAGTTCTCGGTGGAGTGGAGGCCGCCGGCGCCGGCGCGGAAGGTGATGTTGCCTCTGGGGGGGTCGTCTTCGAATTGGGTCATGCAGTTCCAGAGGCAGGCGCCGCAGTGGACGCACTTTTCGCGGTCGAAGGTGGGGATGCCGCCGGGGCCGGGGGCGATGGCTTGGCCGGAGCAGGCTTCGATGCAGAGCTTGGATTCGCAGCGCTCGCAGAAATCGGGGAGCTCGAAGCGGACGTGGTCGGCGAAGCCGGCGGGGGCTTGCACCTTGCCGCCGATGAGGAGCGCGTCCTGGTGGGTCACTAACAGTTGGCCGTCGTAGGGGATGGGCGGCCAGCCGCAACGCTCCATGAGGGCATCGTGGCACGAAACGCCGCGGGTGCGGCAGTCGGCTACAATCCGGTCCAGCTCGTCGGAGGGGATCTTGTCGCGGTAATACTCCTGAAGCTCGGGGATGGGTTGGGGGTCGCCTTCAATCCAGCGTTTGCCCTTGGTGAAGCCGGCGAGCGCCATTCCCATCAGGCCGGTCACGACGCCTTTGTGGAATCCATCGCGGGCTTTCTCGGCGATGCGGCCTTCCTCTTCCACCCAGCTTGCGCGGCGGCGGAATTCGTAGGTCTTTTCGAGGTTCTGCTTGTCGAGTGGCTCGCCGCGGCGCAACAGGTCGAGCACGGCTTCGGCTAGCTGCGATCCGGTGGTCCAGGCTTCGTCTACTCCGGAGCCGGTGAGGACGTTGGTGCTGCCGGAACCTTCGCCGATGCGGGCATAGCCGGGGCCAGCCAGGAACGGCTCGCCGCGTCGTCCCGATTCCTGCAAAGACTTGGCGCCCCAGGAGCGCAGCTTGCCGCCTTTCAGGTGGCGCCACAGGTACGGATGCAACATGAAGTGCTGCAAGTAGCGGTACG
Source organism: uncultured Solibacteraceae bacterium (assembly GCA_964457555.1). GTDB lineage: Bacteria > Acidobacteriota > Terriglobia > Bryobacterales > Bryobacteraceae > BOG-224. The sequence goes on from CAYWHA010000019.1 coordinate 26,604, forward strand.
AGGTGCGCATGGGACTGCGAAACCAGGAGGGGACGAAGATGCCGACGGTAGCCACGCGGTCGGGATGGACGTAGAGGAAGCCGAAGATCTCAGGCTCGGGATAGCCGAAGGTGTGGTAGACGGTACCGGGTTCAAGATCGGTTCCTTCGGGCAGGTCGACCACCATTTTCATGCCGACGGCCCATTCGCGATGATGGTGGCCGGGCGGCATGCCGAACTCCTGGTCGAGTTGCCGGCCGACGGCGCCGACGGGGCCATCGCCCACCACGGTTAAGGCGGCGTGAATATCCATGCCGGGCATGAAGCCGGCGTCGGGGTCGCCCTGGCGGTCGACGCCCTGGTCGCAGAGGCGCACGCCGGAAACGCGGCCGTCTTCGACCAGCGCGGAATGCACGGGAGATCCGGGCCAGATCTGGACCGTGCCGGAACCCATCAAATCGGCGCCGACGAACTGCATGAACTGGCCGAGCGACATGACCAGGCCGCCGTTCTTGTGGAGGAACGGCGGGACATAGGGCAGCTCAAACGCGGACTCTTTGGCCAAGCCCAGCAGGCGCAAGGCGCGGTCCCCGAACTTCAATGCGGCCGAACGGCGGCTGGCGCGGTCCGGGTCGAGCAGGTAGACCACTTTTTCCTGACGGATGGCCGCAGCCATGGGGATCTGGCTGGGGTCGAGATCGGGCAGGGTGGCGCGGATGCCGCGGGCGCGGGTTACGACGCCGGAGACGCCGAAGCCGATATCGTCGGCGCGCTCGTAGCAGACCACCTGGAGGGGCAGGCCGGGGGTGGAAGGGCTCTCGACGGCCGGGGAACCGTCGGCATTGACGATGCGGCGCGAGAGGGTTGCCAGAAAGCCGGCTGTAGCCGGTCCGAAGCCGACGCAGACGATGTCCACGTCCATGGCTTGGCGTTCGATGGGATCGTTCATGCGGTGTATTCCTTGGGGCAGGGCCGATTGGCAATCGGCCGCAGGTTGGCAACCTGCCCCACAACGCAGGAACGCCCACTTACGGGATCGGTCATACGGGATAATCCAGGGCTTCGGGAATCATCACCTTGGTGAGGGCTTCGGCGGCGCGGTCCTTGGCGAGTTGGGAGCCGGTGAGGCAGCCGTCCATGCGAACGCGCAGGCGGGTGAATTGGTCGAGGTTATCGAAGCGCGCGCAGGGGCCGGCTTTGGCGGGGTGCGAGCCATCCTTTTCGATGACGTCGGTGTAGCCGCAAGCCACGCTGGAGATGCCGGGGATGAGGCTCTCCATGGCATCCAGATCTTCCGATTGATAACAAGAGGCGCAGCCTTCGGTATCCCAGGCGGGATGGCGGTTGTAGCCGAAGACCAGCTCGGCGCAGACGCGGCCGACTTCACCGGCGGCGTGGGCGGATTGGACGTGGCAGAGGTCGGTCATGAAGTTCAACAGGCCGGGCAGGCCTTCGGCCACGGTGGGGTTATCGGCGCCCTTCTTTTCGAGTTCGAGCGCATCGAGGATCTGGCTGCGCGAGGCCAGCAGCCAGCAGAGCGCGTCGGCGAGCGGGAAGGTGACGCCCTGGCGGGAGCTTTGGTAGAGCTTGGCTCCGTCGGCGTCGACGGTCTTGAGGAGGTGTTCGAGCGACCAGAGCCACATCTGCATGGCGGTAGCGAGCGCGCAGGCGCCGGTGCCGGGACGGTCGTTGGCAATCTGGCGCATTTCGCGAATCCACTGGCGGAACTGGGCGAGGAAGAGGTCGTCGGTCATGGTGACGGAGAGCTGGCGGCGCTGGACGGCCTCGGGACCTTCGTAGGTGGCTTCGAGTTGGGCGTCCATCCACTTGTGGCCGAGGAAGCCGGGGCAATCCTCGGTGATGCCGTAACCGCCCATGAGGCTGACGGCTTCGCGCATGACGGCGGCGCCGTGGCCGGTGTTCCAGAGCTTGCAGGCGGGGCAGAGGACGTTGGCGACGGAATCGAGGAGGGCGTATTCGACCAGGAAATCGCCCTTGAGATCCGGGCGCTTTCCGGCGAGGTATTCGATGGCGTCCTTCTGGACTTTGCGCATGGCCTTGAAGGTGGCCGATCCACCACCCTGGATGCCGCGGGCGGCGAGGATTTCGGTTTTCTCGCGCTCGAGCGGATCGAGTTGGTCGAAGACGCGGGCGGCCGCGAAGCCGAGAGAGGCGCTGGCTTCGCCGGTGGCCCAGACGTCCACCAGGCGGTACACAACGTCCTGCTTGAGTTGCAGGCCGAGTTCATAGCGGGGCGATCCGGGGGTGGCGATGGAGCCGCCGCGGAAACGTCCGCGGGCGTATCGAATGACGGGTTCGATGGCCGATAGGAGCTTGGCCGAAGTCATGATGGCGACCGTGACCCGCGTGCGGCGGAAAACGGCTTCGATGATTTCGCCGTGGTTGTAACGGGGGACGATGACGCCGTCCTTGACGGTGTAGCCGCCGATGATGCGGTTGGCGGGGACTTGCAGGCTGAGGACGGGGTCGTTGGTAGAGGAAAGCTGATGGACGAGTTTGCGAGTGGGCGTGCCGCGATCGAACGTGCCGGGGTCGGTCTCCTCGAGGATCACCATGCAGGTGCCCTTGATGCGGGGGTCGTCCGATTCGACGGCGGCGGTGACGAAGTTGGCGAAGCCCATGTTGGTGATGAAGCGGCCGCGCTTATCGACTTGCAGGGTGGGTTCCTGGCCTTCCTTCCATTCGGCGACCTTGACCTTGCCGCCCAACATGCCGGTTTCGACGCCGACGTAAGGGATTGGCTCAGTGAGGGCGAAGGAGCCGCGCCAAGGCTTGCGATCTTCACCGGGCAGCGGGGGAGCGCACTTGCTCATGTAGTAGCGGCGCTGCTCTGGGGTGCCGCGCTCATGGATGGGGGAGAGAGCGAGACAGCCGGCCAGACTTCCGGTGGCGGCGCCGGCATCGACCCATGCCAGCTCGAAGGCCACCAGCGCCAGAGCGAGGTTCTTGGGACCTTCGATAAAGCCGCCGTCGGAAGGCTCCATGAAGACGCCGGTGATGCCGGATTCGTCGAAGGACTGAAGCAGGGAGGACTTTTCGGGCGTCCAATCGTGGGTGTTGCGGGCTCCGGCGGCGACCAGGCGAGCGACCGGGCCACGGGCCACGGCGCGCACGGACTGGACGAGCATCTGCAAATCGAAGCGGTCGGCGAAACGCCATAGGATCTGGCGGACATCGTCGCCCGGAAGCGCTCGCAAGTATTCGGTTTTGGTATCGATAGGGGCAGTGATCACAGCGTTTCCTCGTACTGGACCCGCCGGCTGCGCAAATCGGCGCACGTGTCGGCGTGAAATTCATCAGACCTTAGAAGGAGAGCAATCGGTCTGCCAGGAGGGCAGGATTGATCCTAAAGGCCTTGCTGAATTATACAACAGTTTTTCGGAGGTTAAATGGGTGGTTTGGCGCTGGTTGAGGGACAGAGCCGCGCGGCGCAGGGGGAACAAGACCAGGGGCAGACGGATCTGTCCACGCGGCGCAGACGCGCGATAGAGCCCTTGCGCGACAGATCCCACGCCGACCCCGACCAGGGACAGACGGATCTGTCCACGCGGCGCAAGGGCGGCGCCTTGGGACAGATTCCACGCGCGACCCCGACCAGGGACAGACGGATCTGTCCACGCGGCGCAAGGGCGGCGCCTTGGGACAGATTCGTCTGTCCCTAGCGACGTACGGCGATGGGTTCGCCGTTTGGAAGGCGTCCGAAGGTGCTGGAAATCGGCACGGGTCGGAGCGGATCGGGGTCGGGAGCCGGGTGCCACGGCAGTTGGCCGGGAGTCGATGAAACGAAGCCAAGTCCCCCAGTTTGCGGGGTGGCAGCGGCGGACATTGCCTGGGGCTTCGACGGCTGCTCGGCGGCGGGCTCAGGTTCGGCCTCGGGCTCGGCCTCGGCGGAGTCTTCTTTGAGGCGGCGGATCTCGGTGAGGGCGCGGAGGTAGCTGCGGTCGAGGGTGGAAAGCTGGCGGAACACCTTTTGGAGGGTGTTGCTGCCGGCGGCGTCGGACTGCCAGGCGTAGCTGAGGGGTCCGACGAGGCCGGGGCGGCCGGCCATCACGGTGTACAGTTCGGCCTGGGCGTGTTGGAGGCGGCGGCGGAGCCAGTCGCTGAGGATGAGGGTATCGACGAGGTAGCGCTCGATGGCGGTCTGGGGACAGATTTCGTCCTGATATTCGGCGGCGAGGCATTCGAGATCGGCCTGGTTTTCGCCGGGGATGACGGTTTGACGGGCATCGACGCCGTGTTTCAGGGCGTTGAAGCGGGAGACTTGCTTGCCAGCGGGGGTTCGCGGCCCGGTGGATTTCTGCGCGTTGAGGCGGTTGGCCTGGAGTTGGTTCGTAGTTATCATGACGGGCTCAGAGTAGCTGAGGGACATGGGGGAGCTGGAGGGGGTGTTGCGGCAGGTTGTTGATAAGGAAGGAAATAGAAATCGAGGTTCGACGTGACCGGTGGACGGCGGCGCTACGCTTCGCCATAGGAGGGGTCGATTGCGTTGCTGGGAGCGCCCACACTTGTTAAGCAGTCATCGTCTTGTAACTCTTCACGACTCCACCTGCCCGTCCGATGTGATAGGTGCGGCTCACGCCGGGTACCGTGAAGACCTGATCGGGGAAGTCGAACCCGACGAATTCCGCAGCCTTGCATAACTGCTGGAACGCCTCGTCGGCGAGCAGGCGCTTGCGGTCTTCGTTGAGATTGGAGTTGCTGAGGCGCATGAACTCCTGCTGAACCTGAATGGCGTGGCCGGGCAGGCCTCTCAGGGTCAGAAAAAGCTCATGACCTCGTTCCTTGAAGCCGTCAAGCCATGCCTTATCGGCGAGGATGATGGCTCCGTTGGGTGTGATCTGACTGGTTCCGTCGCTGGGCGCGGGGATGCGATGCCGGTTGTGACTTCTGGGTTTATCCATGACTGTTTTTCTCCTGAACGAATGGCTGGCGAAGTACGATTACCCGGTCCGAAAGGCGGAAGCCGAGTTTGCGCGCGACATTTAACGATGGGGTGTTCGATTCGTCGGACAGCCAACAGGCTAACCGCCCTGCCGACCTGATGTGCGAGACGAGGCAAGCGGCAGCAGCCGTGGCACAGCCTTTCCCGCGATGGAGCGGATCGGTGAAGACAGCCAGATCGGAGAGCGACTCGGTCTGCCAACCCGTGTAGCAGACGGACACGGGTTGTCCGTTGACCGAGACCGCCGTCGCAGCGCCGCCGCCGCGGATGGCCAAGGCGACGTTTGTGCGAATGTCAGCGGGCAGGTTGGGGATGACGTCAGCTTCAGGCGGCGAGAGCACCCTGGCGCGGGCTAAGCCGGGCCGCTGGATGCGGGTTTCGACGTGGACCAGGCGCTGCGCGACCGACATCTCCCACCGCGGAACCGCAGCGGCCGCAACCGAGACTTGATGGGGAGCGGCAAGCAGCGTGACGATGTGTTTACAGGCGGCGAGGCTGTCGCGGATGAGGAAAGGGTCGGGACGGCCGGAGAGGGTCATGAGGCCCGCTTCGGCTTGCCAGACGACGAAATCGCCGGCCGCGCCGCGGATTTCGCAGTCCGTATCGCTTAGCAGCATGGCTCGGGTCTCTAAGAAACGAGGCTCGTCGGGGATCAGACGGAGTGCCTGTTGCCGGCCGGTGCAGGGATGGACAGCGAGGTTGTCCGCGCGGTTGGCGGCATTCATTTCCGACGTGGAGGAGGATGCTGCCGTCATGAAGGGAGGATTCCAGCGACGGGGATTTGATGCGCCCGGCGACTTGTTGGGTGTTAGGAGAGCGGTGCACGGCTCGTGCAAGGGTGCGGTTTCGTACGGATGGCGAGGGGGGGTTGCCAAGCTAAGCCTAGAAACAAGAGAAGAAGGCAGACGGGCCCACGAAACCGCGGGCACCCCGGTCCGCCCCACCTCACATGAAGAGGCGGATTGGGGCGGCGCTTGGGGCCAGGACCTGGACGCCGGTTGGGGTTTTCGAGGCGACGCCTTTGGACACGCGGATGGCGTAGGCGAAGTCGCGGAATCGATAGGTCAGGCGGGCGTCAGAGAGGGCCTCGAAGGCGGTGCGGGCGGGCGACCACTCGAAGAGCAGGGCCAACCGCGACGGCGATGGCGCGCCTTTCAGGCTGAACTCGATTTCGCGCTCACCGAAGCTGAAGATGCAGGCGCCGCCGGAGGATAGGGGTACGGTGGTTTGGAGGCCCGACTGCGACTCGGTGACGGTGGGCGGGGCGGACATGGCTAACGGGGTGGCGCGGCCGTCTTCGCCGATGAGGACGAAGCGGCCCATGGCGCGCACTTTGTCATCGCTCCAGTGATAACCGTCAAGCACGGCCAACATGCGCTGCTCGATGCCGTGCTGGAGGGCTGTGTCGGTGAGGTAAGGCTGGGGGAAACGGTCGTCATAGACGTGAAGATCGCGCAGAAAGAACTGGTCGCCGCGGAAATGCAGGTTGGCGCGGTAGTACTTGCTCTGATACCAGACGGTGCGCTGCGGCGGATCTTTGCCGAATGGGTCCTTCAGCATGACCTGGGCCTGCGGCGGGGTGGAGCGGAAGGCGCGCTTGAAGCGGCGGCCGGTCTCGCCCATGGTTTCGACGATCAAACCGGCGTCGCGGCGGACTTGCGCTAACTGGTCCAGTTGCGGCGGAAACGCTTTGCGCATGGCCGGCCAGCCGAAGCTGTTCTCCTGACCGAGTTGCGCATAGGCGAAGGACTGGGTGGGAGATTGCGCAATCATTTCGAGAAACAGGGGGACGAAGGTTGGCGACTGGCCCGACGCCCAGACCGGCTCCATGGTGTCGGGATAGGAAAACGTTTTGTCGTAATAGTAGACGGGGTCCTGCCCCAGCAGCCGAAACATGGGAGTGGAGATCTGGTTTCGCGGGTCCACGGCGGGACTCCATGCGTTTTGGCGGCTGGGATAGTAGCCTGCGATGGGGGCGCCCCAGATGGTAAAGCCGTCGGTGGCCAACTGGTCGCGGCAATTGGCGAAGGCGTCGATGCCGTACGTGTCGGACAGGTGGGCGAGGGTGACGGCATCCAGGTTCCAGGAGGCGACGGTTTTCGCGTCGCGGCCGAAGGTGCGTTTGAAGGTGGCGATGGCGGTATCGGCGAGCTTGCGGCGTTCGTCGGGCTTGTAGCCGATGGCGTAGGCGACGGGGACGTGGTAATCCCACTCCCAATCGGGGCGGCCGCGCCAGGCGATGCCGGCATCGTCGCAGATTTTGCGATTCATTTCGAACCAGATGCCCGCCTCATGTTCGGGAGGCATCTCAGACTTGAGGAATTCGACGAAGGGGCCTTCGACAAGCGCATCGTACTGAAGGAGCCAGGTGGCGGGGAAGCCCTGGGCGCGGATGGACGCCATCTGCTGGCGGACAGGCTCGATGAGGTCCATTTTCTGGCGCGGCTCTTCGGCGCGGATGAAATTCATGATGTTGACGGCGCGCAAGGCAGTGTTCCGGCCGGCGGAGGCTGCCGGCAGGTTGGGCAGCAGGCAGGAGGCAAGCACAGTCTTCACGGCGCCGGCCATGGCGTCACGCCGCGAAGGAGAGTGAGGGCGCGCCGCTGATTTTTCGGTCATACGCCTCTCATATTATCGCCATGGCGCGAACGGATGTACCATCGAAGGCGCGGAGGCGTTTCTCATGGCATTCAAGGTGTTCTCGAGCGCATTTTCGGACGGCGGATGGATTCCGAGCCTGCATTCCTGCGAGGGCGCGGATGTTTCGCCGTCGCTCGAATGGAGCGGCGAGCCGGCCGGCACGAGGAGCTTCGCGCTGGTGGTGGACGACCCCGATGCGCCGTCGGGAACGTGGACGCACTGGCTGCTGTTCGATATTCCGGCGACGGTACACACGTTGGCGCAGGGGTATAAGGCGGGGAGCTTGGGCGTGAGCGGCGAGAACGACTTCGGTAAGCTGGGCTATGGCGGGCCATGTCCACCGAAGGGGCACGGAACGCATCGCTACTTCTTTACGCTGTATGCGGTGGATGTGACAACGCTGGGGATCAAGAGCAGTGTGACGGCGGCGGGGTTGAAGCGGGCGCTGGCAGGACATGCAGTGGCGGAGGCGCGGTATATGGGGAAGTTCGAGAGGAGATAGAGGATGCAAGGGCGAAGCGGGTTGCGGCTGCCGGCGGCGGTTGTGGCCGCGGCCTTTCTGGCCGGCGCGCTGCGGCCGGCCGGGGAATCCGGAGACCGATACCTTCCCTGGGAAGGCGGCGCCGCTTACTACAAGAAATGGATCAACGGCCCACCCGCGGACGCGGAGTTTTTCCCCATCAGCGTGTGGTACCAAGCCGCGGGGAACGCGGCCAGATACAAGGCGATTGGCGTGAATCAGTACATCGGCCCGGTGTCGCGCCGTCCTAGCGAGGGGCTGGAACTGCTGCGCCAAGCGGGGATGGCGCTGATCGGCTCGCAGAGCGCGGCCAGCCTGGCAGGTTCGGAGAAGGACATTCTTCGCGGCTGGTTCCTGTTCGATGAGCCGGATAACGCCCAAGCCAAACCGGGCGGGGGATACGGCTCCTGCATCCTGCCTCCCGCGTTGGTTCAGCAATACCAGGACGTTGTGGCTAAGGACCCCACCAGGCCAGCATTCCTGAATTTCGGGCAGGCTGTAGCGAACGAGCCGTGGCCGGGGCGCGGAGACGCCTGTTCGGGGCACTACGAACACTACCCGGAGTACATCGAAGGGGCCGACATAGTCTCCTACGACGTGTATCCGGTAAACAACGGGCTGCCGCTGTGGTGGGTGGGAAAGGGCGTCGACCGGCTGCGGGAGTGGGCGCAATACAAGAAGCCCGTGTGGGACTGGATCGAAACCACGGCCTACAACGCCGGGCCGAAGCCCACGCCGGACGATGTGAAGGCGGAAGTGTGGATGTCGATCATCCACGGCGCCATGGGCGTGGGGTACTTCTGTCACGTCTTTAAGCCGGTGGCGGACGATGCGGGTCCGCTTGACGATGCTCCGATGAGGGAAGCGCTGACGGCGATCGATCGGCAGATCGAGGAGCTGGCGCCGGCGCTCAATACGCCTTCGGTGGCGAACGGCGTTCGCGCGGCCGCCTCGACCTCCATTTCCGGCGCGCCGGTGGAGACGATGCTAAAGCGGCAGGGCGGCGCGACCTACCTTTTCGCTATGCGATCGCGACCGGGCAGCGAAGCCACGGTCGAGTTTACTTTGCGCGGCGCTCCCCGCGAGATGACTGCTTCCGTGCTTGGCGAAGCGCGGACGGTGCGCGTGAAGAACGGCGTATTCGAGGACCGTTTTGCGGGCTACCAGGTGCATTTGTACAGGCTGCCGTTTTTGCCAAAGTAGGGGCGGGCCCTGCGTGCACGCCGCGGGTTGCCGCCTGATAAGCTGAATACGTCATGCGAAGGTTCCTTGGCTGGCTTTCCATAATCGCCTGGGTGACGCTCTGCCTGAGCGCCGGCGGGGCCGCGCAGGAGCAATCGAAGACCGCGCCCAAGAAGACGACCTCCGCCAAGAGTTCGAAGAAATCGGCGTCCGGAAAGCAGCCGGCGAAAAGCAAAGCACGGTCCAAATCCGCGCCAAAGAAGGGACCCGCAGGCAAGACCGCGAGCAAGAGCGGCAGCAAGGCTACGGGCAAGGGCGGCAGCAAGTCCGGCGGCAAGACAACCAAATCCGGCAAGAAAGCCCCGCCCACCACCTGGCGCAACCGCCAGACGGAGCCTACTGCCCAGCGCTACAAGGAGATTCAAGACGCGCTGGCCGCCAAGGGATTTCTGAACCCGGAAGAGGCGAGCGGCGCGTGGGGCCCGATCTCGGAGGATGCGCTGAAGAAGTTTCAAGCGGCGCAGAACATCGACTCGACCGGCAAGATCGACTCGCTTTCGCTGATCGCTCTGGGACTTGGCCCCAAGCACGAGGCGGCGGCGCCCGCGAAGCCACCGGAAACGCAGCAACCGCAGGCGCCGTGATTACCTGGGCCGGACGCGCCCGAACTGAAAGCTCGTCTTGACCACGCGGTTATCGGAATCGACCAGCGCGCTGGCCATGAAGCCGGGGTCCTGGGGAGAGCCGAAGCGCATGTCGAAGACCTCGACCAGGCGCCCGTTTTCGAGTTCGGCGGAAGGCGAGACGCGCCACAGGGGAAACTGCGAGAATCGCAAAAACTCCTGGATGGTTGGCGCGCTGCGCGCGGAATCGAGCGCCGGACTGGCGTCGGGTTTGTAGAACAGGAGGGATCGCGAGGGGTCGAACTCTCCGGCCAGATTGAGGTCTGCCACGGCGTAGAAATCGCCGGTTTCCACGAGGCCGCGCCAGCGCAGCGGATTGGCTGGGCCTGGCAGGGCAGCTACGCGCAGCGGGACCGCCTGCTGGTAGACGCGCGCATCGAGCGAAGCCGCCGCGCGCCGGTGCAGCACCGCCCGGCCGCCGGTGTAAAGCAGCAGGAACGACAAGGCAAAGATGGCGAATCCGCGCCCGGGATACTCGGGCCGGCGACGTCCCGATGCGATTTCGCCGCCGACCAGACGGGATAGAAACGGCCCGGCTACCGCGAGCAGGAACACGGCCCAGATCCACAGGTCCACCACATTGGTAAGGTCCAGGCGCAGCCAGTTTGAGGAAAAGGGAAGGAACAGGCGGATTCCGTAGCTATTCGTCAGATCGAGCAAGAGGTGGGACCCTACCGCCAGCAGAGAGGCGCAGAAGGCCCCCGCCCAGCGAATGGGCTTGCGTCCGGCCATGCGCACCAGCAGAAGCGGCAACAGCGCCATGGCGGGCATGGCCGCCAGCGAGTGCGTGAGATGGCGGTGATAGTGCAAGTAGTTGAGGGCGCCGCCGGCCGCTGTGACGATATCGATATCCGGAGCGTTGGCGGCGAGGATGAGAATGGGCGTGGCGTGCGGCGTCCAGCGGTTCAACCCGGCCCGGCTCAGGAAGAGGCCAACCGCGGTATGCGTCAAGGGGTCCATGGAGCCGCCGATTCATCATTGTAAGTGGGAAACGGGAGCGGTGGGCAAATGCTCCGCTCCCGCGGACCTTCAGGCTGAGAGCTGCAATTCGTCCCAATCCTGCTCGAGCGACATTGCCAGGTCGGGCTCGAATCTGGGAACGCGGCGAACGGTGCCGGCGAAATAGTCGGCAAGCGGGAACAAGGCGTACGGCCGCGTTTCCACGAACGCCTGGCCGAGCTTTTCTTCCACGCGGTACACCTGGTGGAAGAAATTGCCCCGATTCAAGTTCTGCCGCCGGGAGCACAGCTTCCAGTCCGCGCCCAGCAGAAAGAAGAAACGAAACGTCTGATACTCGTCCTCGGTCAGGGTGCGCTTGGCCACCAGACAGAGATCGGCCATGTACTCTTCGATCTTACGGCCGTAGGTTCGCCCGCCGTCTTTACCCTGGGTGAACTCAAGCGATACCGAGCTCGAGTACTTCCCGAGCTCGACGCACTCCCGGTAACGGTTGAAACATGCGCGAAAGACCGCCCGAAAGACGCACTTGCACGGAGCCTGCTTGCCTCTCCAGAGCATCCGTATGCCGTCCCCCTCGCATTTGGTACAAGCAACTCTCGACATTCCGATAGTGTTCGATCGATTCCACTGCATGCTTGAAAAGGTCCTCCCGGCGGTAAGCCGATCTCAAGCCGGCTGCGCCGTTTTTTTCGTACCCAGTCTGAATGTACTGTAGATCACGAAACCGTCAAGATTTCTTTCTGCGAATTATTATGAAATACTCGAAGTCGGCAGGCTTTCCCCAGGCGTAAGAGGAGGCAGCGCAAGGATCTATAAGACTTTTTGACTACGATATTTCTAATTTAATTCTAAGGTAATTCTTAGTGAGTTCTAGGAATTTTGGTACTGCCCTATTTCTGGGAGGAATATACCTGAAATTGGCGCGTCATGAATTTCAGAGATCTCCAGAACCGGCTCGCCGAGAATCTCCGGGTACGGGTACGGAGGGGCGAGATCACCGAGCGCGGCCTGGCTCGCCTGACGGGGGTGTCACAGCCGCATATCCATCACGTTCTAAACGGAAAGAGGCTGTTATCGGCGGACATGGCGGACCAAGTCATGGCCCATTTGCGGATGGACATCCTGGACTTGATCGACCCCGCCGCATTGCTCGAATGGAACCGGCGGGATTAAAAGCGTGGGAGGCGGCTGGGAAAACGTGTGGCAATGCGCCGCCGGGTGGGACCGGCGGCGGTGCGGCTGGAAATGGGGCGAGCCATCGGAAAGTACCTTATTATTTTAAGGATTTCCCGATGGCTGAGCGGGGTTTACGACTTCTTCGGCATCTTCTTCAGCGCGCCGGCGATCTTGTCGGTAAGCTCCTTAGAGTCAGCGGATTCAGGCACACTCTTGAGGGCGTTCTGAGCGCGCTGGCAGAGAATCCCGAGTTTTTCGGAATCGTCCATCTTGTCCGGCGAGAACATTTCCGCCATGGAAAAGAGCGTATTGGCCATGGTCAATTGGAAGGCGGCGCGGGTGACCTTGGCGTCCGGCGCGGCGAAGAACTGGGCCGCTTTGGCAGCGTCGTTGGGGCAGCCGGCCACTCTCTCGGCCGTCAGAATCACGTTTCGCTGCAACGCCTGTTGGAGCGCGGCGTCCACCTGCGGGCCGACGGGCATGCTGCCCGTGCTGGCACGAAGCAGGCCGGGGACTTCGGCGGGGCTGCCTTTCGGGAATGCGAAAGCGAGCGGCACGGAGTCCACCTTCAACTTGTTGAAGTCCGCGAACTTATCCGCGAACTGCAGCACCAGGCGAGCGGCGGCTTCGCGTTCCAGCACCATCTGGCGGCGGAACGGCTCGGCTTGGGTCTTGTCGGGCTTGCCGGCGATCTTGGCGCCTTTCTCATAGGCGTCGGCCGCCTCCATGTAGCCGTCAGCCATGCCGGAGATAAGGACGAGCGACCATGGCAGGGCGCGCGCGGCGTATTCACCGTCATCCTTAGCGAGCAGGTCGTCCAGGCGCGCGGCGGTGGTGGTGTAATCGCCGGCATCGAACGTTCCCTTGGCTGCATTCCAGAAAAAGCCCGGTGAGCCGGGCTGCGGCGCGGATGATCCTGAACAGGAGTACAAGGCCAAAAACACCGTGATAACTGCAAATACGGCGACAGAGCGTTTAGCTGTCCGAGACATCGTTCACCTCACCTAAGTGTGGTAGCACAGCACCTCTCCGGATGCAAGGGGTAAGATGAGGCGCGGCGCGGCCGGCGGGCTAAATGGATCGATCAGCTCCACTAAGGTGAAGAAAGAAAATGGACTTATCGCCGAAAACGCAGCCAAGTGCTACCATGCGCAGCAGAAAGGGAGACCCCGATCATGCTCAGTCCGACCACGACATCGCCTGCTGAAGCTGTTGGCGTCGCGCAGGCGAGCAACGCCCGCAAGTTCTATGTGCTGTTCTTCCTGTCCGGGTTCCCGGCGCTTTTATACCAGATCGTGTGGCAGCGCGCCCTTTTCACAATCTACGGCGTGAACATCGAGTCGGTCACGGTGATTGTGACGGTGTTCATGCTAGGGCTTGGACTGGGAAGCCTGGCGGGAGGCTGGGTATCGAAGCGCGCAGACATTCCGCTGCTCGGTCTTTTCGGAGCCATCGAGTTGGGCATCGCAGTTTTCGGATGCGTATCGATGCGCCTGTTTCATGGCGTCGCTTCCCTCACGGCGGGCGCCGGGGCGCTCCAAACCGGACTGGTCACCTTTTTCTTACTCATGATTCCCACGCTGCTGATGGGCAGCACCTTGCCTTTGCTGGTGGCTCATCTGGCCCGGCGAAACGGAAACGTTGGGGAGTCGGTGGGCGGGCTGTATGCAGCGAACACATTCGGATCGGCGGCGGCATGTTTTCTGGCAGCGCATCTTCTGATGGGCGCGTTCGGCGAATCCGGATGCGTTCGGTTTGCGGCGCTCATCAATGCTTCCGTCGCGGCCACGGCGTTTCTGATGTATTTTCGAGATCGTGAACACGCGGCGGGCTTCGTTTCCCGGCAGGACTCCAAGCCGAGATCCTGGGCCGGCGCGATGCTTCCGTTCGGCGTCTGCCTGCTGGTGGCCGGAGGTGTCGGGTTCATCTCGCTGGGGTACGAAATCGTCTGGTATCGTCTTTATTCGTTCGCGGCCGGACGCACGGCGTCTTGCTTTGCATTACTGTTGGCGTGGTATCTGGCTGGAATCGCCTATGGCTCGCTTGCGGTGCGCGACCAGTGCCGCAGAAGGCTGCGGGCGGACCCCGCCGGTCTGCTTCGCGCGACCGCGTCGGTAATTATCTGGGCGAATATTGCGGCGTTCCTGGTGGGTCCGGCGCTGGCCGCCGCCGTGGCGCATGTTCCTATCGATTTCACTTATCCATTCGTCTTCGTGGGCGCCGCTCTGCTGGGCGCGGCGTTTCCGTTGCTGGCGCATGCGGCCATCGATCCTTCTCGACCGGACGCCGGCGCGAGGCTCAGCTACCTGTACCTGAGCAATATTCTGGGCTGCGCTTCCGGGAGCCTGATTGTTGGCTTCGTGTTGTTTGACCGCATCTCGACAAGGGGAGTCTCGACCGCGCTGTTGCTTATCGGAATGGGCCTGGGCGGCGGTCTTCTCTTCGCCGCCGGCCGAAAGGCGCTCACGCGGCGCCGGTCGATCGGGTTCGCCCTTGGCGCGATTCCGATACTTGCCGCATGGCCGCTGTATTCGAATCTGTACGAGCGGCTGCTGTTCAAATCCGAGTATGCGACGCAGCCCAGCTTTCAACACTTAGTCGAGACCCGCAGCGGCGTCATCGCGGTCGCTGCCAATGGCACGGTTTTTGGCGGGGGAGTCTACGATGGGCGCCTCAGTACGGACCTTGTGAACGATAGCAATAGCATCTTTAGAGCCTTCGCGGTTGCTGCCTTTCACCCCGATCCCCAACAGGTTCTGATGGTGGGCCTGTCTTCCGGATCATGGGCGCAGGCGATCGCGAACAACCCGCGAGTGGCCGAGCTCACCATCGTGGAAATCAACCCCGGGTATCTGACCATCATCCCGAAGCATCCGATGGTGGCGAGCCTGTTGCGCAACCCGAAAGTGAAGATCGTGATTGACGACGGCCGGCGGTGGTTGGTTCGCAATCCCGACAGGAAGTTCGACGTGGTGGTGATGAACACGCCGCAGCACTGGCTGGCGCACGTATCGAACCTGCTATCGGTGGAGTTCCTGGGCCTGGTCCGATCGCATTTGAAGCCCGGCGGGATTCACTACTACAACACCACTTCGTCCCCCGAGGCGCTGTTGACGGGATCGACGGTGTTTCCTTACGCGCTTCGCATTTCGAACTTCCTGGCGGTGAGCGATAGCCCGTTCACTTTCGATAAGGAACGGTGGAGGACGGCGCTTGCGGCCTATCGCATTGACAACAAGGCCGTGCTGGACCTGGGACGCGAGGCGGACCGCGGCCGGCTCGATGAGCTACTGCACCTGGCCGATACGCTGCACGACGAGGATTTCAACGAGCCAATGCGGATCGAGGGGGGAGACAGCATCCGGCGGCGATTCCGGGATGCGCGACTCATCACGGACGACAACATGGGGAGCGAGTGGCGTTAATTTAGCGGAAGATTCACTGCGTCCGCGCCACGGCGATTCGGACCTGGATATCATGAAAGCAGGTATGCGCAAGGCGCTGATCTGCCTCTTTCTGTTCAGGAGCGCACTCCTCGCGCAGACGGTGGCAGGCACGGTGGTTTCGACCGGCGGAGCCGCCCTGGCCGGCGTGGGCGTCACTCTATGGAAAGCCGATAACCAGGGCGAGGCGACCGGGTACAGCGCCACCACGGACGCCTCCGGCAACTTTCGACTGCAAGATGTCAAGGACGGCGTCTACGTTGTGGATTTGCAATTAGCCGGCTTCCTGAGCCCCTATTCCGGCGGGCCGGGAAACCGGCCGTTCGCCGTGGAGAACGGCGTGACAACCAAGCGCCTCCGCTTCGAAATGATGCCGGAGGGAAGAGTCTCCGGCCGGGTCCTCGATGGAAAGGGATCGCCTGTACCGGGATCGAAAGTTGTGCTGGCCGCTCCCTATGGACTGATGACGCAAGATGCTTCGGGGGACGATGGCGAATTCCTTTTCGATCAGATGCCTCCGGGGAGCTATACGCTTATGGCGGCGCCGCCGCTGGGATTGAAGCCGCCCGATGCCGTGGATGGGCAAGCGTTCGCCTGGGCGCCTACCTTTTTCGGCGGCGTCCCGTTCCGCGAAGGGGCTGCGCACATTGTGGTGCGGTCCGGCGGCGAGGTTTCGGAGCTGGACGTGAAACTGCTCGCCGTGCCCGCGCACCGGATTCGCGGCCAAGTGCTCGACCCGGCCGGGGCTGCCGCGCCCGAGGTGACGGTGGAGTTGCGGGACGCCGCGGATCAAGACGGGATGCGGAGCGTCACTTCCAAGGAGGATGGTTCCTTCGAATTCCTGGTCACGGACCGGAAATGGCGGTTATCGGCGGAGGCTGACGGCAGCGAGGCCAAGCTATACGCGGATCTCAACTTGCAGATGGCGGGCAAGGATCTCGATAACGTCGTACTCCGCCTGAGCATGGCGTTTTCCGTTCACGGCAGCGTGCGGTTCGATCCGCCGGAGGGAGTGAAGGCGACGGGGGCCATCTTGTTCACGCGCGAAGGCGGCGTTGGCGGCCTCGGCCTTGGACAAGTCGATGCCGGCGGGAATTTCACGGCGGACGGCATTTATCCCGGCGACTACACCGTTTCGATTTTGCCGCCGGTCCCCGCGCCCGGCTACTACCTGGATGCGATACGCGTGGGGGACCGCGAGACGCTGGCGCGGCAGGTTGAGATCCTCTCCGAGTCCACGCCCATATCCATTCAATTTAAAGCGGGCGGCGGCACGGTCCAAGGCACGGTGGAGGACTGCGGCGGCGCGTACGTCCTGCTGCTGCCGCAAGATCCGTCGATGCGCCGACAGGGCGTGGTGCGGCGGGTGCAATGCGCGGAGGGCGGCTGCTTCGAAATCGCTTCGGCGCGCCCGGGCGATTACTACGTCCTCGCCTTGGGTTCGGGGAGTCCCGCTCTGATTCCACCCTACGATCTGGATCGGGACTACCTGAACCAGGCGGTCGCGGTGACAGTCGCAAACAACAGCGCCGTCAAAGTCGATCTTAAGGTGATTCCGCCGCGCTGGTTTTGAAGGCTAGAACCGGCTCCGGTGAGCCCACAGCCCCAGGGCGGGGTTCGATACGAAGAACACTTCTTCGCCGTCGACCGTGTTATAGCCGTCTCGCAGCTTCGACGGGTCGTATTTCTTCACGGTCTCAGAAAGACCGCCATAGCGGAAGTTCACGCTCTCCATCTCTTCTCGACTAAGATGGCCGGGGCAATAGGTAATGCTGAAGCGGCCTTCCGAGGAGCCGTGAATCAGGTGCGCCGCGGCGCCAAGATTCCCCGCCAGGTCCGGGTTGTCGCGCACAAAATCGAGCACCGCCGGGGTTCCCGCATAACCGTACTTGCGGATGAGCCGGTCGATTTCCGCGTCCTCGCCGAACTCCTTGACGCCTGGCGCCAGCACCGTCAGATCGGCGCCGTCCGCCAGCGCCATGCGCGTGCGATAGATCGCCTTATTGCCGATCCACGTGCTCTTGAACTCGCCCGGGTCCAGGTAGACCACCGCCTTGCGGATCTGCCGGTCGAGCATAATAAAGTTCACCTTGAGACTCAGCTCGGCCGCCCTGCTAAAGCACTCGATATCGTCGCCGATGAACAATCCCCGCGTCACCAGGCGGCCCGCATCGTCCTTGCCGCGTACCGTCAATACATAGATCAGGGGAAGGCGGCGCAGGAAACGCTCGGCCGCGCAATTGATCACGCGCCGCACCGGCGTATCGGCCCGGCCCATGATCCGCTCCATCCCGTAAACCGCTCCCAGATAGTGGCTGCGGCCGATGCCATACGCGCCGCCCGTCCCGATCAGCACGTTCTTGGCGTGGCTGGCCATGCCGATGACTTCGTGGGGGACCACCTGGCCAATGGACAGGATCAGGTCGAAGCCGCCCTCCACCAGCCACTTGTTCACCTGCGCCGGCCAGGCGAAATCCAGCTTCCCTTCGGACTGCTCGCGGATGAACGCTGCCGGCACTTCGCCCAGGTTGGCCAGATCCGTTTTCCAGTCGTGCGTTCGAAACAGGCCCGGCGGAACGCTGCCGAACATCGAGCTAATCTCAGCGGGCGTCATGGGCCGGTGCGTGCCGATGGCCGGTAGGACGCCCCCCAGCCGCTCTCCGAAGTACTGCCAGATCAGCTCCGTCAGTTCTCCGGCGCCGGAATGATAGCGGCTGAAGTCCGGCGGAATGGCCAGGACCTTGCGGCGTTCCCCGAGCGAAGCGAGCGCGCCGAAGAGCGCCTCCCGGAGGTCCTCAGAAGAGAGAGCCGCGGTTTCGGAACCAAAGCTGAATAACATTGCGGGACCTTTACTTCCAATTATAGGATGCCAGCACGGCGCCATCCGGTCCAATCAGAATGAGCGCCGAGCGGCCCGGATCGAGCGATCCCGTAAATTGCTTCCCGCTCTTCTGGTCGGTGAAGGAAACCGCCGTCTGCCCGGATTCCGAGGTCAGCGCATACAGCGTGGCGCGCGGGTATCTTGTCGGGCAAATCAGGATGCCGGGGTCCTGCAGCGCGGTGGTATACGCAGGCGTGACGCCCGCGCTTTTCATCGCGTAGCGGTAGACGTCGCCGATGGTTTGCAGGTTGTCGTTCAGCTCTAGCGGCAGGGGCGAAAACAGAATCTTGCCCCGGCCCAGCGTTTTCTCGGCCCACAGGCTCTTATCGGGCAGCACGGCGCGGTCCAGATAGGTGGTCTTGTCGCCGCCGTAGGAAAGGCGCTCATCTCCGCCCGGAAATTTCATGATCTCCTCGCGGACCGTCAGCGGCGCGGTTTCATAAGCCAGGCCGGCCTGTTTTTCGCGGCCGGTCGCGTGGAAGTGCGCGTCCCCGTCGAAGGGTCCGGAGACCAGCAGAGTGGCCCCCGCGCTGACCTTCGCGCGGATGGCGTCCCACGCACCCGGCGTCAAGCCCTTGGTAGAGGGCAAGACGATCAGCTTGGGGCTGCCCAAGTCCTGGATCTGGTATTCGCCGACGGCGTACGCTTCGCCGCGGGCATAGTAATAGAGCGCGCGGACGGCGTTCTGCTGCGCCTCAAGCGCGGTCTTGTTGTAGACCGAAAGCTGGAAGGATTGCGGCAGGACCAGCGCGACCTGAGGGGGCACCAGGTCCGTGGCGTACGGCGCCGCTTTGAGGGCGAACTGGCCGATGCCGCGCATCGCCGTCTGCGCGATTTTGGCCGACCCGTCGCTGCGCCGGATGCCGAAATCCACCTCACGGTCCCAGTCCCACATGACTGCTCCGCTGCTGCCGGCTGCGAATCCCAGGACCCATTTCTTTTCGTTCAGCGCGTTGCCGGTGATCTCGTCATAGCGCCATGTGGCATCCGCGCTACGCACCGGCTGGTAGCCGGTTTCGCCGGTGATATTGGGCATGCCGGGACGCTTGGCGGCCACCGAATCCCATAACAGCGCGTCATCCTGCCAGTAGGTGTGGTTGGTGGTGAAAGCTACGCCGCCCGCCGCGTAGAACTGGTTCAGCACGCGATTAGTGACGCCACCTTCGTCCTGCCCAACGTTGACCAGTTGTTTGCTGCCCGCCCCGCGGATGGCGCTCACCATGGAACGCACCCATTCCGTGAACTCGTCCTGCGCGAACAGGTTGTAATCGAGCGCCCGCACGCCGCCGCCATTCATGCTGCGGGAAAAGGTAAGGTTGGCGATGGTGGGCAGAGGGATGTTGTCGAAACCGCCAAGCTGATCCGGCGTCGCCATCCAGGCCGCGCTTAATGCGCCCAGGCCCGGATACTTCGCCGCCAGCCATTTGCGCCACAAGGCCAGCTCCACGGCGTCGCCGTTGGGAGTGTTCCCGGTCCACAGGCGGTTAGGATTGGAAAAGCTCGGCTCGTTGATCAGGTCGTAGCACAGCCAGGGAACGTCCTTGAACCGGTTCACAATGGAAAGCACGTAATCGAGCTCGGTCTTGACGGATTGCGGGTCTGCATACACGTTGGGCTCGGGCGGCGCTTGCGGATCGACGCGTCCGCCGCGTCCTCCGCCGGCAGCCGGCGCGGGGGCGGGCGCCGGTGGCGGAGCTACACTCTGCGGGCTAGGCGCCGAGGGATCGAGCGGCTTCGGCGTGAACGCGTAGAACGTAAAATCGACCATGATGCCGTGCCGGTGCGCGCTCAGCAGGTAGGCCTCGAGGTTTCGCAGGAACCGCTCCGTGACGCCCCTGGTGGCCGGATCGATCATCCGCAGCGTGGGACTCCAAACCCCGGTGCGGACAAAGGTAACGCCATAGCGCTGCATTTCCTCGAAATCGCGTTCCCAGATCCACGCGTTGCGCGGCCCGGAGAAATCCCATCCGTTGGCTTCGGTCGAAAAGTAGTTGGCGCCCACCGGGAAGAACGGCTTGCTGTCGCTCGTGAGGAAATCCTTCTTGACGCCCAGAACCGGACCGGCCGTAAGCTGCGCCGCATCTTCCACCCACACGCCGTTCTGATAGGCCTCGCGGCCCCGGCCATCCTCCATCCACACCCCGCGCACGGTATAGAAACCGGGCGCAAGACTCCTGGCGAACGCCGCTTCCGCATTCACCGCGCCGGCGACCGGAACGGTGAGCGTCTCCTCCACCACGTTGCCGGATATGAGTTGCAGCCTCACCTCGCCCGTCAGCGGCTTGTTGGCGCGTTCCCGCCCCGCGTTGCGCAGGCGGACCAGCGCTTTGGCCGGCTCTCCGGGCTTGAGGGTGGAAAAGGGCATCTCGACTGAGAACGCCGTTACGCCCTGCCGTGCATAGGCGGCGGCCTGGGCCATCAGGGAGATGCCGTCCGGGGAATCCCAGTAGCCCGGTGCAGGGTCGAAATCGAGCAGCACCATCCGAGACGCCGGGGCTGCGACGCCCCCGGTCCCGCGCCCGCCGGAGCCGCCGAAAGTCCGGTCCATTGCCACCACCGGGGCCGCAACTTCCAGACCCTCGTCATTCATGACGAAGCCCAGGCCCGAAAGGCGGCCTTCCAGAACGAAGAAACGCCGAGCGTGAATGGCCAGCGGATGCAGGAAGGCGAACTCGGTGCGCCACGCGAACCTCACGGTATCCGGCGTGGGAACCGGCGCTTCATAGGTGTGCTGGATGCCCATGTCGCGCGCATAGGTGTCCTGCGGCGCGGCCTCGCTGGACCGCCCGCTGGCGCCGGCGGTCACCGGAACCCGGAACGCCTGGCCTCCCAGCGCCAGCACGTTGCCGCCCGCCCTGACGTACGCTTGAATGCCGCTCCATGCCTCCGTGGGAAACGCCGAACCGTAGGGCAGGACAAGCAGATCCGCGCCGTTGAGCGTGGCGGGATCTTTCAGCCCATCGACGCCGGCAAATACGGGCGCCATGCCATCGAGCGCCTTGACCAGCGCGTCGCGGCTTACCGGTTGGCTGGCAACTGTCGGGAACCCCGGCTGCCAGAAGACCACGACCTTGGCGAGCGCGGGGATGCACGCTCCCAGCGCCAGCGAAAGCATGAGGGCGAGCTTACGCATAGAAGCTGAGAGTAAGCCCGCGCGGCGGCGGACGCAAGGCGGCGAAAATGTCACCATCGGCTTTCCCTGCCCGCAACAGGTAGAGTTGACGTATGAGCGACCGTGTGCGGGTGATTCTCAGCGGCTCCGGCGCGAGTTGGAGGCGCACTATGGCCCGCGGCTCGTGCGGGTGGGCCTATACGGCTCGCAGGCCCGCAACGACGCGTCACCCGACTCGGACATCGACGTTCTCGTGGTGCTGCGGGGCGCAGTCCACCAGGCCGAGGAGATCGAACGGACGGTCGGAATCGCGAGTGAGTTGTCCATGGATTTCGACCAACTCGTCAGTTGTTTTTTCCTTGCCGAGGAGTATTTCATGCGGCGGAACGGCGCTTTCCTCCGAAACGTGAAACGAGAAGGCATAACGGTTTGACGGAGGATCAACGCGACTATCTCGCGCAGGCGCAAGCCCGGCTGGCTGCGGCGCGGCTGCTTCTGAGCCAGGGATTCGCCGAGGACGCAGTTTCGCGCGCCTACTACGCAATGTTCTACGCGGCGGAGTCGCTATTGGAAGGCGAAGGGCTGAAATTTTCCAGTCACGCTGCCGTGATTTCCGCGTTTGGGACGGCATTTCGCGAAGACAGGCAGGGTTCCCGTGGAGTATCATCGGGCGCCGATAAAGGCCGAGGCCCTGCGGCGGCGTGGGGATTACTGACCCTTTGACGACGTCAGCGCGGCCGATGCCGAAGACCAAATCAGCCAGGCGCAGCGGTTCCTCGATTTGGCCGCAAGACTGATCCAGGGTTAGCACGCACCGTTACGGAGATTGCGAAGGCGATGCGGCGGCGGCGGGATCGAAAATCCGCTTATCTACGGGAAGCGCATGGTACGGCGCGGGGTCCGGCTTCGCGGCGAAGCAATCCGCCAGATCGGCCGCGGCGGCTTCCGCAAGATTCATCGGCGGCACGCGCAGCAACTCGAAAATGGTCTTCAGCAGGCCGGGAAAGCCGGTGTTCGTGTGGGTCACGTGGTCGCGTTTCGACCACGGCCCCGCGCATAAGAGCACCGTCCGCCGCGCGTCGATGTGGTCTACCCCGCCCCACGCGCCGTCCTCCGTCGTGAACACCGCCATTTGGCCCCACCACCTGGTGCGGGAGAGGAACTCGACGATGCGTCCCAGCGCCAGGTCGTTATCGGCGACGAACGATTCCGCGTAAGGGTAGCCATCGCCTGGGCGCGCGGCCGCCATGCCATCGTTGGGCAGGCGAATGAAGAGCAGACGCGGCAGATCCGCGCCGGTCTTGACGTACTGCTCCTCAATCTCGCGAATCAACTGAGAGACGCGGTCCTGGTCCCGTATGCCGGCGGCGTCGCCCTGGCGGACGCCAAAGGCCTCGACCGTTACGCCCTGCCCGGCGGCGTATTCCAGGGCTGCGGGCCAGGAGGGCGAATCCGCGTAGAAGTTGTCGCCGAAGGTCCACTGGCCGGCGATGGCGTGTTGGTTTGGCGTGACGGCCACATCCTTGATGCTCAGCCTCACACGGCGGCCGTCCACGTAACCGCGCATTCCGAACCGCGCCAAGCCCGGGAGCCCCATCGCCGGCCCGTTGGACGCTGTCGGAATGTCGCCCAGCACTTCGTCGTAAGTGCGGCCGTCCTTCACAATCAGGACGGCGTAACGCACGCCGGCCGGCAGCGCTTGCGGAGCGGCCGCGCGCGGCTCGAAGCCGTTGGCCTGCATGACGAAGGCAGTCCGCGCCGCGAGATCCTCCGCCTTGGGTAGCGGAAACACCGAAAGCGACCCCTGCCGCCACCGGTTGTCGCCAAAGGGAGCGTTGGCGCCCTGACCCTTGGCGTTCGCCACCACCACCGTGTCGCGGTCGAGCGCCACCCTGGTGGGGAACCAGCCCGCCGGGATATGCCCCAGCACACGGCGGTTGCGCACGTCGATTTCGGCAACCGCATCGATGCCCGGCTCCGCCACCAATAACAGCCCGGACGCCTCGTGGTAAGCCATGCCGGCCGGCCGCACGCCGCGGAACTGCTCAAGGCCGGGAATCCGTATGGGGATCTCCGCCTCGACGCGGTTCGTCGCGACGTCGACCACGGTGATGGAATCGCCGCCCCCGTTGGCGACGAATACCCGGCCGTCCACCGCGAGCGCGCTGTCGGGATCGGCCCCCCCCGTGGCGACCGTCGCATCCACCTTGGGCGCCGAAGGATCCGCCACGTCCACCACTGCCAGCGACCCCGCTTCCCCGCCGATTGCGGCGTACAGTTTGCGCCGGTCGGGGGAAAGCGCCAGCGCGAACGGAGGCCCGGCCAAGGCCACCCAGGCGATGGTTTGCCGGGAGCGCGCCTCGATTACCGCAACTCGCGAATTCTCCGGATCGGCCGCATATAGCAGCCCGCTCGGCGCGTCCAATGCCAGGTCGCCGGCGTAACTCCCGGTGGCGCCGCCCTGATTCAGGTCGATGGTGCGCACCCGTCCGGCGAGCCAGTCGATCAGGCTGATCCGCCCGGACGCGCCTTCCGACGCGAAAACCGCGTGCTCGCCCGAAAACACCAGCCCGCGGGAGGCGGCGCGCCAATCCGAAGCGCCGGACAGATCCGGCGGGTCAAAGCCTTGCGATCCCGGTTGGACCGGCTCCCACTGGCCGTCATTCCGGCGCTCCATGGCGACCGGGGTACTCTGGTCCCGGCCCGCGCTGGCGGTTGCCAGTACCTTGCCTGACGGACTCACAGCGAGGCCGAACGGGTCCGGTCCCGTAAGGTACTGGTCTCCGGCCGGCGCGACGATCCTCCCGCCCGGCAGAATCGAACCGCCAGCGTTTATAGACGCGGGACGCATTCCGGCCGGCGCCACGTACCATTGCGCGCAAACCACGGCGCAAACCGCCGCCAGCGCCAGCGAACATCGCCAGACCCCGAACACCCCTCCATCATATACGTGGGGAAGGTCCTGGGCTTTCTGGGCCTGCCTCGCAACTTGTGGTTTAGATTTGTGTTGTGTTAAGAATAGGTATGAAGTGGCACACGCAGTGCTGCGCCGAAAACGTCGGGCGGGCGCCGCGTGTTAGCACACCTTCGCAGTCGGCACGCATCGTAGCGGGAATTGAAAACGAGGTGGCGAATGGCGTCGACTAGTCTGCCGCAAGCCTACCAGAAGCCGCTGGAGGATCCGCTAGCGCATTTGCCCTGCTCCAGCATTCTGGAGTACCGCCGGGGCCAAGTCATTTACGATCAGCGACAACCCTCTACCGCGATCTATCTGGTGATCGACGGAAAGGTGAAGGTGTCGCGACTCGCCGACGACGGCCACCAGGTGGTGGTCGATATCTATCAACCCGACGAGTTCTTCGGCGAATCCGCGTTCCTGGGACTGCCGAACCGTCCCGAGCAGGCCGCCGCCCTGGAAAACACCAGGCTGATGACATGGACCGCCTCTGAAATCGAGGAGATCATCGCCAGACGGCCGCGCCTGGCCGTCGCCCTGCTCCAGATCCTGTCGCAGCGATCCCTGGATTTCACGCACCGCATCGAAAGCTTCTCGGTGGACAATATCGCGCGCCGTCTGGCTCGCTCGCTGATTCGGTTTTCGGAGCGGTTGGGCATTGAGGAAGCCGGCGGAGCGATCCGCATGGCCCCCTTCACTCACGAACTGCTTTCGCAGTACGTCGGCACGTCCCGCGAAATTGTCACCCACTACATGAACCAATTCCGCCGCCAGGGATTCTTGCGGTATTCGCGCAAGGGGATTCTCCTCTACCGCGAGCCGTTCAAGATTTGGCTGCGCGAAAGCTCCTGATTTCCGGCCTCAGTCCCCGTTCCCACCGCTCCCGTTGCGCAGCTTAGGGCAGAGAGCCAGCGCCTTCTCCACGGTGGCATACAGGTCCGTCATCAGGAACGGCTTGCTGAGGAACGTGGCGTGTTTGGGAAGCCCCTGAATATCGATGTGTCCCGACATCAGGACCACGCCGGCCCCGGGGCATATCTGGGCGATCTTCTTCACCAACTCCGGCCCGCACATCCCCGGCATGATGACGTCCGACACCACCAAATCGAAAGACGGGTCTCTCTCGACGGCCTCCAGTGCCTTCGCGGGGCTGGCCGCCGCGTGGATTTCATAGCCTAGCGCAGCAAGCGCTTTGGACACCACGCTGAGCACCACAGGCTCGTCATCGACGACCAGAATTCGCGCCGTAGCCCCCTCCACCATTACGTGCTGGCTGATCTGAGTCCCGGCGCGTTTGTTTGGTTTCAAACAATCGGCGGTCTTCAGTGCGGATCTGTATTGATTCTCACCGCCGCGAGTCTCTTGGCGCGATTCGAGAGAATTTCAGCCCGCACCGACGCCTCGTCGCTTCGCACCAGTCGCTCCACCGGCGTGTTCTGCTCGAAATGCGACCGCACGATTTCCGGCACGTCCGACGGTTGCACGCCGGTGTACCAGACGCCCTCCGGATAGACGACCATGTTGGGACCCCACTCGCACAGCCCGAGCGATCCGCAGGTGGTCACCTGCACTTCGTCTTCGAGGCCCCGTGCGAGAATTTCCCGCCGTAAGGCCGCGAGGGTTTCTTCCGCCCCTCGGGCGCAGCAACCGGGCACGCCCTCCGGCTTTTTCTGGTCGCAAACGAATACGTGATAATGAAAGGCTTCCATTGGCAGGCTCCGGTTTCAGAGTACCAGAACCCGCCAGCGTCGCCACCGCCGCCGCAGTGAAGCCCCGGCTCCGCCATCGAGCCATCCCCTCGAGCTTACCGTTAGGTTTGAGTATGCTGGTCCCCGCGGTTGAGCATCGATGTCTCCTGCTCCATCCGCTCGCGCAAGATGCCGTTAATCCGGCTGATATGCCCGCCGCCTTTCGATTTCAGCCAGGCTAAAACGTCGTTGTCGATCCGCAGGGAAACCGGAGTCTTGATCGGCCGGTAGTACTTGCCAATGGCAGCGTTCTGCCACAACGCGGGCGGCAGCACGGGGGCCTCCGGATCTTTGTCCAGGCTCCGGTCCCGCTGCTCGTAGAGCGCCCGCGTCCGGTCGCCGATCTTCAGCCGTCTACCGGCGGAATTGGTCTTCGTACGCGCTCTTTTCATAATCCGTTGCCTTTCTGGCGGAAACAATGTGGAGGATCTCCTCCCCCGCGCTGCTCGCCCTCCTCCACCATGAAGTAGTTTTCGGTGACGATATGATTCGGGTCGAGGAAGATCTCCGCCGCCATCTCGAAAGAAACGCCGTGAGCCCGGTAATTCCGCTCCGCCTGAGCCGGGTTCCAGTCGCATCTCATGTATGCTCTAATTGTATATACATTAGCGTATTTTGTCAACGCGGTTGTCCGGCGGCTCCAGCGGCTGGTCGCCCCCCTCCCCCATTTTCCATCGCCGCCGGTTATAATGCGGATTACAGAGTCCGAAACCCTATCGTTTATTCCCTGACCCTGGAGCCCCCATGAGTATAAGACTATCCAACGGAAGTGAAATCCCCATCGAAATGCACAAGGTCCGCATTGTGCAAAAAGTGCGTCTGGCCCCGGCTCGCGAGAGGCTCCGGGCTATGGAGGAAGCCGGCTACAACACGTTCCTGCTGCGCTCCCGCGACATTTTTCTGGACATGCTGACGGACAGCGGCACCAATGCCATGTCCGACAACCAACTGGCGGCCATGATGCAGTCCGACGACGCCTACGCCGGCTCGGAAAGCTTCTACAAGCTTGAGGAATCCGTCCGCGAGATCTTCGGCTACCAGTACGTCCTGCCCTGCCATCAGGGCCGCGCGGCCGAGCACCTGCTCGCGAAGACGTTCGTGAAGCCCGGCCAGATCGTGCCCATGAATTATCACTTCACCACCACCAAGGCGCACTTCGACCTGGCGGGCGGGAAGGTGCTGGAGCTTTATGGGCCGGAAGCCCTGGTGACCGAAAGCGCGTACCCGTTCAAGGGGAACATGGACCTGGGCCGGCTGAAGAACGCCATTGACAAAGCCGGGCCTGCCAACGTGTCGTTCGTGCGCATGGAAGCCACTACCAACCTGATCGGCGGGCAGCCGTTTTCGCTCGAAAACCTCCGCGCGGTGAAGGCGCTCGTCGAGCCTCTCGGGATCTTCCTGGTGGTGGATGGCAGCCTGATTTCGGAGAACGCCTACTTCATCCGCCAGCGCGAGCCGGGGTACGAGAATACGTCGATCCGCGACATCATCCGCGAGATCATGTCGGTGGCCGACCTGTGCTACCTGTCCGGCCGCAAGAGCTGCAGCGTGCGCGGCGGAATGATCGCCACCAACCGCAAGGACCTGCACGAAGCCATTCGCCCATGGCTTCCGGTGTACGAGGGCTTCTACACCTATGGCGGCATGTCGTCCAAGGAAATCGAAGCCATGGCGGTGGGCATCCGCGAAATGACGGAGCTGGAAGTGGCCGGCGCGTCCGCCGACGCCATCAAATATTTCGTCTGCCTGCTGCAAACCAAGGGAATCCCGGTGGTGACGCCTCCGGGAGGGCTGGCCTGCCACGTGGATGCCATGCGGTTTATCGACCACGTTCCGCAATCCGAATACCCCGCCGGCGCGCTGGCCGCGGCGGTTTACATCACTTCGGGAATCAGGGGCATGGAGCGCGGCTCGGTTTCCATGGATCGCGATGCAGAAGGCAATGACGTGCCTTCCGACATGGAACTGCTGCGCCTGGCCGTTCCGCGCCGCGTCTACACCATGTCGCACTTCCAATACGCGGCCGACCGCCTGCGATGGCTCCACGACCATCGCAAGATGATCGGCGGCCTGGAGTTCTACGAAGAGCCTCCCGTGCTCCGCTTCTTCGGCGGCAAGATGAAGCCCAAAGGCGACTGGGGCCTCGCGCTGGCCGAAGCGTTCGAAAAGCATTTCGGCCCGGAGTGCTGAGGGGGTTACGGGCCGGCAGGGCGCGCAGGGTCGGCGAGGTTAACGGGCGAAGCGCGCGCGGAGCAGGCTGACGAGTTGATCCCTCGTGAGGCCAATTAGGGTCGCACCGCCCTGCCGCTCCCTCGCCACCTCGACCCAGTCGTTCGGCTTCGAGACGCCATCCGTCAGGTCCCAAGTCTTCGGGGGCAACATCCCGGGTCCCACGTAGTAGTCCCCCTCAGGCACATAGCTCATTATCATGAGGTAGGTCCCGCCAGGCTCCACGAAGTACTGCCGCGGCTGCGTCAAGAAGGAAATGACCTCGCCGAATTCGGTTGTCAAGCTGCCGCCTGGCACAATGACGGTGACGTCCGAATTCGGGGAAGCGTGGCCGCTCGCGTCCTCGATCGCATCGCTTACGCGAAATGCGATCTCCGTGTAGACCGCGCGGCCAGAAGCGGTCAATACGCTCCGGAAACCAGTGAACGTCGCGATCAGAATCGCCCTGTTCGGAAGGTTCTCAATTTCAGGGGGCATTCCATCATAGGCCCGCTCCGATATGGCAGGTCCGGCGTTCCCTGGCGTCAGGACACCGCCGCGCCCGAACCCGCGGTCGAGCGCGAGATCGCGCGCATGCCGCAGAGAAGCTGCAACCGGATCCGCGCTCTTCGCGGACGGGACCTTCATCCAGGCATTGGCCACCCTTGACTGGGTACGCGGCAGGGAACGGGGCGTCTGCGCGCTTCCGACCGCGGCGAACACCGCCGCGATAGCAATAACAGTTTGCGCCTGTCTCATGAATCCAGACCCACCCAAGGGACATTGTGCTCCTCATTTCCAAACTCGGCAAGCCTCCAACGGCTAGTGTGTGTCCAAGACTAACTCAACAAGCAGAAGAAGGCAGGCCAGGAGGTCCGCCCCACCAAATTATCGTAGTACGATATACTTACTGGGAGGCAATATGGCTCACATTGGGAACCCTCAGGACTTGCCCTTTTCGGACTACCAGGCTCTGGGGCAGTTCCGGTACCAGATCCGGCGTTTTCTGCATTTCAGCGAGGCGGCCGCCCAGGCCGAAGACCTGGAGCCGCAACAGCACCAAATGATGCTCGCGATTCGCGCTTGGGACGAACAGGACGCGCCCACCATCGGGTCTCTGGCGGCGCACCTGCTTCTAAAGCATCACAGCGCGGTTGGCCTGGTCGACCGGCTGGCCGACCACGGGTTGGTAGAACGCGTCCGGGGGGATGACGACCACCGGCAGGTGAGAGTGCACCTCACGGCCCAAGGCCTCGCCAAACTCCGGCGCCTTACCAGCGCGCATCGCGAAGAACTTCGCTCTTCCGGCCCCGTTCTGGTGGGCGCCTTGGATGCGCTACTTCGAGGGCTGGCCAAGGACCGCGCCGGTAAGACAGCGCCTACGAAAGGGAAAGGATGCCATCCAAAGCTGCCTTAGACGACCTGGGCGATTTCACGACGACGCCCCGCGTCTTCTCTATCTCACTGCTGGCAGTCCCTATAGGGTTGGCCAGCGCCTACATCGCCCTGGCGCTGCTCCGGCTGATTGGCTTGTTCACCAATTTGTTTTTCTTTCATCGATGGGACACTTCCATGGCATCGCCCGCCGGGAACCAGTTGGGGCTTTGGGAAATCGCCGTGCCCGTGGTGGGCGCTTTGATCGTCGGAGTTATGGCGCGATACGGCTCGGAGCGCATTCGCGGCCACGGCATTCCGGAGGCTCTCGAAGCCATCCTGATTAGCGGCAGCAAAGTGGAGCCGAAGGTCGCCATCCTCAAGCCGCTCTCGAGCGCCATCTCGATAGGCACCGGTGGACCGTTCGGCGCGGAAGGCCCCATCATCATGACCGGCGGCGCATTCGGGTCGATGATCGCCCAACTTTTCCGGCTCAGCGCCAACGAGCGGAAGACGCTGCTGGTGGCCGGCGCCGCGGCCGGCATGTCCGCGACCTTCGCTTCGCCGGTGGCCGCCGTTCTGCTGGCCGTGGAATTGCTGTTGTTCGAATGGAAGCCGCGCAGTTTGATCCCCGTGGCGCTGGCCAGCGTCACCGCGGGGGCGGCCCGCCGCTACCTTCTGGGGCTGGGACCGCTCTTCCCGGTTCCGGCGCACCCCGTCTTCATCGGCATGCAAGGATTGATGGGCTGCGTGGTGGCGGGCGTTCTCGCCGGGGCACTTGCGGCTCTCCTTACCCTGGCGGTTTACGCGGCAGAGGACGCTTTCCTCCGGCTGCCCATCCACTGGATGTGGTGGCCCGCCATCGGCGGCCTGGTAATCGGGCTCGGCGGGCTGATTTTTCCGCAGGCGCTGGGCGTGGGCTATGACACCATCGGGAAGTTGCTGCAGGGGGAGGTTCCGCGCAACCTGATTTTGGGCATTCTGCTGGTGAAGTCCGTCATGTGGGCGGTGTCTCTGGGGTCGGGAACTTCCGGCGGCGTGCTGGCACCGCTGCTCATGATGGGCGGCGCATTGGGCGGCATGGAGGCTATGTTCCTGCCCCACGAAGGCGCCGGCTTCTGGCCGCTGGTCAGCATGGGCGCAATTCTCGGCGGGACCATGCGCTCGCCCTTCACCGGCGTCATCTTCGCGCTGGAACTCACTCACGATGTCAACATGCTGCTGCCGCTGCTTCTGGCCGTTACCATCGCCCACGGCTTTACCGTACTCACCCTGCGCCGCTCCATCCTGACCGAGAAAGTGGCCCGCCGCGGCTATCATCTCAGCCGCGAATATGCCGTGGACCCGCTTGAGATTCTCTTCGTCCGCGAGGTGATGCGCACCAACATCGTCGCCCTTCCCGCCCGCACTACGGTGGCCGGGTTAGCCGCGTCGGTGCATCTCGATCATGAGCGCAAAGGCCAGTTCCTCTATCCCGTGGTGGACGAAGATCGCAAGCTGTTGGGCGTCATCACACGCAATGCCTTGTATCACTTATTGCACAACGGTCCGCCGCCGCAGACTCCCCTGCCGGAGGTGGCGAACAAGGAACCTGTGGTGGCGTACGTCGATGAGCCGCTGCGCGTCGTAGTCAACCGCATGGCTGAAACCGGCTACACCCGCTTCCCCGTGGTGGAGCGCGGGGACAAACGCCAACTGGCGGGCATGGTGGGACTCCACGATCTGCTGCAAGCCCGCAGCCGCGCCATTCAAGAGGAGGGACGGCGCGAACGCGTGCTGCGCATCCGCCTTCCATTCTCCCAGAGCGGCGCCGCTGCCGAAGATCACCGGCTTTGAGTATTTCGGGCGCCGCGTGAACTACAACGTGCCGCGCGCCGCGGGGACGCCGAGTTCCCTTAGCAACGCGCCGGCCTTGTAAACCTGTCGGAGCGCTTCCACGATGCCTCGGGCGTCCACGTGCACGGCGCGGGCCTGCTCGTCGCTGTAGAGGTAGGTGACGGGGAGGCTCTCAAGGTTGCCGTCGAAGGTCACGCCGACCAACTCGCCTGCGCGGTTAACGACGGGGCTGCCGTAATCGCCGCCGCCGATGTCGATGGTGCTGACGAAATCGAGGGGCGTGACCGGATCGAGCGCCGCTTTCGCGTCGATCCACTGCTGCGACACCTGCCAGGGACCTTCGTTGTCCTTGCGATAGTACAGTCCGCTGAAGGTGGCGGCGTAGGGCTGCGCTACGGCCGCGCGGTCCGTATAACCCTTGACGGTTCCGTATTCCACGCGGGGCGTGGACGTGCCATCGGGATAATCGGCCGCGCCGAACAGGAGCAGGCGGTACTGCGCGATTTTCTCGGCCGCGGAAACTTCGAGCGCGCCGATGGTCTCATCGCGCTGCTTGCGGAGACGCGCGGCGGGGGTTTCGAGCGCGGCGGCCAACGCCACGATGCCGTCGCCGGACTTGAGCGCGGCGTCGCGATTGGCAGCCAGGCGCGCACGCGCCGCCGGGTCCTTCAACTGCGTAGCCTTGACCAACTTCTCGGCGGCCTGCTGCGGGGTGGCGCCGGCGAGCGTGGCCTTGAGCGGCGCATCTTTTTCGCCCAGGGGGACCAAATCGTTCAGGTAGAGGGCGAGCATCATGGTCTCCATGGCGTCGTTGATGGGCTCGCCGGAATCGTCGATCTTTTCGCCGCGGACAATCTGGCGCGCCATGCGGAACAAGCGCGAGCCGGGGGCGGGGGCGGCTTCGAGAATCTGGTACGACCTTTCGAAGGGAGACCACTTCTTGTAGGCGTTGGCCACTTCGTCCCACACTTTTACGGCGTCCGTACCCAGCTTGGAATCGGCCTGAACGGCGCGCTTGATCTTGCTTTCGAAGTTGGTCTTGCGCGTGACCAAGCGGTCGTCGCGCAACCCGATGAGCTTGCCGGCGCCGGATTTGTACTCGCTCAAAAGGGCGGCCAGCGTGGATTGCGCGGCCTGGAGATTGGCGGCGCTCGCGGCCGCGAAGGTGTTCAATTGCTGAACACGCGGTTGGAGGCGGGCGAGGATCACGGGGAAGAGACTATCGCGATAAAAGGTGAGCTGCGCGGCGGTGGACAAGCGTCCGGTCGGCCCGGGATTACCGGCCGCGAAGACCAAGTCTCCGTCCTTCACGCCGCCGGCGCTCCACTTCAAATAGTTGGGCGTCGCGGCGGGCTTCCCATTTTCGTAAGCGCGCAGAAAGGCGATGTTCAGGCCGTAGCGGAGATACGAAATGCTATCACGCTCCTTGCCGAAGAAGGCGGCGGTGTACTCCGGGGCGAAGACCAGGCGGATATCGGAGTAGCGCTTGTACCGGTAAAGATCGTAGCGGCCCCCGGAAAAAAGGCGGACCACGGAGCAGCCGTCGCCGGTCTTGGCGGCGCAATCTTTCTCGACGCGCGCGATGGCGTCGTTGCGCTGCTGCAGCGTTTTACCCTCGGCCTTGACCTGCTGGGTTGCGTCTTCGATGTTGAGCAGGACGCTCGCGTCCATCCCGCGGCAGGGCAATTCGTCCGGTTCGCCGGCGGCCTGGAATCCGTCGCGAAAATAGTCGTGCCGCGGCGAACTGACGCCGGTGAGGCACGCGCCGGCAATCTGGCGGCTGGTAACCAGCAGGCCGGTTGCGGAGACGAACGCGCCCGATCCACCGTTCATTTTCACCGAAGAAAGGCGAACGTGGTCGAGGAATGCGGGGCCGGCGTCGAAGCCAAGTTTCTTCACGGCGTCGGCGGGGAATTGGTTATACGGCCAGAGTCCTTCATCGGCGACGGCGGGCAGGGCCATCGCGCAAGCCAGCAGCAGGTGGGCGATTCTCATGAAACGTCGATTCTCCAGGATGGACGGCGCCAACGTCAAGCGCGGTTACCACAATTCATCTTCGCGGGCCGATTCTTACCGGACATTCCGAAATTGCGAAATCAGAGCGGTTTACTGGAACTTTATCGAACGCGAGGGCAATTAGATATAGTGATGGGTCAGCTTCTCCGGAATTCCATGCGCTCTATTTTAGCCGTCTTCGCCCTCGCCGCCCTGTGCGGCCCACCGCTGACAGCGGCGCAATACAGCGGAACGGTGCGGGCCGCCGATACCTATATTCCCGGCGCGACCGTGACCGCCAGGCAAGGCGATAAGAAGGTCTCGGTCTTCACCGACGAGTACGGCCGCTACACGATGGACCTGGCGCCCGGCATTTGGGATATCCAGGTCGAGATGTTCGAGTTCACGCCGGAGAAGGCGCAGGTGACCATCGGCGAAGCGCCCGTGGCGAAGGACTGGGTTCTGACGATGCCGAAAATTGCGGGGTCGGGAACGGCGGCATCGATCGCGCCGATACCCGGTCAGAGCGGGCGTGGGGGCCGGGGTGCAATGGGCGGCGGGCGCGGTGGATTTGGCGGTCGAGGCGGCCAGGGCGGATTCGGCGGCAGAGGCGGTGTCGCGGGACCGGGCGGGCGTGGCGGTCAGACGGCGCAGGATGGGCGGGGCGGCGCGGGCGGCCCGGTTGGCCCAGTGGCGCCGCAGCCGGGTTTTCAGAGCGCCACCGTTACGGCTACGCCGGAAGGCCAGCAAGCCGCCGCGGCCCCGGAGTCTCAAACGGCGCCGGAGCTTTCGGCCACCGATGCCGGCTCCGATGCGGACGACTCGTTTCTGGTCAACGGCAGCACCAGCGGTGGATTGGGCCAATCCGCCGACGATGAAGCCCGGCGTCAACAGATGATGGCCGGACGCGGAGGCCCCGGTGGACCGGGCGGGCCGGGCGGCGCGGTTTCCGCCGCGCAGGGACTGACGAACAGCATGGGTCTGCCGCCCGGAATGACCGCCAGCCTGACCAACGATAGCCTGGGTCTGGGCGGTTTTGGCGCCGACGCCATCAACGGCGGATTCGGCGTGGGCGCGGCCGTCGCGGGACCGGGCGGACCCGGCGGACCGGGCGGTGGATTTGGCGGCCGCGGCGCTGGCGGTGGCGGCGGACCGGCCGGATTCGGCGGCGGCGGTGGCGGCGCGGGCGGCGGCGCTGGGGGCGGTGGAGGCGGTGGGCGTGGCGGTGGCGGCGGACGCGGCGGCGGGGCGGGTGGACGTGGCGGCGCGGCGGGACGTGGGCCTTTCAACGGCCAGTTCGCGAGCTTCGGCAACCGGCGGCGCAATCCGAATCCCCCGCTTACAGGATCGGTGTCGCTCACGGTGGCGAACTCCGTGTTGAACGCCGCGCCGTTTTCGCTGAACGGGCAGGCCGCGCAGAAGCCTTACTCCGCCAACAACCGGTTGGTGGGCAATATCGGCGGCCCTTTGGTGATTCCCAAGATTGTGAACTGGCCGCGGTCGCAGTTCATGGTTTCGGTCTCCACTTCGCTGATCCGCAACGGCTCGAATTCGGTGGGATCGGTGCCTACGCCGGCGGAACTGGGCGGCAATTTCTCGCAGATTTCCAGCGTGATCTACGAGCCGAGCGCCGGCGCCAGTCCGTTCTGCACGGCTTCGACTCCCGCGCCGTTTCCGGGCAATATTATCCCGGCGATGTGCCTCAACTCGGTTTCCGCGGGTCTGCTGCACTACTTTCCGAGTCCGCTGTACTCGGGGATCGTTCAGAATTACCGGTTCGTCATTACCAACCCCAGCAACAACCACACTGTGGGGATTCGGTTCAACGCGCCGATCAGCAACAAGGACCGCCTGAATTTCAATGTGCAGACCTCGAACGGGAGCGCGGACGCCTACCAGCTTTTCGGTTTTAAGGATACCAGCGCGAACTCGGGCTTGAGCGCGTCGGCAGGCTGGAGCCACAGTTTCGCGCCGCGCCTCAACAACACCGCGACATTCTCGTTGAGCCGCAGCATCAGCCAGGGTTCCCCGTACTTTGCGAACGGGGCGGACATCGCGAGTGAACTGGGCATTGCAGGCGTGTCGCAGGAACCCCAGAATTACGGACCGCCCAGCTTGTCATTCACGAATTTTTCGGGACTGAGCGACGGCACGCCGAGTCTGAACCGCAACCAGACGTTTACCGCGTCGGACTCCATCACGTATGTGGTCCGGCGCAAACACAACTTCACGTTCGGCTACACGGTCAACCGGCTGCATCAGGACAGCGAGAATTTCCAGAACGCCCGCGGATCGTTCAGTTTCAGCGGCATCATGACCAGCGAACTGGATGCCAACGGGCAGCCCGTGAAAGGCACCGGCTACGATTTCGCGGACTTCCTGTTGGGATTGCCGCAGACCGCCTCGGTACGCTACAGCGCCAGCAACAACTACTTTCAGAGTTGGTCCACGAGCGCCTACGCCAACGACGATTTCCGCGCCGCCGGGGGACTGACCATCAACCTGGGCCTCCGCTACGAGTACTTCGCACCGTACACCGAGGAGCGGGGCCACCTGGCCGACCTGGCCGTGAGTCCCGGGTTCACATCGGTATCCGTAGTGACCGCCGGAGAAGCCTCGCCGTATTCCGGCGCTCTTCCCACGAGCATTGTGCGGCCGCAGCCGAAGGATTTTTCACCCCGGCTTGGCATTGCGTGGCGGCCCTCGCAGAAGAGAGGCACGATTATTCGTTCCGGCTACAGCATTTTCTACAGCGGTTCTTCTTACGCGCAAATTGCCAGCTCCATGGCGGGGCAGCCGCCGTTCGCCACCACGGGGACATTCACCAACACCACGGCGGCGCCGTTCAACATGCAGGACGCGTTCTTGTCGGCGCCTTCCAGCACCTTGACGAACACCTACGCGATCGATCCGAATTTTCGAATCGCTTACGCGCAAACCTGGAATTTCAGCATACAGAACACGCTGCCGGGCGGTTTCGTGGTGGATACGGAATATATCGGAACCAAGGGCACGCACCTGGGAGTTTTGGAAAACCCGAATCGCTCGACCGGGACAGTTGGGCAGCAGCAGTTGAATATCGCCGACGCCACCAACTTCACCTACCAGACCTACGGGGCGAACTCGATCTTCAACGCCGGGCAGGTACGCGTGACGCGGTTCCTGTCGCGCAGCGTTTCGGCCAGCATTCTGTACACATTTTCGAAATCCATCGACAACGCGTCGAGCTTCAGCGGGACGGGGGGCACGGCCGTCCAATATCTGGACGACTGGCATCTGGAACGCGGACTTTCGAGCTTCGATCAGCGGCACCACTTAACGGCCACCATGCAGTTTTCCTCGCCGGTGGGCATACGCGGCTTTCTGCGGGGCGGCGGCTGGAGGGCCACTCTGCTGAAGAGCTGGAACTTGCAGACCACGTTCACCGCGACCAGCGGCACGCCTTTGACGGCGTACATTTCCGGCAACTTGTCGAATACCGCGGGGCTGGCGAGCTCCGGAAACTTGCGCGCCGAGGCCACGGGACAGCCCATCGCCGGAGCCGATGGCGCTTACTTCAATACCGCGGCGTTCACCACGCCTCCCGCGGGGCAGTTCGGAGACGCGGGCCGGGACACCATTCCGGGGCTGTTCGTGACCACCCTGAATGCCAGCCTGAACCGCTCGTTCACGTTCGGCGAGAGCCGGCGGCGCCTGGCTTTCAACCTGGTGGCCAGCAACGCACTGAATCATGTGACCATTACGAGCATCGGCACCACCGTGAATGCTGCCAATTATGGGCTGCCCACCGCCGCGTCCGCCACTCGCACCGTCAGTCTTAACATGCGTTTCAACTTCTGAAGCTTATGCGCATCCACTTCATTCCCACGGCATCCATGGCGCTGCTGCTGATTTCGGCCGCCGCCCAGCAGCCTTCCGCGCCGCGTCCCGGGGCGCAGCCGGTCGAATCGAGCGGGGCCAAGTTCACATCGAACGCCAATCTGGTGATTGTCGACGTCAAAGCCAAGGACAAGAACGGCGCCGTGGTGGAGGGGTTGAAGGCCGAGGACTTCACCGTGCTCGAAGACGGCAAGCCGCAAAAGGTGTCGATCTTCGAGTTTCAACACATTGCCACCGACCCGGAGCCGCCCGAGACCCTGAAGCTGACCGACCAACTCAAGCTGCCGGAAGCGCCCAAGACCGAGATCACGGCCGCCAATCCCGGCAAGATCCAGTATCACGACAAGCGGCTGTTGGTGTTCTTTTTCGATTTCTCATCCATGGCGATTTCAGACCAGTTGCGCGCACAGGACGCCGCGCTCGAATACCTGGCGAAACACATCACCAAGGATGACATGGTGGCGATTCTCTTCTACGCCAGCGCCGTGCAAGTGTTGACGGATTTCACCGACGACCGGGACATGCTGACCCGGATTATCAAGCAATTGCCCATCGGCGAGGCCAGCGAACTGGCCGGTCTGGCGGATACGGACGATGTCAATGGAGAGGACACGCAGGCGGCGTTCGTGGCGGACGAGACCGAGTTTAATATTTTCAACACAGATCAGAAACTGGCCGCCATTGAGACGGCCGCGAAGATGTTGAAGAATTTTCCCGAAGAGAAGGCGCTGGTTTATTTTTCGGGCGGCGTCACGCGCACCGGCCTGGATAACGAGGCGCAACTGCAAGCTTCCATCAATGCCGCCACCAAGGCGAATCTGGCCATATACTCTATCGACGCACGCGGTCTCATGGCCGCTCCTCCGGGCGGCGATGCGAGTCACGCCGGATCGCGCGGCTCGGGAATCTTCAACGGGTCGGTGTATAACTCCCAGCGGGCAAGCACACTTGCTTCGCAGGACACGCTGTATAACCTGGCGACGGAGACCGGCGGCAAATCCTTCTTCGATACCAACGATATTGCATCTGCCATTACCAAGACTCAGGAGGATATGAGCAGTTACTATCTGCTGGGTTACTACAGCTCTAACAACGCGCTGGATGGTAAGTACCGGAAGATTACCGTCAAGCTGAATAACCCCAAGCTGGCCGCCAAACTGGAGCACCGCGAAGGCTACTGGGCCGATAAGACATGGAACAAGCTGGGCGCGCAGGATAAGGAGCAGGCGCTCAAGGAAGCTCTCTCGGCCGGAGACCCGATCACCGATCTGCCTCTGGCGCTTCAGGTGGATTATTTTCGCATTTCTCCAACGGCCTACTTCGTGCCGGTGTCGATTAAGTTCCCCGGTTCGGTGGTTGGGCTGGCAGTGAAGGGCGGCGCCAGCGTCACGCAGTTCGATTTCGCCGGCCAGATACAGGACGAGCGTCACGCCGTGGTGGGCAACGTGCGCGATAACATTCAGATCAAGCTGAATCAGGAAAGCGCCGCGGCCGCCATCCGAAAGAACTATCAGTACGACGCCGGCTTTACGCTGGAACCCGGCAAGTACCGCATGAAGTTCGTGGTGCGCGAGAACCTCACGGGCAAGATGGGTACCTTTGAGACGGGCTTTACCGTGCCCGATCTTAGCGCCGACACTTCCGGGCTGAAACTTAGCACCGTGATCTGGAGCAGCCAGCGCGAGCCGGTCGCGGCGGCGGTCGGGTCGGCCGAGAGATTCAACCAGCGGGTGATCCGGGCGAATCCCCTGATTGTCGGCAATGAGAAAGTGATTCCCAACATCACCCACGTCTTCCGCCGCAGCCAGAACCTGTACGTGAACTTCGACGTTTACGACGCTCTGCCCGATCCCGCCAACACGCGGGCCCGCCGCGTGAAGGTGGATATGGCGTTATTCAACAAGGATAACGTGAAGACTTTCGAAGTGGGCCCGATCTCCGCGACACAAGTGGCCGCCATGCGCCCGGAAGCCGTGCCGGTGCAGTTCCTGGTGCCGCTGAAGGATATCGCGCGCGGCGCCTACATGTGCCAGATCGACGTAGTGGACGAAGTAGGCCGGAAGTTTACGTTCCAACGAGCGAAGCTGGTAGTGGAGTAGGGCTACTTCAAGCCACCTTGTTCCTGCGCGCCTCTCGGTTCAGCGCTTCGTGCAAGAGCATTTTCACGTATGTCTGATAGCCAATCCCCTTTTCGGCGGCTAGCCTGCGAGCGCGGATGATGTCGATGGGCGGCAAGCGGATGGATGTAGGCCGCGCAGCGCGGCGCGCTGGCCGCTTGCCTTGTAAGTGATGCTCCATGGCGAAATCCAGAATCGCCTCGTGCGTCCGCTCGTCCCATTCGACTTCTTCGTCCTCGCTGCGGAACTGCGGCGCATTTCTCATGCCGACCGTGCCGTCTTTCTTTTCGTAGAGTCCCAACTCCGCCCAAATGGCTTTACTTTTTGAACTGACCACGGTAATACTCCCTTCTACGCTCTTTCAGCGGGTACGCGGTGACCGCTCGTATTCGCCCATTCCGGAGGGTGTACGCTGCCTCCAACAACCTGTCCGAATCGGTTATGGCGATGACCTTGACGCGCCATTCCCCGTTTACCTCATATTCGCCCAACTCGACAGGCCCGTTGCGCAATCCTTGTTCGAACTCTTCCGGCGTCACACCATGCCGGGCGAGGTGGTCGCGGTTGGCCTCGTCCCATTCGAACGCCATCCGCCGCGCCGCCACGTACTACATTGTAGCTACGATCCGCTTCGACGTCAAAACCGGCTCCAGGCAGGCGCTACAATTGACTCATGAGGGGCTGTTTGATTCTTTTTGCGGCGGCGATGTGCGCTTTTGCGGCCGCCTCCGATAAGACCGAAACGCTCGAGGGCAAGCTGGTTCTCGGCGCGGGAAAACCGCCCGCGCTTGCCACGGCGGGAAACAAGTTGGTGCTGCTCGACGGAGACGAATCCACGCGCAAGATTCTCGGCGACCAGCGGCTCAACGGATTCCAGGTCCAGGCCAAAGGACATTTCACCGCTCCGGGGAAATTCCTGATCGACCCCATCCACACCACCGCCTTGACGGTGCGGAAAGACGGCCATCTCAAGATGATCACCTACTGGTGCGACGTGTGTAACATCCGCGCCTACACGCCGGGTCCATGCGTGTGCTGCCAAAAGGAAACCACGCTCGACTTGATCGATCCCGACGCGAAATGACGCCCTCTTCGAACTATTCCGCCCGCCGGATGGTAACCGACGGCGTGGAAATCGTGCGACTCGCCGACGCCGCAAACCGTACGGAAGTCTCCATTGCGCCATCGGTGGGCAACATGGCTTACGAGATGAGCGTTGCCGGAAAGAACGCGCTCTGGTTCCCCTACTCCGGGCCGGCCGCGTTTCGGGAGAATCCCGCGATGTGCGGCGTTCCTTTTCTGGCGCCGTGGGCCAATCGCCTGGATGGCGATGCGTACTGGGCCAACGGCAAGCGCTACCTGCTTAATCCCGAATTGGGGCTGCATCGGGATGCCCACGGCAAGCCGATTCACGGTCTGCTCCGGTTCTCGCCTGCGTGGACGCTGGAGGCCTTCGGTTCGGACCAGAATTGCGCTTACGCCACCAGCCGCCTGGATTTCTGGAAGCATCCCGACATGATGGCGCAGT
This sequence comes from uncultured Solibacteraceae bacterium, assembly GCA_964457555.1. GTDB lineage: Bacteria > Acidobacteriota > Terriglobia > Bryobacterales > Bryobacteraceae > BOG-224. The sequence goes on from CAYWHA010000019.1 coordinate 67,784, forward strand.
TCCCCTTTGCGCACTCCATCGCCATGACCCACCGGCTGGCTTCGGGCGCGCTCGTAGTGGAAACCACGCTGGAGAATCTCTCCGCCGATCCGATGCCGGTGGCCATCGGCTACCATCCCTACTTTCAGCTTCGCGATGCGCCGCGCGGGCAGTGGAGAGTGCATCTGGCCGCGCGCAGCCGCGCCGTGCTCGACGAGTTGGTGATCCCCACCGGCGAGTTGGAGCCGGCTCTGTTCGGCGATCCGCATCCGCTGGCGGCCGGACAGCTAGATGACGTCTTCACGGATCTGGTGCGCGGGCCGGACGGCCAGGCGGTCTTTTGGGTGGAAGGCGAACGGCAGCGGATCGAGGTGGCCTACGGGCCGAAATATCCCGTCGCGGTGGTCTACGCGCCGGAGGGCCACGATTTCATTTGCTTCGAGCCGATGGCGGCCCTCACCAACGCCTTCAATCTGGCGCACGCGGGCCGCTATCGGGAATTGCAAAGCATCCCGCCCGGCGACCGCTGGCGGGAGAGCTTCCGAATTTCGGTTTCGGGTTTTTAGATGAAGAAGGCAGGCCAGTAAGCCCGCCCCACCCGGAGTTACATGTTGACGCATATGATGAAGAAGTTCCCGCTCTTTCTGCTGGCACTGGTCGCAGCCGGCAGGGTCTGCCCGGCGCAGTATCCTACACCCACGCAGGGGGACTACGTCCTCAAGGATTTCCAGTTTGCTTCGGGAGAGCGGTTGCCGGAGCTTCGACTGCATTACCGGACGCTGGGCAAGCCGGAGCGCGACGCACAAGGCGAGGTCACCAACGCCGTCCTGATCCTGCATGGAACCGGAGGCAGCGGAGCGAACTTCATCAACGCCATATTCGCCGGGGAGTTATTCAGCCCTGGCGGACTGCTGGATGCTGCGCGCTACTTCCTGGTGCTGCCTGACGGCATCGGGGCCGGGCAATCCAGCAAGCCGAGCGATGGCCTTCGCGCGAGCTTCCCGCACTACGGGTACGTGGACATGGTGGAGGCGCAATACCGGCTGCTGACCGAAGGCCTGGGCGTGAACCACCTGCGCCTGGCAATGGGCACGTCGATGGGCGGCATGCAAACATGGCTGTGGGGCGAGCGCCATCCGGATTTCATGGATGCGCTCATGCCTCTGGCGAGCCTGCCCACACAGATCTCGGGCCGCAACCGGGTGTGGCGCCGCATCGTAATCGATGCGATTCGCAACGATCCGGGGTGGCGCGGCGGCGACTACACCACCGAACCGGCGAGCCTTCGCACCGCCGAGGAAATGATCTATTTCATGGGGAGCAATCCCATTCTCCGGCAGCGGCTGATGCCAACCCCGGCGGAGGCCGACGCCGCTCTCGACAAGGCAATCGACGAGACGCTCAAGACGGCGGACGCGAATGACGTTCTGTACCAGGTGGAGGCCTCCCACGACTACAATCCCGGTCCCGGCCTGGAGAAGATCCGCGCGCCGCTGCTGGCGGTCAATTCGGCCGACGATCTGATTAATCCGCCCGAGCTTGGCATCCTGGAGCGCGAGATCAAACGCGTGGCGAAGGGCCGCGCCGTCGTATTGCCGCTGAGCCCGGAGACGCGCGGCCACGGGACGCATACGGTGGCGGCGGTGTGGAAAGGGTACCTTGCGGAATTGCTGAAGGCTTCGGCGCGATAGGACGCGGTCCTCCCTACTCGAATCCTTCCACCAGCATCAGGTTGGTCTCGGTTTGGTCCACGCGAGGGTAGACGATGTACTTGCCATCCGGCGAGAGCGCCACGCCGGAGAAATCCATCACGTCCGTCTCGAAGACGGCCGAACTCTTGTGCGTCGCGAAGTCGTAGAAATAGACCGTGACCGGGGCGGAATTCATGGCGGCCATCATGCCGCCGCGGCCGCGAGCCCGCGCGCGCATGCCCATGCGGTTCCACTCTACCTCGACATAGTACGCGCCCTTCGCCGTCAACCTGGCGCCGCTCATGATGCCGCCGCGATCGGAGTTGATGGTCTCCTCCTCCGTCCCACCGTCGGCCGGGACTCGCCAGATGGCGCGCCGGTTCGCATAATAGACGAAATCCCCGTCGAAGGTTTCTTCCGGCTCCCCGCCCCCCTGCGTGGTGAGCGTCCGCGGGTTAGTACCGTCGCTCGAAGCCTTCCAGACCTGGCCGCGGGACTGGTAATAGATCGCCTTTCCGTCGTGTGACCACGAGGCCCCGCCGGCATTCTCCAGCACGCGCTTCGGCGTTCCACCGGCGGCCGGTATGACATCCACTTCCGGAGCATCGCCACCGCGCAGGTTGAAGAGGATGCTCTGCCCATCGGGCGACCAGCGCGGGCGCCCCGGGTCGGCGCGGCCGTTGAAATGGGTCAACTGGGTGCGATGGCCGCCCTCCGCATCGCTCAACCAGATTTCATCGTTGCCGGTCTGGTCCGAGATGTCCGCGATCTTGCGGCCGTCGGGCGAATAAGCCGGCGCCGTCTCCCGGCCGGCCGAGCGTATCAGGGACTGCGCTTCCGCATCCGCGCCGGCGCCCAGAGCCGCCCTCCAAATCGCCGAGACTGTGGGGTTATCGGTATACGCCAGACGTCCGCCGGCGCGCGCCACCGCCGGAAATTGGGCGCCGCTGCGCGCGAAAGGCAAGTCGCGCGCGCTGCCGCCGTTAGCGGGCAGACGCCACAAGCGCCAGGTTCCCATGCGAAAGCCGGCGTATACCAGGTGGCTGCCATCCGGGGTCCAGGAGATTCCGCGAACCGCCCGGCCGTCGAACGTGAGCCGCAGGAGATTTCCGCCTGAAAGATCGCATGTGAAGATATCCGCATCCTCCTCGCCGGCATTGCGCACGAAAGCCACTGTTTTGCCATCGGGAGAAACGGCGGGCGTGGAATCGCCTTGCGAGCCTTGCGGTGGGTTGGTCAGGGCCTTGGCAGCGCCGCCCGCCGCCGGCGCCAGCGCAAGCGCCGTCTGGTTTTCGCCGGTCACAACCACCAGCGACTGGCCGTCCGGCGTCCAGGCAACCGCGGGCAGACTCTGTTCCGCATTGGCCGTCGCGCAATCCGCCACTTTCCGTTCGGGGCCGCCCGCCGACGGCATCGCCATGCAGGAGGCGCCTCCTTCGTCCACCCGCAGGAAGGCCACGCTCGCGCCATCGGGCGACCAGGCCGGCGCGATATCGCTGCCCGCCGCGCCGGTCAACTGCCGCCGTTCGCCGTTGGGGAGGTCCCGCACGAACAGGTGGAAGCCTTGGTCCTTAGCCAGACGAACGCTGTAAACCAGCCGCTTGCCATCCGGCGAGAACGAGGGGTAAGCTTCCGCTCCGCCCGGACTCACCAACGTGACGGCCTTCTTCACCGAGTCCGTGCCGCCGATTTTTCCGAGAACGCTCACCACGGCAGCGACGGCGCAGAGGGCGAGAACCAGCAGGACGGACGGGCGTTGCAAGAACGGGCGCGATGCCATATGTATCGATTATCGCAAGCCGCTCAAAGCGCCGGGTTCATCTTACTCCACGGCGTGGCCCGTTCATAGGCCAACGCGATGCGCAGCGGCGAACCTTCATCGTAGATCTTGCCGACAAAACCGACGGAGCGCGGGAACTTGATTTTCGAGCCGTCGGGCAGCGTGTCATCCGCAAACCCGCACTTCATGACCACCTGCGGGTTGCCCGTCAGGTTCGTAGTGGTCAACAAAGCGGAAGGAGGAATCACGATGGCGTCCCAATCTGCCATGAATTTTTCGAAACGCTCGATGACCATGGTTCGCGCGCGCTGCGCCCGTATATACTCCACGGCCGGGACCAGGCGAGAGCTGCGGAAGGTGTTCGGCCAGGAGCCGGCGGTCTGCCCCTTCAGAGTGCGGATCTCGCCATCGCGAGTGATATCGTCGAACGCCGCGGCGCCCTCCGCTTCGAGCAGGAAACGGATGGGCGGCAGGTTCTCGTCGTAGTCCACGGCGGTGGCCGGGACGCCGGCCTTTTTCAGGTCCGCCAGCGCCTGCGCGTAGACCGGCTTGTCCGCTGCGCGCATGTTGTCGAAGGCCTTCTGCAAGACCCCGACGCGCATTGCGCCAAGCGGTCTGCGCGGCTCCCAATGGAACGGGTCGGCGGCCACGCTGCGGTCGCGGCCGTCCGGGCCGTGGATCGCGTGGAGCACCATGGCGCAATCCTCCACGCCGCGGCAGATGGGGCCAATCTTATCCATGGTCCAGCTCAGCGCCATGGCGCCATAGCGGCTGACGCGCCCGTAGGTGGGCCGCAAGCCCACCGTTCCACACTGCGTGCTCGGCGAGACGATGGAACCCAGCGTTTCCGTCCCCAGCGAAAAGGCCACCAGTCCTGCCGCCGTGGCCGACGCCGGGCCCGCCGAGGAGCCGCTCGAACCGCGCACGAAGCTCTTGGACGTTTCGCTCCAGCTCCACGGGCTCTTGGTCTGCCCCTGGTCCCACAGGTCGCCCATGGCCAAAGCGCCCATGGAGAGCTTCGCCATCAGGATGGCGCCCGCTTCGTGCAGGCGCTCGATGACCGTGGCGTCGCGGTCGGGAATGCGCTTCTGGAACGGCTCCGCGCCCCAGGCGGTGAGGATGCCCTTGGTATCGAACAGATCTTTAACGCCGAACGGGATGCCGTGCAGCGGGCCGCGGTAATGGCCGGCGCCGATTTCCTTGTCGGCCGCCGCCGCGCGCTCGAGCGCTAGCTCCTCCGTGAGCGTCACCAGGCACAGCAGGCTCGGCGAGTGCCGCTTCATTCTGGCCAGGTACATTTTGGTCAGATCGGTGGACGTAACGGCGCGCGACCGCACCAGCGGCGCGAGATCGGTCACCGGCAGGAACGCCAGGTCTTCCAGGTTCTTCGGGGCCTTCGCGGCGGCGGCAACGGGAATGGTGGTGGAGTAACGCGCCGGTCCGTTGCCGGCGGCGCGGCCCGGAAGGCCGGGGTGAAAGGTGAAGGCCGGCTCGACGTCATAGGGCACGTCGATTTTTCGCAGCTCCTCGTACCCGTTGAGCGCGTCGTTGACCCGACGCAGCATCATATCGAGCTCGGCATCCTGAAACTCGAGACCGAGCAGGACGAACGCCGCCGCCACCTGCTCTCTGGTGACCCTGATGGGCCGCTGTGGAGGACGATCCTGCGCCGAAACCCCCGCCGCCGAAAGAACGCCCAGCAACTGAATCCACGTGCGTCTATCCATGGCTATTCATGGTATCAAGCCGTAGGGCGGGCCTCCTGGCTTGCCTGTCCTGGTCCTGGACGCAGGAAGTGCACAAGCCCGATAATAGGGAAAGGGAGACGTGATCATGGATCGCAGACGGTTCCTTACAAGTTCAGGAGCGGCGCTGGGTACCTTGGCGTCTGCTGAAGGCCTCGGGCGCGCGCTGGCGCAGGACCAGGGAACGACCGGGGACACTAACGCGCCCGCAAACAACGCGCGGCCGGTTCGGGCGGTCAGCATCGGCTTTAAACCGGACCTCCCCTTGGAGCAAGTCGCCGGCTTGGTCGACAAAGAAGGGGCGCGCGGCGCGGACATCATCGCGCTGCCGGAGACCTGCCGGGGGCAGAACAGCAGGAGCCAGGAGGGTTTGGATGGCCCCACGATAAAGGCCATCGGCGCCTTGGCCAGTAAACATCGAACCTACATCGTTTGTCCCATCGATCGGAGAGATGGCGAGCGGCGTCTCAACTCCGCGGTGCTGCTCGATCGGCAAGGCCAGGTGGCCGCCGTTTACAACAAGATATATCCCTATTGGTCGGAGTTTGCCCAGTACCAGGTCCCCCCCGTCCGGCCCGGTGAGACGGTTGTCGTTTTCCCGACCGACTTCGGCCGCGTCGGCCTTGCGATCTGCTACGACGTGAATTGGCCCGAGTTGTGGCAGCGCCTGGCGGATTTCAAGGCGGAGCTGGTAATCTGGCCCAGCGGCTACTCGGCCGGCAGGTCGCTTCAAGCGCGGGCGACTGACAATAACTACTATGTCATGAGCTCGACGCAGGTTCCCGATTGTCTGGTGTTTGACATCGACGGCGAACAGCTTGTCTACGACCATAACAATGTGTCTGACAACGTGAACGTGACTCGTTTCACGCTCGACCTGGACCGCTGCGTTTTTCACCAGGACTTCAACCTGCCCGCGAAGCTCGCGAATCTGCTCAAGGAGCACGGCGACGACGTCGAACGTGAAAAATGGCTCCCGCGGGAAGGATGGTTCGTGCTTAGGGCGAAACGGCCGGGAGTCAGTGCGCGCGATTTGGCGAAGAAGTATGGATTGGAAGAACGGCGGCCCTATATCAATCGGAGCCGCTCCGAGGTCGATAGGCTGCGAGGGTGGCAATTCTCCTAACCCTGACATCGGAGCCGCCGACGTTGGTGGGGCGGGCCGGGGCGCCCATTGTAGGCCCGCCGGCCTTCTTCTTCCACCGCAGCCCATGGACATTTCCCTGAGTCGGCAAGCGGTTAAGACACTTCAGAAACTCCACACGGGCCCTGTGATATACTCGAAACCTTTGTTCTTGTTTTGAATGACTCTGCACCCTGAGGGGGACAAGACATGGGTAAGTCGGTTGCCGTACTTGGCGGCGGTGTGGCCGGACTGTCCGTCGCGCACGAACTGGCGGAACGCGGTTTCGAAGTCCGGGTCTACGAACGTAATTCCCTCTTCGGCGGGAAGGCCCGCAGTCTGCTCAAAGCCGGCTCAGGCGTGGAGGGCCGCGGCGATCTGCCTGGCGAACACGGCTTCCGTTTCTTTCCTGGGTTCTATCGCCACGTGATAGACACGATGCGGCGCATCCCTTATGGCGCGTCGAGTAATGTCTTTGAGAACCTGACGGCAGCGACTCGTATCCTGTTAGCTCGCGGCGGCAGGCAGGACACCTTTTGGGTCGCCCGCGTTCCGGAGAGCGTGCCCGATTTTCGCGTCTTCCTGGGCGAACTTTTCACCAACCTCGATATACCGGCGGAAGAAACCGCCTATTTTGTGGACCGCATGTTGGTGATCGCCACAAGTTGCCAGAGGCGGCGCGAAGAGGAGTACGAAAAGATCGCATTCTGGGACTTCATCGGCGCAGCGCAGCGGTCCTCCGCCTATCAGAAGTACCTCGCAGAGGGACTCACGCGTTCGCTCGTCGCCATGCGCGCTCAGGAAAGCAGCACCCGGACAGTCGGCCCAATCCTGCTGCAGCTCTTATACCCGCTGGCTTTTCCCGGTGAGTCGTTCGACCGGCTCCTGACTGGCCCGACGAACGACGTGTGGATTTTCCCGTGGATTGACTACCTCCGCAAACTCGGAGTACAGCTCCGCCTGAATGCGACGGTCAAGCGGTTTCTGATGACCGGCGGCCTCATCGGCGGCGTTGAGTTGGCCACTGAGGCGGGGACTGAGACCATCGCCGCGGATTACTACGTGGCGGCCATGCCAGTGGAAGTCATGGCGTCGCTCGTCGATAGTCCGATGAAATCCGCGGCGCCCAGCATCGCCAGTCTCGGCCAGCTCAAGGTGGAGTGGATGAACGGCATCCAGTTCTACCTGGATCGCGAAGAACCGCTGTGCAACGGCCACGTGATCTATCTCGACTCGCCGTGGGCGCTGACCTCGATTTCCCAGCGCCAATTCTGGCGCCAGGGCCTGGAAGGCTACGGTAACGGCGAGTGCCGCGACATTCTCTCGGTCGACGTCTCCGACTGGAACACGCCCGGCGTCCTCAACGGCAAGCCGGCGGCCCGGTGCACGGCGGAAGAAATCCGCAACGAAGTCTGGCGCCAGCTCACGGAAAGCGTGCCGCTCGGCGTACCGCCCAACAGTCCTCAGGTCCTCGACTGGTTCCTGGATCCCGATATCAGCTTCCCGAATCCGTCCCAGGCGGCGAATCTCGAACCGCTGCTCATCAATACCGTCGATTCCTTTCAGTACCGCCCATCGGCTCAAACTGAAATCCCGAACCTCTTTCTGGCCTCGGACTATGTGCGCACCAATACGAACCTGGCCACTATGGAAGGGGCCAACGAGGCTGCCCGCCGGGCGACGAACGCCATTCTGGATGTCTCCCATTCTTCGGCGTCCAAGGCGGCCGTGTTTCAATTTGAAGACCCCATCATTTTCCGTCCCGCGCAGGACCTGGACGCGGCGCTCTACTCGACCGGGCATCCGCACGTGGGATCTACGGCGGGCGCAGAGAGCGTTTGGGCCAGTCTGTCGGGTCTTGCCCGCCGCGGGCAACCGACAGGTGGCTAATGGAGGTCTCCTGCTGGGTCCCTTCTAACATGCCCCGGCGGGCTGGAAGCGCTCACGAGTAGATCCCAGGCGCCTCATGGCCCATCGCCTCGATATAGTCGACGTATGAACCTGTATAGATGCGGGGATGTCGATCCGTGCCACTCTCGCCCCCCAACTCCAGGACCCGTGAGCCCAGGCCCCGCAGAAACATACGGTCGTGCGATACGAAGACCATGGTACCCTCGAAGCTCTTGAGGGCGTCGACCAGCATCTCCTTGGTCGCGAGGTCCAGGTGATTGGTTGGCTCATCGAGCACTAAAAAGTTCGGCGGGTTGTACAGCATTCGCGCTATCGCGAGGCGCGACTTTTCGCCGCCGGAGAGAGCCCGGATCGGCTTGTCCACGTCATCTCCAGAGAACTGGAATGCCCCCGCAAGAGTGCGAAGCGCGCCGACGCCGTCCTGCGGAAAGTCGCTCTGCAACTGCTCGAAGACAGTCAGATTTGAATCGAGCACGTCCAGGGACTGTTGCGCGAAGTAACCCATGACAAGACTGGCTCCCAGTCGCACGCTTCCCGCGTCAGGCGCGGTGGCGCCGGCAATCATCTTGAGCAGCGTGGTCTTGCCTGCGCCGTTTCTTCCCATCACCGCCCAGCGTTCTCCGCGGCGGATCGTGAGGTTAAAACCCTCGTAGATCACTCGCGAACCGTAGCTCTTGTAAAGGTCTTCAATCACTGCCACCTGGTCGCCAGAGCGCGGCGGGATGCGAAAATCGAATTTCACGACCTGCCGCTTCTTTGGAAGTTCGATTTTCTCGATCTTATCGAGCGCCTTGATCCGGCTCTGAACCTGGGCAGCCTTGGCGGCGTGCGTCTTGAAGCGCTCAATAAACCGCTGTTCCTTCGCAAGCATGGCTTGCTGCCGGGTGAAAGCCGCCTGTTGATTGGCCTCGCGGATGGCGCGCTCCCGCTCATAGAAGTCGTAGTCGCCCGTGTACGCGACGATTTCGCCCGCGTCGATCTCGGCGATCTTCGAGACGATGCGATTCATGAACTCCCGGTCATGCGAGGTCATGAGCAGCGCGCCTGGAAACGATTTGAGAAACTGCTCCAGCCAGATAATCGATTCGATGTCGAGGTGGTTGGTGGGTTCATCCATCAGCAGTACGTCAGGCTTCGCCAGCAGAACGCGCGCCAGCGCGACGCGCATCTTCCAGCCGCCCGATAGCGCGCCCACATCGCCATCAATTCGATCGTCACTAAACCCCAGCCCGTAGAGCACCTCGCGTGCCTGCGCCTCGAGCGCATAACCGCCCAGATGCTCGCATTCGTGTTGTACATCGCCGAATCGGACGAGGATGCGGTCCATGTCGTCCGACGGCCCCGGGTACTCCATCGCACGATGCAGGTCCTCAAGTTCATAGTGCAGGTCGCCCACCCGCCCACTGCCCGCAATAGCCTCGTCCAGCACCGACCGGCCCGCCATTTCTTCCACGTCCTGATGGAAGTAGCCGATAGTCACCTTCTTCGGGACCGACACCTCGCCCTCGTCCGGCGCTTCCTCGCCGACCACCATTCGGAAGAGGGTCGTTTTGCCTGAACCGTTGGGGCCAACCAGACCGACCTTCTCGCCGGGGTTCAGTTGAAACGACGCATCGACGAAGATGAGCTGCTTGCCATACTGTTTGTTGATATTGGAAAAGGAAATCATCCGAACCACCAAGCTAGCAGACCGGGCGTCCCTGCCGTTTGCGTGCGCAAGAAACCGCTGTGGACATTTCGCGGATGGCCGTTTTGCGCCAGGTGGCCGGATTGAAATAAGGGCCGGTGGCGGAGTATGATCTCGTCAGATGTATGCCTGAAGATCGGCGGGTGGGAGATAGGCGATGAAAGCAGTAATGCTGCACGAGTATGGCGGTCCCGAGAAGCTGAGATTTGAAGACAACGTCCCCGAGCCGCGGATTAGCGGAGGCACGGTACTGATCGAGGCAGCCGCGGCGAGCGTCAATCCGATTGACTGGAAACTGCGTTCAGGGATGCGGCAGAAGGATTTTCCGTTGTCGTTTCCTGCAATTCTGGGCCGCGACGTGAGTGGCGTCGTACGGGCGGTGGGCGCAAATGTGAAGCACTTCAAGGCCGGCGACCGCGTTCTTGCACTATCCAACGCGACCTATGCCGAGTTGGTGGCAGTGGACGATTCGGACGTGACCCATCTGCCGGATGGCATAGACTTGGCGAACGCGGCCGCGATCCCCCTGATTGCCGTCACGGGAGACCAGCTTATACGCCTTGCGACAAACGTGAAAAAGGGACAGGTTGTTCTGATAACGGGAGCGCTGGGCAGCGTTGGGCGCGCGGCAGTGCATACGGCGAAGAAGATAGGCGCGCAGGTGATTGCAGGCGTTCGCGGGAAAGAGCTGGATGCCGCCCGCTCCCTCGGTGTCTCTGGCGTGCTCGCGATTGATGACGATGAAGCGATTGAGAAATTCCCTCCGGTGGATGCAATTGCGGACACTGTGGGCGGTGAGGTTGCGGCGAAGCTGATCGCGAAGGTGAAGCAGAGCGGTTTCTTTGGCTACACCGCCGGCTTGCCGGAAAGCGCGGCGACCCAAAATCCGACAGTGAAGATCAAGCGTGTGCTAGCGCAGCCTGATCCATCCAAGGTGCGTGAGTTTGCCGATGACGTGCGCGATGGCAAGTTCGTTCTGCCTATTGGCCGCCGGATGCCGTTGCGCGATGCGGCAGAAGCACATGTGCTGGGGGAGAAAGGCGGCATTGGGAAGATCCTCCTGCTGGCGCCGGATTCACAACACTGATTACTTCGCGGCGACCGCAGGGGACGCCGGCATATCGTTTCCTACTCCCGTGCGGCGTTCCCAGGACTGATCTCTACGCGAGAGCCTTGCGGGCGTACTCGATGCACTTCTTCACTTCGATGACCGAATCGGAACCCGCCGGAATTTGATATTCCAGCTCCACGCTGGCCGGAAACCTGTACCGGTTGTTCTTCATAAGTTGGAGGATCTCGACGATTGGCGTCTCTGCCTGACCCCACGGCAGATTCGGAGCCTGCGCGCCGCCCGGGCTTCTATCCTTCAGGTGAAGGCTTGAGATTCGGTCATGCAGCTTTTCGATCGCTGGAATCGGACTCTGGCCGGTGCCGGCGACATAGTGACCGCAATCCAGATTGACTGCGTTGCCCTTCGACTGAGCCAGAACCGTGTCCCAGGCCGTGATGGTTGCCTTTTCGTGACAGTGGTAGGCCGTCACCAGCCCATGCTTCAGCGCGAAGTCGCCACATCGCTGCGAGTATGCCGGGTTGTCGGGAACGGGAAGCTCTGTAGTGACGGAATTGGCGCCTAGCGCCGCCGCAACGTTGTAGATGTAATCGAATTCTTCGTCGGACATGTTTGGAGTGGGAGGCAGCTTAAGGGTGTAGATGCTCACGCCGGCGTCGTTGTACATTTTGCGGAACGCCTTGTACTTGTCCATCGACACGGAGAGCCGCCATTCCTTGAGAGACTGCCCGCCCCCGGCGCCACCGCGCGGCGCGCCGCGTGCAGCATCGCCACCACCCGACCCGCCGCGCGCGCCGCCACCGCCACGACCGGCCGGCGCTCCCGCGTAAGCCTCGGCCACATCCGCCATGAGCTCGATGCCGCTGGCGCCGCTATCCACGATGTACTTCAACATCTTCTCGGCGTCCGTATGCGCATCCGGCATATCGCGGAAGCTGTAGGTAATGACGCCGATCTGCACGCCACTATAGACAGAGTTGGGCTTCGCTGCCAGCAATGAGATCGCGGGGGTAGCAGCAGCGGCTAAAGCCAATTTTCCAAAATCACGTCTGTTAAGATTCATACAGGATTTCCTTCTTGGCTTCGCTAGGTCAGGAGCGATTATACATCCAACCGTATCCCCCGAGCTATTTTCTCAGTGGGCGACAGCCGACTTTGCGGGCGCAATCTTCGGGGGATACGCATGGTCCAGCACAGACCACAGAAAGTCCACTGCTATTCGCGCCTGATTGTGGCAGCTCATGCAGCCGAGCTGCGGACGGCTCTGGTCGAACGTCTCTATCGTGAGGTTGGCAAACGCCGAAGTCGCGCCCGCGCCCGGAAAAGTGGTCGTTATTTCGCCGCCCTGGGTCGCCGGAACCGGAGCCGCCTGATTCCCTTCCAGCCGCGGCCACTGCGTAGTCACGATCTGGTAAAACTCCCAGGGAGTGCGATGCAGCAGTCTCTGATACACGAGCGTCATCAACTCCGTTTTGGGATGAATCGGCATCATGACCGACCGCACCAGATTGAACGGCGTCGCCGGTTCCTTCGCCAGCGGCGCCAGCGTCAGAGGATTCTCCGCAGGCATCGCGTTCTTCTTATCGCCGTCATTAAAGGTGAATTTCCCCGTTCCGCCAAATTGCTTTGGGGGCTCCCCGTCTATCTGTTCGAACGACGACCAGATCCACTGCGGCCTGCTTCGCGTCTTTACGACGATATGCAGCCCAACCAGTCCCATCGTAATCTCCGAGCAACTACCGGTGTCCGGATCCTTCACCACGGCCCTGCGCGAGTAAAACCGGGCCTTCTGCGCGTCGCTGAATCCCTCCAGATTCAGCCAGGCCGCCTTGACCGCCACCGAGCCTACGGGGAATTGAACCATTGGCAAGTCGGGCCGCGGAGTCGGAACCGGAGGCAGATTCGCCCGCAAATACAGCTTGTTGCTTACGATGTAGTCATACGCAATCTGGTTGTAAAGCGTTTGGTAGCGAACGTACCTTCCATTCTGCGCCACCAGCGGACCAACCAACTCCCCCACCCCGGCTTGGCCGATATCGTCGAATCCCGATTTCGAAGCCAAGACGACGTCACCGAACCCCGTCGCCACATTGCACGCGTTGCGCGCCGGCGCGTCGTACCGATTGAACGGTTGCGGCGCGGAGCCGTCATCGTGGAACACCTCCCACAACGATTTGAAGGTTTCAAACACCCTCGGCCCGGCGTCCCCGGCCGTCTTCGACGTATCCGCAACACCGCGTTGCCCGTTCGCCGCGGGCCACACCATCGCGACAAACTCGCGCCACGAAAAATCGTCGAAATAGTCAATCGGGATGTCCGTATAACCCTCCGGTATGCAGACATCGCTTAACGGAACGGGCGATGAAGCGTCCTGAACGACGTCCATCGGGCACGCTTGTCCGGGCGCGGCTTCCCCCAATCCCGCGAAAATCACCACTAACGCTGTGGCCAGCAGAGATCTGGACGCCATGGAATCAGAATATGAATAATATGACATCGAAGGCAGCGCGGGCGCAACCGGCATTGATCGCACACGCGATTGTCCGGGTATAATAAGCACGACCCTCATTGGAGTCGGACCCTATGTACACAAGACGCGATGTTGGCAAAATTGCGCTTGGTGGAGCGACATTAGCAGCGTTCGGCGCGAACAGCGTGAACGCCACCGATAGTGTCGGCGGTGTTCGACTTGGCGCGACAACTTGGAGTCTGCGCGATTTGCCCCGTATCCCCGGCCAGGACAATATCAACGATCTGATCGGGCCACTGAAGTCCGCGGGCGTCACCGAAGTGGATCTTTGGTCATACAACACGGAGCCCGCCGGACCGAATACCGGACCCGGCGCGCCGCCTCCACCCGCCGCCTATCCCATCAGGATTCACACGTTTTCGAAGGAAGAGATCGCCGCCGCGATGCTACAGGCCCGCAATCTTCTGCGCGATTTCCGCCTCTTCCACGCGCGAGTCAATTACTACCAAGACATCCGGGCTAAGTTCGAAACGGCGGGCATCTCCGTCACCGCCTACACGGTCAGGTACGACGATACGTTCACCGATGAAGAAATCGATGTTACGTTCCAACAGGCCAAGGTGCTCGGCGCATCGTCGATCACGGCGCCGGGCGCGCCCGAGGTTGTTAAACGTCTCGTTCCGTTTGCCGAAAAGCACCAGATGAATGTTGCACTGACGGATTTCACGTTGGCTTCCGCGCTTCCGTCGAAGCGCTTCAAGGTCAACGCGGACATCGGAGCGATCACTGCTGCGAACGGCTCGCCGGTAGCCTGGATTCAGGAAAACCACGACGCCATTTCGCAGATCGTCATCAAGGACCGTCGGCGGAATAACGGCCAGAACGAGCAGTATGGCGATGGCGACACGCCCATCCGGGATGTCTTACGGCTGGTGAGAGAGAAGACCTACACCTGTCCGGTCTTTGCCGAATACGAATACCTCGGGCTTGGGACGCCTGCCGAAGAGTTGCAGCGGTGCATGGACTATGTGCGTTCCGCGCTCGCGTGACCCGAACGAGCATCGAGGTCGGCGCAAAATGTCAGCTCACTCGCGCCGGAGAACGCAACACGCGCATTCTGTCGGGCGTCGGCCAGGCTTCCGAAAGGCACCCCGGCATATCGCCCGGTAGAGATAATAGGAATGGAGATCCCATGAGGCTTTTTTCATCACAAATGCACTTTAGACCCTCGATCTGCGCGGCACTCGCGACGTTGATCGCATTGTCGCCTGCCGTTCTTGGCCAGGAGCCGCCCACCCCTCAGAGCCGCGGACGGCAAGGCGGGGCCAGGCCGGAGGACACGGAAGTCTGGGATCCTGAGCCTAAAGTCGTCACGCCCGGCGCTGTGGATTCCGCTCCGCCTTCCGACGCCATTATCTTGTTCGATGGAAAGAACCTCGACCAATGGGTAAACACGCGCGACAAGTCGCCGGCCAATTGGACCGTACAGAATGGCGTGCTCACGGTGACCAAGGGGCGGGGCGCGAGCAACATCGAAACCAAGCGCCTCTTCCACAATTTCCAGCTCCATATTGAATGGAGAATTCCCGAAAATGTCACCGGGACCGACCAGGCGCGCGGCAACAGCGGTGTCATGCTGGCGTCGACCGGCGGCGGCGATGCCGGCTACGAGCTGCAGATTCTGGATTCCTACAATAACCGGACCTATGCAAACGGGCAGGCGGGGAGTATTTATAAGCAGGGAATTCCGCTGGTCAACCCGGCCCGAAAGCCGGGCGAGTGGCAAAGCTACGAGGTCATTTGGATGGCGCCGGTCTTTGGTGCGGATGGCGCTGTTCAGTCTCCGGCGTACGCGACGGTATTCTTCAACGGCGTGCTCGTCCAGAACCATTTCGAATTGAAGGGCGAGACGCTATTCATCGGCAAGCCGTTTTACAGGAAGTTCGATTCCGCTCCCATCAAATTGCAGGCGCATCCCGATCCCAGTGAACCCGTGAGCTTTCGAAATATCTGGGTGAGAGAACTGAATTAACGCCATTCCGCATGTCCGGGTCGGCCGGGTGGAGGCGCCAGGGAAAATAGCCGGGTGAGAGCGGGCTGGAAGTTCGCTCGGGGAAAACGCCTAACTAGTGGCCTGTCGCGGCGAAGTCGTTAGCATGGCCGCACCCGACGACGGCGTCGTCGCGTCCCCGGAAGAGCGAGCGAAACAGCGCGATCTTGACGTCCGGTGAGGATCGGCAATCGACGGGTTCCATCCAGATTATCCCTAGCATAGCGTTGGCAGACGGGTCCCTTGGTCAGGGCATCTGTCCAGCGTGAAGCATCCGAATAGGCCCGTTGGGGTTTTTGGGGACCCGGAGGCTTCTGCATCGCGGCAGCGGCAGAGCGCCAATGAAATCAGGGCTGGCAACGATCGGCGAATGAGAATCGTGCATCGGCGGCGTAAACCACTTGTACGATGCGAACATGGCCGGGACGCGGTCGAAATCACTGCTTGCTGCCACGAGTTCGGTAGCAAGGTCAATTTGGCTCTTGGGAAACTGCTCGGAAATTATTGATTAGGAAGGATTTTTGGTTGCGGGGGCAGGATTTGAACCTGCGACCTTTGGGTTATGAGCCAAAATGACCGTGCACGCTGGTGCATGCTGCTTATAAGAATCAGCAGGTTAGCACACCTTGATGCATGCTGATATACGGTGGTTGCCGTGGCGAATGGTAGTGCAATGGTAGTGCAAAAGGGGCCGCGGCGCTCGGCGCGCCAGCTCAACTCGGACGACCCAGGGAGTTTAGGCGCAGATGACCCACGGACGATGTCGAGGCTGTTGTCAACCCGGCCAACTCCCATGGCGTGATGGGCGCCGGCCTGGCGCTCCAGTTCAAGAACAAGTACCCCCGGATGTTCGCCGAATACAAGCGCCGTTGCATTGCCGGCGAGTTCGGCCCTGGCGAGGTGATGCCGGTGAAGGTAGCCGATTCCAACCCCCAGTGGGTGATCAATTTCGCCGCCAAGGATCACTGGCGCGATCCGTCCAAGCTCGAGTACATCGAAAGCAGCTTGGCGGACCTGCGCCAGCTATTCTTTCGCTGGAATTGACCACCGTAGCCATCCCAGCCCGGGTTGCGGCCTTGGGTGGCTCGACTGGCTGATGGTTCGCGCGCGGCTCGATGGTTTCGCCGCAACGCTGCCGAAGATCAGGATGGTAGTAAATGAACCGAAACGATCGACCGTGATCGCAATACGCTCTGTAAGATCGACGTAGTGTACCGAGCGCCATACGGTCGTGCGCTCTCTCCGCAGCAGCCCGAGGGCCTTACTTTGCCAAACCGCGCATAGTTGCTGACGGCCATCTCAGTGCTTCGCTTCGCTCGGAAGTCCCGGAAATCTGTAATCGGCGAGCATCTCCTCAAGCCGGGCCCCGCCGCAGCAGCGCCCCACTATGCTTCTCACGCCAGAGAAAAATCTTTGAACGCCTTCTCTTGCCGGCCACTCAGGCAGGAAGCCGTGCTCGTACTCGCACTTGTTGCGCGACGTCGATAATCCCTGCAACGGGCCGAGATCCTTCAGATCGAGACGATCAGGAGCAAGAGCAGCAAGGAGTTGCGCACTATTGGCAAACATAAGCGGGCCCTCTAGCTCCCGACGATGGTAGCGCTTCCCGAACAGCTTTGTGCCAGCTTCGTCGAACCTTTTCCAGTCAATCTTGTCCTTCACCTGCGAGTATTCAGGATGCTCATCGTCAAGACTGTGTTCGATGCGAAGGCACAGGCCCAGGTAGCGTTCCATGGCCGCGTAAAGGAGGAGCACGGCGAGACTGGTCTTTCCCGCATCCGCCATCCGTTGTGCGGCAGCCAGATACCAGGTTACTAATGGCAGTCCCTCTTCAATAGACGCTGGTGTCTTAGTGAGATTCGCGAGGGATTCGAGCGCTCGAAGATTTCCCGTCAGCACATCACGGACGCTTTCGGTCCAGCCCCATTTTCCTCTGCCTGCAAAACCGGTGATGACGCTGTCCGCCTTTGCGAGTTTGTCGCGTGCCGGGCCAAACTCGAATCGGTCCCAGGCGGCATAGCCACCTGCCAGTTCTGCCAGCGCCTCGGCTTCACGCGGCTCGTATAGCCGTGCCGCGAGTTTCTGGGCAAGAAGTTCGGCTTCGCCGAAGTCGCTACGGTTAAATGCCGCGAAGATATCGCGCAATTCCAGATCGCCCAGTACCTCAAGCGGGTTAGTCAGAAGACGAGGGTATTCCGTTCCGGGAACCGGAATGCGGTTTGGACCGTGGTACTTTCCGTAGTCCACATACACGAGTGGCGCCCCAGCCACAAAGCCTGCAAGCGCGGCCGAAGCCGACATCGATTTTTTTCCTCCCGTGGGGTCGATGAAAACCTCACGAGGCGAAATGCCAGAACCTAGAAAGTCGCGCACCGCTCGGTAGATATCTCCTTCTCCAGGATCGCCAACGCGCCTCACCTCGACAATATCCCGATCAATTCCAGCGACCCGCGCGACCAGCGATAGAACCCCCTCTCCGGCAACTTTCATGCTCAGTGACTCATCCGTTCCGAGCACCAGCATGCGAACCGGGCGGCACCAGGCGGCCATCAGCGCGACTGGCTGCCAGGACAGGCCCAGGACGCTCACCAGGAAGCGCGGTCTTTGGTCCTGCATTGAAGCCGGCGAGCCGTGAAGCGGCAACTGAGCGAAGACTCGGGCGAATGGCTCAGCGAATTCTTGCGCGTACAATTCGTCCTGAGTTCTGCGAGAGTCTGCAGCCAGCCACCGTTGTTGAACCTCATGTAACGCGGTTGGAAGAGACACTTGGGGTACGTTCGTCATCATTTCTTGCCTTTGAACTGTGCCTTAGGTGGGCGGAGCGTCAGAGTATAGCCTTGAGGACTCGCGTTGGCGATCCACACCTCGACGTTCTGGCCAAGCCCCACTGGCGGCGGTTCCTCGCCCGCGAAGTGCCCAAGGAAACCGTCGTCGACACGAAACTTGATCTTTCCCTTGCCGCCGGGATCCTCCACCCGTGTCACGGGTATGCGCTCGGCACGCTGATGTCGTGGGCCGGACCGCGTTGCGGGGGGCGTGATCGACCCGCCACCGAGCTGATCGGGCACGACAAGCCTCCCGTATCCCGCACTCGTTTTGCCACCGACGCCCCACTTTGCCAGCGCATCCCGCAACAGGCGTTCCGCAAGCTCGGTCCAGTCCGCCGGCCCGGACAGAGCCAGCAACATCCTGGCGCCCGGTCGAACGGTGAGAAACGCCACAGGGGTGGGGCTGTCGTAATCGCTAGGCCAATGTTGACCGGTGCTGTCGTAATACGTCTTCTGATGAACCGTGAGAACATCCATGGCGAACGGCTTCTCATCCGGAATGCTGCCCGGCACGTACAGTGCATCGTGGAATGTGGCCAGGCCCGCCGAGGCACCCGCATCAAGGAAACCGTGTTCGCGCATCACCCCATCGTCTTCTGCATTCGGCGCGCCAAAGAGGGTTCGGTAGATCGCGCCCGGCCCGCGCTGGATGCACCGCCCGCGCCAAACGTTTCCCTGATAGCCGACGCGCTCGCGTTCATCTTCGGATTGCTCCCATGGCGGCAGCGTCGGGTCTCTTGGCCCGTAGACCGCATCGATGTAATGCGACAAGAGCCCCTTCAGGGCCGAACCGGGAATTACTGGGACTCCCCAGCTATGATGTACGCTAAGACCTACCTCAGTGGCGCTGGCGTTGCCATGACCAACAAGCAGCCGACTCGCCAACGCGAGTTCAAAGATCCGATCTGACGGATGTTGAAAACTGGCTTTCCAGCGCGCAAAGAAGCGCCCATAATCCGCCGCGATGCGGATGCCCGCCACGGCACCGAGCCACTTTGCCCGACTGTCATGCGGCACCTTGCCGTCGGTACCCACAGGTGCCCACGTGTCGTAGGCAAGACCAACGTGATCGGGCGGGCCGTCCGATGCCAGGAGTGCTTCCAATACCTGCCGCATGGTCAATCGTCTCCGCAGGTCGCCTGGGTCGCGCGCTTGAGCCACATCGCCACCTGGAGCATCTCGCGCGTAGCGATCATGTAAGCCTCCGCGTCCAGTTCGCGCACCCGCCGCGCCAGATCGTCTGGTCTGACGCTTTCGAGACCAGGCACGCTCGCCGCAGCGAGGTGCTCCAGAAGCAGCTTCCCGCGCCCCCGTTGCACGGCTGCCAGAGCCGCACACAAACCACTTCGCATAATGTTCGCGCCGAGATCGTTCACCGAGATTGTGTAGTCCTTCTGGTCACTCTCGGGCACCTTGTCGAGACAGCCGTACGCGTGCAGCGCCCGTTGCTGATCACGGATGAGGAAGCTCCGGGACGTATCGTGCTTGGTCATAGTCTGGACGCTCCTTGAGGAAGGACAGGAATTAGCCGGCACCGGCCGCGCCCAGTTGAAGCCTTGCCACCAAATTGAAGGATCTCTTCGCCGGGGAGCGCGAGGTTAAGGACTTGATCGGAGTCCATGGCGACGCGCTTACGCCGGCTGCGGTCCGCAACGAGCAGGCCGATAAGCAGCGACTCCGGCGGAAGGCTCTCCTCCAGCCATAGAGCGCCTGAGGCCACGGTTCGCGTTGTTCCATCCAGCCGTACCCGAGCATCCACCTGGGTAGCAGTCTCCCAGAGGAAAGTCATTGTCTCGTCGTCGACAATCGCGAAGCGCTTGCTGAAGATGTCGCCATCGGAACAGATCAGTGGCGCGAGGAAGCCAGCCCAGGCAGTCGCATCCGGGGACTCGTCCGCGCCGAGGTCAAGGTCTTCAAGGTACAAACGCTTCTTGAACTCACAGCAGTTCCCTGGAGCAAGCCGGGCCCCTGGCCCCGTGATGGTCGGAATGGATTGACCATCGACAATGCCTCCCAGGTCACGCTTGGCCAGGGTCAGCAGCAAGGGAGAAGTCGTCCACGCAAATGTTCCGCGAAAGCTGCGCACTGGTAATGCCAGCAATCGTGCGTCGCCAACAACCAGCGCTCCCGCATGGTCCGACGCGTTCCCGGTCTCCGGCCCGAAGACGGCCAGAACGCTCTCAGCGTCTGAAGCGCCGGTCTTACGGACATCGCGCAGTACGCCCTTGATGGAGGAGCCGGGCACGAACGGAATGCCAGTAGCTTTCATCCGGGCCGTGGGCAGGTCGATGACATCGGCCGCATGCCCGGTGCCCGCATGCAGCGGCGACAATGCGTGCAACAAGAATGGTCGTGCTTTCATTGGTTGCTCCTTGTTGGATTCCACACTCCCGGAACCACGCGACCGAATCCCTCGTTCGTCCGAGCGCCGAGTGCAGCGAGCCATAGCGCACGTGCATCGGTTTCCTTGAAGGGGCGTCCATCCGCGCGCTCAAAGAAGTAGACCGCACCCGTGCCCACCATGCGAGCAGTCGTCTTTGGCGCGGCCGCCGCCATGTCCCAGCCCGAGATGTGAATCGGCCGAGGGATGAAAGCCGCCCGCAGAACCACTTCTCCCAGATCGGCCAGTTGACCTCGATACTGACTGCCCTGCTCGATCAGACCATCGGGCAACCACCCTCTCGCGAAGCAGGCGGGTGTGGCCACCACCATGCGCAGTCCGACGCTCCCCAGGTGAAAAGCAGTCAACAGTTCTTCCGGTGGGTCGAACAGGGCTTTGGGCAACGACTCGATCCTGATCGGGCGCGCATCCGAACCCACCGTAGCCACCGCAGGCAGGGCTTCTCCGGGAAGGCAGACTTCAACCCCAATCGCCCACTCAGCTCGAGGTTCGAGCGTCTCAACCACATCGTGGGAAAACAGCACGCCTTCATCAGCCGTGAGTTCCTCGCCACGGATGCCAACGTGCACTTGGAGGCGCCGTGCCAAGGCGAGCGATTCCTGCCCTGGGGCGCGCAGCGCCTGCCCTGTGAGCCAGGCGACCAAGTCAGCATGAGACAACCAAATCGGCAGCTTGCCAGGCTTCTCGGTGCGGATCAGCGAGGGTGCCCAGAGCGCCTCCCGGGCCTCGTCCTCATCGCGCCCCAGGGTGGGCAACTTGGGCTGCTGCGGATCGAGCCGTTGTATCTCCTGTTCCCCCTCGAACCAGACGGCATCGAGCGGCGCAGGCCAGGTTAAGTGCTCAGTCGCCCACGGCGCTCCGTGCGGCCGCCGGAGCGCAATCATCCGACCAAGTTCGATTGGCGCAGTCCGCGTCAACCAGTCGCCCGGGTCGAAGCAGACGTTAGCTCGATCTTCCTCTGCACGGCCCCATGCGGTCCGGAGCGCGCCAAGTATCGTTGAGGGCCACGGCCATTCGAGGCCGTGCCCACGGCCCGAAGCGCTCGTGAACCAGCCGCGGCCGTCCTTGCAGAAGAGCCCGTCACGTGGAAGCAAAGCGATATGCACCCTCGTCACACGGCCACCTCCTCTTCACTCCGGCTGCGCTGGCGAGGCACGGACCGGGCTAATGTACGTGCAATCAGGACGCGATTCACCCAAGCGCTGACGCCCCTGCGCAGCCTCTTGTAGTCGGTGCCGTCGTTGACGTCGAGGTCGACTTGAGCAGGGGCTACCGCCCCCTCCCCAACGCGGGACAAGGCCCGTTCGACTTCGCGTGCCAGGATCCTTGCCCAGCTTGGGTCCTGTGAGTCGGCGGGCAGGCGACGGAGGATGCTCGCGATCTCGTACACCTTGCGCGTAGAAAGCAAGCCATCGAGATGCGCCACGCTTCGCTGAAGGGAACCGGCCGGATCCTGGTCCCATTTCGCGCTCCAGGTGCGCCTGCCACCTGAACGCATATCCACCAGCACTGCGAGAGAGTTGCGCTCCCGCTTGGCCTCCCGCTCGGCTTCTCGTCCGAGGGCCAGCAGATCGCCCATGCTCTCCATAACGTGCCCGATCCCAATGCCGACTGACAGGGTGGGACGGAGATCTGCGGGTACTGAGCCACAGGCGGACGTAATCTCCTTCTCAAACGCCAGTCGCAGATCCTCGGCGCAGGCCAGAGCCTGCGGGAGCGGCAGAAACGCGAGCGCGTCGTCGCCCCCGGAATAAATCAGCGCGCCGCTGTGATCACTCTCTACTATTTTCCGCGCCCCCACCGCGAAGTTCGAGAGCGCCTTGGAAAAGCCGCGGTGACTTTCTGCGGTTGCCAGCCTGTCAAGCGCTCGCCCCATGTAGTCGCCATCAGCAACCAAGCACGCAATGTAGGGATACGGATCGGAGATCTTCCGGAGAAGCGGTCCGACATGAGTGCGGCCCCACGACTGCGGGTCTCCCTCAATCCCTTGCTCTTCAAAGACGGCCTCCCAGCGGCTTGGAAGCAGAATGCTCGCATCGAAGGGAAATAGCGCACTCCAGGGAAGGTCGTCGCGCCCCACACGAGAAATCCCTGCTGTACGGCATATCTCACGCAGGCTCTCGATCTCCGGCGCCGCGGTGGAATTGGCCAGCTCCAGCCAGCACGCGAAGGCGATATTGACGACGGGCACGAACTGGTCCGGCTCGCCACCAGCGCGTTTAACAAGGGCCACGGCGTCCAGTTGCTCACCTTCCGCAATGCGGTACTTTTTCACGAGCCGCGAATCGCGCTCCTTGGGCGGGCGAAGCACGGTTTCCCGTGCCCCATCCAGACTCGATTTGGGCACTGCGCCGCGCGTATGTTGCCAGGGGCTGAAGTCCCGCAGATTCTTGCGGCCCGCAATGGCACGCTCCACCGCGCGCCGCGCTTGCGAGTAGTCATGGAGCGGTACCCAGCTTGCCAGGAACTCCACCAAGGTATCGATCTGCTCAGCCCAGACATCCTCGATGTGTGGGGCCAACAAGCCTTTGCAGTTATCCTTGACGGGCGCGGCAATGTCGTTGCGCCAATGCCTAAGTGCCTCCTCGCGCACTGCGCGCGCGAGCTGGGCCGGGTCCACATTCAAAGGTACGGCGGCAAGCAGCTTATTAGGAATACTCAGGGGCGGCTGCCCGGTGGGGCGGACAGGCGCAGGACAGCGCTCCAGTTCGAGGTCCCCCTCATCAAGAGCTGGAAATACAAGTTTTGCGCCACCATCGACCAGTGCGCGGGCTGCGGCGCGACCGAGTTCAGAAAGCAGATGGCTGCCGTACCACAGGTCGCGCGTGCGCCGCGCCTGGGCGATAAACTCCTGCACCGGGCCCAGAGTAACCAGGAGCAGGTGTTCATTCATTGCGTTACCACCGTTGTCGAATACTTGGCGTGCAACCAATCAAGAAAGGCCTCGCGCAGACTCTGCTTTCCAGCAAGCGCTGAGAACCGCGGCGTGTCACCCGCGCCGATCAGGCGATCGAATGGCGCGGCCGAATTGTGAACGGTCCGTAGGACGACTTCGCCGTTCTGCGGGTAGGCGCGGTTGAGCCAAAGAGCAATCGGCACGAATTCTCCGTTGGCCAGCGGCATAGCCTTGACGATAAGAGGACTCGCCAGCCGTTCATGCTCGACAGTTTCACCCGGTTTATTGGGAGTAGGCCCACGCCAGCCAAGCTCGAACGGTCCAGGCTCGTCAAGCTTGCTCTTGTCACGGGCCTCGGTCTGAAACCGGCCGATGATAGGGAGACCAAAACCGCCGCGTGGCCAGGCAGGAGTTGAGTTGTAGCGCGGCGTGTGCGCCCTCGTCTTGTGGCCAAAATGCCGGATCTTGTCCGCCTCGGGCCAGTTGGAGATCGACGGACGCTGGGGTTGGGACTTGCCGGTTCCAGGTTCCCGCGCACGGTCGCCTGGATTACCGCTTGTCCCTTGCCGGAATTCTTTCAGCCACTCGAGGGCGGACGTCCACACGGTCTCAGGGTCCCTTTGCTCGCGTCCCACGTGGAGCGCCGCGCCCGCCAACCAGGGGACATCGTTGACGGATCGCCCCGGCGCGATGAAGATATCGCGCCCGAATAGGCGCTCAAGCTCCTGACGCGTCGCCGCGTGTGGCAACCAAGCTTTCGGCGCATCGAGGACGCGGAAGCTGCCGAGACCGCGTCGCGTACGGCCGCCGTAGCCCCCAAAGAGCAGCCACGCGCGTACGGCGTCTTCAACCGGTTTCTTGTCGGCGGACGGGACGGTTAGCGTGAGGCGGAACTGTGTTCCTGGCGCGCGCCGCGGTGCCGTGGGCAGGTTCTCCCTCCTCTCCTCGCGCGCCGGCCAAAGCGCGTAAGCACCAGGCGTCGCGCTGCCCGCCCTTGAATCGTACAGGCGAATCTCGCTCGAATCGAGCTTACCGGTCTGTTCGATGGCAACGCGAAGTTCAACTGCGGAGCGGCCGCCTTCATCCGCTGCTGCTCGGCCCCACAACCCGGCCTCTTGCGCGTATAGCGCTTCGGGACTTTGATACCTGTGTCCGTTGAGCGCGCGCCACCAGTAACGGAGATGGCCCCGTACCGTCGCGGCGCGAATGCAGTCGATCTCGTCCACAGTTCGTGGCAGGGCAGCGCCGCCGAGGATTGGGGTAACCACCTCGATTCGAACAGAGATTTCGGTGAGCCCTGGGCCGGATCGCACTGCGCGGAGGTTCGCTTCTGGCAGTGATTCGTATCGGGGAGCTGCCCGATTAGTTCCGCTCATGTTCAGCACCTGCTTATTCGTACGCTCTATATCATGGTGCCACGTGCCGCCGGCTGTAGCGCGAATAGATCGCCCGCAGAAATCCAGAGCAATAGCCTTCGACTGTGAAACCAGCCTGCGGGCATTCGGCAACGCTGGCTTTTGCGGAGACAGCGCCGCCTGCCCACACCTGCCGGATCAACACGCGGTTAGGCATGTTAACTGAGTGAAGATATCAAAGCGCAACGGTTCTGGCAACGGGCCGCTACACGGGCCGCGGGAGATTCGGATTCGGCCGTTTCAGTCCCCTTCGCGAGGGGGACACCTCCGTGGGGCGGGAAGCGAAACCGGATGGCGATATCGACACCGTGTTTCAGTCCCCTTCGCGAGGGGGACACCTCCGTGGGGCAGCAAGTATTCGACTGGCAAGCTGGTTACCTTGAGTTTCAGTCCCCTTCGCGAGGGGGACACCTCCGTGGGTTCGTAAAATGTCACTTCCAACCGAGGCGGAAATCGAGTTTCAGTCCCCTTCGCGAGGGGGACACCTCCGTGGGACAGTGACGCGGGCGTTCGTCGCAATCACATCGACGTTTCAGTCCCCTTCGCGAGGGGGACACCTCCGTGGGGCGTATGAGTTGGACCTACCAACTGGGCGCAAATCGTTTCAGTCCCCTTCGCGAGGGGGACACCTCCGTGGGTTACGAGCATCATGGTGT
>CAYWHA010000020.1:0-90967 GCA_964457555.1 uncultured Solibacteraceae bacterium
TCCCTGCGGCGCGCCTACCTGGCTATCTCGCGCCAATTTCTCTCCGACAGGCTCCCGTGTCTACGGATTTCACCATCGCATCCCGAAACGCCCGAAAGATCCTGGCGTCCTCACCATCCATGCGTGCTTCGGGATGCCATTGGACGGCTAGGGCGAAGCGCTTTCCGGGGATTTCGAGCGCCTCCACCACGCCATCGGGGGCATTTGCGGCCAGCAGCACGCCGGGTGCAACCTTGCCCGCGGCTTGATGGTGGCGGGAGTTCACCACGTAACCGGCCGTTCCCAGAATCCCCTCCAGCCTGCTTCCCGGCGCGATGCGGATTTCGTGAGCGTCGCGGAGCTTCCGGTGGTTGTGCCCCTCGATGTGCTGCGCGAGCGTCCCTCCCAGCACGGCGTTGAGCAGTTGCAGGCCGCGGCAGATGGCCAGAACGGGAAGATCGCGGTCGAGGGCATCGCGCAGCAGCGCGCTCTCGATCCGGTCGCGATCCCGGTCCGGCGGCTCGGTTTCCGGCTGGCGCGGCTCGCCGTATAGCGCCGGGTCCACGTCGGCGCCCCCGGCGAGGCACAGGCCATCTGCGCCGTCGAGCGTCGCGGCGTTCTCCAGCGGCTCAATGCCCACGGCGATCAGGGCGCTGCGGTAGGGCTCCCGCTTGGCTTCGGGCGTGCTGACGCCAAATGGAAGCGCGACTTTCACACGCCGACGCCCAGTCGCTTCCTATCCGTGCGAATGGCGTTCTGATCCTGGTGCGGCTCGCCGTCGCACTCGATTGCGATGGTAGTGACCGGATCGTCCGGGGCTTTTTCCGGCAGGCCGGTGAATTGGACCCGGAATTTCTCCTGCACGAACTTCACCTGTTGCCCGGTGGCCGCCAGGCGCGCGGATTTCACCTGGTTGGTGAGCCCGCCGAGCGCCACGGTCGATCCCGGCCAGAAGTGCACGTGCATGAAAAGCGTGTTGCCCTCGCGCGTGAAGCTGGCGAAGGTCGAGCGCATGGACTGGCACTTCTCGGATTTGTGGATACGGTCGCCGTTGCGGTCCATCCACTTGCCCACCGAGGTCAGGATCTGCACGGACTCCTCGGGGATCGAACCGTCGCCCTTGGGGCCGATATTCAGCAGGTAGTTGCCGGTGTCGTGCGCGCAGGTGAGCAGGTTGCGAACGATGGTCTTGGGCGACTTCCAATCGTCATCGGCCTTGTGGTATCCCCAGCTTCCGTTCATGGTCATGCAGGATTCCCAGGCCTGGTCGTTGGAGGCGCGGATGGTCTGCTCCGGCGTGGTGAAATCGCCCCGCAGGCCGTTGCGGTTGTTGACCAGGATCTGGGGCTGGAGCTGGAAGACCATGTCGTTCATCTTTTCGGATTCCCACTGCTCGGCGGTGAGCGGCCAGTCGACGTCGTACCATAGAATGTCGATCTTGCCGTAATTCGTCATCAGCTCGCGAACCAGGCCGTGGGTGTAGTCGACGAAGCGGCGGCGGGCAGCCTCGTCGGTCTTGCAGATCGCGCCGTCGGGGTGATGCCAGTCCATCAGCGAGTAGTAGAAGCCCACGCGCATGCCCTCAGCCCGAGCGGCCTCCACGAACTCGCGTACCAAGTCGCGGCCGGGGCCCTGCTTGGCGGCGCAGTAATTGGTGAGCTTTGTGTCGAAGTTGCAGAAGCCTTCGTGGTGCTTGGTGGTCATCACCATGTACTTCTGGCCGGCCTGTTTGGCCAGGCGCGCCCAATCGCGCGCGGCGTTGGGCTTGGGATGGAAGCTGGCGGCGAGCTTCTGATATTCCTCGACGGGAATGCCCTCTTCCTCCATGGCCCACTCATGCCTTCCGAGCTGGCTGTAGAGGCCCCAGTGGATGAACATGCCGAAGCGGGCTTCGTGCCACCATTTCAGGCGGGCTTCGCGGTCAGCGTCGCCGGCGGCGGCGCGGGCGGGCGTAGCTGCCGCGGCGGCGGTAGCGGCGGCTACAAGCTGAAGGTAATCGCGTCTGGTCATCTGCTCTCCTTCACCCCAACAGGATAGCAACGAATCCGGCGCGCGGCGTCGCCTCTGCCCGGCTATCCGTGGCCCAACTGCATCGCCCAGCCGATGCCGAACAGGGCCGCCATGAAACAGACGAAAACGTATGCGCCGTATTGCAGCCGCTCGCGGTCGGTGTTCTTGGTGACGATGCCCATAACCACGGACGTGAACAGGGAAAACAGGAAGGCGGCTTCAAAATGGGAGAGGTTCATGGTCATCAGTCTTTCCTCTTGGCGGCGATTTCAAAGACATCCACCATCGCCAGCAGATTCAACAGCCCTGCTGTCACCAAAAACTTCGTTCCGTAATCGTGAACGGCCCCAGCCATGTCAGGCTGCGCATACCCGAGCCACGAGGTCAGCAGGTAGAGGATGCCGGAACAGAGGTCGCCGATGAATCCGCCGGTATTGATCAGGGTAGTGAGCAGATCCCCCGACTGCGGTTGGAACATCGCGCCGCGCATCAGGAGCCCGCACACGAACATGCCGCCGATCGCAACCCCGAGCAGCACGCCGCGCCCGGTACGTTTCAGCAGCAGGTGGCCGCCGCCGGGTATCAGCCAGCCGAGCGCGACGGCCGGGACCCACGCGCCGATGGACGGCGCCGGCTGCTTCTCTTTCTCTTCGTTTTCCTTCGCCATAGACAGTATCTTTCGAGTTTAACAGCTTCGCGGATCAGGTCAGCTTGCCCCTGGCATCCACACTCCAAACCTCCTCAACGGCGTCGCCCCGCAGACCGTAGACCTGGTCGTGCAGATTCACCGCAACGCAAATATGGTTCGGAACGATGCGCACGCGGTCGCCGATGGAGAATTCCCGCTCCGCCCGCGCGATGTCGATGAAGCCGTGCTCTTCGTTCATCTTATGAAACCGGGCGCCGGGCGCTTCGGCGACGCGCCCGAACGTCGCATCCGCGGGGTTGGCAAGACGGTCCGAGGAAAACGTCTTCGACCCGCCGTCGACGATCATCTGCCCCGGCCGCGCCGTGGATACCACCGTGGCCAGGACCATCGCCGCGCAATCTTCCCAGGAGCATCCGCCGCTGTGCACCGTATTGACGTCGTTGAAAACGTAAGTTCCCGGACGGATCTCGGTCAGCCCTGGCATTTCGTGCGAGTGGAACAAGGTGGGCGTCGAGCCGGCGCTGACCGTACGGACCTCGATTCCCGCACGGCGAAAATCCGAAAGAACCCGTCCCAGCGACTCCGCGACGCCGGCGAACGCCGCGTGGCCCGCCGCATCCCAGCTCTTGACGTGGCCCGGATAGAACGCGATTCCCTCCAGCGAGAGATTCGGAAGACCCAAAATCCCGCGCGCCAGTTCGAGCAGCGGCTCGCCCGGGGGAACGCCAACGCGGCCCAGTCCGGCGTCCCATTCCGCCAGAACGCCGGCCTGGACCCGCGCCGTCTTGGCCGCTTCGGAAAGCTGACGCGCGGCGAACATGCTGTCGAGCGCCACGGTGACGCGCGTGCGCCGCGCCACTTCCATCAAGCGCTCCAGTTTGGCGCGGCCGACGATGGGATACGCCACCAGGAGATCCCCGGGTTCGGCTCCCAGCATCACTTCCGCTTCGGAGACCTTGGCGACCGTCAGTCCGCCGGCGCCCGATTCCAATTGCCGACGCGCCAGCCGGATGGACTTGTGCGTCTTGGTGTGCGGCCGCAGCCTCAGTCCGTGGTCGCGCGCGTACGAGGCCACGCGGACGAGGTTGCGCTCCAGGATGTCCAGGTCTACAACCAGCGCCGGGGTATCGATTTCCGAGACGTGCATGGTTATAGGATAGGCCAGTGGGCGAATGCGAGACGGGCCTGACAGCTCCTGAAAAGCGCCTCTTCGGGCACAATTTGGGCAAAATGCCCAAATCCGATTCTGTAACTTGCTGATTCTAAATTGGTGTCAGCTTCGATTTGGGCAAAATTGCCCAAAACCGCCGGCCCGGCGCGCTGAACCTTTGGCCTGACGCCCTTAGCTTCCGCCCGATTCTTCTTCGCCGCCAGCCGCGAGGGCGGCTTTGCCCAGCGCCAGGACGCGCAGGATGGAGTTGACGTCGAAGACGCTGCCACCCCACGGGCCGCCGCTCGCGTCTTGCAACGCGGCCCAGAGGCGCGTGTCGTCCGTGAGGGCTGGATCGGGGGCCAGATCGGGCCGGGGCGGACGCGCGGCCAGGATGCGTGCGCCGGCTTCCGGTCCTACCTCGGCGCCGCTCTCGCCGACGAAATCCACGGCGCCCTCCAGACGGACGCGGTCGATCTCAATGGCGATCAGGTCCCCGTCTCTCAGCTTGCCGATGGGACCGCCGGCGAGGGCTTCGGGCGAAACGTGGCCGATGCAGGCGCCGGTGGAGACGCCGCTGAAACGCGCATCCGTTAGCAGCGCCACGCGCTTGCCGAACGAAAGATACTTGAGGGCGGCCGTGAGCTGGTAGGTTTCCTCCATGCCGGCGCCCAGGGGACCGCGGCACGCCAGCACCAGCACATCGCCCGGCCGGATGCGGTCGCTCTTGATGTAGGCGATGGCGTCCGGCTCCGTGACGAAGACGCGCGCCGGCCCGGTCATGCGGTAGATGCCATCGGGGCCGACCACCGAGGGGTCGATGGCCGTGCTTTTGACAACGCAGCCGTCGGGGGCGAGGTTGCCGTGGGGGAAGCAAACCGTGGAGGTAATCCCCCGGCGCGCGGCTGCCTCGGGCGAAAAAATCACGTCGTCCGGGTCCACGCCATCGCGTTCGGCCAGCAGGGCGCGCAGGCGCGTGCGCCGGGAGGAGCGCTCCCATTCGTCGAGTTGCTCGCCCAGTGTGGCGCCGCCGGCCGTCAGCGTGCCGGTCTCGAGCAGGCCCGCGCGGCGCAGATGCAGCATGACTTCCGGAACGCCGCCAGCCAGGAAAACCTGGATGGTCGGGTGATTCCGAGGGCCGTTCGGCAGGACGTCCACCAGGCGCGGGGTGCGCCGGTTGATGCGCGCCCAGTCGGCGGCGGTAGGGCGCGGCAAGCCGGCCGCATGCGCGATGGCGGGCAGGTGCAGAATCAGGTTGGTGGAACCTCCGAAAGCCGCGTGCGTGACCATGGCATTGTGCAACGCGGCTTCCGTGACGATCTCGCGCATGGCGATGCCGCGCGTTTCGAGCGCCAGCAACGCACGCGCCGAGCGGCGGGCCATGTCGAGCCAGATGGCGTGGCCCGAGGGGGCCAGCGCCGCGTGTCCGAGCGCCATTCCCAGAGCCTCCGCCACCACCTGCGAAGTGGCCGCAGTGCCCAGAAACTGGCAGCCGCCGCCGGGCGACGCGCAGGCGCGGCAGCCCAGATCGGAGGCTTGTTCGAGCGTCAATTCGCCGTGGACGTAGCGCGCGCCGATGCTCTGTATGGCCGCCGCGTCCTCGCCCTCCGCGGGCAGCAGGGTCACGCCGCCGGGGACCAGCACGGAGGGAAGATCGCGCATGGCGGCGAGCGCCATCATCATGGCCGGAAGACCCTTATCGCAGGTGGCGATGCCCAGCACGCCGCGCCGCGTGGGGAGCGAGCGGATCAGGCGGCGAAATACGGTGGCCGCGTCATTGCGGTAGGGCAGGCTGTCGAACATGGCGGGCGTTCCCTGAGAACGGCCGTCGCAAGGGTCGGTGCAACATCCGGCGAACGGAATGGCGCCAGCCGCTTTCAGTTCCCGCGCGGCGGCCTCCACCAGCAGGCCCACTTCCCAGTGGCCGGTGTGGTAGCCAAGCGCCACGGGCGTTCCGTCGGGAGCGCGAACCCCGCCGTGAGTGGAGAGGATCAGGAATTCCTTGCCGCCCAGTTCCGAGGGCGTCCACCCCATGCCGGCGTTCTGGGTCCAGCCGAACAAGTCGCCCGAGGGAAGGTTGCGGAGCATGGCGGCGGTGAGGGGCAGCGAGCCACGCGGCCCGGCGACACGCGTGGCGATATCGAAAATGCCGGGTTCATCCGAATCGAAGCAGTTATGACTCATGAGGATCGACCGGCGTCAGCGCGACTGGATCACGGTGGCTTGCCGCAGGCGCTCCAACTGGCGGCGGGCGATTTCGGCCCATTGGCCGGATGGGTCGAGCTTCAGGTAGGCTTTCCAGTGGGACACGGCCTTCAAAGCCTCGCCGGCGCGTTCCGCGAGCAACGCCAGATTAAAGTGGGCGTCGGCGAAGGCGGGATTCAGCTCCAGCGCCCGGTGGTAGTGGTCCGACGCCTCCTTCATACGGCCCTGCTCGTCGTAGAGGTTGCCGAGGTTGAATTCCGCCAGCGGGTAACTGGGATCGGCGACTACCGCCTTCACATAGTGCTTTTCGGCCTCCACGAAATTCTTCCGGCGATAGAAGATGGTCCCGAGATTCACCAGCGCTCCGGCGGCGGCGGGATTCAGTTCCAGCGCTTTTTGGTAGGCTTCGATGGCCAGTTCGACCGGGGCGCCGGTCTCCTCCGCGTCCAAACCCTTCTGAAACCAGGCTTCCGATTCGCGCGTGCGGTTCCAGGAACCCTTGCGCTCCGGAAACTGGGTGACGCCGCCCAGTTCGGCGGCTTCGAAATCGAACAGAATCTGCCCGGTAAGCGCCTCCATGGTTTGGCCGGCAATACGGACGGCGATCTTCTTGCCATCGGAAACGAAGCCCAGTTCGGAGAGTGGCTGCTTGATCCAGCCGAGCTTGCGGCGCAGGGACTCAACGGCTCGCCCGATGCGCGGCGCGGGAATGTGGTTCTCACGCAACTTGGCGATCGCCTTGATGGCGATCAGATCGGAGAAAGAATAGGCGCCGGCCGGAACGATGAGCCGCTGGCGCTCCCAACTACGCAGTTCACGCTCGGAGATCTTGAACCGCCTGCGGACATCCGCCCGGGGATATTCCTCCCTTGGGCTTAGTTCAGCCACGGGAACATTTTAGCAGGGAGAGACGGTTGGACTGTGAGATTTTGCTTTGTTTCAAAAAGTACTTGAGAAACGCTTGAAACAGGCGTAGGATGGTTTCTGATGGCATCGATCCTCCCCATCGGCGCTCCCGCGACGCGGCCCGTTGAGATGCAGGCGCACGCCATGGACAACCTGCGGTACATCCGCAGGACTATGGAGCAGGCGGGTTCTTTTACAGCCGTACCGGGGATCGGCGGCGTGTGGATGGGGGCTACTGCGCTGGCAGCGGCCTGGATTTCGGCGAGACGGGCGGGTCCTGGATGGCTGCTCGCGGTTTGGCTGTTGGAAGGCTGCGTCGCCATCACCATTGGCATTGCGGGCGCGGCTCTGAAATCCCGGCGCGCCAATGCGCCGTTGCTGACGGGACCGGGCCGCAAGTTCGTGGCGGGGTTCGCCCCGCCGATGGTGGCCGGCGCGCTGCTCACGGCGGTGCTATTCCATGCCGGGGCGGTGGCGTTTCTGCCGGGCACGTGGCTGCTGCTCTATGGCGCGAGCGTACTTTCGGGGGGTGCGGCCTCGGTTCGGGTGGTGCCGTTGATGGGCGCCTGCTTCATGGCGGCTGGAGCGGCGGCGCTGGTGGCGCCTGCCTGGGGCGCGATGCTGCTGGCGGCGGGTTTCGGAGGCTTGCACGTGGTTTTCGGCTTGGTAATCGCGGTGAAGTATGGCGGCTAAGGGCGCGGAACGGCGCGAGCGGGAAAAAACGGCGCAACCGGAGCTGGCGGGCATGCCTCCGGCCGGCGTGGCCCAACAACTCGACCGGCTGGTACACGAGCGCCTTCGGCTGGGCATCCTGAGCGCGCTGGCGGTGAACGAGTCGCTGACCTTTACCGAGCTCAAGAAGCTCCTCGATACCACCGATGGCAACCTCAGCGTGCATGCACGGAAGCTGGAAGAAGCCGGTTATATTGGCTGCTCCAAGGGGTTTTCAGGAAGGGTGCCGCGGACGGACTACCGGCTCACAGCGTCGGGACGGCGGGCGCTCGACCGTTACCTGGATCACATGGAAGCGCTGATTCAGGCGATGCGGGAGAAATAGGGGTCTTTTTTTGTGCCATTAACTTTGAAATGACAAGTACTTTACATGCTGGGGTGATTATGGACGGCAACGGCCGCTGGGCGGCGTCCCGCGGCTTGCCACGTACGGCGGGGCACGTGGCTGGGGTAGCCAACGTAAGCCGGGTAGTGGAGGCGGCGCCCGATCTGGGGATAGGCGTCCTGACGCTGTTCGCCTTTTCGGCGGATAACTGGCGGCGTCCCCAGGCGGAGGTCCAATCGTTGATGGAACTACTGGCGGAGTACGTGGAGAGGGAAACGCCACGTTCGGTGGCCAACGGCATACGCCTCCAGGCGATCGGCCGGCGCGACCGGTTGGACCTGGCGTTGCGCAGGGCCATCGACCGCGCCGAAGCCCTCACGGCCGCCGGAACGCGGCTGTGGCTGCGACTGGCGGTGGACTATTCCGGACGGGACGCCATTCTGGCCGCGGCGCGGGGGCTGATGGAGCTTTCGCGGGAGACGCTGGGGACGGCGCTCGGTCCGCCAGTGGACCTGTTAATCCGCACCGGCGGTGAGCGGCGCCTCAGCGATTTCCTCTTGTGGGAGTGCGCCTACGCCGAACTGGTGTTTTCCCGCCGGATGTGGCCGGACTTCGACGCCGCCGACCTGGCCGGCGCCGTGCGCGAGTTCCGCGGCAGAGAGCGCAGATTCGGCGCGGCGCCCCAGAAACTGGCGCGCGCGGCCGCCGGTTGGCTGGATTAGGCGCCGGCCCGGTTGCCGCGGCGTGCGGCAGGGGGTTAAAATCGGACGGTGAGATCGTCTTCCTATATCCCTTCCATCATCCGGATGTCCGTCTGCGTGGCCGCCTCGCTGGCGGCGCCAATTTTGTTCGGAGCGACACCCGTCCGGCAGCAGGCTTCAGCGCAGTTGCTCGACCGCGCCGAGTTTCTTTGTGACAATTGCTTTTTCGGGGCGAGCGACTACTATTACTGCTTCGCGGCGGATAGTAAGATTCTGGTCGGCTACCAAAAGGCGCCGGTCCTGAACTGGCGGGACAAGTCGAAGAATTACCTGACGCCGGCGCACCCGGGCTGGGAGGAATGGGCAGCGCCCGGCCAAACCGTGCCGATCAGCTATGACGACAAGCACATCTGGGTCAATCGGGCGCCCGCGGAACAAGGGAAGAAGGGGTTTTGGGCGCACTTCAGGGCAATCGGCATGTGGGCCGGGCGGTCCCATGGCAAACAGGTGAGGCTCACCCAAAGCTCCATGCGCGACATTTTCACCAACAACGACCAGTGCCGGGGCGCGAAGGCGCACTAACCGGCGCCGGCTGTCAATGCGTCGCTTGAACCGCGCGAAGCGAATTGCCCGACGGCAACGTCGAGGCGTCCCATCCCCCGCCCAGGGCCTTGATCAGGTCCACCGCCGCACTCATGCGCCGCTGGAGGATGGTAATGGCAGTCTGCTGGTCGCCTAACGCGATGATCTGGGTCGTGATGACGCTCAGATAGGAATCCGTTCCCGCCCGATACCGTTCCAACTCGAGAGCCAGCGCCTGCTGGGAGGCTGTGACGGCATTCTGCTCCTGCACCGACTCTTCGGCCAGGTAGCGCAAATTCGAGAGATCGTCCTCGACCTCCTGAAAAGCCGCGAGAACCGTCTGCCGGTAAGAGGCCACGTTTGCGTCATAAGCGGCTTCGGCGCTCGACAGCGCGGCTCCGCGACGGCCAAAATCGAACAACGTCTCGGAAAGCGCGGGGCCCGCGGACCAACTGCGGCTCGCGTAAGCGAACAGGGTCGCGAGGCTTGTCGAAAGAAGACTGGGAGTCGCGGAGAGATTCAACGTGGGGTAGTAAGCGGTTTCCGCAATGCCGACATTCGCGTTGGCGGCGGCCACCAGACGCTCACTGGCCGCGATATCGGGGCGCCGCTCCAGAAGTTGCGAGGGTATCGCCAGCGGGATAGGCGGCGGCGGGGCGGCGATGGCGCTGGGTCCAATCTCAAGGGATGCCGGCAGTTGTCCGGTCAGCATGGCGATGGCATGCTCGTCCTGCGCCCGCGCGATGTGCATGTCGGTACTCTGGGCCTGCGCGCCCGCAAGCTGGGTTTGCGCCAGCGTGATATCGGACTTCGACGCAACTCCGCCGGCATACCGGTTCATGGTGAGCTGCAGGTTTTGATCGTAGGCTTTGATGGTGTCGCTCAGCACTCTCAACTGCATGTCCTGCGCCGCCAGCAGGAAATAATCCGTCGCCAGCAGAGCTTGCTGGCTCAAGCGGAGGTTCTCAAGATCGGCCGCGCTGACCTGGGCGTTATTCACAGCGTTCTCCACCGACAAACGAACCCGGCCCCACAGATCCGGCTCCCAAGTCGCGGTGACGGGCAGGGAGAAGGTCTGGCTCGAACCGCCGGCGCCCCTCCCCGAATTGGCGCCGGAATAGCTTTGCGTAATCGCCGGCGTAGTTCCAATGGTGGGATAGTAATTTGCGTGAGCGGCGGCAACCTGCGCCCGCGCCTCACGGAACTGAGCCTCCGCCTGCTTCACGTTCTGGTTATTGACGGCGACCAACTCTTCCAGCCGGTTCAGCTCCGGATCGTTAAACATCTCCCACCATTTGCCCTTGAGCAGGCCATCGCTGGGAGTCGCCATCTTCCACTGGTCGTTGCCGGCCATTTCCTTGAGGGCCGGCGGCGTCTGCGCCACGGGCCTCTGATACTTGGGGCCGATGGTGCAGCCCGTAGAAAGAAGAGATACAAAAATTGCGGTTTTATAAAGTCGCGTCATCAATCACCGCTCTCCACAGCTCCGCCGGGAATCAGAAATCCGGGACGGCCCCGGTAGGCCGGCTGCCGCCGGCTGAAACGTTTGCGAAGCCGGTCGAAATAAAGATAAATCACAGGCGTGGTGAACAAAGTCAACATCTGGCTGACCAATAGACCCCCTACGATGGCGATTCCCAGCGGCTTCCGCAGTTCGGAGCCGGCGCCGAAGCCAAGCGCCATCGGCATCCCGCCCAACAGCGCGGCCATGGTCGTCATCATGATCGGCCGGAACCGAAGGAGACAGGCCTGGTAAATGGCATCCCGCGAGTTCATCCCTTCGTTCCGTTCGGCCGCCAGAGCGAAATCGATCATCATGATCGCGTTCTTTTTGACGATGCCGATCAGCAGGATAATTCCGATCATGCCCATGAGGTCCAGATTGCTCTTGAACAGGACCATGGCCATCAGCGCTCCGACGCCGGCCGACGGCAGGGTCGAGATGATGGTGAGTGGGTGGATCAGGCTCTCGTACAGAATTCCCAACACGATATACACGGCGATCAGCGCTGTCCCGATCAGGACGGGCTGGTTCTTGAGCGCTTCCTGGTAGACCGCGGCGGTACCGGCGAACTTGCCGGTGATATTGGCGGGCAGGCCCATCTCCACCACCGCCCGGTTGATGGCGTCTTCGGCATCGCTCAGCGCCACATTCTCCCCCAGGTTGAAGGAAATCGTGGTGGCCGGGAACTGTCCCTGGTGCGGCAGCGAAATGGGCGTGATCCCTTGCTCGAAGTGCGTGAACGTGGAGAGCGGAACGTCCGTGCCCCTGGGCGTCTGCACATAGATGGTCTTCAGGAAGTCGGGGCTTTCCCACCACTGCTGCTGCAGCGCCAAAACCACGTGGTACTGATTGATCGACTTGTACATCACCGAGACCTGGCGCTGGCCAAAAGCGTCATAGAGGGCGGAATCCACGGCTTGCGCCGTGAGACCCAGCCGCGACGCGGTATCGCGGTCGATGACCACATTGGAAGATAAGCCGGAGTTCTGCTGGTCTGAGCTGACGTCGGCAATCTCCGGGACCTTCGAGAGTTGTTCCAAAACCTTCGGACCCCATGCGGCCAGCGTGGCAAAGTCCGGCGCTTGCAGCGTGTACTGGTATTGCGCGTTCCCTTGCCGGCCGCCGATGCGCACGTCCTGGGAGTTTTGCAGCAACAGGGTGGCGCCGGGCACTCCGGAAGTCTGCCGGCGCAGGCGGGCGATCACCTGATCCGAGGTGGATTTCCGAACTCCGGTCGGCTTTAGCTGAACGTTGATCTGCGCGGAATTGCCGCCGAACCCGCCCCCGCTGGTGCCCGCCACCATGGTGACCGCTTCGACATCCGGGTCGTTCCGGATCTTCTCCTCAAACCACTTCGCCTTCGTCACGAGGGCCTGGTAGGAGATGTGCTGCTCTCCCATGACGGAGCCCTGCATGCGCCCCGTATCCTGCTGCGGGAAAAACCCCTTCGGGATTTTGTCGTAAAGGTAGACGTTGATGCCCATCGTGACGATCAGCGTGACCAGGACCGACGCGGGATGGTCGAGCACCACGTTGAGCGCCGATGCATAGGTGGAGATGACCCACTGGTAGATCCTCTCCGTCAGGTTGTAGAGGTATCCGTGGCCGCGGTCCTCCTTGAGGAGCCACGCGCACATCATTGGGACCACCGTCAAGGAAATCACCATGGAGATTGCGATGGCAACCGAAAGCACCACGGCGAATTCGCGGAACAGGCGCCCGACCACGCCGCTCATCATCAGGATGGGGATGAAGACGGCAATCAGCGAGATGCTCATCGACAGGACCGTGAACCCGATCTCTTGCGCGCCTTTGAGGGCGGCCGCCATGGGCTTCATGCCATGTTCGATGTGGCGCGTAATGTTCTCGATGACCACGATCGCATCGTCCACCACGAATCCCGTCGCGATGGTGAGCGCCATCAGCGAAAGATTGTCCAGCGTGTACCCGATCAGATACATGGCGCCGAAGGTGGCGATGATGGACACCGGAACCGATACGCTCGGAATAAACGTCGACCAGGCGCTGCGGAGGAAGAGGAACACCACCATAACCACCAGGCAGATGGAGATCATGACGTTGCGCTGCGCGTCCCTCATCGACTCCTTGGTGGTGATGGTGCGGTCGCTGGCGATCTTGAACTTCACCGATGGCGGGAGCTGGGCCTCGAACTGCGGCATCAGTGCCTTAATCCGCGCAACCGTGTCGATAATGTTCGCATTCGGCTGGCGGCTGACCTGGATCTGAACCATCGGATCGCCGTTCACCAAGCCAAGGTTCCGGACGTCTTCATTGCCGTCGATGACACGGCCCAGGTCCGAGAGGCGGACGGGGGCGCCGTTCCGGTAGACCACCACCAGGTCCTTGTAGTCTTTCGCCAGGAAAAGCTGGTCGGTGGCGTAAATCGGTATCTCCTGCTGGCCGTTAGAGAGCGCGCCTTTCGGTTTATTCGCATTGGCGCTTTGGAGAAACGTGCCGATCTGGTCGAGCCCGACGTTGTAGCGGGAGAGCGGCTGCGGATTCACTTCGACGCGAACCGCGGGAAGCGAGCTTCCGCCCACCTGAACCTGGCCGACACCCTGTACCTGCGCCAGTTTCTGGGCAAACACCGAAGACGCGATGTCGTACAACTGCGGCCTCGGCACCACGTCCGACTCCAGGGTCATCAGCAGAATCGGCTGGTCCGCGGGATTGATCTTGCGGTATCTGGGCAGCGAGGGCAGGTTCGCAGGAAGAAACCCGGCCGCGGAGTTAATAGCCGCTTGCACTTCGCGCGCCGCGCCGTTGATATCGCGGCTGAGATCGAATTGGAGCACGATCATCGCGCTTCCAACCGAGCTTCTGGATGTCATCTCCGTGACGCCGGCGATGCGCGTGAACTGCTTTTCGAGGGGAGTCGCCACGGACGCCGCCATCACGTCGGGACTGGCGCCCGGCAGACCGGCGCTGACCATGATGGTTGGAAAGTCAACCTCCGGCAAGGCCGAGACGGGCAACAGCGTGTAGCCGATGCCGCCGCCCATGGTCACCGCCACCAGGAGCAGCGTGGTGGCGACCGGCCGGTGAATGAATGGCGTGGAAATGCTCATAAGGCGCCAGTCCTAAATCGGTGCGGGCCCGGAAATCGGTTCTTCACGCACGCCGGCGCCGCGCAAACGGGCCACCCAGGCCGCGGCCCGACCGAAGTACAGATAGATCACCGGAGTGGTGAAGAGCGTGAGCACCTGGCTGACCATCAGTCCGCCGATGATGCAGATGCCCAGCGGCTTGCGCAACTCCGAGCCGACGCCGCTGCCGAAAGCCAGCGGAACCGCGCCGAGCAGCGCCGCCATGGTGGTCATCATGATCGGACGGAAGCGCAGAAGACACGCCTGATAGATGGCCTCCTCCGGCGATTTCCCCTCTTTGCGCTCGGCTTCCAGCGCGAAATCGATCATCATGATGGCATTCTTCTTCACGATGCCGATCAGAAGAATAATGCCGATCAAGGCGATCACATCCAGATCTTTCTTGAACAGAATCAGGGCCAGGATGGCGCCTACTCCGGCCGATGGCAGCGTGGAAAGAATGGTAATGGGGTGGATGAAGCTCTCATAGAGCACGCCCAGTACCAGGTAGACCGTGACGCAGGCCGCCATGATGAGGACCCCCTCGTTCGCCAGAGACGATTCGAACGCGTGGGCCGTCCCCTGGAAGCTGGGTTCGATGCTGGCGGGCATGCCGAGCCCCTTCGTAACCTGCCTGATGTGCTCCACCGCGCCGCCGAGCGAAGCTCCCGGCGCCAGATTAAAGGACAGCGTCACCACCGGGAACTGGCTCTGGTGGTTGATGGTGATGGGGGAAGGAACCGGCGTCGCTCTCACGAACGACCCGAGCGGCGCCGGCGCGAGAGCCGCCGCGCCCGTCAGAGCGCTATTGGTTCCCGCCAGCGCGATGGTCGTCGCCAGGTTGGCGGAGGCCGACCCGATCGGAACGTACATGTCTCCCAAGGCGCCAGTGTCCCGCTGGTACTTCGGCTCTACTTCGAGAATCACGTGGAACTGGTTGGTCTGCGTATAAATGGTCGAGACCTGCCGCTGGCCGAAAGAATCGTAGAGCGCGTCGTCGATGTTCTGAGGGGTGATGCCAAGCCTGCCCGCGGTATCGCGATCGATATGCACCAGCAGTCCGAGGCCGTTATTCTGCTGATCGCTGGCGACGTCCCGCAACTCGGGCAACTGCTTCATGCGGTCCACAAGGCGTGGGGCCCACAGGTCCAACAACGCCTTGTCCGGCGCGTCGAGCGCGTACTGGTATTGCGTCCGGCTGATGCGGTCTTCGACTGTCAGATCCTGCACGGGCTGCATGAAAAGCTGAATGCCCGCCACCTGTTGCAGCTTGGGCTCCAGCCTCCGGATCACATCCACCGCGGACACGTCCTGGCGCTGTTCGAGGGGTTTCAGCGTGATCTGGATACGGCCGCTGTTCATGGTGGTGTTCACGCCATCGGCGCCGATGAACGAGGTGAGGTTCTCCACCGCCGGGTCCTGGCGAATCACCTGGACCAGTTGCTGCTGCCGGCTGGACATGGCGGGAAACGATACGGTTTCCGGCGCCTGGGAAATGCCGAGAACGGAGCCGGTGTCCTGCACGGGAAAGAACCCCTTGGGGACAACATCGTAAAGGTAAATCGTAAGACCCAGCGTGCCGATGGCCACCATCAGCGTCAAGGGCTGATGGCGCAGCACCACCCGCACCATGCGGCCGTACCCTTCGATGGTCTTTTCGAAACACCACTCCGACCAGCGGTACAACTTGCCCTGCTCCGATTCCGGATGATGCTTCAGAATGCGAGCCGCCATCATAGGCGTCAGCGTCAGGGACACGAACGCCGAAAACATGATGGTCACCGCCAGGGTCACCGCAAATTCGCGGAACAGGCGGCCTACGATATCCGCCATGAACAAGAGCGGAATCAGCACGGCGATCAGCGAAACCGTCAACGACACGATGGTGAATCCGATCTCCGCCGACCCTTTGAGCGCGGCCTCCATGGCGGAGTCGCCCTTCTCGATATAGCGCGAGATGTTCTCGATCATTACGATCGCGTCGTCCACCACGAAACCCGTCGAAATCGTAAGCGCCATCAGCGAGAGGTTATCCAGGCTGTACCCCAGCAGGTACATGACGGCGAACGTTCCAATCAGCGAGAGAGGCACGGCAATGGCGGGGATGATGGTGGCCGAAGCGCTGCGCAGGAAAAGAAAAATCACCATGACAACCAGCACGGTGGTGAGCATCAGTTCGAATTCGACGTCCTTCACCGAGGCCCGGATGGTGGTGGTGCGGTCGGAAATCACTTGCACGTTGATCCCCTCCGGCAGAGACGCTTCGATTACGGGAAGGAGGGTCTGAACCGTATCGACCACGCTGATGATGTTGGTCCCGGGCTGCCGCTGAATGTTCAGAACGATGGCGCGGTCGGCGTTTACCCAGGCGGCCAACTTGGTGTTCTCCGCGCCGTCGATGACGGTGGCGACGTCGCGAATGCGCACGGGCGCCCCATTACGATAGGCGATGATGATCGGCCCGTATTGGGCGCCGGCTTGAAGCTGATCGTTGTCGTTAATGGTCCAGGCCTGATCCGGCCCGTCGAAACTGCCTTTGGCCTGGTTCACGTTGGCGCTACCCAACGCCGTTCGCAGGGACTCGAGGCTTAGCCCGTAGGACGCCAGCGCGGTGGGATTCGCCTGCACCCGCACGGCCGGACGCTGCCCTCCGCTGATACTCACCAGGCCCACGCCCTTAAGCTGGGAAATTCTTTGCGCCATGCGCGTTTCCGCCAGCTCTTCGACTTTCGGCAGCGGCACCAAGGTAGACGTAATGGCCAGCGTCAGAATGGGCGCGTCGGCAGGATTCGTCTTGCTGTAAATCGGAGGAACGGGGAGATTCGTAGGAAGAAAAGTGGTGGCTGCGTTGATGGCGGCCTGCACTTCCTGCTCGGCCACGTCGATGCTCAGATCGAGCGAAAACTGCAGCGTGATGAGTGAACTGCTGAAAGAGCTGATCGACGTCATCTGCGTCAGCCCCGGCACCTGCCCGAACTGCTTCTCGAGCGGCGCGGTGATGGATGACGTGACTACTTCCGGGCTGGCGCCTGGGTAGAACGTCTGGATCTGAATGGTTGGATAATCAACCTGCGGCAGCGCGGAAACCGGCAATTGCCGGAAAGCCGTGACGCCGACGAGCACTACTCCAGCCATGACCAGCGACGTCGCCACCGGCCTCAGGATGAAGATGCGGGACGGACTCACTGAGGAGGGCCTCCGCCATGGCCCTTCTTAGAGCCTCCACCCTTCTTATGGTCGCCGCCTTTGCCGGATCCACCGCTCCCGCTCTGTCCTCCCTCGCCCCCGGCGTCCGTAGGACTTGCCTGCTGGCCCGCTTGCGCTCCCTGGCCCTTGCCGGAGTCTCCGCCGCCCTTGTTGGCTCCGCCGCGGCCTCCGCGTCCGCCCCGTCCGCCACGGCCGGCGGCATCATAACCCGGAGGGTTATCCATCTCTCCGGCGCGCCGTACCCGGACCACCGCGTTTTCAATCAGCCGGTCGGTGCCATCGATCACTACCCGGTCCCCATCCGAGATGCCGCCGAGAATGTCGGCCGACGTCTCGGTAGTGATTCCCACCTGGACCGTTTTCAGATGCACCTTCGAATTGTCGTCAACCACGTAGACGAACGTACCCTGCTGGCCGCTTTGAACTGCCACGTTCGGCACCACCAGTTGATTCGTCAGCGTGTCTACCAGCAGGCGTATGTTGACAAACTGCTGGGGGAAAAGCTTGTTGTCCTGGTTGCCGAAAACCGCCTTCAGCTTGGAGGTGCCGGTGGTACTGTCAATCTGATTGTCAAGGGTCACCAGTGTCCCGGAGGCCAGCTTCTGGGTCATGTCCCGGTTGTAGGCATCCGCCGGCAGTTTCGCGCCCGCTCGCACCTTGTGCACGACGTCCGGAAGGCTGTCCTCGGGGATGGTAAACAGGACGGCGATCGGCTGGAGTTGGGTGATGGTGATCATGCCGTTCGCGTCGGAGGCGTGGACGATGTTTCCGGGGTCCACCAGGCGCAGGCCGACGACGCCCGTAATCGGCGCCGTTACTTTGGCGTAAACCAAGTTCAGCTTGGCGCTGTCGATATTGGCTTGATCCTGCTTGGTGGTGGCCTGGTACTGCGCCACCAGCGCCTTCTGCGTGTCCAACTGCTGACTCGGGATGGCGTCCGTCTTCACCAACTCCTGGTAACGCGCCAGATCGACGTTCGCATTGGCCAGCAGAGCCTGGTCGTGCGCCAGCGTGGCTTGAGCCATATCGAGTTGAACTTGGTAGGGCCGCGGGTCGATCTCGGCCAGGACCTGATCCTGCTTGACCAGATCGCCTTCGTTGAAATCCACTTTCATCAACTGGCCATCGACGCGGGATTTGACCGTAACCGTATAGAAAGGACTCACGTTGCCCAGCCCGTTCAGGTAGACCGGAATGCTGGAGCGCGCGACCTTTGTCACGACCACCGGCACCGGGCCCGCTGCGCCCCGGCCTCCGCCGCCGCCTCCCCCGCCCCCGGCGCCTTTCTGGGCGGTGGTCGCCGGATGCCCGGCGCGCCAGACGGCGTACCCCGCGACGCTTGCGACGATGAGCAGGAATACGAACCAGATCAGTCCGCGTTTTTTTGGTTTTCCGGAGCCGGGCGGCAGCCCAGGTTGCTCGGGCAGATACACTGGCGGAGCGGTTTCAGAGGTGTTTCTGGGCGTCGTCATTAAAGCGGCCTTGAAGAAGAGTAGATATTCCCATTATGATGGATTCGCGCGGTAGGTCAAGCCGCCCTATCCTTCCGCCGGAAGCCAAAGGCCCGATTTCCTGCGCGGCGTGGCGCGGGCCGCCACACCCGCAGGGCCGAGAGTCGTCTCGGGCTTCGAAAAGTCGGCTCGACAGCCGACTCTGCAAGCCTGGCGGCTTGCGCCCCGGGTCGGAATCGGCCTTATCTTAATGTGGGCGCCCGGCCCGCCCCACCGACCCTGGCGGCTCGCCGCTTGTAACAGTCCCCTTTTTCGCGGGCTGTCTACCAGTGGGTAAGCGACCCGTCGGGGCGGCTGTAGATCTGAGGATGG
The DNA here is from genome assembly GCA_964457555.1 of uncultured Solibacteraceae bacterium. Classification (GTDB taxonomy): domain Bacteria; phylum Acidobacteriota; class Terriglobia; order Bryobacterales; family Bryobacteraceae; genus BOG-224. Next base: position 18,881 of record CAYWHA010000020.1, read on the forward strand.
CGGACCGGCTGAGTGACTTCACCGATCATGGTCAGCGGCTTGGTGTCCAGCGTGACCCCGAGGCCCGGACGTTCGTTGGGATAGAGCTTGCCGGCCTTAAAATCCGTGTAGTCGGGGAGATAAGGGATCTTGCGGTCGCCGTAGTTGTACTCGAAAAGCACCGTGCCGGGGTAGGTGGACAGGCAGTGCACCAGGGCGGCGGTGGCCACCGGTCCGGTGAAGTGCGGGACCATACCCACGGCGTGCGTCTCGCACATGGCCATGATCTTGAGGTACTCGGTGATGCCGCCGACGTTGGGAAGGGTGCAGCGGTTGAAATCGATGTCGTGGTTCTCGACTAGCTTGTTGAAATCCCAGCGCCAACCCCATTCCTCGCCCGCCGCGATGGGCACGGCGGTCATCGTCCTCAGTTTGGGAATGTCCTCCAGGAAATGTTCGTCGCGAACGGGATCTTCCACTAGGTAGGGCGAATACTCCTCAATCAGCCGGCAGCCGCGCAGGGCGTCCGCGTATTCGAAGCGCTGGTGGAAGTCAACGCTCCAGTCCCCCGTGGAGCCGAGCGCCTCGCGAAGTTCCTTGGCATCCTTGGCGAGCTGGAGGAGACGGGCCCGGACGTCCCAAGGGCCATTGCCGGAATCGGCTGCGCCGATTCGATACACCTTGTAGCCCGCGCCCAGGGTCGCCTGGACCCGGTCCTTCATGGTGGGCTGGCCGCCGCCCGGAACCGCCGGTGGACGGACATTGCCGGTATTGTACGTTTCGCAGAAGGTGCGCACGGCCCCGCCCAGTATCTGGTGGATGGGCAGGCCGAGCGCCTTGCCTTTGATGTCCCAAAGCGCCAGATCGAGCGCGCCCATGGCATCCTGCTTCTCCCGGCCCGGAGGGTAGAACCAAGCCATGTACTCTTCCTGCCAGAGGGCTTCGATCTTAAACGGATCCTTGCCGATCAGGGAGCCGGCGCACTGCGTCAGCGTGTCCTTGAGGCCGCCCTCGCCAATGCCCGTGATGCCGGCTTCGGTTTCCACCGTTACAAGCATGTTGCTCTGGTTGAAAGTCGGATTGAGATCCGTTGGCTGATAAATGCGGACGCGTGTAATGGTGGTTTTCGGCAAGGCGGCTTCGGCGAGCCGTGGGAGCGCCAGGCAGGCGGCGGGCGCCGCCGCGAGCGATTTCAGAAACGACCTTCGCTGCATAGACAAATCCTTCCGTGGCGACGAACTGGGGACTTCAGACTCAGGATACTGCGCTAGGCGAGCGTTGGCAAACGTGGTAACGAAGTTGTGGTAACAAAGCCGGCGGCGCGGAGGGACGCCGGTGCTCAGGACAGGTGCAATTCGGCTGCTGCGTTGACTACTGGCTGCTGAAACCCGTGCAGGCCCTGAGTGCGGAACTCATACCGCTCGATGCTCACGGCCGCGCCACTCTCATTGCCGCGCACCACGCAACCGTAAATCACCAGCTTCATCGGACAGATCTCGTTCAACAGCACCGGCCAGTTCATGGAGATCTCAATGGGCATGCCTGCGGCGAGAGGGGTCGCCGTGCTCAGCCACACGCCGCTGCTGCTGATGTTGGCCGTGGTTCCCGTGCCGGTCTCAGCGATGCGCTGTCCGAACAGCATCTTGTAGCGCACTTCCTGTTCCAGCCGGAACCGGCGCTTCATCCGCCTCTCCGGCCCGCCGTGGCTGTTCGTGCCTCTCGCTTGGGTATTTGCGATCACTACACACCGCCTTCTTAAGGCCAACGTTACATTCCGAAGGCCCTCCGGCTCAATACCACTTTGGTTATTCGGACCTTAGTAACCGATCCGCCCACCCGCAAAGGAGGGGATATCCGCGGTAGTTTGCGGGTAATAGTCAAATAGTTATAGACAAGAAGGCCTTTAATTGCTACTATGATTTCAATACACAACAGCATCCTTGGCGGCGAGTCCCCTCCCGCCGCCAACCCTCTGAGTGCAGGCCCCGAGATACCCAGCTCGGGGCCTTTAATTTTTCCGGCAGAGAATTCCGCTGGCATCGCCTTTCCCGGGGTTCGCAAGAGCGGGCGCGGAAAAAGTTAAAAATATTACTAGACAAAGAGGCCTTAAACTGGTAATGTGAATTTAACACAGACAGCATCCCTGGCGGCGAGTCCCCTCCCGCCGCCAACTCTCTGAGTGCAGGCCCCGAGATACCCAGCTCGGGGCCTTTCTATTTTCCACGCCGCCCTCTTCGCACCTTTACTCCGCTCCCTCGCTCCCTCCGCGTCTCCGCGTCTCCGCGTCAAAGTTCTCGCTATTCGTAGCGCAACACTTCCGCGGGAGCGATCCGCGTGGCGCTTCGCGCCGGGTAAATGGTCGCCAGGAAGCTCACCAGCACGGCCGCCGCCGCGATCCAGATGCCATCGTACGGGCGCGGTTCGAACGGTACGAAGCTGAGCGAGTAGACCGTCTGGTCAAGCGGCACCCACCGGTACTTGTCGGCAAAGTAACACAACGTATAGCCCACCGTCAGGCCGATGGCGCTGCCCACCATGCCGATCAGCACCCCCTGCATCATGAAGATCCTGCGGATCTGCGCCTGGCGCGCGCCCATCGACATCAGCACGGCGATGTCGCGGTACTTTTCCATGACCATCATCACCAGCGTGATCAGGATATTGAGCGCCGCTACCAGCTCGATCAGGCCAATGGTAATCACCGTCACCCTGCGCTCCATCTTCAGCGCGTCGAGCAACTGCCGGTTGCGCTCCATCCAGGTGGTGGTCGTGTACTTTGGCCCAACCGCCTTCTCCACCTCGGTGGCGATCTCCGGGGCGCGGTCCAGGTCGTCCACCTTCAGCTCGATCTGGTTGACCACGTCAGGCAGCTCAAGCGCCTTTTGAACGGCCGCAATCGGGGCATAAGCCCAGTTGTCGTCGATTTCGAAAAACCCCGATTCGAAGACGCCGCTGACGCGAAAGGGACGTCTGGACATCTTGGGACCCATCGGCGTCAGCTCAGCGCCCTGGAATACCGCGTCGATTCGGGAATTCACCCGCATTGCGGTGTCTTCCACGATTCCCGATCCCAGGACGATGCCGGGCGGGCTGGCATTCGGGTCGCGCAGGCGGTCGAGCGACCCGACCTTGAGATGCCGCAGCGAATCGGTCATGGCCACCTCGGTATCCACATCCACGCCCTTCAGCACGACGTATTTCGGCTGCAGGCCGCCAACCAGCAGCGCCGGGGTGTAGATGGCGGGCGCAACGTCGGTGACGTGCGGCAGCTTGCGCAGCCGGGCGGCCATGTCGCGCCAGTTCTCGATTCCGTAGAGCGGCTCCTTCTCCATGACGTTGATGTGCGCCATGGCCCCCAGCAAATTGCGCTCCAGCGTGTTCTTGAAGCCGTTGTTGACCGCCAGCGCGATCACCAGCGCCATGACTCCGGCAGCCACTCCGAGCACTGAGATGGCCGTGATCACGGAGATCACCGCTTCCTTGCGGCGCGCGCGCAGGTAGCGGCCCGCGATAAATAACTCGAAGCGGGATTTCACCGCTGGTCCAACTCGCGCATCTGCGCCGCCAGGCCCGTGGGACCTTCAGGCCGAAGCAAGGGGAACAGGATCACGTCGCGGATGGAGCGGGAGCCGGTCAGCAGCATGGTCAGGCGGTCGATGCCAATACCCTCGCCACCCGTGGGAGGCATGCCGTAAGCCAAGGCGCGCACGTAGTCTTCATCCATCTGGTGGGCCTCCTCGTCGCCGCGCTCGCGCATGCCGAGCTGCATTTCGAAGCGGCGGCGCTGCTCCTGCGGGTCGTTCAGCTCGGTGTAGGCGTTGCCGATTTCCATCCCTGCCGCGTAGATCTCAAAGCGCTCGACGAACGCCGGATCCTCGGGTTTGTTCTTGGATAGCGGCGACGATTCCACCGGGTAATCGTAGATGATGGTGGGCTGAATGAGCTTGTGCTCCACCATGCGCTCGAAAATATCGGTGAGCGCTTCCCCGGCGCTCGCCTTGCCGGAGTGGCGCGAGAGCCAGACGGGGTCGCACACATCCTCGAGCGTGGGCGCTTCCCCGCCCTCCCAAAAGTGGACCACCGCTTCGCGCATGCTGTAGCGCTCCAGCCGGCTGAAATCGAGCTGGTTCCCTTCGAATTCCACAGTGGCGGCGCCAGTGGCCTCAAGCGCCGTCTGAGCCAGCAGTTCGGCGGAGAAATCCATCAGGCCGCGGTAATCGGTGTAGGCCTGATAGAACTCCAGCATGGTAAATTCCGGGTTGTGGTGCGTGGAAAGACCCTCGTTGCGGAAATTACGATTGATTTCGTAGACGCGCTCCAATCCGCCCACCACCAGGCGCTTCAGGTACAGCTCCGGCGCGATGCGCAGGTACAGATCGATGTCGAGCGTGTTGTGGTGCGTGACGAACGGCCGCGCCGCGGCGCCCCCATAGAGCGGCTGCATCATGGGCGTCTCCACTTCGATGAAGCCGCGCGCCTCCAGTTGCCGGCGCAACGACGAGATAATGCGCGCGCGCGTCACGAAAACCTTGCGAACCTCCGGGTTGGCGATCAGGTCCAGATAGCGCTGGCGGTAGCGCGTTTCCACGTCCTCCAGGCCGTGCCACTTCTCCGGCATGGAGAGCAGCGTCTTCGAAAGGAACTCCAGTTTCTCTGCGTGCACGCTCAACTCGCCGGTGCGCGTGCGGAACAGGTAGCCCTCCACGCCCACGATATCGCCGATGTCCAGCATCTTAAAAAGCTGGAAATCGCGCTCGCCCACCGCGTCCTTCTTGACGTAGATCTGCAAGCGCTCGCCGTTCTGCTGCAAATGCGCGAAGCCGGCCTTGCCCATGTGGCGTATTTGCATCACGCGGCCCGCCAAGCGGACGCGCATTTCGGGCGTCAGTTCCTCGGCGGTCTTGGCGCCGTAGGCCGCCAGGATATCGGGAATCGCGTGGGTGAAGTCGAAGCGGCGGCCATACGCCCGGTATCCCAACGCCTCGATCTCGCGAATGCGATCCAGCCGTTGTTTCAAAAGCTCATCTTCCAGCGACAAAATTGGTCTCCTCTTGGGGTGGGAATAAGCTATTATAAGTCTTCGTTTTGCGGCGATCCATCTCGATTATCATTCCAGCCTTCAACGAAGAGAGCCGCCTGCCCGCCACATTGAACAAAGTGCGCGGGTATCTGGACCGTACCGCGTGGGATTTCGCGGAGATCCTGGTGGTGGATGACGGCTCTCGCGACGGCACTGCCCACGCCGCCCGCGCCGCTGGCGTGCGCGTCCTCGAAAACCCCGGCAACCGCGGCAAGGGCTACTCCGTGCGTCACGGGATGCTTGAGGCCAAGGGTGAGTGGAGCTTGTTCACCGATGCGGACCTTTCGGCGCCGATCGAAGATCTGGAAACGTTGTGGGCCGCGGCCGAGCGCGGGTCCGCGCGGGTTGTCATCGGGTCGCGTTCGCTCGACCGCTCGCTCATCGGCGTTCATCAGCCGCCATTTCGCGAAGCCATGGGGCGCGTCTTCAACCTGACGATGCGCGCGGTCACGGGACTGCCGTTTCGCGACACGCAGTGCGGCTTCAAGCTGTTTGAAGCCGGCGCCGCCCGCGAAATCTTCTCCCGTCAGCGTCTGGACGGCTTCGGGTTCGACGTGGAAGTGCTGTTCATCGCACGCCGCCTGGGCTACCCCGCCGCGGAAGTGCCCGTGCGCTGGAATAACGTAGCCGGGACCACCGTCAGCCTCTGGCGCGGCGTCACGGCGTTTCTCGACCCCGCGAAAGTCCGTTGGAACGGCTTGATGGGAAGATACCGGTAGACCGTCACATCCGGCGAGCGCCGAACATGGTCAAAAGATGGTCCTGGGCGATGTTCTGGCGCCCTGAAACTTAGCCTGTTTCATCTTGTTGTGCTCGAACATCCGCCCGAGCCTTTCACGCTGATCGGGCCGTTTCCAGTTCAGGACGAAATCGGCTATAAGCAAATGGAACAGCGCATAATACGCAGGCGAGACAGCCCGCCGCAGGCTCGATTGCTTCGGGTTCTTTCCGCCTAACAAGTCGTCCGCAAACGCCATGCCCTACGCCCAGGCCTCTTCGCGAAGCACGGCTTGCTCGGATACGCTTCTAAAATTGTGGTAGGGATAAAGTCCCATCGAAGCGAAATCCAGGCGTTCGGCCAAACGCCGAACCACCTCGTCCGCCACGTTCATCAGCCGCTTCTCGGCTGCCTCGTCGGACAGAACGACACGGAAGTAGATCGCCGGATCACCGCTCAAATCCCACCCGACGTCGTAGCGGATGTAAGCCACATCCAGCGCCAGCGACCTGACGACTTCACTGACTGCTTCGTCGATCCGCGGCGTGTTCGCGGCGGCAGAGGGCAAGTACATGGTTCCTCGTCTTGAGCGCATCGCCCGCCGGTATTCTCTTGACATCTCCGCCCCACCCGGCTAATATATCCGTAGCGGATGTATATATGACCAAGCCTCTTCTTCCTTTGACCCCGCCGGTCTTCCACATCCTGCTGGCGCTGGCGGACGAAGAGCGCCACGGCTACGGCATCATGCAGGACGTCGCGCGCCAGACCAACGACGCCCTGCAGCTCGGTCCGGGCACGCTCTATGGCTGCTTGAAGCGCATGCTCGCCGCGGGCTTGGTGGAAGAATCGGACGAGCGGCCCGATCCGGATCTGGACGATGAGCGCCGCCGCTATTACCGGATGACAGCCTTGGGCCAACGGACCGTCCGCGCCGAAGCGCAACGCCTGGCCGACGCCGTTTCAGCCGCCAGGACCCGGCGGCTGCTGGACCACGGCAGGCCCGGCCTCGCGGGAGGAAGAGCGTGATGCCCACTGCCTCCGTGGTGCGCTGGTTCTGCCGCGTTTATTCCGTACTGCTGTATGCCTATCCGCGCACCTTTCGCCTCGAATACGGCGGGGAGATGGCCCAGGTTTTCCGCGACCGCTGCGGTTACGTGGCGCACCGCCAGGGCCGCCCCCGCCTGTTCCGCTTCGCCCTCCACACCGGGATCGACTGGCTGTCCACCATATTTCAGGAAAGGGTCGCCTCTATGTTCGAAACGGCTCGTGGAATCACGGTCGCCGGTGGTTGCCGCAGAGCAGCCCGCCTGGCGCGCGCCGTCTGGTCCGCGGGACGCAGGCAACAGCCGTACGGCTTTGTAGCCGAGTGGGTTATGACCGCCATCGTATTTCTGTTCGCCACCACAACCTTGGTGCAGGCCTACGTCATTCCCACCGCCTCCATGGAAGGCACGCTGCGCGTGGGCGACCACATGCTGGTGGATCGCGTGGCTTACGCCAATCCCGGCTCGTTCGGTTCCCACCTGCTGCCTTACCGCGACGTCCGGCGCGGCGACATCGTGGCTTTCCTCTATCCCGAGGACGTCCGGCAGACTTACGTCAAGCGCGTTGTCGGCCTTCCGGGCGACTGCATTCGCCTGGTGGATAAGCAGGTAATTCGCAATGGCCGCCGCCTCATCGAGCCCTACACGCAGCACATCGACGCGTACATGGACGCATATCGCGACGATTTCCCCACCCGTCCCGAGTTCTTCACCACGCCGCGCGGCCGCGCCATGTTCGAGCAATCCGTCCGGGATGGCCAGGTGACCGTACCGCCCGGCGCCCTTTTCGTGATGGGAGACAACCGCGACGACTCCTCCGACAGCCGCTATTGGGGATTCGTACCGCGCGGCTACGTGGTGGGCAAACCGCTGCTTGTATATTGGTCCTACGATGCGCCCACCGCCGACCTGCAGGCATGGAGCGTGACCCACGCGTTCGACGTGGGGCTGCACTTCTTTTCCAAAACGCGCTGGGAGCGCACATTCCTGGTCCCGCGTTCGCGAAGCGCCCAGGAAGATGGAGGCAACCGATGAAGTCCGCTGGCGCCGCCGTATTCGGATGGCTCGTCCCCGGCGGCGTCTATCTGCTGGGCCGCCGCTACGTTCGTTTCGCGCTTTGCCTGGCATTGGTTTCAGCCGCATTCGGCGCCGGTGTTGCCTTGCACGGCGCGAACCTATGGCCGCAGGCCGCTGAGACCCAGGGACTCGACGGCCTTACCGCCCTGCTGGCGCTAGCCGGCGCGCTGACGAAAGCGCTGGCCGGCGGTCCATACTTCCTGGCCCGCCTGTTCGACTACTCCGTGCCCTACGCCACCGGGCCCGCGCACGAATACGGCACGACCCTGCTATTGCTGGCCGGCCTCTTCAACCTGCTGACGCTGTCCGACGGCCTGAAACTGCGTCGCAAGGAGCGCCACTAATGCCACATCTGGCCTGGACCCTTCTGCTGGCGGTTCTCATGGCCCTCGCGGCCGCTCTCCCGGGCGACGGTGTTCCGCGCGAGCGCGTCTACCGGGCGGCGTATATATTCGTGTCCTCGATGGCCGCCGTGATCGCCGGCGGCTGGCTGATGTATTTCATTCACGGCTAGAGGGCTTTCGGGGTGTTACACTGCTGGGCAATAGCCCATGAGCGATGCCGGCTTCTTGACGCGGGTAACGATCAGGAACTTTAAGAGCATCGCGGATTGCGGCGTCGCCCTGCAACCGCTCACTCTCCTGATAGGTCCCAACGGCGCCGGGAAAAGCAACTTTCTGGACGCCATACGCTTCGCGGCCGACGCTCTGCGGACCTCCCTTGACCATGCCCTTCGCGAGCGCGGCGGAATTGGCGAGGTGCGGCGCCGGTCCGCCGGTCATCCCACGCACTTCGGCATACGCTTGGAGTTCACTCTGCCCGATGGCTCCGCGGGAAGTTACGCCTTCCGCGTCGGGGCGAAGCCGAATGGCGCCTTTGAGGTGCAGAACGAAGAGTGCGTCCTGCATCCGCCCGAAGCCCTGGCAGGCGAAATTCGATTCGCCGTGACCGCCGGAGACCTGTCCAGCTCCGTTCCGGGTCCCGCGGCTTCGTCCGACCGTCTCTACCTGGCCACCGCGTCCGCCATGGAGGAGTTTCGCCCGGCATACGAAGCGCTCTCGCGCATGGGTTTCTACAATCTGAATCCCGAGCGCATGAAGGACCTGCAATTGCCCGACGCCGGCGAGTTTCTGGCGCGCGATGGCAGCAACATTTCCGCGGTTCTGGACAGGATTGGAAAACGCGCTCCCAGCGTCAAAACCAGAATCGAGGAGTACCTTTCGAAGGTCGCGCCGGGCATTTGCGGCGTGGATGCCGCCGCCATCGGGCCGCGCGAAACGCTGCAATTCCGGCAGGAGGCGGCCGACGCCGAATTCCCCTGGCGGTTCCTCGCGGCGAATATGTCGGATGGAACCTTGCGCGCGTTGGGCGCCTTGGTAGCCCTGTTTCAATCGGGCGAGGCACCGCTTATCGGAATCGACGAGATCGAAGCCGGACTCCATCCGGCGGCGGTTGCGGTTCTGTTGGAGGCGCTTGTCGAAGTGAGCGCCGCACGGCAGGTCCTGGCCGTCGGCCACAGCCCCGGTTTGTTGGATAGCCCAGGCATGGGGACCGGCTCCATCCTGGCCATCGTCGCCGATATGGGAAGCACCTACGCCGGCCCTTTGGACTCCGTGGGGCGCGAGACCTTGCGCAAACGGCTATCGACCGCCGGCGAAATCGTCTGCCGCCGTCCGGACCGCGAACCGCTTCAGGACGTCCCATCCCAACAACTCGACCTGATCGCCGAGCATCGCGACGAACCTGTTTGAGCGAATCGCGCGTTTCCGCTATTCCGGGAATGCTTCCGCGCGCAACCTGTCGATAGCCTGCGCCAGCATGCGCAACGACGCGCTGCATTCGTCGAAATCGCAGCGCGCAGCAGTACGCTCGATGTTTTCGAGTACGGCCGCGGCGGACCTGGCGCCCACATTGGCGCAGGCGCCCTTCGAGTAGTGCGCCAGCCGTTGCGCAACCTGTGGATTCTTCTCGCGAATGGCCGCTTCGAGCAGCGGAATCTGGCGAGAGGTATCGTCGATCAGGGTGCTGACAATCTCACGCATGAAAGCGTCGTCGTCCAGCGTCACGTCGCGAAGTTGCTGCCAGTCAAGAACCGCAATGGCATCCGGGATCACGTCTCAATTGTGGCAGGCGCGGGACGGCCCACAAATCGGAGAAAAGCCTTAGCGGGTCGCCAAGAAAGACTTAAGGGCCACAGATGAACACAGATGAACACAGATAAGAAAAACGCTTGAGCCTCAAACGCTTTAAGTGCTTTAAGTGCCTTGCTTTATCTGCGTTTATCTGTGTTTATCTGTGTTTATCTGTGGCTATTAATGCTTCGCCTTTTCATCCCTCTTCCCCAGGCGGCTTCTTGTGCTTGGGTTTCTTCCGGGCGGACTTGGGTTGGATGGGTTTGGACGCGGGCACTCGGCCCACCCGCTCGCGGGCGATCGCCTTAATCTCCTTGCCGAGGTCAAATGTCTTCTTGCGAGGCAAGCATCTTCTCCACCAGGGCGGCCAGCATCTCCGGAGTGAACGGTTTAGGCAGAAACACGGCGCGCGCCGGATCGGCAGCTTGCACCCCGGACAGTTCCGTGGGATATCCGCTCGTGGCGATCACCCGAATGGCCGGACTGGCGCGCATCAACCGGCTCGCCAACTCCGTTGACGGCATCCCGGACATCGAGCCATCGAGAATCGCCACCGCGAACGCGGATGGGTCGGCCTCCGCCCGCGCCCAAGCCTCTTCCGTGCTCGCCACGGCTTCAACGGAGTAGCCCCGCCGCGCCAGGTACACGGTCATCAACTTCAGCAGCGCCGGTTCGTCGTCGACGAGGAGCAGTCGTCCCGGGGTTCCCATCAGTCCAGTTGTATGATCGCGGTATGAGATTCCACACCGAATACTTGACGTTTGAAACTCCCAAACACCGCGAATACCTTAATATTACCCCACAAGTGGAGAGCGCGCTTCGAAAGAGCGGCATTCGGGAAGGCATGATCGTGGTCTCGGCCATGCACATTACGGCGGGCGTGTGGGTCAATGACGCGGAGGACGGGCTCATCGCCGATATCGACGAATGGCTCGAAAAGCTCGCGCCGTTCCGCAAGGACTACCGCCACCATCGCACTGGCGAGACGAATGGCGATTCGCACTTGAAGAGCTTGCTGGTCCACCATGAGATCATTGTGCCCGTCACCGCCGGCAAGCTCGATTTCGGCCCGTGGCAGCAGGTTTATTACGCGGAGTTCGACGGCCGGCGTCCGAAGCGGGTCATTATTAAGGCGATGGGCGAGTGAGCCTGAAAGGGAATTGCCCTTCGCGGCATTCCATTACCGAGCCGCGAACTTGACCGAGCCGCGAACGTCAGAGAGCGGTTGTTACGTCAAAAGGAGAGTATGAGACGCATTCCGTCCTTGCTGGTTCTGACCGCCGCCGTAGCCTTGGCCGCCGACCTGCCTGTCAAGCAGGTGGTGCTGTACAAGCATGGCGTGGGGTTCTTCGAGCGCGCCGGCAGGCTCGCCGCGGGCGAATCCGCCCGGCTCGATTTCGACGCCTCCGAGATGAACGACGTTCTGAAATCTCTGGTGATCGACGAACAAGGCGGCGCCAAAATATCCGGCCTGCGCTACGACTCCATGGACCCGCTCAGCCACAAGCTCGCCGAATTTCCCTTCCAGATCGGCGGATCGCAGCCGCTCAGCGCCATGCTCGATCAGCTCAAGGGTGCGCGCCTGGAATTGCAGCTCGGCAACGACCGGGTGGCCGGCCTGATCGTCACCGGCCGTATGGTCGAAGGGAGCGATAAGCAGCCCGAGAGGGAGCAGTTGACCCTGCTGCTCGACAATGGCGAGCTGCGCACCGTCGACTTGGGCGCCGCCAGCGCCGTGCATTTCTCCGACCAGAAATTGCAGGAGCAGTTCAAGGACTATCTGGCGGCGCTGGCGGCCTCCCGCTCCAAGGACAAGCGCAGCGTTTATATCGATTCCACCGGGACGGCCGCGCGCGACATCGTGGCCAGCTACACCATCCCCGAACCCGTCTGGAAGTCGAGCTACCGGCTGATCTTCGGCGCCGGTGGCCAGCCTACGCTCGAAGGCTGGGCCATCGTGGACAACACCACCAGCGAGGATTGGACCGGCATACGGCTTTCGCTGGTTTCGGGCCGGCCGATTTCGTTCGTCAGCCAGCTCTATGCGCCTCGCTACGTCGAGCGCCCCGCGGCGGAATTGGCGGACGACCAGGCCGCGCGGCCGGAGCTGCATGAAGGAGCCTTCGAGAATATAACGGTGCAAGCCGCGCCCGGCGTTGCAGGCGGCGGCGGTGGTCGCGGCGGCGGCGGGCCGGCCGGGGTAGGCGGGATGCTTGCGGCCCCGCGCGCAATGGCCGCGGCGGGAAGCAACCGCATGCAGTTCGAGTCGCTAGATGCAGCCAGACAGGCGCCCGCGCCCCCGCCGCCGGCCCCCAGCACCATCGTCGCCAGCGCCTCCGGCCAGGAACTCGGCGAACTATTCGAATACGTCATCGGGCAGCCCGTGACCATCCGCAAGAACGAATCCGCCATGCTGCCGTTTTTGCAACAGGAGATCGCGGCCCGCAAATTGTTGATCTACTCCGACCAGAACTCGCTGCATCCCACCAACGCCGCCGAGCTGACCAACACCAGCGGCAAGACACTCGATGGCGGCCCCATCACGGTCTACGATGGCGGCGCGTATGGCGGCGAAGCCCTTATGGAAACCCTCAAGGCCGCGGACAAGCGCTTGATCAGCTATGCCGTCGACCTGGGCACGCGCATCACTTCCGCATTCGATAGCAAACAGGCCGTGGTGCGCGAGCTTCACGCCAGCCGCGGCGTCATGACCGCCAAGATGGCCGCCGATGAAACCCGCACCTATACCATCCGCAACGTGGACCAGAAGGCCAAGACCCTGATCCTTGAGCACCCCTTGCGCCCCAACTACACGCTGCTCAGCCAGAAGCCGTCCGAAAAGACGCCCTCGGCGTACCGTTTCGAAATCCAGCTTGCGGCGGACGCCACACAGGCATTCCCGGTTTCCGAGGAGCGCGTTTTCGACCAGACTTACTCAGTGACCAGCCTGACCCCCGATGCGATTCTGTCTTTCGTGCAGAACCGCGGCCTGAGCGACGCCGGCCGCGCGCAGTTGCAGCGCATCGCAGCCCAGAAATCGCAGATCGCCGAAAACGACCGGGCCATCTCCGGCACGCGAACCCAGATCGCCGATTTGACCTCCGACGAAGAGCGCATCCGCCAAAATATCCAGAGCCTCAACGCCGTCAGCGGCCAGCAGCAGCAGGTCCAGAACTACGCTCGCCAGATTGACGCCCACGAACAGCAGTTAGCCACCCTGCGCGACACGCAGGCGGAGCAGCAGAAGAGGAAATCGGCGCTGGAAGCCGATCTGGCCAAGCTCGTGGACGCCCTCACGTTCTGAGCTAAAATGCCTCTTCGATGCACCGTCTAGGGAGGTCCGCATTTGACCGGTAGGGACTGCGTCCTATCTGCGCTTGCCCATCGCCAGCCGGACCGCCTTCCGGTGGATTTCGGCGGAACCACGGTGAGCGGGATTCACGTCAGCTCGGTGGCCGCCTTGCGCGATTATTTCGGGCTTGCCCGGAAACCGGTGAAGGCGATCGATGTCATGCAGATGCTCGGCGAGATCGAAGACGATCTCAAGGCCGTTCTAGGCATCGATACCGAAGCGGTCCGCCCCCGCAACGCCAAGTTCGGTTTCCCCAACGAAGACTGGAAGCCGTGGCGCATGTTCGATGGCCTGGAAGTTCTTGTCCCCGGTGGATTCAACGCGACCCTCGGCCCGGATGGCAGCTTCCAGTTGCATCCGCGGGGCGATGTCTCGCTCCCACCCAGCGCGCGCATGCCCACCGGCGGGTATTTCTTCGATCCCCTCATCCGCCAGGAACCCATCGACGAGGAACGGCTCGACCCCGCCGATAACCTCGAGGAATTCAAGACGATCTCCGAAACGGATCTGGCCCACTTGGAACGCGAAGCCCGGCGGGCCGCTGCCACCGGTCGCGCCGTGGTAGCGGCCTTCGGCGGAATGGGGTTCGGCGATATCGCGAATGTGCCCGCCGTCGGGCTTCCCCGCCCCAAAGGCATTCGCGACATGACGGAATGGTACATCTCGACCGCGTCGCGGCGCGACTACGTGTACGCCGTATTCGAAGGCCAATGCGAAGTCGCGCTTGCGAATCTGGCGCGCATCGCGGCTCGCGTCGGAGACCTGGTCGATGTGGCGTACGTCTGCGGCACGGACTTCGGAACGCAAAGCTCTTCCTTTTGCTCTCCCGCCACCTTCCGCTCGCTGTGGATGCCCCACTACCGCCGCATCAACGAGTGGATTCACGCCAACACGCGGTGGAAGACCTTCAAGCATTCCTGCGGCGCCGTGGCGAAGTTCTTGCCGTTGTTCATCGAATCGGGGTTCGACATTATCAATCCCGTGCAGTGCTCGGCGGCCGGCATGGACCCCGAGTCCCTCAAACAGAAATTCGGCCGCGAGCTGGTCTTCTGGGGCGGCGGCGTCGACACGCAGCAGGTCCTGCCATTCGGCACTCCGCAAGAGGTGCGCGAACAAGTCCTGCGCCGCTGCGAGATCTTCGCGCAAGGCGGAGGGTTCGTCTTCAACGCCATTCACAATATCCAGGCCCGCACGCCCGTCGCGCAAATGGTGGCAATGATCGACGCCGTGCGCGAATTCAACGGAGTGCCGCGTTCTTGACCCCCATTCTTTTTGTATGTACAATTAAATGAGCGAATGGAACGAAACCAAGCGCAAGGCGAACCCCGGTTTCTCGCTTTTGGCCCAATCGGCAACCGCCTCCATTGCCTCGCGGTTTCCGTGCGGGGCGGGGTCATCCGCGTCATCAGTCTTCGCAAAGCCAATCGAAGAGAGATAAAGAGATATGGCGGCTAAGAGACTCATCCCGCCCACCCTCGCGGAAGACCGAATCATCAATCGGGGGATCGCGCACGATCCCGATACGTTCGAAGCAACCGCACAGGACTTCGCGCGGGCTAAGCGCGCCAGGGATGTCTTGCCCACCAAAGTCTACGACGCGATACGCCGCCGGGGACAGCGCGGCCCGCAGAGAGCGCCGAGAAAAGTTCCGATATCGCTGCGAGTCGATAGAGAGGTCCTGGACGCTTACGCGGCCACCGGAAAAGGCTACCAGGCCCGCATGAACGAAGTCCTGCGGCGCGGCGTCGAAACCCTGCCGCGCTAGCTTCGCAGCCGCAGCACCATGTACAGCCCCGCCATGGCGAAGATCGCGTCGGGCGACCATGCTGCCATGGTCGGCGGGAGTTGCCCCGCGCCGCCGGCCTTGTCGAATACCGAGCTCACGCCCCAGTACGCGATGGCAATGATAATGGCCACGCCGATGCCCGTCATCGCGCCGCGGCTGCCTACCATGAAGCCGAACGGCGCGGCGATCAGCGCCATGATCAGCGCGAAAATCGGTACCGAGAACTTCCGGTAGAACTCCACCTGGAGCCTCATCGTGTCGAAACCGCTCTGCCGCAGATCGCGAATGTAGCGGTCGAGCTCCAGGAAGTTCATCTGCTCGTCTTTCGGCGGGTCCTTCAGGAAGTAGTCCGGCGGTTCGTTCAACTCCGGAAAGGTGGTCACCTTAAATGGCTCATACTTGCGGTCGCCGCCGCGGTAGTCGCTAAACCAGCCGTTTTCAAAGACCCAAGCCTTAAGGGAAGGACGCCAAAAGGCGCGTTCCGCCTGGATCTGGCGCACCATCGCGAAACTCTTGGGATCCAACTCGAAGACATTCGCCTCAGCCATCATGGATTCCGACTGATCGAAATGCCGGTAATAATAAATCCGCGATCCCCTGCCCATGATCCACGTGCGTTCCGGCTTCTGGTAGGTCTGGGTGGGCTGTCCTTTGATCTCCGCCCGCAGCGCCTCCTGTTTCCGGTTGGCCCCGGGGACGTAATAGTGATCGAAGGCGAAAAGCCCGCCGCTCAGCGCCGCGCTGCCAATCAAAATCGGCAGCGCCAGCCGGTAGAGGCTCACGCCGCAGGCTTTGAAGGCAGTAATCTCGTTCTGCTTCGACAGCACCCCTAACGCCACCAGCACGGCCACCAGCACGCTCACCGGCAGCGTCCGGTAGATCAGCTCCGGCGTCAGGAAGAACAGGTACGTGAACATTTCCGTAAGCGGAATCTTGTTGCGCACCATGTCGAGCATCAGGTCGAAAAAGTTGAAGACCAGAGTCAGCGCCACGAAACTGCTGAGCAGCAGCGCGAAATACGTCAGGAACCGCGAAAGGATGTAGGTATCGAGGATCTGAGGCAGCAGGGGCATCCGCCACGCTCTGAGCAGCGGCCGGCCGGATTTGCCGCCCGCCTTCGATTTCAGCGCCCGGAAGTGGCTTCCGAACCAGGCTTGCATCCCCGCCAGCAGGTCGCGGTCGCCCGGGCGCTCCATGCGAAACAGCAAGACGAGGCCCGCCACGCCGAAAGCCGCATCCGGCAGCCAAATCGCCAATGGCACGGGCAGCTTGCCCACTTTGGCCTGGCCGATCAGCGTGATGGAAGCCAGCCAGTAGCAGAAAAACGCCAGGAAGAACGCGTTCACATATCCCGCCGATTTGCCGCCCTTGCGCGTGGCGATCCCTAGCGGGATGCCCACCAGCGCCAGCATGATGCACGCCACCGGAAGAGCGAACCGGCGGTGCAGCTCGATCCGGTTCTCCAGCAGGTCCGGTCCCTGCTTGTACGCCATCAGATCGGTGGTCCGCATGGCGCTAGCGCGCAGCACTTTCTGTTCGGCCGGAGCCGCATCGAGCGCCATCTCCCGGTTGGCGCTGTGCTCGTCGTGCGCCACCGCATCCGTCCCCATCTCGTGCCTCGAGACGTCTAACATGGCTAGCAGGATGCGCCGCTGCTCGGGTTCGGAAACCGCGACGGCTTCTCTCGCCACCATGATCAACGGTCCCGTGGCCTTGCCCTTCAGTCCGCTCTTGCGCGCTTCGGGCGGGCTCACGTCGGCGATGAAAACCGGACCCCACCGCACGGGGTCGCCGGGGTTGCCTGGCTGGACGTTGCCAACATACAGAATCATGTTGGGAAAATCCTCGTCGAAAACGCGAGGCAGGATGTCGGCCGAGAGGCCGTTCTTCATCAGGTCGTTAACAATCTCCGTGCTTCTTCGGGCGGCCAGGGGCGTCAGCCGCAGTGAGGCGAACCCCGCGCAGCACATCCCGATGAACGCGAACGTCACTACCGGCAGCACCACTTTGCGGCTGGAGATTCCGCTCGCGCGCATGGCGACAATCTCGCCATCCGCCCCCATGCGGCCAAGGCCAATCAGGATTCCCACCAGGACGCCGAACGGAATGGTCAGGGGCAGCACCGGCGGGATGGCGTACGCGAAGAGCAGCGCAATCTTCTTCAACGAAGCGGCGTTGCCCTGCACCAGCAGCTCGAATAACTGGTCCACTGTGCGCAGGAAGATCACGAACGTGGCCAGCAGCGTGCCCAACACCGCGCTGGTCAGCGTCTCCCGAAAAATGTAGCGGTTTAGCAGCCGGAACACGTTGTTGCCTGGTGAGCCTGTATGGTTGCCACTATTGCGTGATCTCAGGCGGCGGCGCGATCGGCAGCTTCGGCTGCTCCTCTTCCGGGGCGTACAATTCCAAATCGTCGATCAGGATGGACGGCGCCACCACGCACGTTTCCGCGCTGAATCCGCGCTGGCTATTCATGAAGTCAAACGCCTGGCTATCGTCCCCCGCGGCCAGAATGTCCTTCAGGGATTTGACGTTGAGCCCGCGGAACCGCAGCCCGCGCACCTGTACCTCGTGGCCGTCCGGGTACACCTGAAAAAGCGCGATGGGCGCGCTGACGGGACGCCCGCCGTTCGGTTGTCCGCCGGCCGGCGCTCCACCGCCTACCGAGGGGAAGTCCATTTTGCGGATCAGAATCCCATACGGCTTGGACCGCGCTTGAACCAGCTCGATCAGCTTCTTCTTGAGATCGGCGGCCGGCACGGCGTCCGAGGAGCTGACGAACAGATTGCTGATGGCGGCGCCGGAGTTGCCCGGTCCCGAGGGCAGCCGCGCGCGGCCGTTCGACCCCTCGAACCCCTTCATGGGCTCACGCGTCAACAGGAAACCCTTGAGGACGCCTTTCTCGATCAGGTGGAGAGGCTGCGGCACAACGCCTTCGCGGTCCACGTCGTAGCTGCCGAACAGCGGCCGGCCATGCCATTCCCTCTGCGTGGGGTCGTCCACCACGTCGAAGGATTCCGGCAGAACCCGCGCCCCGATGCGGCCCTCCAACTCGCTGGCGGTGAACGCAGCGCCGCCACGGCCTCCGCCACCGCCTCCCAGCGGACGGCGAACGGGCGCCAGATTCCGCCCCAGTACTTCAGCCAGAATCTGCGCGCTCGCCTGCCCTTCGAACATCACCGGGCCGGTATAATCTTCGCCTTTCGGAGCCGCGGCCAGCGCCACGATGTTCCGCGCCATCGCGGTGATCCCGCGCGTCATTTCGTCGTCCGACGGCATGCGCCCCGCGTCCAGCGAATGGAACGTCACGCCGTCAGCGATGTTCATGCCGTCGGCAGCCTGCGCGGTGGCGCGCGCGCGGAGGAAGGTCACGTTTTCGGGCTCCCGTACTTCCGTGCCTTCGGTATTCGCAATGTAAAAACCGCCGGTAGTCGCTTCCAGGTCGACCACCGAAAACGTAATGGCGGGAAACTGCGTGAAGAGCGCCGAAAGCGACCGGGCGCGGTTGGTCCAGGCGTCTTCGTCGATCGCGAGGTGCTGGAAATTCCCCAGGAAGTGTACTGGCGCGGCATGCGCGAAGTCGTTGATCTGGTCGTTCTGCGTCATGTTGCGCAATGCCGCGCGCTTACGCGAGAGGGTTTCCACGGCCGCCTTATAAGCCGCGTCGGTTTCCAGCCAGAAGTACCGCCGCAGCACGGGATAGGAGTTCTCCACAGGGAGGCTTCCTCCGGGCGGCGCGCCGCCAAATCCCCCGAATCCCCCGCCAAAATTGGTGTTGTCGAATTGATAGTCGCCCACCCGCACCTGGATCTCGGGCTCGCGGAACTGCTCGCGGCGGCGGGAAACTACGCCGCCCAAACTGGCCGAGACGCTGAACGTGTCCTCTTCATCCACCAGGTACTCGATGAAATACGGCGCCGCGAGACCGGAGACCGTCACCTTCGCCGAGCGATCCACTTCATCGCGCATGGCCCGAAGCAGAAGATCCGCGCTCGGGGCCGGCGCCTGCGCCACCGCCACGATGGCCGCTCCCAGCGCCGCGAAAATGAGCAAGGGCTTCATTGTGACCCTCCCCCGGTCGCCGCAACTGGCGGCGGCGGCAATAACGGCGGGCGGTCGTCCGACTTGGCCTTCTTCTCGATTTCAATCTCCGAGACCAGGATCGCAGGCGAAACCGCCGACACCGGCACGCTCCCCGATTCGGCGCCGCAGTATCCATTGAACACTTCCGACTTGTCCGAGGTTGCCAGGATCTTCGAGAAGCTGGCCAGCGGCGTGCCGACTATGTCCGCCCCCCGCACCAGCTCGTCCGGGCGGCCATCCGGATATACGCGGTACACCACGATGGGAATTACCTTGAAGGCCTGCAAACCGGCCCGCGCCGTGGTAGTGAATCCACCCGTGATGTCGCGGAAGTAAAGCCCGTACGGCTTGTTCTGGCGTTTGACTTCGTCGATCAGCATCTGGCGCAGTTTCGCGTCGGAAACCGCTTTGGACGATTCCACGATCAGGTTGGACTGGCGCGACACCACCTCAAATCCGGGTTGCCTGCGGCCGTGGCTGTTCGAATGGTCGATGCCCTGTATCGGCGAGCGCGACATCAGGAACGTCTTCAGTATGCCCTTATCCACCACCGTCACCGGCCGCGCCTTGACGCCTTCATCGTCATAGTCGTACCAGCCGTTCAGATCGACGCCATCCACCTTGCGGCGCGTCGGATCCATCACCACCGACAGGAAATCGGGCAAAACCGCCGTCCCGATGCTCTTGGTGAACGTCTGCCCTTCGCTTTCGTCCTTCTGGCGATGGCCTTCCACGCGATGTCCGAAGATTTCATGGAAGAACACGCCAGCCGCGCGCCCGGAGAATATCGCGGGTCCCACAAAAGGCTCGGCCTCCGGGGCATGGAGCAGCGCTGTGAGATCGCCCGCCACGTGGTCGATCGAAGCCAGCAGCGCGTCGTCCTTCGGCAGCCCGGAGCAATCCACCGCCTCGAAGGTGTCGAAGGTTTCCAGGTCCGTGCCGTCGGCCGCCTTGGACGCCGCGGAAATCACCACCCGTGCGAAGCCGCGCCCGTCCTCGATGCGCGCTCCCTCCGTGTCCACAATGTAGCGTGTATTGATTTCACAAGACGCGGAAACCTGGGAGGTGAGCACGCCGGGAAAGTTCTGGAATCGCGCCGAAAGTTTGCGGACGCGCTCGGTCCAGGCGGCGTCGTCGAACTTCAGCTTGGGCTGGGCCTGCACGTGAACGTTCGGCTCCTCCTGGGAGAAGTCGGCCGAGGTGTCCGCCGCCGCCACTCGCACCTGCGAATTGGTCTTGATCTGGATGAGCCGCTGCGCGGCCGTGCGGTAAGCTCGGTCCGTCTCAAGCCACAAACGCCGCTTGATGGAGTTGGCATTGTCCTCGTACGTGATGGCCGCGCCCGACGTCACCCGGCCCGCCTGGCCATTCACGCGGTGGTAGTTATCCAACTGCGGAGTGCCCACCCGTACCGAGACATCGAGCACGCGGGTCTTCCCTCCGGTGGCCGGAGTTACGCTCCCCAACTCGCCGGAAACCGAGCGGAACTCCTGCTCGGTGACCTCATAGCTCATGAAGTAGGGCGGTGGATCGGCTTTCTGCTTGAGAACGCCGAAGTTACGGTTCAATTCCTGGGACATGGAGTCCAGCAGGACGGAAGGCTGGGCCGCCGCGATAGATGCCGCGGCCAGCAGGAGCGCCAAACGAGACAAAATTGATCGGATCAAGTCTCCAGAATATCATCAGCCGAAGCAGGCCGGAGGCGCCGGTGCGTCGCGCGGACCACGAGGCAGGCGTCCAACAACGATGATACTCTTAGCGGTGCGGGGCGGTTCGCTTCCCCCATTGGGGTTCATGCGGCGAGCGGAGACTATCGGATGATCGCCAGCTATATCGCCCTCGGGGCAATCGTTTTCTTCGTCGCGCGTTTCGCCTCGGCGTGGATGCGCGGCGCTGCCAATGGGGAGCGGCCGTTGCCTGAACCCGGCAAAGTGCGGCGCTACCTTTGCGGCTTTCTCGCGGGCGCCCTGTTTGCCAACTCGATCCCGCATTTCATTCACGGCATTTCCGGTGAGTATTTCCCAGCGCCATTTGGCCGCAACCTCGGAAGAGGCGCGTATACGGATATTGCCAATGTACTCTGGGGATTGTTCAACTTCGGCGCGGGCTACTATTACTTTCGCAGCTTCCAACCCATGCCATCGCGGCTTCCGTTTCGCGGTTTCGTCCTCGGTGGATTCGTCAGCGCCAGTCTCTTCCTGAGCGTGGTCTTTTCGGCCTCTGCCCGATAGGGCTTGCAGGCGGAAAAGCGGGGGACGCAGCCAAACTCGCGGCAGGGGTGAGGCGGCGCTATTTACCCGTGAGGCCATCGTCGAACTTGATGGAGGCGTGGCTGCCGTTGCAGAAGGGCTTGTTCGTGGAGACGCCGCAGCGGCAGAGGGTCACGCGGTTGCGCTTTTGGTAGTGTGCGCCGGCTTCGGACTCGATGGCGATGCCGCCCCGCACCCAAAGCGGGCCGCTGCAACCGAGGGCGGGATCTTCCACCACTCCGATCGAGGGGGGCAGCGGCTCCTCGATCTCTGCGTGGGATTTCTTGTCATGCACCACCAATCGGCCAGAGGGGCAGTGATTGGCTTCGCGGACCACCAGGTCGCGGGCGGCCGGGTTGTCCGTCTGTTCGATGAGGGACCAGATTTTGCCGGCCGGGTCGCAGAAGCGGGCGAAGGCGCATAGGCTCTCGTCATCTTGCAGCGTGAGCTTGGGGCCGTCGAAAGTCTGGGCCTGATGACCGAAGGAGGTGCGGCTGGCGGTTTCCCGGCCGTCGAAGCCGGTCTTCGCATGGCTGCCGTCGCAGAACGGCTTGTTCTTCGAATGTCCGCACCGGCAAAGCGCGTAGGGCGATTCAGCCTGGAACGATTGCCCCTCGACCCAATCCCAGGAAAAGCCCTCCTGATTGGGAGTGATGACCTGTATGGCAAGCGGCACGTCTCCCGATACGAGGTACGGACCGTTCTTGGCGACGACGATTTTGGGCTCGGCCGGCGTGCTTTTCGACATGGCTTCGATAATATCACCGCCGGTGCGATTTCTGTTTCTCTTGACGTCCGTCGTAGTTAGAGCTAGTTGTTTATGATGGGTCGGCAAGCAGCAATAGCTGGCCAACCCGCGGAAACGGTGAGTGTATGCTCAAACGAATAGCCATCGCCGGAGGGAGCATTATCCCGCTTCTCGTGCTCATCGGCTTGCTCGTACGGTACGTCGGCCCCGCGGCCGCCCAGGGCCTGCCGCAGAGGACGGTCGAGCCGCCCATCGTGACCAAGATGGCGCCCCTGGTGTTCTTCAAGGCGACTACCGTGGGTGGCTCCACAGTCCAGACCGGCCGTTTTGCCAAACCTAGGTCCCAGCCGCCCGACCCGATTACCCCATTCGAGGCTAGCGACGACTGGGTTCAACAGACGACTGTTTACCTCCTCAACCGGACCAACCAAGGCATAACGTGGGTCCTCATCAGCTTCACCTTCCCGAATACGAACGTCGGTCTCCAGGCGACTCGCTTGTACCTGGGCCTCGTCCCTGAGACTGCGGCTTCAGACCCGAAAGAGAATTGGTGGTCGCCTTCGGGTGCTCCGCCTTCGGCTGTTCCGATTGTCAATCCCCCGGACAGGCTGCCGCTCCTGGTCAGACCAGGCGAGCTGCTGGAAATCCGTTTGGGAGACCATTGGGACCAAATCGGCCGGGAGCTGAGCCCGCAGTTGTCGCTTGGAACGGTGAAGAGGATGTCCGTCGTAGTACAGGCCTGCTACTTTGCACCCGATGTGATGTGGAACGGCAACCACTTCAGGGTTCGCGACAGGGCGTCCAACACGTGGCAGGATGCGGACCGCGACTACTTTCCTGGGGATACGGAATCGCGGCTGCCCGGCCAGCCCGGTTGGCCCGAGCAATAGGCCGCTATGCGTTGAGCGCGCGGTTCATCCGCTCCATGGCTTCGTCGATTTCTGCGGCGCTTTTGTAGCCGATGGTCACGGCGTCCACGGCGCCCAGCTTCATGACGAAGTTCATCGAGGCTTCGCGCTGTTCTGGCCTGGTGAATTGGCCCTCTCCTATCAGCTTCATTGCCAGCACTCCGGTACCCTGCGCGTGGATCTTCTTCGCCTGCGAGACAACCTGGTTCACGTCGCCGAGGGCGTCGGTATCGGTCAGATCCGGGGTGTCCATACGCACGCCGGCGTGGTTCATTCGCATCAGAGCAACGTCGAGCCACTGGTTGCCGGGGAATGCGGAGAGACCCTGTAGGCCGTGGACCGACGCGCCATGCGCCAGGATGCTCTTCTTCGACTTGGCCTCCGACAAGCCGTCCTGAACGGCCCGGGTCTGGGCCGGCCATTGCGGGCTGCGCAACGCGTGCATCAGGAGGATATCGATGTATTCGGAATTGAGGTCCTTGCGGAGGCTATCCACCTTGGCCGGAACGTCGGTGTTGGGAGAGGCGCCGAACTTGGTCATCAGGCGGTAAGAATCGCGCGGAATGCCTTTGAGCGCGACAGCCAGCATCTGCTGCATGTCGCGATAGTCGTCCGCCGTCTCAAAGAAGCGGATGCCGTGGTCGTAGGCGTAGCGAACGAGGCGGGTGAACTGGTCCTGGCCCAAGTCGCGCTGCACGCGGCCGCTGAACGTCCCGGTGCCAAAGGCCAGGCGGGTTACCTGGACGCCGGACTTGCCGAGCGTCACCCAATCGGTCGCCGACCGTTTCTGCGCGAATGCGGTTACGCCCGTACCGGCCAGCAGCGTTCCCGCGAGGCCGGTTCTCAGAAAATAGCGTCTTGTCGCCTGGGGCATGAGTATCTCCGGTAGACAAGTTATATCACGCAGCGAAGCGCGATGTTAGAATCGGGAGCCATGAGGCTGGTTGGGTTTTTGTGCGTGCTGGCGTGGCCCGTTTTCGGGCAGTACTCGGCTCGTCAGGATGGCGATGTCATTCGTCTCGAAGACGGCGCGCGGCAAACCGTCGTCTCGGTGATGCCTTCTCATGGGAACAACGCTTTCCAGATGACCGTGAAGGGCAAAAACGCGCTGTATTCCCCGTTCGCGACGGCGGCGGAATTCAAAGCTCGTGGCGGCGGCACGGCTAACGGCATTCCCTTCCTGGAGCCGTGGGCCAACCGGCTGGATGAAACGGCGTTTTACGCCAACGGGAAAAAGTACCCGTTCAATTTGACGCTGGGCAATGTGCACGGGCCGATTCCCATCCATGGGCTGCTGACCACGGCAAGCCAATGGGAGGTGTTGGAGGTCAACGCGGATCAAAACTCCGCTTGGGTAATCAGCCGGCTGGATTTCTACCGCTACCCGGACTGGATGGCGCAGTTTCCGTTCGCCCACACCATCGAAATGACATACAGGCTGCACAACGGGACGCTCGACGTCACCGTGAAGCTGAACAATCTGAGCACCGCGCCGATGCCGGTGGCGCTGGGATTCCACCCGTTCTTCCAGGTCAACGACGCGCCGAGGGACGACTGGACCTTCAGCATCGGCGCGCGCACGCACTGGAAAGCCGTGCAGAACATTCCGACGGGTGAGACAGAGCCCATCGAGACGTTCCTGCCTGGGCAGCCGAAGGGCGGGTCGCTTAAGGGGGCGAAACTCGACGATCTTTTCGGCGACCTGATCCGGGACTCGAACGGATGGGCCACGATGTGGCTTCAGGGCAAGTCCGAGAAGGTCGAAGTGCAGTTCGGCGCCAATTACAAAGCGGCGGTGGTGTGGTTCCCGGCCGGGCCGACGCAGAACTTCATCTGTTTCGAGCCGATGGCCGGCATCACGGACGGGATGAACCTGGCGCAGAAGGGCATTTACAAGGAGCAGCAGTCGATCGAGCCGGGCGGGACCTGGCAGGAGACCTGGCGGATTACGCCATCGGGGTTCTGAGGGCTTCGCCCGTAATCTACTTCTTGCCGGCACGGCCGAAGAATCGTATCCGCACCACAAAGTGGCGGCCTTCGTCACCCAGGAACTGCAGGAATTGCGGCGTTCCCACGGCGTTGTTCACGGCGGTGGGATTTGCCCGGTCCGTAAGGTTGTCCACACCGCCGCGGAGCGCGAAGCGGTATCCATGCAGGGTCACCATGCGTTCGAGGGCGAGGTTCAGATCGAAGTTCAAGGGGTAGGAATGCGAATCGAACGCCCCGACGACGGTTCCGTTCTGCTCGCGCACGGAAAAAGAAAAACCGGAGCGCATGTCCGTCAAGATCGACCCCGCCCAGTTTTTCCACGGCAGGGGAAGATAGGCCCATGCGAGCAAGCGGTTCGGCATATCCCAGGGCATCGGCGCGAGGCTGTCGAGCACCTGCAACGGCTCGGAGGCGTTGGGGTCGACCACGGCGTTCGACAGCGAGCGGGAGCGCGTATACGACGCCATCCACTCATACTGCCCTGAAAAGATCTCGTGCAACGAGAACTGCGCGGAGTCATAATCGTCGCGCCGTAGGTTCTCAAGCTGATAAACTCCGGCGGTTTCCGATCCCGGCAAAGGCAGCAGCGAAGGCGGCGCATCGGGCGTGAGCGTGTCGATGAACGCGAAACCGTCCGACGCTCGCCGGCGCAGGTACTTGGCCGTCAGCGTGAGGCGGGTGGTGAGCTGGTGGCTCATATCGAGGGTCCAGTTCGTGGCGCGAGGCAGCAGCAGCGGGGCGTTTCCGATCGTGAAGGTGGTCGGGACGGACGGTCCGGCCGGTGTGCCATCGGGATTGTAGCTCGTGGTAAAGGCAACCTGGTCGAAGGGGCGGCCAAACATATCCATCGTGACTGCGTCGTGCGTGATGTCGTAGCCGCCGGAAATTCTGGTCCGGCCCGAAGCGAACGGAGACCAGGAAAACGCCAGGCGCGGGGACAAGGCGAGGGCATCGATGCGCCGATCCCAATCCTGCCGCACTCCCAACGTGAACTGAAGCCGTTTGGATACGCGCCATGAATCAAGCAGCCAGGATGAGACTTCCGTATCGCGGACATGGAAACTGGCGGGAGCGGGAAACAGCGTCTCGGAGAGAATCTGGCCGGTGAGGCCCAAGACCTCGTAGCCCGTGCGGCGAAAATCGGCGCTGTAATTCAGCAAGTCCGCATCGGCGCCGGCCTCGAACCGGTGCGATCCGGCGAAATGGAATTCAGGCAAGTAGGCGTGCGTCAGGCCCTGGTCCCGCGAAGCTGCCTGGCTGGAGTTCACAAAATAGTTGCCGCCGTTGCCCGCGGGAGAAATCAGGTACAGATCCGGGCCTTGCGGCGTTTGCACGTCCGAATACTCGTTATGTGCATAACCGAATTCCACGAGCACGCCGTGGCCGAGGTATGCCTGGTCCTTGATGCTGCCGAAGTACTCGCGCGTGTGCGCATTGTACGTGGCCGCTACGGGGTTCAGCGGCCCTAATCCCACCCGGCCTTCGTTATCGATGTTCACCAGGAAATCCGCGTACAGGATGTTAGCGGGAGTCAGGTTCACTTGCGCGTGAAGCAGGTTGCTGCCGGCCCACCCGCTGCGCGTATCCTGACCGGGCGGAAGGCCGGTCACGAGCGCTTCATTGTATTCGGAATCGATGTTGTCGGCAAACCAGGCCCGCCCGCGGACGATCGGGCCGGAGACGCCCAGCCGCGGATACCAATTTCCGAGGCGCAGGCCTTGCTGGATGTTGAACCCGGGAATAAAGTCCGTCGAAGTGTAATGGAAGGCGTCGCCGCCATTCGCGGTGGTGACATTCAGAACGCCGGCGGTTCCCTTGCCGAACTCCGGCGAAGTGCGGCCCGAGGAAGGCGCGACCGAGCGAATGTCTTCCACCGCCAGGACGGTCTGAAACTGGCCCGAGATCGGGTTCGCGATATTGAAGCCGTTCAGGAGATAGTTCACCTGATTCTCAGAGGATCCGTTCACGTGCAGCCCTCCGCTGGCGTCTTGGACCACGCCGGGCACAAGCTGCATGGAGTTTCGCAGGCTGTGGCTGTTCGCATAGGGTAGGTCGTTGACTTCCGTGCCGGTAAGGCGTTCCTGGTCTTGTGTTTGTTCCACATCGACCGGCGACGCCGTCGCGCTGACGTCGGTGGACTGAAACACTTCGCGCACGCTGGTAACTACCAGCGTGACTGCCAGCCCGGTCTCTACGCGCACCGCCTGGTCCTTGAGCGCGTAATACCCTTCGCGCTCCACGCTCACCAGAAAGTCGCCGGGCGCGGGCAAGGTGACTGAGAAAGCGCCATCCGGATCGGTTTGCGCTTCCCAGGGACCTTCAGGAGGAGCCGGGACCGAAGACGTGGCTGGGCGCGCAGTGACGCTGGCGCCGGGTACGGGCGCGTCATTTTCATCCACCACCCGGCCTCGCAACGTGACATCGTCAGGGAAAAGCGGCGCGCTCACCAGAGCGGAAACCGCAACGACGCGCAGCAGGGCGGCCGATGGTCTCTGCCAGGACATCCGAAACTCCGGTTGGCGCGAGTAACCCTGAACAACATCTTAGCTCCGGCTTCACACTGCCGCGGACGCCATCTGAACGGGATTAGTCCCACACCGTACACTTGCGATTACAATTGCGTTGGAGCCTCAGATGAAAAAGGCATTCATTACGCTTCCCATGTTTTTGCTGCTGGCCGCTGTCCTGCCGGCGCAACGACCCTGGCAGGAGATCACCACGCCGCCGCTGCGCGAGGTTGCCGCGAACTTCAAGGCGCCGCCGCACGAATACGGGGCGATTCAGCCGTTTGCCAGTTGGAACGGGCCCAACCCTAAGGAGGTCAGGGAGAGAATCGTCCGGGATTTCGATCAGCTTGCGGCCAATGGCGTCTTCGTGGTGAATCTTTCGCCGGGGCGGGGCGAGCCGAAGTACCTTTCCGCGGAGCACATGGACCAGGTGAAGTTCACGGTGCAGGAAGCGGCGAAGCGGGGCATGCGGCTGTGGATCCAGGACGAATCCGACTACCCCAGCGGGTTCGCGGGGGGCAACATCAGCAGGCTCTACCCGCAACTCGGCATGCAGGGCATCGTGGCGGACATCCGCGTCCGCGTAGTTCCCGGCCAGACGCTGACCATGCCGGCGCCACCGGACACGCTCGCGATCTTCGCAACGAAAACGTCCACCGACCAACAAATACAGGGCGTCATCAACATTCCGGTTCCGGCGAACGGCCAGCTCAAGTGGACCGTGCCGGCCGAAGGATCGACCCCCAACGAGCCCCGCCTCTCCTGGGAGGTGGTTTTCGTGCGGCACGTCTACGTGAGTTCGCCGACGCGGAATTTCAATCGCGAAGACGGAACGCGGGCCAAGGACGCGCTGTATTCCCTAATCGACTACCTGGACCCGGAGGCCACGCGCGCCTTCCTGAAGACGGTGCACGAGACGTATCGGCAGGCGGTGGGCGATCAGTTCGGCAAGATCGTTCTGGGATTCTTCGGCGACGAGCCGGACTACAGCAGCTCGATCCCATGGACTCCCAAGCTGCTGGAGGAATTCCAGACGCGGAAGGGCTACGACTTGAAGCCTTACATCCCCGCGTTCTTCTTCGGCAGAGGGATGGCGGAAACGGACGAGACGCGGCGAGCCAGAGCCGATTACTACGACGTTTGGAGCGGCATCTTCCAGAACAGCTTTTTCGGGGAGCAGGCCGATTGGTGCAAGAAGTACAACGTGGAATATCTGGTGCACCTGAACCACGAAGAGACCATGATCGCGCTGGAACATAGCGAGGGCGACTATTTCCGCGACAATCTCAAGGTGGAAGTGCCGGGAATCGATAACCTGACCCAGCTTGTGCCGGACGCGGTGCACCGGCCGGACGGAACGTGGAACATCAACAACAATTTCCCCAAGCTGGCGTCCTCGGCGGCGCATCTTTTCGGCAAGCCCAAGGTGTGGGCGGAGGAAGGCGGCGGAGTGGGCGTCGACGGCAAATACCAGATGGATTTTCAACTGGTGCGAGGAGTCACGGCGCTACAGATCCGCGTTCCGGTATTGCGCGGAGGGCCGGACATGGCTGCGCAGGCATCGGCGGCGCCGCCGCAGGCCGCGATGACGGCCTGGTATGCCAACCGGGGCGGCTATTTGATGGCGATCGGCCGTCCGGCGGCGCAGGTGGCGCTCTACCATCCCGGCAACAGCATCTGGATGGGCGACCAGGAGGCCGACCGCAGTACCACCAAGCTGGGCTGGCAGCTGCTCGAACATCAGGTGGATTGGGATTATTTCGACGAGCAGTCGCTGAGCTCGGTGGCCGCCATTGAGGACGGCGGCTTCAAGAACCTCAGCGGGCAGGTTTACAAGGCGGTCATCTTTCCGTCCATGACGGTCATCACGCGCACCGGCCTCGAACGGCTGCAGGCCTTCGTCAAAGCGGGCGGGAAGGCGATTTTCGTGGGCAAGACACCGGGGCTGATTGTGGACAAGACCTTTATGAACGCCACGGACGTACCGGACTTGAGTTTCGCCACGCTCACGGAACCTTCGGGCGACATCACGGCGCGCGTGTTGGCTGCCCTGCCCAAGCCGGACGTGGCGCTGGACAGCCCCTGGCAGCGATTGACGTACACCCACCGGAGCTGGCGCGACGCCGAGATGTACTTCTTCTTCAATGAGAGCAGCCAGGCGGAATCGCGCATGGCGACCGTCGCGGGCCGCGGTCAGGCGCAAGCGTGGGACCTGGCTACGGGCGAGATTCACGCGCTCTCCGCGGCTACCGCCGAAGGGGATTCGGTGCGCTTTCCGCTGGCGCTCGGACCCTACGAAGCGAAAGTCGTGGTGGTGGGTCCGCTTCCCAGCGGGGCCGCCGCCGCGGAGCCGTCTTTCGCAGCCGGCAATACGTTGGCGGAGCTGGGCGGGGACTGGACCCTGGATCTGAACGGCAAACAGGTCACTACGCCACTAAAATCCTGGGAGGATCTGGGCGCGCGTGGCTTCGCCGGACCGGCGACTTATCGAAAGCAGTTTACGGCATCGGCCGCGCCGGCGGGGATGCGAGTGTACCTCGAAATCGCCGATGTGAACGACTATGCGCGCGTGAAACTGAACGGGAAGGACCTGGAGGCCCACGCCTGGCAGCCGTACCGTTGGGAAGTGACGGGTGCGTTGAGGCCCGGATCGAACGATCTGGAAGTGGAAGTGCGGACGACGGCAGCCGGGCGCGGGGGCGCGGCGGCTCCGCCTGTGGCTGCGGCGCCCACAGGTGCGGGCGCAGGGGGAAGGGGCGCGGCGCCAGTGACGGCTACGGGCTTGCTTGGTCCGGTCCGGCTGGTGGCCCACTGAGGAGTCCATTCTTGTGCAATGCCGCGCCGCGGTCTGCTATCTCGTTCCCTTGACTCTGGCCTTTGGGCAACAGGGCGGGCCGTCACCGGCGGCGCCGGCCTTTGAAGTCGCCTCGGTCAAGATCCATACGGGGCCCCCAGTAGGTCCCCCAATAAGGGGTGGACCCGGCACGAGCGATCCGGAACGCTTTGGGTGCACCTGGATCAACCTCAAGACTTTGATTATGATCGCCTGGGAGCTTAGGCCGAACGAGCTCGTCGCTTCCCACCTGGATATCCCCGATGCCTACGACATTGAGGCGAAGATCCCGCCAAACACCTCCAACCACGACTTCCACCTCATGCTTCAGCGCCTTCTCACCGAGCGCTTCAACCTGGCCGTGCATCGGGAATCGAGGACTGAGCCGGTGTTCGTTCTGGAGGTCGCAAGAGGCGGCGCAAAGCTGCAAAAGGCCGAGCCGGCCGCTCAGGAGCTACCGCCGTCCGTCGTACCGCCTTGGGCGCAGAATCCGAGCGCGTCTCGCGACAAAGATGGCAAGCTCCAAATCCCACCCGGTCACCCAGGCGTCCTTCGGGTCATGGTAGGCGGAGCCTTTCGACTCATGGCCCGCGTGCAAAGCTCCGAGGACATCGCCAAAGCCGTTGAACCAGAAACCGGCCGCCGGGTCATCGACAAGACCGGCCTGATGGGACTCTACGACTACACCCTCGACTTTTCCCCAGTCATGGACTCCTCAGTCAACGGTGTGAGCAGACCCGGCGGCTCGGCGGAGTCCATCAACGCCGCGGTCCTCCACCAGCTTGGGCTGGAGATGAAGGCCGATAAGGCAGAAGTCTCTGTGCTGGTTGTAGACCGCTTTGAATCGAAACCAACCGAAAACTGATTGGAGCGCCTTGCCATTCGAAGCAGACGCCAGCGCAGCATCCTCCCGCCCGATCGTTTCCTTAATACCGCCCGCGCCCCCAAACCTCAAGCTCGCAGCTTGTAAGCGTTCGATATGTGGTATTTTTCTACTGGCCACGAAAAAGTAGAGCGGTTTCACGCAGAGAATCGATGAATTTTTCTACGTTCTCGTTTGGGATTCCGTGGATTGTTACCTTTTGCAGTATTGTGAGAGCTTTCAGGGGCTCCCTACACTATGTAACGGAGAGACCCCGTGATGAAGAACCCTTTGGTCATCTTTATCTTGCTGCAAGTCATGGACTTGGGCACTACCCTCGCGGCTTTCGCGTTGGGCGGTCAAGAGAACAACCCTGTGGTCGCCCACGTCATGGCGGTAGGTCCCGTTGGCGGCCTTCTCATATCCAAACTAGCCGTAATAGGCATCGCCATCCTGGGGGCTGCCCTGCACAAGCAGCGGGGACTCCGCGTGGCCAACTTCGCCTATACCGGCGTCATAGCCTGGAACGCCACGGTGATCGCCCGGTTGGCAATGTTGGCGTAGCCGCAGCCTCCCTACCACTCCACGGGCTTGCCGGGTTCCAGTTCCCACACCTCTGTATCCAGGTCCTGCACCAGTTCACGCAACTGGTCCGGCCGCCCGGTGAGCTGCGGGAACGTGCCAAAATGCATCGGAACCACCCGCGCCGGATTCAGCAGCTTGCAGGCCAGCGCGGCTTCCCGCGGGCTCATCGTGAACAGGTCTCCGATCGGCAGAAACGCCAGCTCCGGATGGTAAAGCCGCTCGATCAGTTGCATGTCGGAAAACACGTTGGTGTCGCCTGCGAAATACAAAGTGCGGCCATCCGCGAAACGCATGGTGTAGCCCGCCGCTTCACCGCCGTAGACGATTTTGCCGTCGTCCAGAATGCCGCAGCTATGCACTGCGTGCGTCATGGTGATGGCGGCTTCACCCACCGTCTGCGTTCCTCCCTTGTTCATGGGATGCAGGTATGCGACCCCCTTCGATTCCAGCCAATTGCAGGTCTCGAAGATCGCCACCACCGCCGGCGCGAAGCGCTTGGCCAACGGTACCGCGTCGTGGATATGGTCGAAATGGCCGTGCGTGATGCAGATGGTATCCACGCGCTGGATTTCGAAGCCCCGGGGATACGCCGGGTTGCCGTTGATCCACGGGTCCATCAAAATGACTTGGCCCGAAGGCAGCCGGAATTGAAACGAGCCATGCCCAAGCCAGGTGATTTGCATACTTTATTCTAACCTTCGGATTGTTCCCCAACCCCAAAAAGGCTCACTCCGAACGCAGTGCTTCCATTGGATCGACGCGCGTCGCGCGCCGAGCCGGAATCCACGCCGCGGCCAGCGCCAGCCCCAACGCGGCGGCGGCGCTGAAGGCGTAGGAAAGCAGGTTGAGTGGCGCCACGCCCAGCAGACTAGAGCGCGCTGCTTGAGCCGCCGCCGCCAGCCCAACCAGCCCAAGCGGCACTCCCACCGCCGCCAGGCGCAGCGATTCGGCCATCACCAGACGCTCGATTTGCCGCGGCCTGGCGCCGAGCGCCACGCGCAACCCCAGTTCCCGCGTCCGCCCGTTGACGGCATACAACAACACGCCGAACAGCCCGGCCGCCGTCATCAGGACCACGCTGAAGCCCAACGCGCTGCTGGCCGCGGCGATGAAGCGGTCTGGGGCAAGATCGGCGTCGAGAGTCTTCCGCAAGGTGGTCGATTGGTACACGCGCGCCTCGGGATCGAACCGGCGGATTTCGGCGCGCGCCGCGTGATCCAGCGCCAACGGGTCGCCGGCGGTTTCCACCATCAAAGTGATATCGCCCCTCGGCGCCTGGGCATATGGCAGATACAGGAACGGCCGCGGCAGCTCGTGTATGTGAATGGACGGGCCATCCTCGGCGACGCCCACCACCTGGCGCGGTTTGCCGTCGATGGAAAGCCACTGGCCGAGCGGGTCGCGGCCGGGGAACACGGTGCTTGCAAACGCCTGCGATACCACCGCCACCAGCGGCGTGCCGGCCCGGTCGCCGGCATCGATGCCGCGCCCGGCCAGCACGCGCGTTCCCATCGCGGCGAAATAATTACCGCCGACGTTGTTGAGCGGCACGCCCATGGGCGCGGTTCCTGGCACTTCCACCCGTGCGGTCATCCCGCCGCCGGACCCGCTAACTGGCAGACGGCGCGCATATGTCGCCCCGCGCACACCCGGCAGCGCAGCCAGCCGCTCGCGCACTTGATCGCACCAGTCCGCGGGCGCGATATGGAGCGCCGGGGCCACCATCAAGGCCAGGACGTTCTTTTGCGGATCGAGCCCCGGCCGCACCCCATTGGCGTTGTGCAGGCTGGTCAGGAACAACACCGAAACTCCCAAAAGCATCACGCTCACCGCGATCTGCGATACCACAAGCCCCTTCTGCTGCCAGTTGCGGCGCCGCGTGGTCACGCCCTGAGTCTGCTTCAAAACCTCGGAAACGTTGAGCCGCGCCACATGCAGCGCAGGTCCCAAGCCGGTGATCAAGACAGCCACAAGGAGCGCGCCGGCCGAGAATCCCAGCACGCGGTAATCCAGGCGAGCGCCCAAGTCGAAGAACGGTCCCACCGAACGAACGAACTGCGTGATCTTCTCGACCAGAAACTGCGCCAGCAGCAGGCCCAATCCCGCGCCGGCCGAGGCGAGCAAGCAGGCTTCCACCAGTAATTGCCGCGCTACGCGCCACCGGCCGCCGCCCAGAGCGATCCGCACTCCCAATTCCTTGCGGCGCGCTTCGGCCTGCGCCAGTCGCAACTGAGCGACATTAGCGCAAGCCACGAACAGGACCAACCCCAGCACCAGCGCAAGGCCTCCGCCCGGGATGATGTCTGCCTTCCAGGGCTGCACGGAGCACCGCAGCCAGGTCCCCGCAACGGAAGCGGGCGCCGGCTTATGCTTATCCGGACCGCGTATGGCGGCGTCCAGTTCCGCTTCGACGCGCGCCGCGGTAAGCGGTGCGCCGAACCGCACGGCGATATCGAACTGGCCCTTGCGGGACTGCGCCTCTTGCCCGCCTCCCAACGTGCGAAACCAGGCATCCGCGCCGACCCACACGCCTATCGAAAGAAGCCGCTCGAACCCCGTGAAGACTTCGGGCATGACGCCCGCCACCAGGAAGGGCTTGCTGTCGAGCAGGACAGTCTTGCCCACGATGCGCGGGTCGCTGCCGAAATGCGTTTGCCACATCCGGTAACCGAGCACGGCTTCCGGCAAGCCCGCGGATTCGCCCAATGACGCACGGCCCAGCGCGGCCTTCACGCCCGCCACTTGGAAAAAGTTCGGGGAAGCGGGCTCAATCATCGCCATCTCACTAGCTTCGTCCTGGCCCACCATCACGCCGCGGCGCTGCGAAGCCACAACCTGCGCGCGGCCCTCCAGCGCCTTGGCCATATCCAGGTAATCCGGCCAGCCGTACTGCATAAGCCTGCCGTCGTCACCGTGCGAGTTGGCCATCCACAGGTCCTGCGGCCGTTCCACCGCTATGGGCCGCAACAGGAACGCATCGCCGACCGCGAACAGGCCGGTGGTCAAACCGATCCCCAGGGCAATTGAAAGCATGGCTAAGGCCGTAGCGCCGGGATTCTTCGCGAGCAGGCGAAGAGCCAGCCGTAGGTCGCGGGTCCACTCAAGAGGCGACATAGGCGAAAAGAAAGTGCAATTCAGAGACCAGCCGCCAACTCAATAGAATCAACGGCGTTTCAGATCCCACAGTCTCATTAACGGCGACGCCCGTCCGGTTTTGGGACGCGACTCCGCTGCAAGTTACAATCGGGGTTCGAATGTCCCAGCCGATTGTCGTCACTCCTCATTTTCTTCCCCCGCTCGATCCAGCGTTCGTCCCGGCCTGCTTATGGAATCGGGCTTACCGCGCCGAAGTCGCGCGCTGCGGCGGCGGTTCGAAGCTGACCGTCGCCCTCGAACGCGGAGACGGCTCGGTCTCGGTTTTCCCCACGGCGGTACTGCCGCACACTGGCGCCAACATCGCCGTGAACCAGCGCTACATCGAGCGGCTGGCGAAGTTCCTCCTGTGGCAGAAGGGCGGATTTCGGGTTACCATCGCCGGCGAGCCGGAGTTGGCCGGTTACCTGCGCACCGTTTATTCGCCCGGGGGCCGGCGCGCCTTCGACCACGCCTTCATGGGCGAGCGCATTTACGGCCGGCCCTTTACCGTCGAGAGCGCCGGATGCGATGCCGCGCCGGCGGAGAAGGAGACGGCGGCGCCGCTGGGCCGCCACCTAGACGGCTATCGGATCGGCTTCGACCTGGGCGCGAGCGACCGTAAGTGCGCCGCCGTCGCCAACGGCGAAGTCATCTTCAGCGACGAAACCGCCTGGAACCCCAGCGCCCAAGCCGATCCGCAATATCATTTCGATGGCATTCACGATTCGCTTCGCCGCGCCGCCGCCCATTTGCCGCGCGTAGACGCCATCGGGGGCAGCGCCGCGGGCGTCTACGTGAACAACGAAGTGCGCGTCGGGTCGCTCTACCGCTCGGTGCCGCCGCATCTCTTCGATACGCGCGTGCGCCGCTTGTTCTTCGAGTTGCGCGAAGCCTGGGGCGGCATTCCCTTCGACGTGGTGAACGATGGCGAGGTGACGGCCCTCGCCGGTTCCATGGCTCTCGAGGACAATGCGGTGCTGGGCATCGCCATGGGCAGCAGTCTGGCCGCCGGGTTTGTCACGCCGCAAGGCACCATCACAACCTGGCTGAACGAATTGGCCTTCGTGCCCCTGGATTACCGCGAGGACGCGCCGGTTGACGAGTGGTCCGGGGACCGCGGCGTAGGCGTGCAGTATTTTTCGCAGCAAGCCGTGGGGCGGCTGCTGCCGGCCGCCGGCATCTCTCTTCCCGCCGATATGCCCCTCCCCGTCAAACTCGAGCAGGTTCAGAAGCTCATGACCGCGGGCGACGAGCGCGCGCGCAAGATCT
Source organism: uncultured Solibacteraceae bacterium (assembly GCA_964457555.1). Lineage (GTDB taxonomy): Bacteria > Acidobacteriota > Terriglobia > Bryobacterales > Bryobacteraceae > BOG-224. Next base: position 55,219 of record CAYWHA010000020.1, read on the forward strand.
ATGAGACCATCGGCGTCTATTTCGGTTACGCCATCGCGCATTACGCCGATTTTTACGACTTCCGCAACCTGCTGGCGCTGGGTCGCGTGATGACCGGCGAGGGCGGCGACCTGATTCTTTCGCTGGCCGGCCAGGTTCTCAAGACGGAGTTCCCCGAAGTGGCCGCGCGGATGCGTTTCCACATCCCCGGCGAGAAGGAAAAGCGGCACGGTCAGGCCATCGCGGCGGCCAGCCTGCCCGCCATTCCGAAACAGGAGGCTTAATCGTGCAATTTCATAACACCAACGCCGACTTTTTTGTTCCCGACGGACTCGATGAGGCTGCGGCTCTCGCCCGTACCACCCACATGTGCATTAGCGCGCACCAGGACGATATCGAACTCATGGCGTACCATGGCGTCGCCGAGTGCTTCGGCCTGCCGGATAAGTGGTTCACGGGCGTGGTGTCCACCGATGGCGCGGGCAGTCCGCGCTCCGGCATCTACGGCGGCTACACCGACGACCAAATGAAGAAGGTGCGCGTGGTCGAACAGCGCAAGGCGGCCTTCGTAGGCGATTACGCCTGCCAGATCCAGCTTGGTTTCCCCAGTTCCGAAGTCAAGAACGCCCGCGATACGGGCCTGGTGGAGGACCTGCAGCAGATCCTGCGCGCCGCGCGGCCGCGGGTCGTCTACCTGCATAACCTCGCGGATAAGCACGATACGCACGTCGCCGTATCGCTGCGCGCCGTTGCCGCCCTGCGCGCATTGGCCGGCGAGTACCAGCCCGAGAAGGTCTACGGCTGCGAAGTATGGCGCGCCCTGGACTGGCTGCAGGACGATGACAAGGTGGCGCTGCCCGTCTCCGCGCGCTCGAATATCGCCGCCGCCCTGGTGGGCGTGTTCGATTCTCAGGTGACCGGCGGCAAGCGCTACGACCTGGCCACCGCCGGACGCCGACTCGCGAACGCCACCTACCTCGCGTCCCACGGCACCGACAAGGAATCCGCCTTGAGTCTGGCGATGGACTTGACGCCGCTCGTCGAAGATCCGAACCTGCCCATCGCCGCCTACGTGCTGGCCTACGTGGACCGCCTCCGCGCCGACATCGAAAAGCGCCTGACGAAGCTGGGCGCCCCCTAGAAAATCGCCTTTAAATCCCCAAAGCGCTCCACCACCAGCATCTTCCCTTCGCCCTGCTCAATCTCCTGCCTCTCCAGCGTCCAGGTGCGCGCGTGCGGCACGAACACCGCGTTCCACCCCGCTTCGAGCGCCGGGTTGATGTCCGATTTCGGGCTGTTGCCGATCATCCAGGCGACATCCAAATCGAAGCCCCGTTCACAGGCCAGCGCGCGGTACGCCGCCGCATCCTTCTCCTTCACAATCGCCGCATGCGCGAAGAATCCGCTCAAGCCTGACCGCTCGATCTTGAGCCGCTGTTCTTCCGGATGGCCCTTGGTGAACAGCGTTAAATCGTGCCTCGGCGCCAGGTATTCAAGCGTTTCGGGAACTCCCTCGATAACCTCCATGGGCCGCTCCAGGATGCGCTCGGCGAAGCCCATCACCGTTTCCAGGTCCGCGTCACGGATCTGGCGCTCAGCCAAACCCTGGTAGCACTGGCGCAGGTTGCGTCCGAAGTTGCGAGAGCCGTACCCGTGAATCCGGCTGTTGGCGGACTCAATCTCATCCAGCACAGCGCGGATTTCGTGCGGCCCCAGACGCGAGTGGTCCAGGAATGCGACGAACTCCTCGAACGCGGCCTCGAAATAGATGTTGTTCTCCCATAGCGTGTCATCCGCGTCGATTACCAGGGAGAGGCGCATCGTCGTCTGGCGTCGCTGCGTTCAGATCCCCGCGGGCTTGGCCCCGCTGCCGTTGGTCGGCGCGAGTCCCCGCATCCGTTCGATCGCGCGCTGGCGGGGAATATACGCGGCCAGATACTGGTTTAGCTCCTTCAGGCGCCCGGCTTCGGAGCGGATTTGCAGCAGCGTGTTCTGAAACTCCAGGTCCGGCAGGCATTGCGCCAACTGAAAGCTGAGCGGCGGCCCGGCCGTGTCCGGCTCGCCCTTATCCGCCGCGCTGGCGAACGCCCGCAGGGTCTTGTAATGTTCCAGCGCTTCGAGGCGCAGTTCTTCCGGCGGCGCGGCCAAGTCCTCATCGTCGAAGTACGCCACCTCGGCCGCCAGCCAGGCGTGCTCTTCGTTCAACGTGACAATCTCGAAGCGCCGCCGCCCGCGCGTGATAATGTCCATGCGCCCGTCGGCGTACATCTGCAGCACCTTCTCCACCCTCACCGTGCACCCGGCGTTCACGATGCCGTTCGCCATCGCCAGGACAATGCCGAAATCCGAATTGTCGCGAATCGCATTGCCCGTCATTTCCTTGTACCGTTCTTCGAAAATGTGCAGCGGCAGCGGCATGCCGGGGAAGACCACCACCTGCAAGGGAAATAACGGAATCGTCCGTGACGGCATAGAAATATTATGCCCCGAGTGGCGGGTGGCTATAATCGAGATTAGAAAGCCAACCTGAGGTGGATTGCATGAGCAACCGGCAATGCTCTTGGATCGCTTCGTTCTGCCTAGCGATCGTTCCCGTACTTTCACAGCAAGATGGACCCGCCGGGCTGCCCCAACGTCCGGCCTCCGCCCCGCTTGCCGGCGCCAATCGCAGCATCGCGCTCGATGTGGTGGTGACCGACAAGTCCGGCAAGCCCGTTTCCGGCCTAGCCCAGCAGGATTTCACAATTGTGGACAACAAACAGCTGCGCAAGATCGCGTCTTTTCATGCCGTGAACGGCGCCACCGCGGCGGCCGAGGGCCCCGTGGAAGTGATTGTGTTCATCGATGGAGTCGACACGCCGGCCGCTAACGCCGCCATCGAGTTGCAGGAAATCCAGGCGTTTCTGAAAAATCGCGCCGCCGAGTTTCCCGGTCCCACATCCATCGTGATGATGGGCGATATGGGCGTCGTTCTCGGCGCCACCTCCTCTCGGGATGCTAACGCTCTGATCGCCGCTCTCAATCAGGGTAGATCGGGTGAACTCGTGACGGGCAAGCAACTGGGAGTCTACGGAACCGACGGTTGGCAGCAGTTGTCTCTCTATACGCTCGACCAACTGGCCGACTATGAACTGCCCCGGCCTGGACGAAAACTGCTGATTTGGATTAGTCCCGGTTGGCCGCTGGTTCTCGGCGACGATCCGACAGAGGGGCTTAGCTCAAAGGAACAGAAACAGATGTTCGGCACGATCGTGGCCTTTTCGGACAAACTGCGGCAGGCTCGCATGACGCTCTACCAGATCGATCCTTCGGGGCTGGCGGACGCCAACCAATTGGGAACGTCGAATTACAAGCAGTTCGAAAGAGGAGTCAAAGCCGCAAACGGCGTGCTGGTGGGAAGCCTGGGACTCCAGATTCTCGCCGACCAGACCGGAGGCCGGGTTCTCAATTCGAGCAACGATATCTCGGGCGAGATTGCGAAATGCCTGGCCGACGCCAACGGCTATTACGTTCTCTCCTTCGACGCTCCGGCCGGCGACGGTCCGAACGAATACCATGCGCTCGATATTAAAATCGACAAGCCGGGACTAACTGCCCGCACCCGAACCGGCTACTACGCCCATTAAGTTAAGTGGGACGGGCCGGGGCGCCCACTGCGTTTGTGGGCCCGCCTGTCTTCTTTGCTGGCCTGCATTCCGCGCGGCGATTGCCCCCCCGCTACACTGGAATTCTCACAATGTCCCCCCAGGAATCGGGTACCGTTGCGGTGCTGGCCGAGAAGCCCTCGGTGGCTCGCGACATTGCCGCCGTGTTGGGCGCCACCGCCAAAGGCGACGGCTACCTGCACGGCAACGGCTACGTGGTCACGTGGGCCATCGGCCATCTGGCGGCGCTGGCCCAGCCTCATGAGATCGAACCGGCCTGGCGTCAGTGGCGGCGCGACCTGCTCCCCATGCTGCCCGACCGCTGGCCGCTGGTGGTCTACGAAAAAACGAAGGACCAGTTTGAGATAGTCCGTAAGATCGTCAATTCGCCGCGCGTCGCACGCGTGGTGTGCGCCACCGACGCCGGCCGCGAAGGCGAGCTCATCTTCCGCTACATCTACGAGGCGGCCGAGTGCGCCAAGCCCTTCAGCCGCCTGTGGATCTCCTCGCTGACGCCCGACGCCATCCGCAGAGGCTTCGCCGTGCTCCGCCCCGGGACCGATTACAACCCTCTGGCGGATGCCGCGCGCGGCCGCAGTCGCGCCGACTGGCTCGTTGGCATGAATCTGTCCCGCGCCTACTCCCTGGCCTATGGAGAGGATCTGTCGGTGGGGCGCGTGCAGACTCCCGCGCTGGCCATGCTTGTCGAACGCGAGTTGGCGATTCGCAGTTTCGTCCCGGAAGACTACCTGGAAGTGCTTGCCACCTTCCACCCCACAGGTGGGCCGAAGGAGAGCCGTTATCAGGGCACTTGGTTTCGCAACCGGCCCGAAGGCGCGGGCAATGCGGAAACGCTGCAGCAGTCGATGCGGCTTCCGGCGAATGGGGAAGAGGCCGCGCGCATCGTCGAACGCGCGCGCACCGGCGCGGCCGCCATCGAATCTATCGAGTCCACAACCGAGCGGATGCCTCCGCCGCCGCTCTACGATCTGACGGAGTTGCAGCGTCATGCCAACCGCCTGTTCGGCTTCAGCGCGCAACATACGCTCGACTTAGCCCAGGCGCTTTATGAACGCCACAAGCTGCTGAGCTATCCGCGAACCGATAGCCGCCATTTGTCTCACGATGTGGCGGCCACGCTGCCGCGGATCGTCCAGGCCATCGGGGCGCCGTATCAAGCCCACCTGGCCCCGGGCACTGGGGAGCGTCCGCTGGGACGCCGTTTCGTGGACGATGCCAAGGTCACCGATCACCACGCCATCATTCCCACCGTCACCCCGCCCGAGAAAGCCAGGCTCTCCCCTGAAGAGCGCAAAATCTACGATCTGGTCTGCCGCCGCTTGCTGAGCGCCTGGCACGAGGATCACGTCTGGTCGGTCACCACCGTGATCACCGCCATTCGCAACGCCGATCTGGTGGACCGCTATCACACCTCCGGCACGGCTGTGCAACAAGCCGGTTGGAAGGCGCTCGATCTCGCGCCGGCCCGGAAGGCCGCGAACGCCGAACAAACCCTGCCCTCCGGCCTGAAGCAGGGCGATCCGCAAGAAGTGGCGAAGGTTGAGTCCCTCCGCAAGAAGACGCGCCCACCCAAGCGCTTCACGGAAGGAACTCTGCTCACCGCCATGGAGACGGCCGGCAAGACGCTCGACGAAAAGGAACTCTCCGACGCCATGAAGGAGACCGGCCTGGGCACGCCGGCCACCCGCGCTTCCATCATCGAGGTGCTGCTCAAACGCGGCTATATCGTCCGAACCGGCAAGACTCTCGAAGCCACCGCCAAAGGCGTACGCCTCATCGAGATCGTTCACCCGGAAGTAAAGAGTCCCGCCATGACGGGCCAGTGGGAAGCGTACCTCGCGCGCATCCAGCGCGGCAAGGCGCAGCTTGAGCCGTTCCTGAAGGGCATCGAGGATTACGTCCGCGAGGTGGTCGGGAAAACCGGAAACGTGAAACCGCAAGCCGCCAACCGAGCCGCGACAGACATCCGAGCCGCGACAGTAATGGAGCGGCCTTCCGCCAACCCGCCCGCCGACGCCCCACCCGATGTCCCACCCCCCAACCGAGCCGCGACAGTAATGGAGCGGTCCCCCGCCGATGCCCCATCCCCCAGCCGAGCCGCCAACCCGCCCGCCGATGCCCCACCCCCCATCCGAGCCGCGACAGTAATGGAGCGGTCCCCCGCAAACCCGCCCACGCGCGAACCCGCCGACACCCTCGCCACCCTCCTCCATCGCGCGTTCGGCTTCTCCGCATTCCGGCCGAATCAGGAAGCCGTCTGCCAGGCCGCCATCGACGGCAAAGATGTCCTCCTGGTGATGCCCACAGGCTCCGGCAAGTCTCTCTGCTATCAACTGCCGGGCATCTCTCGCGGTGGAACCACGCTCGTAATCAGCCCGCTAATCGCCTTGATGGAGGACCAGGTTGCCAAGCTCAAGGAGCGGGGTTTCGCCGTCGAGCGCATTCATTCGGGCCGTGAGCGCGGCGCCTCGCGCCAGGCCTGCATCGATTACCTGAACGGCGCCTTGCAATTCCTCTTCATCGCCCCCGAACGGCTGCGCGTGGCCGGCTTCCCCGAAATGCTGGCCCGGCGAAAGCCGTCCCTCGTCGCAATCGACGAGGCCCACTGCATTTCCCAATGGGGGCACGATTTCCGGCCCGATTACCGAATGTTGGGCCAGTACCTGCCCACGCTGCGTCCGACGCCCGTCATTGCCCTCACCGCCACCGCCACGCCGCTGGTCCAGGACGATATCGCCCAGCAGTTGGGCCTCGACCGGCCGGCGCGGTTCATCCACGGATTCCGCCGCGCCAACATCGCCGTTGAAGTAGTGGAAGTGGCGCCCTACGAACGGCCCGCGCTGGCGTTCGAACTGCTGCAGGATGAGGCGCGCCGTCCGGGCATCGTCTATACCCCGACCCGTAAGCAGGCCGAAAGCATCGCGGCGGATCTCGGCCGCCGCTTCGCCACCGCGCCGTATCACGCGGGCCTGGACGCCGAGCATCGCGAGCGGGCGAGGGAAGGATTTATGGCGGGCAAAGTGGAGGTGATTGCGGCCACCATCGCCTTCGGGATGGGCATCGACAAACCCGATATCCGCACCGTGATCCACACCGCCTTGCCGGGAAGCCTCGAGGCGTACTACCAGGAAATTGGGCGAGCCGGGCGCGACGGCCAGCCCAGCCGCGCGATTCTGATGCACTCCTATGCCGACCGCTACACGCACGATTTCTTCTTCGAGCGCGACTACCCGGACGTCGCCGTGCTGGACGCGCTCTTCGCCAAGCTGCGGTCCGAGCCGATCGAGAAGTCCGCTCTGCGCGGCCAGATACGCGTGGATTCCGACCTGTTCGACAAGGCCCTCGAAAAGCTGTGGATCTACGGCGGGGCCGTGGTGGACGACGCCGAAAACGTGAGCGCCGGCCAGGGCCACTGGCGCGAGGCCTACATAGCCCAGGGCAAACAGAAGCGGGCGCAGATCGAGCAAATGATCCGCTTTGCCGGCGCCAACCAGTGCCGCATGTCGGCCCTGGTTCGTCATTTCGGCGATCTGGCCGACGCTCGTACCGATTGCGGCGTCTGCGATTTCTGCGCTCCCTCCAATTGCGCGGCGCAGGCCTTCCGGCCAGCCACAGGGGCGGAGCGCGCGGCGGCCCTCCGGGTATTGGAAGCCCTGCACGCCGGCGAGCGGAAATCGACGGGGAAGTTGCATGCCGAGTTGTTTCCCACACTCGAAATGAGCCGCGACGATTTCGAGAACACCCTGGGCGCCATGGCGCGCGCCGGTCTGGCGCAGTTGTCCGACGAAGTGTTCGAGAAGGACGGCAAACAGATCCCGTACCGAAACGTTCGGCTCACTCCCGCCGGCCGCGCGGCGGATGAGACCACCACTGTCGAACTCATTCTGAAGGAGGAAGCCGCCGCACCCGCCCCGCGCAAGCGTCCCCGCAAGCGAATCCCGCCGACCCGCCACCCGAGCCAACCGAACCGACAACCGAGCCGGGCCCAGGGGGCGCCCCGTAAGAGAGCGGTTCTTCGCGAGCCTCCGACTCCCCCCGTCCCGACTCCCCCCGCGCCACACTCCGCCCTCGAAGACGCCCTGCGCGCCTGGCGTCTGAAGGAAGCCCGGCGTCTGGGCATCCCCGCTTTCCGCGTCTTCAGCGACCAGGCATTGCGAGCCATCGCTCAGCGCCGTCCCGCCACGGCCGCCGAACTGCTCGCCGTCCCCGGCATCGGCATGAGCGTCGTCGAAAAGTTCGGCCGCCAGATCTACCGCATCCTGGGAAAAGAGTAGGCCCCTCCGCCAGTGCGCGTTAAACTGAAGCCGTGATCTTAAAGGACTCCATGACAGGCAAGGAGCGCATCCTCGCGAGACTCCGCGGCGAACCGTCCGATTCCATGCCGCTGATGCCCATCACCATGATGTTCGCGGCCGACCTGGCTGGCGTGCGCTATGGGGACTACGCGCACGACTACCGCCTGCTGGCCGCCGCGCAAGTAGCCGTGGCGGACCGCTTCGGCTTCGACCACGTTTCGGCGATTTCCGACCCGGCGCGGGAGGCCTCGGACCTGGGCGCTGCCGTGGCCTGGTTCGACGACCAACCGCCGGCCATTGTGGAAAGCCGCGCACTGCTCGAAGACAAGAGCAAGCTGGCGGATCTGCGCCTTCCCGACCCGGCCGCCCCCGGACGCATGCGCGACCGCGTCGAGGCGGTGCGCCTGCTCGCCGAACGTACGGGCGCAACGCGGATTGTCGAAGGTTGGGTGGAAGGCCCGTGCGCCATGAGCGCAGATCTGCGCGGCCTCAACACGCTGATGCTGGATTTCTTCGACGACCCGTCTTTTGTGGAACAGCTTTTCGATTTCACCGTACGTATGGAAATCGAATTCGCGCGGGCCCAGATCGAGGCGGGCGCAACGCTCATCGGCGTCGGTGACGCGGCGGCTTCGCTCATCGGGCCCAAGCTCTACGCGCGGTTTGTGCTGCCTTGCGAACAGCGCCTGATTGCGGCCATCCACAAACTCGGCGCGCCGGTGCGGCTGCACATCTGCGGCAACACCACGCGCATCGTCGAAGGCATGGGGCGGGCGGGCGCCGAGATTGTCGACTTGGATTTCCTCACGTCGCTCGGCCACGCGCGCCGCGCCATGCGCGATACCCAGGTACTGCTCGGCAATATCGACCCGGTGCGCGAATTGCGCGACGGTACGCCCGCTACCGTGGAAGCGGCGCTGGCCGAGTGCTACCGGCAGGCAGGTCGGGCTTATATTTGCGGCGCCGGCTGCGAGGCTCCGCGCGGCACGCCCCACGCCAACATGGAAGCCATGGCCCGATTTGCGCGCACCCACACGTAAGGCGCTATTTTGCCGCCGAACACGCGTGGCCGTTCTCAGTCAGACCCCACGACATCCCGTTTTCAAGCAACTGGATCATGAGCGGCTCCGCATACATGGTCCCGGCGTGGCCCAGAGCGCTGAATAGCGCGTGGCCCTTTTCCACGCAATGCCACCAAATCAGCGGATGATCCGCGCCCATGGTCGCGCGCCCGGGCGTGTAACTCTTTTCATCGACAGTCGCAATGATATGGAATCCCGGCTTAGTCCGAGGCGATTCAGAAAACGCGTACCACTCTTCGGAGCGATGCCAGACTGCCGGAAGGCCCTTCGCGATGGGGCTCTTCGTGTCTTCAATGTGTATATCCCCCGGCATGATGTTCGAATGAACCACGAATTGAGCGCCCAGCAAGGTGTCGACGAACCATTTCCAGGCCGCCGCGGTCGATCTGCCAGGCCCTTCCGTTCCGGCGGGGTCGCCGCCCGCGCCGTGGATGCCCAGGAAAGACCCGCCGTTCTCCATCCATGTCTTGAAAGCGGCGCGCTGCGTCTCGTCCAGAGTGTCTCCGCTGGTATTGTTCCAAATGACCAGCTTGAATTTGGCGAGTTGCGCCGGATTCATCACTGCGCCGTTCTCCGTCACGAAATACGGCCAGCCACGCTCCTTGGCAATCGCCGCCAGTGCCGCATCCGATGCCTCAATGCCCGCCTCTTCACGGAAGCCGTTCGTCTTCGAAAAGATCAATACCCCGCCGGATTTGAGATCCGCGGGCAGTTCCGGAGGCGTCTTGTCAAAAGTGGGATTCTGGGTAAAGCCCGCGCCGCCGCGACCCATCCCGCCCGGTCCGCGGCCGCCTTCCCGCCCAGCCGCTCCCGGGGCGCCGGACTGCGCTCCCTGCGGCGGCGCCGCCGGCGGTTGCTGTGCGATCGAAACCGAGGACGCCATCCCCAATATTGCCGATACCGCCAACAATCTTATATTGACCATGCCGTTTATCTCCTTAGGTGGGGCGGGCCTCCTGGCCTGCCTTCTTCTGCCTTCTTCTTCCCTATCGCCCTTACGCCATATTCCTTCGCAGGAACTTCACACCCTCGAACGCAATCGCTTCCGGTGTCACTTCGATGTCTCGCCAAAGACACGCCGCCGTACTCAATTCCCCCAAAGCGAAACTAAAGCCCTCGATGACCAGCCACCCATCGTAATGCAGGTCGCGTAGCGCCTGAAACACCGCCTTCCACTCCACATGGCCGCTACCCGGAGTTCCGCGGTCGTTCTCACACGTGTGGACATGCTTCAAGTGCTTGCCTACCGTGCGGTAGCCCGCAGCGATGTCCTTCTCCTCGATATTGGCGTGGAAGGTGTCGAACAGGATGCCCACATTCGGGTGGCCCACTTGATCGCACAATGCCGCCGCATCGGCCGCCGTATTCAGGAAGTAAGTCTCGAATCGGTTCAGCGGTTCGATGGCCAGGGTCACGCCGTTGGCCGCGAGCGTCTCCCCCAGCGATTGATAACCCTCCACCGCCCGATTCCATTCGTCCGTGGTGCGCCGGACGCCCGTTAGGTACCCGACAGGGCTGTAGACCGGGCCGGCCAAAATCCTCACGCCGGCTTCGGCGGCCACCTGTATCGTCTCCATCAGATGGATGCGTGTCTTGCGCCTCACCTCGGCGTCATCGCTGATCAAGCTCATCCCGTCGGTCAGCACCACGGAGGCTGTGCACTCCAATCCGTTGGCTTCCACAGCCCTTCGGATCTCCGCCGCCGGGAATCCCTTCGGATGGAACAACGGCATTTCCAGGCCGTCAAAGCCGCCTTCCTTGATCCTAGGCAAGAGGGACAGATGAGATAGATTGAATTCCACCGTCCAAATGTATGTAGTTACGCCAAACTTCATTCCAGCAACGCCTCCATTACGCCGACCATCACAAGCGATGATTATAGCGGGTGGGGCGGCCCTCCTGGGCTGCCTTCTTTCTCGCTTCCTTCTTCCTCTTCCCTACGCTACATTGAAAAAGTGACCACGCAATCCGGAAAAGCAATCCGCCTGAATCGATTTCTGCCGCCCAACGGCAAGAAGTCCCTGATCGTCGCATTCGACCACGGCTTTACGGTAGGTCCCATTCCCGGAACCGAAAACCCCCTCGAAAAAGTGCGGACGTTCGTGGACGCGGAAGTCGATGGCGTGCTCTTGACTCCCGGCGCCTTCAAGCAGTACATCGAACCGTTCCTGAAACCCCGCGCTCCGGCGCTGCTGATGCGCTTGGATTGGACCAATGTCTGGTATCGTCCCGGAGCCGTGAAGGGCGATTACAGCAGTTGCCTGGCATCCACTGTGGAAGCCGCTGTCCGGAATGGCGCCGATGCCGTGGTCACCTATCTCTTCTTCGGCGCGGGAGACCCGGCGGTCGAAACCGCGGAGATGGCTAAGAACGCGGCCGTCAACCGCCAGTGCGAGCGCTTTGGCATTCCGCACGTAGTCGAGAGTATGGCGCGGGGGAAGAACGTGAGCGATCCCGCCGACCCTGCCTGGATCGCGTTGCACACGCGCATGGCCTCCGAACTCGGCGCGGACCTCATCAAGACCGATTACACCGGCGATCCCGCCACCATGCGCGCCATTGTCGAGGGCTGTCCGACGCCCATTCTGATCGCCGGCGGCCCGCGCAAAGCCTCCGACGACGATTCCCTCGCGCTGTTTCGCGGCGCGGTCGAAGCGGGCGCGGCGGGAGTTATTTGCGGACGCAACATTTTCCAGTCCGGGAACGCGGCCGAGTTCCTCGCGCGCGCCAGAAAAGCGCTCGACGGCGCGTTGCAGCCCAATGCCAGTTAGCTTAGTGGGGCAGGTTGTCAACCTGCGGCCGATTGCCAATCGGCCTCGCCCTATAGCGGAACCACGCGCACACTCGCCAACAGCGCTTCCACGTCCCGCAGTTCGGGCGCGGAAGATCCCTCGGTTCCCGCGGCGGCGCAACCTGCCGCGGTAGCCATCCTGAGCGCGTCCGGAAGCGTCAACCCAACATGCATCGCCCATGCCAGCGCGGCCACCATGGCATCGCCTGCCCCAATCGTGCTACGGACCTGCACCGCCGGAGCCCACGCGCGCCATAGCCCATCGCCGTCTCCCGCTACCGCGCCTCCCGCGCCAAGCGAAATCACCGCCCGGTGTGCCCCGCAAGCCAGCAGCCCCTTGATCGCTTCGCCCAACTCGCCATCGTCTTCAAGGCTCCGTCCCAGAAGTTCCGCCGCTTCGGCCCGGTTCGGCTTCACCAGATCCGGACCGGCTGCAATGCCGTTCCGCAGCGCCGCGCCTCCTGCATCCAGAATTGTTAGTGCGCCGCGGCCCGCCGCAATGCGGATCAGCCGCGCATAAATATCCTCTGGAGCGCCCGGCGGCAGGCTGCCGGAGAATGCCACGATACACCCCTCGCCAGCGTGGGCCGCGACTCTCTCCTCCACGCTCCGGATCTCGTCCGCATCCACGCGGAAGCCCGGCTCATTGATCTCGGTTTCCACGCCCGTTTCCGGGTCTTTGATCTTCAGGTTGGTTCGGGTCTGCCCGGTCACCGCAACGAAGTCGGATGGGATTCCGTCGGCCGCCAGCGCCTGCGAGATCGGCGCGCCGTTGCTCCCCGCCAGAAAGCCGAGCGCCATCACGGGGCAGCCCAGCCGGTGCGCCGCCCGTGCGACATTGACACCCTTGCCGCCCGCGTCCACGCGGCTACTGACAGCGCGGTTGGTTCGGCCCGCGGCGAATCCAGGGACGCTCAATGTCCTGTCAATCGCCGGGTTCAGTGTGACAGTCAGCAGCACGCCGCAAATGCTCCCAAATCGGGAAATCCGCGTTCCACCCAAAGCCGCAGCCGCTTCCGTCCCTCCTCCACAAGACGAATCGCTTCCCGCGCCTCCGCCGCATCCGGCCGCGCATCCCTCCACAGTGGTTCGAGCAAAGTCGAAGCCGCGGCAGAATCGGCGCGGAGAAACGAACCATCGACCATCGCCAGCGCCGCCGCCGCCCCCATGGCATACCTGCGCGGCTCCACCCCGTACGCCGTGGCCAGGCGAATAGTCCCAATCAGCCGGTCGTCCCATCCAAGTTTCCGTTGCGGATCGCGTCCCACCCTACTCACCAGATCGCCGAGATGCGGGTTGAACATCCGCGTCAGCAGGTCCAGCGCGTACGCCCGATAGCCCTCCGCCGTGAACAGCGGATCGAGGCCCGCATGACGCCGGATCAACGTGGCGCCGGATTCCTCAATGAATGCGGCTTCCAGAAACGCAACCGCGCCGGGGTCCTGCGCAAGCTCGCACATCCGCTCCAGGCCTCGCACCGCGGCCACGTAAGCCGACAGGGCATGCGTAGCGTTGTGGCCGTACAGCTTGGCCTCTTCAAACGGCAGCAGATCGGGCTTCTCCTCGAATATCTCGATCCCGCGGCGAAACCCGGCGTTTGCGCCATCGTCAAAACGAATCCGGCTGATATAAATCCGATTGAACGATTCCACCAGGAACGCCCGGCCGACCCCCGGTGTCACCGGCGCCAGCCCACGCGCAAGCACCTCGCCCTCACCGGTCACCACCCCGCTCATCTTCCCGATCACCGTGTTCAGCAAGCGCACGTGCCTGCGAACCGAGCCGCGCTCGTCACCGGGAACCGCCGCCATCACGGCGGCCTCCAGAATCTCCGCCGCGTGATTGTGATTCTCGGCGGCATAAACTACGGCCCGCGGCCCGCGCGCGGCGGCCTTCTTCCGCAATCCCTCCGCCAGAATGCTGTGCAAGCTGCCGCTGGCGCCCGAGTCATACTGCTGCACGCTGGGCACCGCCGTGGCGATCTCTTCCGCCTCCGCCACCGCGTTCACCAGAAGAGCGCGCCCGCGTTCGCACCCTGTGTACACCATCTCCACCGGGCCCACCTCTTCCGCTTTCACCCCGTCGGTGCTGGCAATATTGACGACGTAGCGTCCGCCCGCCCTCACCACTTCGTCCACGGCGGCGGGCACAACTTCGCCCACTACCAACCGCCCGAAATTCCCGGACCGCGCAGCCTCGTACAGAAAAAGCCCGGCCTGGATCGCTCCGAAACCGAATCCGACGAACGTTCGATTTGACCTGCTCACCCGGCGCTCACTCCAGCCAGGTAACGCCGCTCGTCTTCGGCGGACCACCGTTTCACCGCGAGTATGCTGCTCGTGCGCCGGTGCGGATACACCACCGCCTTCCCGTCGATCCGCTGGGCTTTCACCATCTGCAAAAACTCGGCCGCGTGTTCCAAATCGCCGATGCGCGTGATGTGCGCGCCGGCATCGATCTGCCCCCCGGCGAACATCTCGAGCGTTCGCGCGACATCCCACGGTGACCCGCCGCTCGAACCGGTCACCGTGATCTCTTTGTAATGCACAATGCCGGCGTCAAGCCCAATCGTGTCCTCCCCTTTTTTCAGCCCGCCGAACAGATCGAGGACTCCGCCGCGCCCCACCAGTTGCTGCGCATCTTCAATCGCTCTCCTCGATCCCACGGCCACAATCACGTCATCCGCGCCGCCCTGCCCGGTCACCTCCGCGACCCTCCCCTGCACTTGATCCGGGTGTACCGTGTGCAGCGCGATCTCGAGCCGCTCCGCCCGCGCCCCGAACAGGCTGCGGACAATCTCCAGGCGTTCGTCCACGGGGTCGGATACCACAATCGCGCGCGGCCCGTAGCTCAGCGCCACATCCAGATGCATGCGGCCCATGGCGCCCGCGCCCACGATTACCGTCACGCCGCCGGCCTTCAGTCCCTTGGAAACGCCGCGCGGGCACAGCGGGTCCTTCTGGCTGAGGTGAACGTGGTGATCCTGAGCCGAAACCGCACAGGAGACCGGCTCGCTCATGGCCGCATGGGCAAAGGAGTCCACCTCGGGCGGCATCGGCAGAAGACAACCGGCGTTCAAAATCTCCTCGGTCACCAGAATGTACTCCGCCAGGTGCCCGCCCAGCGTGTAGCCCACGGCCACCTTCTCAACCCCGGCCGCGGAGTTGCGGTAACGCTCGCGGTGATTCACCGGCGCATGATCCACGGCAGGCTGAATCACAAACCGCCCGCCCACGGAGTACCGTTCCCGCAGTTCTTCCCCAACTTCGACGATGGTGACGGCTCCTTCATCGCCCAGGATCAGCGGAAAACGCGTCACGTCCCAGTCATACAGCAGCTTGTGCCCGGACCCCTGCTCGATCAGCTTGATCAGCGACGTACAAATGCCCGCCGCTTCCACGCGGGCGCACAATTGCCGCGGTCCCGGCCGTGGCGTAGGCACTTTTCTCACGCCCAGATGCTCGAAACCGGCGCCGTCCAGCACCAACGCCCGCATCTTCGCCGGAATTTCTTCCTCCGCGTCGGGGCGCCAGCTGCCCTTGCGGGCCGGTCTCCGCGTCAAAGATTCCTCCCTCGCACCGTCTCCAACATCGCATCGTACCCCTTGACGCCATATCTCTGGTCAAGCGGCGCTTTGATGTAGCACGACGCGAACAAATTTCCCATCTGCACCGCCTCGGCGAAATCCATCCTTCCGGACCGGAAGCCGTCCAGGTTGCGCGTAATGTAAACCAACAATCCGGCGCGAAACGAATCGCCCGCCCCCACCAAATCCACCACCAACCCTCCCATGAACCGCGAGGAAACTTTCTCCGGAACGCTCGCTTCGCCATCCGGCGCCATGTGGCATTCCCACGCGCCATCGCTCACCGTGACGCCGAACATTCGCGTTCTTCCGTCCTTCGCGCAATACCTGCCGCACACGTCCCGAAGAAAACCCGCGCAATTCCCGAACCGGGCGCCTGTCGCGGGAGCGATCAGCGTGTTGTGAATCAGCCGTGCCTCGTCCAATGAGGTAAAGAAAATGTCGAGTTCGGGCAGGAGCGGCTCCAGAAGCCTGTATTCCTCCATGGGAAGGCCCTGTTCGATGGCGCGCTGCGGAGACCCCGTCAGGGTGTGGCTGTCGGCAATGGTCACGGCGCCCTGCGCGCGGCGCCGTCGCATGAACTCGGCCAGGTCCCTGCCGCCGTTGGCATCGCCCTTGTGGGACAGACCCGAATAAATATAGTAGACAATCTTCGGGCAGAGCCGCTCCACGTGCTTCTCAAATACCTCGAAGCTGAAACCGTCGTTCGCGTTTGGGAAATACACAATCCCCAGCCGGTCGCTGGCGCTGGAGCAGTGGATGAAGGTCGCGCCCGTAGGCAGCGCGGGGTGCGTCTCCATGGCCGAAAGGTCAATCCCGTTGCTGGCCATGCGGTCATAAAAAAAACGGCCGTGCGCATCCAGTCCGCCATACGGTCCCCGTCCGAGGTTGGCGCCGATAGCCGTTCTCAGGCCGGCGCGCGCCATCAGCGGCGCCGAGTTCCCGATTCCCCCCGCAGTCGCGTAACCGTCGCGAATCCACTCGGCCAGTTGCTCCTGCGAATAGCCAGGCATGTCTTCGGTCTCGCAGCGCGCCAGCCCGCCTTCCCCGGCCAGATTGTCGGCGAAATCGAAGTCCTTGCGCCGGAAATCCACGACGGCTGTGTTCAACACCAGAATATCCATCGCCATCCGTCCTCCCGGCAAGCCCCCACCCTGCAAAATGCCGGGGCAGTTCCAGCGGCTGACTCAGCGCCGGCTTTTCCCTTATCCTTGCATGAGCAGCTTGAGAACGTACATCTCCAGACGCTCGTAATCGCGAGCGGCCACGCACTCCTCTTGGAACTTGTAATCGAAGCGGCGCGCCTTTTCTTCCAGGAGCCGGAAGACCTCGAGGCTGTTCTGTAGGTGCCTGTAAGATTCCTCGACTTTCTGCGTCCGCATCGCCTTTACATCGAGACCCACGAACTCACCGTTCGCGCCGTAGTCATTCTCCACCAACACTCTGACCTGATTGAAGGCCTGGCGCAAGTTCTCGACTCCGAATGCCTTGTCCTGGTCGTATTTTAGGCCGTTCTGGTCATTCAGGTGCACGCTCCAGAGTTTCCCCATCGCCAATCCGAACGCGATTTCCCCGGCCGGATCGAAACCCGCCAGGATCGCGTGGGCGCTTTCCAAAAGCCCCCCTACCCGCGCCGGGTCCTTCGTGCGTTCCGCAAGCGCGAACACATGCCCCAGGCTAGGGCAAAAGCTCCGGTCGATAGGCTCGTTGGGCTTCGGCTCGACCAGCACCTGTATCTCCTTGCCGTATTCCAGGATGCGATCGATGGCCTCGATCAGCCGCTTGACGCCCTGAACCGGATTCTTCGACTCGAAACAAAGCGTCCCTTCGCGAGCCAACCAGAGAACAATCTTGTTGCAGCCCAATTCCCGCGCAATGTCCACCGACCGTAGCGCGCGCCAAATGGCGAACTCGCGGTGGCAAGCATCGTTGGAAGTGAAAGCCCCGTCGATGGTTCGCGGGTCTTCCCATAGCCGTGGGGCCACGAACTCGGCCAGCATCCCATGGCTGTCCAGAATCGCCTTTACCCGTCTGGCCTTCTCGCGGATCTCGGGCTCGGACAGATCGTTCATGTCCGGCACGGCGTCGTCGTCGTGAAACTGCACGGCGGCGAATCCCAGCTCACTGAATTTCCTCACTTTATCTTCAAAAGCAATGGCCGGGCGCACAGGGGGCCCGAAGGCGTCCGCCCCCTCATGCACATTCCACGGCCCGGCCGAAAATCGAAATTGGCTCACCTTGTCCTCCTTGAAATGCTCTCTCCGCCGCCCGAGTGGCAGCCCCGCGCGGCCGGCGGCGAACGGCACGTTACATTTGTAGCATCAGTCCCGCGAGGCGGGCAATCGATTTGTTTAACAGATTCTTATAACTTCATTACGACTTTTGCTAGATTAACTTCAGCCGCCTTGGAGGCACCCCGTCCCATGTGTTAGCAAAATTTATAATATGTTTACGCATATGTGTAAGACAAAGGCATTGCCGCGTTGCGGTACTGAAGCTATAATCCTGTTGGCTGGACGAGACAACGACGATGCAATGACGCGATCCGCCGAAGCCGCTCGGCGCGCAACAGGAGAATCGGAGGAGAACAATATGAACCGCCGCGATTTTTTGCGAGCCAGTGCGCCGATCGCTCTGGCTCCCGCTTTTCTAACTTACCGCGGTCTTGCGCAGACGCCGCAGGCCGCTCCGCCCCTGCCCGCGCCTGGCATGGACGGATGGGTCTCACTGATTAACGGACGCGATCTTACCGGCTGGTATACCATGATCCAGCAGTCTGGCAAGGGAGTTGCCGAAACCAAGGGTATGGTCCTGATGGAAGAAGAGATGCTCCATATCATGGGTAACGAGGAAGGCGCCTTCCCGGCCGAACCCGGCTACCTCGCGACCAATCAGGAGTACGGCAATGTGCATATCCGCGTCGAGTACAAGTGGGGCGTAAAGCGCCATGCCCCGCGCTACACGCCGAAGCGCGACAATGGTTTGCTCTACGGTCTTGTGGGGGCGGACAGGGTTTGGCCGACCTGTGTGGAATGCCAGATTGAGGAAGGCGACGTCGGGGACTTCTTCATGGTGGGCACCCGGGGTATCCAGGGCCAGCACGGGGCTGGCTTGTTCGGAGAGGGAATCAGTCCCCTGACGGGATGGCCGAAGCCAGGGAGTTCGGGCGCTATGCCTCCGGGCGGCGGTCCGGGGCGTGGGGGCCGTGCCGGCGGACCGGGTGGCGCAGGCGGGCCAGGCGGGCCGGGTCGTGCTGCTCAAACACCCGCGGAACCCGCCGGTGGCAGGTTCATCAAGGACGGCAACTTCGAACTCCTCGATCAATGGAACACCGTTGAAGTGATCTGGCAGGGCGACCGCGCCGCGCATATCGTCAACGGCCGGACAGTCAACGTCGCGACTAGTCTCCAGCAGCCCGATCCCGATAACCCGGGCCAGTACATTCCCCTGACGCGAGGCAAGATCGCCATTGAGATCGAATACGCCGAAATCTGGTTCCGCCGGATCGAAGTAAAGGCGCTGCTCTAAGTCACGCCGCTCGGCGCTTCCTTGCGCCGCCACGGACTCAGAAGTCCCCCGGACCGGGCGCAGTCCGGCGGTACTGTGCAGGCGGCCGGCCGAAGGCCTTTCGGAACGCTGCCGTCATGAACTGCACCGATTTGAAACCCATCTTGGAGGCAATCTCCTTCAGAGAGAGACCCGGCTCATTGACCAACTGCCGGGTCCTCTCCAACTGGGCCGCCCGGATTGTCGAGCGAATGGTCCGGCCCAATGCGCTCTTGAAGTGGGCATCCAACCCGGAGCGGGATACTCCCACGGCGTTGGCCACATCTTGCGCCTGAATCCCGTCGCATGCGTGTTCCCGGATGTAGCGCATGGCTTCCGCGACCTTGCGATCTTCAATGGCAAGAATGTCCGTGGACCCGCGCGCCACCAGGCCGGACGGATCGACCACCACACTCATCCGCCGGGGCTTGTGCCCCGACATGACCCAGTCCAGCAGCGCGGCGGCTTCGTGCCCGATCCGCCGTGAACCTTGCTCCACGCTACTGAGGAGCGGGGTGCTGAGTTGGCAGAGAAGTTCGTCGTTGTCGACCCCGATTACAGCCATTTCATCTGGCACTTGCATGCTGGCGGTGCGGCAGACTTCGAGCACTAGGCGGGCGCGTTGGTCGTTGTCCGCCATTAGCCCCGCCGGTTTGGGGAGCGAAAGCAGCCACGCGCCGAGGTCGTGTTGCAGAGTCTCCCAGTCCCGCCCGGCCCGCCGTCGGTCACGGTATATCCAGCACCGGTATCCTTTCTTCTTGACGCGCTCGGCGAACGCGCGCTCTCGTTCCACCGACCACCCGTTGGTGCGGGTCCGCGTGCCTCCGTAGTACGCGAAATGGCGAAATCCACGGTCCAGCAGGTGGTCCGCCGCCAGGCGGGCGATCGCCTTGTTGTTGGTGAAGAAGTACGGAATGCGGAGGCTCGGCGCATACCATCCGTAGCCGCTGCCAAAGGCCACCGTGGGCAGGCCCGATGCCAACACCGCCTGCACCACACGGGGATCGTCAAAATTGGCGATGATGCCGTCGCCGCGCCAGGAAGCCAGCCTGGGAAGCCGCTGGTCCTTCAGCGCGGACTCCTCGATATAGACGCTCCACGGCGCGCCTTGCCGCACGTAGGCCGCGACGCCGGCCATGACGCTCAAGTCGTAGGCCCGCGTGGCATCGTAGATCAGAGCGACGTGGCGTACTTGGGACGAAATGGACACTTGCGTTACCCGCTCAGTATACCAGGGCCTTAGCAATTTTCATAATGCGTTTACGCAAATGTGTAAAACAAAAGGATTGCCGCACTGGAGCACTACAGTTATAATCCTCTTGGCTAGAGGAGACGACGACGATCCAACGATCGCAGGAGGAAGTATGCTCTACACGAGACGGGATGTTGGAAGAATCGCGCTGGCGACGGGGTTCGCCTCGGAATTCGGTCCGGAACTGATGGGAGCCGCGAAGCCGAACTCGAAGGTCAAGGGAGTTCAAATCGGCGTCATCACCTACAGTTATCGCAGCATGACGGATCAGAGCGCCGAAGCCACGCTGAAGTACATCGTCGATTCCGGCATCGACGCAACCGAGCTGATGGGTACTGTCGCGGACGACTGGGCGCGGAAAAAAGGCAAGTGGGACTCGAGTCCCGCGGCTGCTGCGGAGGCCGCTGCGGGCGGGGGCGCCGGCGGGCGTGGCGGACGCGGCGCTGGCTTCCCGGGCGGCCAGGGCGGTCGCGGCCCGGCGCCGTCCTATGCCCCGGTTGCGGGCATGAAAACTGGTTTTGGCAACGGCCAGCCCGCTGGACAGTGGAACGGACAGGCCTGTCCGGCGGGACGCGCCGGCGCTGCAGGCGGGCCAGGCGGGCCAGGTGGCCCAGGTGCGCCGCGTGCACAAGCGGCAGGCGGTGCGCGGGGCACCGGCGGCGGAGCGATCCCGGGCGCGGGCGGCCGTGGCGCGCAGACCCCGGAGCAGAAGGCCGCGGCGGACGCCGAGCGCAAGTGGCGTCTCGGCCTGTCGATGGACATCTTCAAGGAACTGCGCAAGCTTTACAACGACGCCGGCGTGAGCATCTTCGCGGTGAATGCGATGCGGATGGACACCGACGAGGACCTCGACTACACGTTTACGGTAGCCAAAACGCTCGGGGCCGATATGTGTACGCTAGAGCTGCCGGCCGGTCCGGACGCGGCGGCGACGCTCAAGCGGCTCGGCGACGCGGCGTTGAAGCACAAAATGTTCACCACCTACCACACCCACCAGCAGGGGAGCATGACCGTCATCGACGAGGCCCTCGCGGTTTCAAAAGGCAACATGTCGGGCGTCGACCTTGGCCACTTCATGGCAGCGACAAACCCTGGCGGGACGCCCCTCGACTTCCTCAACAAGTACCATGATCGGATCAAGAACGTCCACCTCAAGGACCGGACGACGGTCGCGCACTGCGCCCTGAACCTGCCGTGGGGCTATGGCGAGACGCCGATCAAGGAAATTCTCCAAACCATTTCGAAAAACAATTGGCACTTCCCGGCCACGATCGAGCTCGAGTACAACGTCCCGGAGGGCTCGGATGCAGTGAAGGAAACCGCCAAGTGCGTGGATTTCTGCCGGAAGGCCCTCGCGTAGCCGCACCGGCTCAGGCCAACGCCTGCGTGAACGGTCCCGAATCGTCAATCCACCTTTGGAACGTAGCCACCTTCGCCGCTCCGAAGCGACTGCTATTCACTTGCATGTGGTCCAGATACCACGTGGCGCCGGCGTTGACAAACTGGACGGTCAGCGATTGCAATGCCCCAAGGTCGTTCGTGAAGAGCGTCACGTAGGTGCAACTGTTCCTGTCCAGACGCTCCGGCAAACTGGCGTCCAAAACCATGCTGGCATCGCCGTTGGCCCCGCTCAGAGTAATCTGCACGTGTGCGTTGGGGCCCGCGGCGGCGCCCTCTAGATCGCCTGTGTAAATGGCCAGCCCATACGCGAGATTCGGCGCTGCGAAAGGGTTATCGAGCCGCGTTGGGGAGCGGAACGCGTTGCGGAACTCGTCTTCCTGAAGGATGCCGTTCACCTTCGGCAGGCAGTCGGTAATGAATCCGTCGACGCCGATGCGCAGGTAGTCCCGCATCCTATCTTCGTCGTTGACCGACCAGACATAGATGAAACTCAACAGGCCCGTGGCGGCGCGATACTCGCAGGCCTTGTCCATCGAGGGGCGCACGTTCGGTCCGAGTATGTCATTGGCCACCGCTATCCCATTGCCGTAACATGGGTTCGCGACGCCCGCCAAATAAGTCGCGATCGCCACGGGGTCGTTCTCCTCGTCGATCATGAGGCCCTCTCTCGGTCCCAGACCCGACCTGATCTTATCGAAAAAGGCGCCGTACTTCCGTTCGGCTACGGAGATGACCACGTTCAGGCCGGTATCGAACGTCAGGCGGTTTCGTACCTCCGTCAGCAGCGTTAGGCCGAAATCCGGCGTGGAAATCTTCGGCTTGCAATCGAACACCACCAGGGTCAATGCCGGCGTGCTTACCGCGATGCCGTGCAATTGGTCGAGAAATTGTCCGAGCGGGGGCGCGTCCGCCCCGCAGCCATGCATGGGATCGATGATCGAGGCCTCGCCGATGCACAACTCCGTTGGCTGGTCCGCGTAAGCATTCACGTCCGGTTCGATCGCGTTGGCCCCGGCGGCCAGATCTGCAAGCACCTGGGGAATGGAATTCGGATTGTGGCCTACGCGATAAAACGGGCGAGGCCCTAATGGGGAAACCGGCATGAATCGACCCTCCGTTGCGTCTCTGAATCAGGCATGTCCGGCGACGCGCGCCTTCTCTACGCCGCAATACTCCTCCGCCGCCGCCACGAACTGGTCGAAGGAAAACGCACCTTGGCGGAACTGCAGCATCTCTTCGATTACGTGGCAGCCCAGCCGGCGGTAGCTCTCGAACTGCGACTCGTCGAACCACTGGTTCGCCGTCGGCTGCTGCGGGAACAACGGGTTCTGGTCGGCGTAATTCAGCACATCGCGAGGCTCGTTTCCGGTGAGCGACGCCTTGATGTAGATCAGATCGCCGTCTTCCACATGCGCGCCGTCCACGCAACTGTACATGATTTTCCCCACCGCCGCGTGCCTGGAATCCGGCTGAATCTCCTGCGTGACCGGGATGCCGTACCGGAAATCGATGGGAATGCCCAGATCGATGCGGATCTTGCGTATGGCATTGCCCAAGTCGTCGAAATGAAAGGAGGGGTCCGCCGACCCGTCCACCACCACGATGGTGCGGCAGCGCCGCAGGACCATTTCGTACAGACCCAGGTTTTCAAAGTGGCCGCCATCGGAGAGGTTCACCCACGCGTTCTGGTCATCGGTCCGCCCTAGCGCTTCGTCGATGAGCGGCCGTATGGAATAGGTTGGCCCCATCTTCGACCAGCAGCCCGCGCCAGGACGCCCCGGATTCGCCAGCCACACTCCCAGGCGCGCGTTGAAGAGCATCATGATCATGCTCAGGAGCGTGGAGGAGGCATAGCCCATGTTGGGATTGGCCGCGGCGCCTGAAATGGTGATGGCCCCGCCCAGCTTCAGGCCGCCGGAGTAATTCTCCGACCGCTGGTACCCCAGGCGGCAGCTCCCCGTGTGGTACCGCGTAGCGGTGAACGGCTCCGCTTTTCGCTCTTGCCATGCCAGGTTCTCTCCCTTCACCAGGTTCAGCGTGGCGTTGACCACGTGAAGCGGCTTGGCCGGAAGACTGGCCATGGGGACGTTATCGCTCGGGTCGAATCCGGTGAACGGGTTCGGTTTCCGGCCCTGGTTGGAGGCTCCCAGGAAAGTCCGGATCAGGCGCGCCCTGTACATGTTGTGCAGCGAAAATTTATTGGCATCGATGACGCGGGCAAGAATCAGAGGCGGGATTGCCAGCAGCGCGAGTTCCAGCAGGATGTAGGCCGGTATCGGAATATCGTACTGCGACTTGAACAGGCTCCAGAACGCCGCGTGGGTGAGCTTGTCCTCCAGCCGCGTATCGCCCCAGGAGAGCAGTCCGGCCACGAACACCACCAGCAGAAGCAGAAAAACGGGCATCGCCAGCCGCCCGCCCAGCGCCATCGCCTGCTGCGAAAGGGATGCCGGACCGGCGTCCTTATCTTCGCCCTCCTTCGTGGCGGCCGTCCCCGGACTCAGGCCCAGCGCGCTGGCGGCCAGGCCGGCGGCGGCGGCGGCAACCCCTTGCCATTGGATCGACGGAAGCAAACCCGCCAGGTCCGGCATCATCAGCGCGGCGCCGCCGAACGCGAACGTGAATACGATCGAAATGAAAATCCACCCCATGGAGCGCGCCCACCACTCCCGGTCTTCGTCTTCCGTGATGGTGCTGCTCATGGCTACCAGCACGCCTTGCGCCAGCGCGAAGATGCCCAGCAGAGTCGGCACGGCCAGCCAGGCGTACAGCCGGTCCTCGTGCAGGTTCCCGTTTCCGGGATCGTAGTGCCGGGTCGCCCAATAACCCAGCAGTCCGCCCACGGCGCCGGTAACCAGCGCGAACCCAAACCCCTTGGCCACCCACGCCGCGTGGAAAATGCGGCGCCGCCAGTATGCGAAAGGAATCCCCAGCGCCACACCCGCCGCCATAATGACCACTCCGAACTCGACGAAGCTTCCCGGCCCGGGTTCCGCGGCCGGATCGCCCTGCCATGCCCAGTACAACGTAAACAGAATGGAGCCAAGCACCAGCGGCGCGAGCCCCAGCGCCAGGAATCGCGGCTGCGATTGCCGGGCGTCCCCCACGCTCGGCAAATCCGTCACCATGTACGCCACACTCACGGCCAGCAGCGCTCCCGCCGCATAGAGAAGCCCGTTGTTTCCCACCGACGGATACGCCTCGATCAGGGCGAACAGCAGCATCGGCAGCGTCAACACCGCTGCCAGCAGGGGCAGCAGCACCAGCCAGTTCAGGACGATATTCCGGAAAACGGTCGCCACCAGCGTCCAGGTATCGGCCGAAAACGCCCCCAGTTGCGGGTTGAGGTAGCTTGCAAATCTCCGCAGGTATCGCAGTGGCTCGGGTTCCGGCTCCCAGGCCGCATCCGGCGCGGCGGCCAGTTCCCGGATCGCTCCGGCGGTCCCATCCGGGTGGCGCGACGCCCAGCACGAAAACCAGCCGCCCAGAAACCCTCCGCCCGAGACAGTCGATAGGTAATCCGCCTCGCCCAGGAGCAGCGGCGCATCTCCCGCATCCTCGGGCGAACAGGAGTGAGCCGCCAGGCCCTGCAGCACTCCCAGACCGAAGGTGGCGCTGCGGATGCCGCCGCCCGAAAAGCACAAGGCCTTCCTTCCGCCCTGGTGCAGACGCGCAACCACCACCTTCCGGATCGCGAGTTCAGCGGCCTGGCATTCCGCCATGGCCGCGCCCTTTGGGGGATCTCCCGCTTCATGCCACAGTTCGCGCTTCCGTTGGTAGATGGCGAGGGCGCCGAGGTATTCCAGGTCTCCCGAATCCTCAGGATCGCAGGGCGGATTCGCCCCGCGCCAGTATTCTTCCCCCAGCGCTTCCCAAACCGACAGCGGCTCCGCGTCCGGGCGCTTCCCCCAGCGCGTCCACCGCTTGAAAACTCCGAAATTCCGCCGCATCCCCATCGCCGCCCTCCTGTTAGTGGGGCGGGCCTCCTGGCCTGCCTTCTTCAGTTGGCTTGCCTTCTTCAGTTTGCCTTCATCCCTAGGGTGGCCGGGCCCGGCCATCTACACCTTCGGCTTGGCTACGGTATTGTCGAAGAAACTTGTAACGGCATTTACCACGGAGTGTATGCCATCGGCTCCGCCGGCCAGTAGCCCCGCTGAGAGCACTACATCGACACAGAGAAAAAACAAGTGTTGCCCCGGTTTCGTGACTACTTGGTTATTCAGTTTCGCCACATCGGCAAAAGGCGCGAGCGCGCGCACGCCGGCCATGCTCACCAGAATGGATAAAGTGAGTGAAACTCCAAATGCGATCTGCTGGGTATCGCCCCGATATTCATCGAGCCGGTCCGAAGCGGCCATCAGATCCTTGGCGTTCTGCGCGTCGGCGGCGGGGTCCGCCGGCCTAGCCTTAATGACGGATATGGCTTTTTCAAGCTTACTTGCGTCCGCATCGCGCCACGGGCTTACAACGATCTCAACCGCGCGCTCGACCACGGCCGAGGCAAAGGCAAGGGGCGCCAAGAGGCCGCTCAGTTCCGTTAATTTAACCGTAAGACTCAGGCCATCCCACTTCAAGGCTGCGCCAAAAACAGCCACGCCCGTAAGCGCCATGCCGACTGAGACAAGCAAAGGCCAGTGCTTATTGAAGTCGAATGTTAAGGACATAGTAACCCACTCTCTGGATGGTCTTCGGGTCATTATACTCCAGGATGCGGAGAAACGTCCCAAACTGCGTTAACCAATTTCGCGCCGAGTCTCGCAAGGCGGTGACGCGATCTTAAAAAAGATTTCCCCCAGCGTTTTCAACCGGTTCCACCCTCCCACTGCCTTGCTTTCCATTTCGCGGCTGCTAACCTGAAACCGGGATGAGGCTTGCGCCCGGCGCGCACGCCCGCAACTTTTTTCGAACTAACTAATCCATTAACGTTATGAACCTCCAACTTGGCTCAACCGGCGCCGATGTAAGCCGCCTGGAACAGCGATTGAAAGATCTGAACCTCTATACGGGCAACATAGACGGCGCGTTCGGCGGCGGAGTCCAGGCCGCCGTGAAGGCCTTCCAACAAGCCAATGGGCTTGGCTTCGACGGAGTCGTCGGACCGCAAACCTGGTCGGCCCTGTTCCCAGGCGAGGCGGCGCCCGCGACGCCCTTGCTCGATGCGCCCGTTGGGAAGCGCTGCCTCGCGCTGAGCGGCGCGTTCGAGACCTCCACGGGATTCCCGGATTGTTTCTGCGGCCTCACGGGCGATTTCGACGGCATGGGCATGAGCTACGGCGCGCTCCAGTGGAACCTCGGCCAGGGCACTCTGCAGCCGCTATTTTCCGACATGCTCTCCGCTCATGAAGACGTCATGACGGGCATCTTTCAGGACAATCTCGACGCCCTGAAGAACATGCTCGCGTCCCCCACGAGCGCGCAACTGGACTGGGCCCGGTCGATACAGGACCCCGTTCGCCACGTCATCCTTGACCCGTGGAAGAGCCTGTTTCAGGCCCTGGGGCGCACTCCGGAATTTCAGGCGATCCAGGTCGCGCACGCGCAAGTCAGGCAACAACAAGCCGCCGCTCTTTGCCAGCGCTTCGGAGTGACCACGGAGCGGGCGATGGCCCTGATGTTCGATATCTGCGTGCAGAACGGTTCGATCGACAGCGCCGTCGAAGCCCAGATTCGAGCGGATTTCGCCGCCATCCCGGCCGATGCCGCTCCCATGGACGCCGAGGTGGCGCGTCTTCAGTCCATCGCCAACCGGCGCGCCGAGGCTGCCGCCGCCGCGTATGTCGAGGACGTCCGCGTCCGCAAGTTAACCGTAGCGAACGGCGCCGGCACCGTTCATGGCGTATCCTACGACCTGGAACAGCAGTTCGGCATCCGCCTCCAGCCGATGTAGGTGGGGCGGGCCTCCTGGCCTGCCTTCTTCGGCCCGTCTGCTTTCCGGTTCGCGGCTTGCCGCCCCATTAAGCGACGACAATCTCGCTGCCGTACCCCGGCCCGGGCGCACCGTTGACCAGCGACAGATTCACCGGCCTATACGAACCATCGTTCTGACAACGAACTCCCACGCTATTGGCCAGCGTCGCGTTTGGGGCGATGTCCCTTGATTTTGGGAACAGCCACATGGGAGTCCATGACTCGTGCTTGGTGTCCAGTGAGTACTTCTTGTCAATGGGGCTTGGGAAGCGAGCGGCCACGGCTTGGTCGAACACCAGTCCCAGCGCCTGAGCTTTACCCATCATCCAGCTCAGAGTGATATCCGAAAGCGCGGTTCCGGTGTTCGCATCGTCGGCATATCCGCCTCCCACGTCGCAGTGAACGCCGCAGAAGTACACCTGTTCGAGAGTCTGTCCGGGTGCGGGCGGCGAGGTCCAAAGCGTCGCGGGAAATTCCCGCCGGCGCTCATCGATCGCCAGGGCGTGGAAGGCATTCAAAATGTCGGGGTGCAGGCCGGTATCGAGGAACCCATACTGCGACACATCGACCCCGCCGAGAAGCGCCGGTACCCCCAACGACCCGACTGTGTCCCAAACGCCTACCATGGTTATCTTTGCGTCCACCAACCCGTAAGCGCCCAGGGTTGCTAAAATGGCCGCCCTCTGGTCCTTGTTTCGATACGCCTGAAATGCCGTATTCACGAGGTTGGCATCGGGATTCTTGCTGGGGAGCCCGCAAATGGCGATCATCCCCGCAAGGCTGCGGGCCGTATAGGCGCCGCGGCTGAAGCCGAAGATGAAGATCTCGTCCCCGTCCTCATAGACGCTCGAAATGGTCGAATACCCGTCCTTGACTTTCTGGAGGAGCCCATCGCCCATCGCGCCGCCGAGCAGTTTTTCGATTGGCGTTCCGTCCGCCCCGACGCCATCGTCGTAGAACGAGTATTGCTCCCCAGGCATCGGGACGATCGCCTTGGAAATCCTGTAGACGTTGGTGCTGTTAGCCACTCCGTCCCATGTGCCATCCGCGCAAAATGCGATTCGCCTGCTCATGACTTACCGGCCCGCGCCGCTCCTCTTCACCTCGCTGGTCACCCATTGCCGCCGCGGCGCCCTTCTGCGCTCCCTGCGGCTCCCGACCGGCGCGCGCGCTGCCAACCGCTGCCCCGAAGCCTGCGTCCAGCCGTCGGTATTGGACGTATCGAACTGGCTGATATAGCCGTCCGCGAGTAACTGGAATGGCTGACTAATCAGGGAGCGGTAATCGAACTGGACGCTTTTGGGCTTGCGGAACGATTCAAACCAGGCCGGGTACACGAAGTCCGAGACCAGGACGCCATCGATGTCGTATCCGGCGGAATCGGCTTCGCACGCATCGCAGATTTCATAGGCGTAAAGCAGCATCCCGCCGCCGTCCTTTTGCGTAAACGCGCAAAGGTTGACATCGGGATCGCCGAGCATTTCGAGTAACTCGTGACTCACTGTGGAGGTCCACGAGTTTCCCGCCTGGATGTCGGTCCCGGCGAATGACTTACCCGCGGGCAGGCCCTCGTCGGTGAGATCGTGGTAGCCCAACGCGCCGGCCTGGTCGGAATTGTCGAGCACCGTCACCCACCAGGAGCCGGGAGGCGCGGTGGCGCCATGGCCCACAAAAGTCAAATCGGCATCGACGCCCCACACCGGCGCGAAATCCCGATGGACCTGGGTCTGCAACGCCGGTACAATCGCCTGCACCTGGCTGTCCTGCACGACGGTGCTTGCATTGATTACCGCAACCTGGATATCCGACATAATCTCCTACCAGTTAGTGCCCATAAACGCCGCCAGTTTCCACGACCCATTCTCCTCGATCCAGTACGTTACCGCGGTCTCCTTCAACATGCCGGCGCCCTTAGTGGTATACACGACGACGTATAACTTGCCTTTATAAGCTTGCGTCAAGTGATAGAGATACGTCGTCACCGGGTCGCCGGCGCTGGGTTTGGAGACCGGGAGGAAGCTGCCTTTAGCCGCCTCGGGCGTATAGATGGCGAATTCGCTGGTGAGGATGACGCCCCTGGCGCTGCGGGTCATTGCGCCTGGGGCCTTGGCCGGCGGATACTCGACAGCGTCGCTCAGACTCTTCGGCGGCTCGAATCGCGCTCCTATTGGAGGACTGACGAAGGCTCGCGCGAAGAGTTCGTGCTGCGGATCGACGCGGGCCGCGGTAAGCGGCGTCCTGGATGGCGGGGCCGCTGGGGCGAGGTTGAAGCCGTTGTCCTTCGCCACGAAGCTCTTGAGCGCGTCGGGGCTCTGCTTATCGACATACCACGCCTGCAGGAAGGCTCGAACCGTGGTTTGTATGTCCCCTTGGGCGCGCAAAGACAGCAACGACACGACGATTCCGAAAGCTACGTCAGTGAGGCGATGCTTCCGGCAGGCGTATCTCATGCTATGGCTCGAAGGGGCCGATGGGACCGCCATACCAACTCTTGTATCTCTCGTAGTTATTCTTATCCGAAATGTCGCCGTTCTCAGGCTCATAGTGTCCGAACAGCGACCGGAAGTCGATGTGAAACTGCCCATCCACCTTGTTGGGATCGGCCGGGTCCTGGTTGAACAGGACCACGATTCCCCAGAACGGGTTCTCGTCCCGGTTTTCCTGATACCCGTACTGGCCGGGATGCAGCAGGGCGATGTGATCGCTCCAATGCGGCAGGGACCTGAAATGCTCTGCCGCATCCTTGCTCCATACGACCTCTACATTGAATTGGTCGGCCGACGGGTCGTTCGAGCCGCTCCCATTAATCTTCGTGACAGCCAGGATGTCTTGCCATCCGCGGGCGGCTTCGGCCGCCATTACCGCCCGCGATCCACCGGCAAACTCCACGCGCTGGGACAGGTCGAGCGTGTTGGTCCAAAACGCGGCGGCATTGCCGGCCCCCACGCCGGGGTATGCTCCGAAGAGGCCGGCCTGCCGCGGATCGAGCGCTGTATACGGCAGAACGGGATTCGAGGGGACCGGCGGAAGATTGCCGAGAATCGCGCTCCGGCAACCAGCGGCGGAGAAAAGCAGGGAGAGCGCGAGGATTCCCGGAGTTATACGGACCACGGACCCTCCCAAGTTTCCCCGCTTGGCTCCCTGCATCTCAGTCAGTATAGCCCAGACTCTCTCTAAGTGCCGCCCGCCGTGAGCGACTGCGGGGCAGGGCTCAGCGCGGTAAAGTCCGCCGGGAGCAATTTCGTGGCGGCGCTCAGCGCGGCAAGCAGATTCTCGCCCGAGGGCGAACCGAGTCCGGTACAGGCGTCCCACCCCGGGCCGGCGGAGAACGCGCCGTTCGATCCCTGGGTGATGTCGTGGAATGCCTTGGCCGAAGCGGCGATTCCGTATAGCGTCGGCTGGAAGAATCCCATGGGCTTCCCGATCTTTTCGTTGAGCAGAGCGATCAGGCCGCTCCAGAGCGGCGCGACGGCGCTGGTGCCGCCGATCACCAGGGACTTTCCGTCCACCAGGACCTGGTATCCGGATTCCGGATCGGCATCCCCTGAAACATCCGGCACGCCGCGGCCGCTTGTAGGAGGCTTAACGCCGGCTGCAACCTGCCAGGCAGGCTCTGGAAACTGCACGCTGAACCCACCGCCGGTGGCGCCGCCCTGGGCGCCATCGTTCCAGACCGTCTCGCTCGTAATCACCCCGTTGGCGCTCTGCAGATTGGTTCCTCCGCAGGCCAGCACGTGCGGGCTGGACGCCGGGAAATCCACGTGGTTCTTCCCGTCTGTGACGCCGTCGCTCGAACCGTTGTCGCCGGCCGCGACGCAGATGGTCACGCCCAACATGGCAGCGGCCTGCGCGGCGGTATCCATGGCGGTCATCGACTGAGCCGTCCAGGTGGATTCCGGCCCGCCCCAACTGATGGATATCACCGAAGGTTTGTTGGCGGTATCGTGAATGGCCGTGGTGAGCGCATCCTGAAAGCCGTTATCGGTGTTGGGCGCAAAATACACGACGATGTGGGCGCTGGGCGCGACCGAGCCGGCGACTTCGATGTCGAGAAGCACTTCGCCATCGGCGCTATTGGCGTTGGTCGGTTTGTTGGCGCCATTATCGACCGATACCGAAATCACGCTCGGTTCCGTTACGCCGATGGAAGTGAAGTAGGTTTGGAGGTCGGTCGCACGGTAGCCGCCGCCGAGCTCCAAAATGCCGATGGTCTGCCCGGCGCCGGTGGCATCGAGCGGGAACTGGTAGAGCTGCGCAACCTGCCGGGGAGTATATGAGACCGGCTTCGGAGCGGCGGCTTTGGGCGCGGACGCGCCGTGCAGGCGAAAATGCGGTTTGGCGTGGGGCCGGTTATCGAGGCCGAGCACAGCCTCGATGGAGCCGGCCAGTTCCGGCGGCACGTGGATGGCGCCAGTGCGGGCGCGGTAGCGGGTCCCCTCGACTTCGAAACGTTCAAAGGGGACCTCGAAGGCTTTCGACATGTCGGCGGCGGTTCCTTTGAGCTTGACGGTGCGGCGCTCGGGAGCGACTTCGAGGACCGTGAGATTATTCGCCTTGGCGAATGTCTTGAGCTGGTCGATGGCGCCCGCATCGGCGCCGTGCCTGGCGGCGAACTCTTCCCGCGAGATTGGAGCCTCACCTCTCTGAAGCGGCGCGATGCGCGTCTTCGGTTTGAGAATTACGGAGATTTCCAGGACCTCGTCGTTCGGAACATCGCCCACGCGCGAGCCGACCGGACGGCGTTCACTTCCTGGAAGTGGAACTTTGTTACTGGCCATTAGAATCCCTCCTGCCCTCGATCAGGGCGCTCACCAGTATAGTCGTACTAGACAATAGAGGCGTGGAGGTATGTGTGGTAGCGCACAATCGCAGAAACACCGCCGGCGGAGACCGGCGGCGGTACGTTCTCAGATAATGCGCAAGGCGCCGCCGCCGATGGCGATCTGGCGTTCCCGCGTGAACGTGAGCGGCGTGGTTACGCCTTCGCCAGTCGGCGTGGCGATGGTGTGGCTGAAGTAACCGGGGCCATCCACGCCGAGCGATCCGGTGCTGGGCGCGTTGTTGACGAAGATGGTGGTGTTCATGGCGCGGGCCATTTTAGTGACGTTGTCGAGGTTTTTGGAGTGAATGATGGCGGTGTGCCGGTAGCCGTGTTCGGCGCGGAGGGACGCAGCGATGGCAGCATCGACGTCCGGGACACGCACCATGGGCAGGAACGGCATCATCTGCTCCTCTTCGACGAACGGATGATTTTCGGCGGTCTCGCCAAAGAGCAACTCGGTGGAATCGGGAATGCGCACGCCAGCGGCCTGCGCCAGCACGGAAGGATCGCGGCCGATGAAGTCCTTGTTCACGTGAGCACGCGCGCAACCCTTGCCATCGTCGTCAAAAGTGAACGCGGCCTTGGTGAGACGGGCGATCGCCTGGCTGTCCAACTCGACCGCGCCCGCAGCCAGCATGGCCCGCTTGAACCGGTCGGCGACGGAGGCGACGACGAAAACCTCTTTCTCGCCGATGCACAGGAGGTTATTGTCGAAAGCGGCCCCGGCGATGATGTCGCGCGCGGCTTTATCGAGGTCGGCGGTTTCGTCCACGACTACCGGCGGATTGCCCGGGCCGCCGGCGATCACGCGCTTGCCCGACTGCATGGCCGCCTTCACCACCGCGGGTCCGCCGGTAACGCAAATGAGGGCGACGCCCGGGTGATGAAAGATCTGCGCGACCGATTCCAGGGTGGGATTGGCGACCATGGTAATCACGTTCGATACGCCCGAGGTTCGCTCGATCTCGCGGTTGAAGAGCTTCAAGGCGTAGGCGGCGACCCTGGCGGCGGCCGGATGCGGGCTGAACACCGCGGCATTGCCCGCCGCGAGGATGTTGATGGCGTTGCTCACCATGGTGGGGACCGAATGGGTGGCGGGCAAGACCATGCCGATGACGCCCCATGGGGCGCGTTCCACGACGCAAAGGCCGGACGCATCGGCGCGGGCCTGGATGCGCTCCATCTGCTCGACGCCAACTACGAACTTCATGGCATGGAGCTTGGCGATCTTGTGGTCCAGTCGCCCGATGTGAGTCTCCTCGAGTTCCATGCGGCCCAGTTCGGCGGCTTGCTGGTCGCAGATGCGCCGGATGACGGCGATGATTCGGCCGCGATCCTGAAGGCTCATGGCGGCGACTTTGGGCTGGGCTTCGGCGGCTGCGTGCACGGCTTCATCGGCGGTAGCGAAGACGCCATCGCCGGTGGCCGTGGGTGCGACCGGGAGCGCCGGTTTGGGGTCGAGGCGCAACTGGAGGCGGGCGACCACTTCACGCGCGATTTCCGAGACCATCTGTTCTCTGTTCAGCATACGAACTTCCACGATAGCAGGGGCCAAGGGCTGGCGCCGGGCAGAGGCGCCACGACCACGACGACCGCTCTCTGACGTTCGCGGCTCGGAATGTGGTGTTCGCGTGGCGGCATGCGGTGGCCGGGACCGCTCTCTAACGTTCGCGGCTCGGAAGGTGACTTTCGCGGTTCGGAATGTGGCTGGCGCCGACTGGGACCGGCTCGGAGCCCGGATTGAGGGGAACGGACCCATTTGGGACGGCGGTCGCGGCCAGGGCTTGGGGACGGGGCGGCGCGAGGGGGACGGCGGGCGGCGCCTCCGCCTCCGCTTGTTCGGCCTGTTCTTCGGCCCGACGTTCATTCTGGGCGCGGCGCAACTGGGTGAGGGCGCGGAAATAGCTGCGCTCGGCGGAGGCCAACTGGCGGAAGGCGGATTGGAGGATTTTCGCTCCGATCACGTCGTCGCCGAAGACGGCGGCAAGCTCGGAGATCGGGTCCGGATTCTTGGGAGCGTCCAGACGGCGCCGGGCAGCCGACATGAGGGCGCGGTAGAGCTGCGCTTCGATGAGGGTGTAACGGCGGCGATTCCAATCGGCCGCGACGATGGACTCGACCAGGAAATCTTCGAGGGGACCGACGGGGTTGAACTGGCTGTGGTACGCGGCAGCCAGGGATTCGAATTGAGCGGGATCCTCACCTGGGATCACGCGGGAGCGGGCTTCGAGGCCGTATGTCAGGGCGTTGAAGCGGGAGTTGGCCTTGCCGGCCTCGGTGCGCGGGCCAGTGGAGCGCTGCGCGTTGAGGCGGTTGGCGTTGAGTTGTGCGACAGATGCCATATGCGATTCCAGGTTAGCGGGCGCGTGGATCGTAATCGAAGAATGGAATCTGTAAGTCGTCTATAATCAGGCGAAAATATTTTTAATTTCGTTGTGACTGGGGTGGATTTGCCGGAATGGGGCGCGGGGGCGGTTCGGGCGTTCGGCGGCCAAGTGGGCACGGGGGACCTTGAGGTAATCTCGTTTTCCGTGAAGCCCACTTCACGTCCGCCACGCGTGGCGCGATACTGAAAAGGTCATGTGCCGAGTGATTTGCAGTCAGCGGGTACCGAAGTCGACAGCGCGGCTCGTGCTCAGAATGCCGGCGGCTGCCTTGACTCTGGCGATTGCTTCGATGGCCCAAACAACCGCGCCATCCCTACCGTTTGTGCGATGCATCTCGTACGGTCAGGTGGAGAAGGTTGACGCACCCAAGGGAGTGAGCGTAAGGCGGTCTTTCAGCTCGCACGACGCGAGGAATTTCGCCTACTACAGATCTGCCGAGATTGGCCTAGTCGCTCCGAAGGGATGGAATTGCGAAGGCTATTCCGATTCCAGCGGCTGGGGAATGTTTCTCAGCCCAGAGCCGATCAAAGGCGAACCCAGATGGCCTAACTTTAAGGGTCCTGCGATTGACCTCCACCACATCAGCGGAGGGGGCGGCTTTGGAAGTTATCAGATCGCGGAGGCCATCTCCCGGGTCTTCCCGGCCTTTCGTGCGTGGGCGGTACGAAGCATGAGGGGTTTCGATACCCGTCTTCCTAGCGGTCCTTATCCGACTGATCGCTTAAGCTATCGAAGTTCGCGGGTCGTTGAATTCGAGACTCCACCGCAAGCAGATGGCCTCAGCAACGCCTTCTCACGAATGATTCCTAACGACAAGCCCACTTACGGCGCGGCCATTCTGATCGGCGACCCGCCGGAAGATCTGATCCTGTTGAGCATTCGCCTTCCGAACGAACTCCAAAGCCTCTTGCCTTTGATCATCAAAGACATCGAGCAGCATCGCGGCGAGAACTAAGCTGCTTTCATCGCGGTTCCGGTTGGAAAACGTTAGGACTTATCGGAAGCGCCCCGGCGCAGGTAAGCCCGAGCAGGGAGT
>CAYWHA010000021.1:0-89670 GCA_964457555.1 uncultured Solibacteraceae bacterium
CTTACTATGCCTTCGGGCGTAGAGTGAGCCATGGCCTCGACAGCGATCACCGTCAGCAGGGAGAACACACCACGCCCCGCTTACAGGACGACACGGCGGACCAGCTTGTCTCATAATGCGGGCATGAAATGCGGCCCTGGCCGCTTCTCGGCCGCAGAGGAAGCAGAGAAACGCGCTAACGGCTCTGTTGCATCGGCGGCGCGGGAGATGTTTTTCGATTTCCAGCCCACGCCAAAAAACGGTCCGCTGCAGGACTTCTTGGCGTCAGTCTCCGGCCTTCGCGGCCATCACCCTGGTCAATGTGATCGAGGAAGAATTCGGGATCGAGATGGATCTCGACCAACTTGCGGACCTGGATTCCTTTAGCCGCATTGAGGAATATGTGACCCGGGAAATGCAACTCTCGTGACTGGCACAAGCGCGGGTTTGAAGCTCCACCATTTTGGATCTGTGGTTGCGGATATCGCGGCTGGTATGGCAGGCTTCGGCGCGCACTCATTCGGCTTGCCGTTCGAGCAGCTCTATCAGCATCTTTTCCGCTGTGAGCATCAGTTGGACCGTGCGCCGGAGATCTTGCGCTGAGCCCGCGCCTGTGCGCACTGGCTGCCGTTGAGCCTGGCTTACGCCGGGCTGAATCCGCTGCGGTATCCGCACACCGTAAACTGGAAGTTGTCAGTTGTCAAGCCGGCAGGCCGACCGCGTTTCCATAACGGGCTTCTCCGCCCCAGCGTCCCG
This sequence comes from uncultured Solibacteraceae bacterium, assembly GCA_964457555.1. GTDB lineage: Bacteria > Acidobacteriota > Terriglobia > Bryobacterales > Bryobacteraceae > BOG-224. The sequence goes on from CAYWHA010000021.1 coordinate 736, forward strand.
GCGGCTTCGGAGGTCCCGGCGTCATCAGGTTAGAATTGTAGCGGTACGAAAGGGGAGACGGTTTTTGGCTAACGCCTTAGTTCTGAAAATCAAGCGCGGCGAAACACCTTTCTATCGCGGGCTGGGGACATTGGCGAAGAAGCTTCAGACCGGCATTCTGCCTGTGCCCCGCTTTTTCAATCCGGTGCTGCGTCCGCTCTTTCACCTCCATCAGGCGCTGTGGAGGGGAGTGCTTTGGGCCGCCGGATATTTCTATATTGGGCCGGTGTTCCGCAGCCGGTGCGCGTCGATTGGCCGACGATTCCATATTTCCCGGATGCCTTTCGTGGTGGGCCACGCGGAAATTCACATTGGGAACAACGTGAACTTCTTCGGGAAGGTGGACATCTTTAGCGGCCGGATGTTCGACGAACCGAGGCTGACGATCGGGGACCGGGTCGATATCGGCCATAACGTGATCTTCGTGGTGAATCGGGAGATTGTCATCGAAGAAGACGTGAACGTGGCCAGCGGCGTTCGCTTCATGGATTCGGACGCGCATCCCAGGGACACCGCGGAGCGCATCGCTGACCTGCCGCCGCGCCTGGAGGAGATCAAGCCCGTGCGAATTTGCCGGCGGGCGTGGATCGGGCAGAATGCGTTTATTCTGAAGGGCGTCACAATCGGAGAAGGTGCGGTGGTGGGGGTCAACAGCGTAGTGGTTTCCGATATCCCTCCCTATGCGGTCGCCATGGGTAATCCCGCCAGAGTCGTGGTGAAGGCGCAGTCCAGAACCGTCGATACCGGGAGATGACGACAAACATCCAAGTTCGGATTCTGAAGGCAATCTGTCCGGTGGCGGCGGATTATCCCAGTGAGAGCTTCTACCAGGGCAAATCGAAACTGGGCATCCAGTGCGGGGAGGGGTTTTTCGGCAGGATCGCGGGAAAAACCGTGATTGACTTCGGGTGCGGCGAAGGAGACGATGCCGTTGAGATAGCTCAAAGCGGCGCGCGGCGGGTGATCGGTTTCGAAATTCGCGAGGAGTTGCTCGAAACTGCCCGGAAGAAGGCCCTCGCCGCGGGTGTTTCCGAGACTTGTTCCTTCGCGTCTTCGACAGAGGAACTGGCGGATATCGTCATTTCCCTGGATGCGTTCGAACATTTCGCCGACCCGGCTGAAATTCTGCGCATCATGGCGGCGCTTCTGCGGCCGGCGGGCGAGGCATTCATCAGCTTCGGGCCGCCCTGGCATCACCCTTTAGGCGGACATGGTTTCTCGGTTTTCCCGTGGGCCCACCTGATATTTAGCGAGAAGGCCCTGATGCGTTGGAGATCTACTTTTAAGACGGATGGGGCGACGCGTTTCAGCGAGGTGGCCGGCGGGCTGAATCAAATGACCATAAGAAGATTCCTCGAGTTCGTCGCGGGCAGCGGCTTCGAGACCGCACGGCTGGAACTTGTGCCCATTCGTAAATTCCGGCTCTTTCACAACCGTCTGACGCGCGAGTTTACTACGGCGGCCGTGCGCTGCCGCCTGGTCAAACGGACCGGCGGGCCCAGCCGGCCGCAGGCATAACGCCGGCCAAAGCGGGCAACGCGGCTACAATGGGGTTCATCGAATGCCGGAACCACCCTCAGGGAGCACCTCCGCGACCGTTGTGACGGGCGCGAGCTGGAGCGCATTATCACGTATCGGTCTGCAAGTTTTCTCGATGGTCAGCGCAACCGTTCTGGCGCGGTTCGTCTCGCAGCGCGCGTACGGTCTGGCCGGAATGGCACAAGTGGTGATCGGTTTCGCGGCGTTATTCGGCAGCCTGGGCACCTCCACCGCAATCATCCGGCAGAAGGATCTCGACGACGATGTGCTCACGAGCATCTTCTGGCTGAGTCTCGCGATTGGCGTTTGCGTGACCCTCGCCTGTTTCCTGAGCGCTCCATTTGTCGCGAAGTTTTACAACGAACCCTCGCTGCCGGGTATTTTTCGAGCGCTCGGTCTCTACTTTACGATCAGCGCCACAGCGAGCGTACACGGCGCCCTCATGAACCGCAACCTTCAGTTCGCGCGGCTGGCGGCGGTGGATCTGGCGGCCGGGGCCACGTCGGCGACGGTTGGCATTGTGAGCGCGGTGCTGGGCGCGGGCGTCTGGAGCCTCATAACTGGGGCCTTGGCGAACGCCGTGGTTACGGCGGTTCTGTATATTACGCTTAACCCCTGGCGGCCGTCGCTGCGTTTCTCATTCCGGCGGCTCGGGCCGGTGCTCGGCTTCGGCCTGAACCTCTCGGGATCGAATATCGTCAATTACTTCAGCCGAAACACCGATAACTTACTTATCGGGAAATACCTGGGGGCCGTCCCTCTAGCCTATTACAACTGGGGATACACGTTGATGCTGTATCCGCTGCAGGCCATCAGTTGGACGCTGGGGCGGGTTCTATTTCCAGCCTTCTCGCAGATGCAGGACGATCCGGAGCGTTTTCGGCGCGCGTACTTGCGAGCCTGCGCGACCGTTGCGTTCGTGACATTCCCGCTGATGGCCGGCGTAACGGCGCTGGCGCCGGAATTTATCGCGGCGCTGCTAGGCCCGAAGTGGGCCCCCGTAACGCCCATCCTGCGGATTTTGGCACCGGTAGGACTGCTGCAATCGATCACCTCACTAACCGGATACCTTTACATGGCGATGGGGAAGACGGACCTCATGTTCCGATGGGGCCTGTTATTCACCGGGCTGACTGTTGCGGGGTTTGCCATCGGCCTGCATTGGGGAAGCGCCGGCGTGGCCGTCTCTTATGCCATTGTCACGCTGCTCACTCTGATCCCTGTGTTTTGGATCCCGTTCCAGTTGATTCGTCTGCGGCTCCGGGATCTTTGGATTGCGCTATGGCCGATTACCAGCGCGACCGCCGCGATGGCCCTCGCGGTGGCGGTGTTCCGGCGGATGGTTATGGGATGGGTACAGGTCCCGCCGGTCCTTGCGCTGCTGGTTTTCGTTCCTTTTGGCGCGGCCGTCTACTTCGCCGCGATGTACTGGCAGAACAGGCCGCTATTGATGGAGATCGTTTCGCTGGCTCGCGCCGGGCTGGGCATATTCGGACGGGCAAAACCCCCCGCGGCTGGCGCGCCGAGTTAGGCCGATACGCCATAGGGTCATTTCACTTCGCGAAGGCCGATGACGCCAATCACAATGTCTTCACTGCCCGGCCTGGGAGATGCGAACGGAGTGGCTCAGTCGTTTTGCACAGCGTCGGATCGCTCGAACACAACAACGCAGAAACCATTCGGTCTCAGCACGCGCGCGCCGAATCCCGCAGCCTCGAACCGGTTGGTAAACCACGGAATCCAGGATGCATCGTGCGTGACCAGTAGGGCCTCCGACCTGTCCTTCAGCCCGGATTCGAGCCACCCGGTAACCTCTTCCTTTACCTCGTCCGTGAGCCGGTATGGCAAAGGCAGAAGGGGATTCGGCATCTCGTACGCCACGAAGGGAGCGTACAGGTAGCTGCCCTTCGCATTCCCGGATCTCCAGTCGTAGAAATTGGACTCCACCAACCCGCTGCGAAAGAGAACCGGCGGCAGGGAGTGTGTGCGAGCAGACTCCTGACGAATGACGTCCAGGAACGGCCGCAGTTCTTCTCTGCCTACATTGGCCTCGAGCACGATTCGCAGCGGACTCGCAGTGATGGCCGCCATGCCGAGCAGAGCCCAAACTCGGCCGACTCGCGGACCGAACATCGAATAGCCGGCGAACGCCAGCGCGATCACAAGCCCCAGTTCCGAGTACGAAACGTATCGGTTGATGAACATGCGCATCGGCGTTACAGATGACGCGGCGAAAACGATCAATGGGCAGGCGACCCATAGCGTCACCAGCATGGCAAGCAGGGGCACGGACTGTGGTCGGACGACCGGGGGGTTCTCGCGGAACAGAGAATGAACCAGGAGTCCGGCGAGCAGGAGGCCAGCACCCATGGTCGAGGGCAAGAGGAGGACAGGCAGTTGCTCAATCGTCGGCTTCGGGGCAAAGGGAAGCGTGTGCGATTCCCGCAATAGAAGCATGAAATGAGGAACAAGGGGCGCCACAAGGAAACCAATCGCCGCATATGCGAGGAGCAACTCGCGCCAGTGCACCAGGCACTTGCGGACGGTCACCTCAGCTATGAGGAAAACTGCGTGCGCCAGGAACACAAGGCTGAACAGATAATGAAGGTGCAGGACCAGCGCCGATGATAGCGCGTACCAAACGAGCCAGCGGCGGTCGTGCGTGAACGCCCAGCGAACCAGGGCCCAACAGGATGCCGCGGCGGCGGCCATCGCGAGGGCGTACGGGCGCGCCTGGGTTCCGAACTCGAGCGCCATCGGACTGAGTACGAACAACGTAGAGGTAATCGCACCCGCTCCGCGCCCTATCGCGTCTTCCGCGAACCGGTACAGGAAGTAGCAAGCTGCCGCAATCCCGAGGAGACTGGGGATGCGAAGGATCTGGTCGCGGTACGGATTGCCATCGAAGCAGAACAGCGACGAAACGATCGAGAAAAGGATCGACTGGCCGGGCCAGCGAAAAGTTTTCCGCAGCGCCCTCAGTGAACACTTCAAAACCGGCCATCAATGATCACTTCAAAACCGGCCAACGAGGCCGAGCCCAGGACATGAAATTGTTTTAGCGCGCCGAGGGTATCTCGGGCAAGCCTTTCCTCATTCTTTCTTCTGACGCAAAGTGCTCCGTCCCGACCAACGGGAGGGCGTAGGAGTTCTTTTGTCTTTCCTTCTTAGGAAGGTTTTGTTTTGGTTTTGGCCGGGTCGCAGGGGCGAAGCCCCCGCGGGGTGCGGGGCGGAGCCCCGGATCGTGGATCCCGGTAATCGAAATCACCGTGCGCCTCCCACGGCGGTTGCCGCTTCTTTGGTGCGCCAACTGCGCGGGCCGCACTTGAGCACGTGTCCGTGGTGGAGGATGCGGTCGAGCATGGCGGCTACGGCGGCCACGTCGCTGAGCAATTTTCCCCAGTCTTCGACCGGGCGATTGGAAGTGAGCAGCGTGCTGGCGCGCTCGTAGCGGCGCATGATGATTTCCAGCAGATCCTCGGCCGCGGTCAGCGGCAGCTTGCGCATGCCGAAGTCGTCGATGATGAGCAGCGGCGCCGTCGCCACCGTTTCCATGAACTCCTTGCGCGTGCCGTCGACAACGGCCTCGGCCAGATCATCCAGCAGTACGTGCGTTTCCCGATACATGACTTTGTAGCCTTGTTGGATGGCGGCTTGGCCAATGGCCTGTGCCAGATGAGATTTACCCGTGCCGCCCGGGCCGAGGAATAGCGCGTCTTCCCGCTTGCCGATGAAGGCGCAGGCGGCCAAGTCGAAGACCAGGCTGCGGTTCATCTTCGGGTTAAAGGTGAAGTCGAAGTTGTCCAGCGACTTCTGCGGGTCGCGGAAGGCCGCCTGTTTGCGACGCCGCTCCAGCAGTCGTTCACTACGCCGGCTCAGCTCGTCGCTGACTAGAGACGAGACCAGATCCACCGGCGCCATGGCTTCGGCTTGCGCCTGGCGCAGCCGGGTTTCCAGCACGGCGGCCATGCCGCCGAGCCGGAGTTGATGTAACGCACGTTCAAGCTCTATGAGGTTCATGCTTCGCTCTCCTTGGTCTTGTTCTCGATGAAGTCGCGGTACAGCGTAAGCTGGCGGATCAGCGGATCGACCTGGCGCAAGCTCAACGGCATCTGAGGATGCCGCTCCAGGTACCGGCGTACGAAGCGGTAATCGCAGACGCCCATTTCCAGGGCGGTGGCGCAAGCCTCCTCGACGCTGGCCGCGCCGTACTTCTTGGCCAGCGACAGCACGCCTTGAATCCGGCGCACCACGGTTTCCCCGTGCTCGCCGTGCATCCGGCGGCAAAGCGCTCCGATCTCCCGTCCGGCCTTGTCGGCGCGGCACAGCAATGCCAGCGTGCCCAGCGGCGTGTGCGTGGGGCGGTCTTGGTCCTGAATCCGATGGCCGCCGCGCGCCTGGCGTAAGTGCTCGCGCAGCAACTGGCCCGTCGCCGGGTTCATCAAACGCACCTGCCGCAGATCCCACTGCACCTGCACGCGCCGGCCGATCCAGCCCGGCGGCGCCCCGTAGTAGGCCGCTTCCACTTCTACGCAGCCGTCCAGATGCACCGTGCGCTCGCCGTACTGGTAGTAGCGGAAGGGCTCGACGGGCAGCGGCAGCAGGGCGGGCTTCTCCTCCGCGAACATGGCCGCCACCTGCCGCTTAGTGGTGCCGTGGATGCGCGTGTCGGCCCACCGCGTTTCCCAGTGATCCAGGTAGGTCTGGGCTTCCTCCAGGCTTTCGAATCGCAGGCCCTTCAGCGGCGTATTCTTGGCATGACCGACGCCCCGTTCCACTTTCCCCTTACGATCCGGGTCCGCGATGCGACAGGGGAGAGGGACGGCGCCGTAATGCTGCAACACATCCCGGTAGAGCGGGTTGAGCGCGGGGTCGTAGATGTCGGGGACCAGCACGCCCTCGCGCAGATTATCGAGCACGACCACGCGAGTCACCCCGGTGAGCCGGCGGAAGGCCTTCTCGTGCAACTCGGCCCAGGTCTGGGAACTGGAGCGGAACACGATCAGGCGGACCGACTTGCGGCTGTAGCCCAGCGTCAGCACGAACAGGCGCGTGCGCCGGTACTTGCCGCTGTGCGTGTCGCGGACCATGGGGCCAGTGCCGTAGTCGACCTGGGACTCTTCGCCGGGCGCGGTCTGGATCACCGCACGGGCTTCCGGCGACGGGCTGGGGTGAAGCGTGGAGACGAAACGCCGAACGCTCTGGTAGCTGGCGGCGAAGCCGCAGGCGTCCACCAGATCCTGCCAGATGGCCATGACGTTGCGGCCACGGGAGAGGCCGAGTTCGATGGCTTCCCGGTGGGGCGAACAGGCGCTTGCACGGGGGCTTCGACCGGGCTGCGGTTCAGCAGTTACGGTAGCGCCGGCCACCAACCCCGCGTCCGAGTCGGTGATCACTTCATTGGCCGGTTTTGCGGCGGACGGGTCGACGTTGGCTTCCCCAGGCGGTTTTTCCGCCCCGGAGTCGGTGATCACTTCGTTGGCCGGTTTTGCCGGCGGATGCCGTCCCCAACCGCCGGGTGGCCGCAAGGCGATCCCGGCGGCCTTCAAGTAGGAGGCCGCCGTTTCGCGTCGAACACCGGTGTTCCGCTGGATGCGCCGAAGCGACCAGCCCAACCGCCCCAAAGCCAGGACTTGCTGTTTCTTTTCTTCGGTCAAGACGTTACTCACATCGCCGAGGGTATCGGCCCTCGGGCCGGAATTAACGTCCTGGATGGCGGTTTATCGTTGGCCGGTTTTCAGGCGATCATCGATGGCCGGTTTTGGGTGTTCACCAAGGGCGCGGCGAGCGGGCCCTCGTGAGCCATCCAAAACGTGCCGGCTTCGTCAACCCAGAAGCTGCGCCCGAGCAGCCGCCCATACAGAATTACCACCAGAATCGCGGTCGTGGCCAGGAGAACCGGAGGGGACGCAAGCGCACGCAACGCGGCGTCCGCCCGCGTTAGGCGCTGCCTGCCCGCCCCACCATCGGGTGGCGTCATATTTTCGGGGGGAATCATAAGACGGTGGTGCGCTTGGCACCGCGCAACGCAGTCGCGCGAACGTGCTCAGTAAGCTTGCGCTCCAGTTCACGAATACGCAGATAGAGGAGAAGCATCGCGTGCACTCCGGCGATGAGCGAAAGATACAACAGGAGGTCGGTGCCCCTGCCGACGCCTAAGGCATGCGCGATGACGGTCGTAAACTCTGGGAATAGAACAAAAATCGTCGCCGTGACGCCGAGAAACAGCGCTAGCATGCGGTAGGCGAGCTTGGCGCGGAATGTGACACTTCCTAAGACCGCAGCTAGCAGGCAACACGCGATGAGAATCCCTTGGATTGAGGTCACTTGAATAGCTTCCTGAGCGCCAAATCAATCACGATGTTAACGCTGTTGAGCGCGCTCTGCCCTCTCTGTTTTGAGTAATCCGTGTACCGGATCGTAGTCGGCACCTCGACGTAAGGCAACCGTGAACGCCGCAGCAAGTCCAGAATCTCGGTCGCGTGCGCAAACCCGTTCTCTTGCAGCCGGATCCGTTCAGCGGCGGTGCGCGAAAAGGGCGCGAAAGCCATTATGCGTGTCGCTGAGCCAGACTCTCGTGAATGCCCACGACACGAACACCCCAGCCTTCAGGAGCACCTGCTTTCGCACCGGAACCTCCCTGCGGTCGGCGGGATCCAGAAAGCGTGATCCGAGGGTTACATCGGCTTCGCCACGAAGTATCGGCGCGATCAGCCGCTCGATCAAGTCCGCGCTGTGCTGTCCATCCGCATCGAAATGCACGATGACGTCCGCGCCAAGCGCAAGTGCAAACTCGCCGCCAGTTTGCAAAGCTGCCCCTTGCCCGAGATTCACGCTGTGACGTACGCAGTAAACATCCAAACCTTCAAGAAACTGGTGCGCGGGCACGAGCGACCCGTCATCAACCACCACGACCGTGTAGCCCCGCGGCAACAGGCCGGACACCGTGGAACGGAGGACTCGACCCTCGTTGTACGCCGGGACAATCACAAAGACGCCCCTTCGCTCCATAGCCGTCCTCTCCGGGTTGCACTGCTTCCTAACGGGTCGCGGTCGGGATGCAAATTGCATAGCGCCCCCATCACAGATCCGTACGGGCGCTCTTGTCCAGGATATCTTACGGCAAAGCGATCTGGCGTACCGCCAACTGATGCATTCGGATACCTCATGGCCAAGTGCGCGGAGATTCTGCCGTCGCGGCACTTGCTCACGCTGCGGTCAAACCGCCGAGCCAGTTCCATCCAGACCGTAACCAAAGCGATGCTCCATCTCCGCCAGCGACCAGCCTTGCTTCCAGCGCTGGCCCGACTCAGCCATCAGGCGTGCTGCCGATGCGGCCGGCGGGCTCGCAGGTGTTCCCTTCGTCGGTCCAGTTGATCGCATCGTGGCCAGCGGGTTGGAGTCTGGCCGAGACTCCGGCGTCAAGACGATGACGTTTCCGTAGGCCGGCTCACACGCCGGCGGGCCGCGGCGCGTAATGGCGCATCGCGCGGTATCCGGCGTAAGCCGCGAAAAGAAACATGCACCAGTCCATTGGATACTCGTAGCGGGTATCGATCTGGATTAGGTAATAGGGCAACGGGTATGCCAGCACGATCGCAAACAGGGCGGCGCGACTGGCGTCCCACGGCCGCAGCATGAGGACGGCGCCCCAAAGCCCGGCGATGCGGAGCAGTCCTATCAGCAGAGACTTGTAGACCTGCGTCGAGCCGACCGTGCACCAGAACAGGAAAAAACGCTCCATCGTCAGCCGCGCGAAAACGGCCTTATGCGAGGAGCACCAACGCAGCGCCTCCTGCAACCGCGCATGCTGGTAGGCGATCTCTCCCATTTGCCGCACCAGGCGCGCTTCCGCAGGGTTTGACTCGGGATGACGCATGACCTGGGCATTGTTGGGGTAGCCCACCAAGACGTTGTACTGCGCCAGAGCGTAGACGCCATCATGGTTTGAGAGGCTGAATTCCAACGGGTAGTTGTCACGCACGAAGGCCGGCGCGCCGAGTTGAATGTAATTGCGCGCAATCCAGGGGGACACGCCCACCGCCGCTCCAGCCAACAGGAGCGCGGCCTGGAAGCACAGCCAGATCTTCCGGCGCCAGAGCGAAGCGACGACGATGAACGCCGCGAACGCAAGCAGCACGCACAAAACAGGGGGCGTTGCGATCATGGCGAAACCCATCAGCACGCCCATGCCGACCGACCGCGGCGTCCAGTTTGGTGCCGCCTTGCGCAGCCAAGCGATCGCCAGGAATGTACAGGCCAGGAGGACAAGACCGTTCATGGCGGTCTCCCAACAAACCTCCTTCAGGATATGAGCTGGAACGGCGGTCAGCGCCCCGGCGGCCACTCCCACCGACACCGGCAGACCGGCCGCGCGGGCCAGAAGCGGCAACAGGGCCGCCGTGGCGCAGGCGAAGACCATATTCATCGCCGCCGTGGCGACCGCCGCACCGCGCCCGTAGCCGAGACCGCGGTAGATCAGTGAAAGCAGCAGCGGATAAAACGGCGCATGATGCGCGCTGGGACCCGTGGGAACGGAATACGGATTGCCAAGCGTTCCGGTCTCGGCCAGGTTCCTGGCGATACGCTCCATCTCGAAGAATTCCACTTGCGGATGCCAATGCATCAGCGCCAGCAGCGCGACTCTCGCACACGCACCGGCCAGGAAAATCGATGCACACGCGAACCAAATCCGGCGCCGGAGCAGACTCTCAACAGACCTCATGAAGGTACCGGCCATCTTAGCATCACGAATAAGAACATGGGATCAAATTCAGCCGCTTCCATTGAATTTGGCATGCCAACCGCCGCGTTTTGCTCCGCGAGTTGCATGTCTTCGCGGGTGCCGCACCCAGGAGCCGTAGAATTGAAGGATGGCCACGCCCTCGACTAAAACCCCGGAGACCTTAGCGAAGACCACCAGAACCCGTTGGTGGCTCTTTGTCGCGGTAGCATTCTACGTGGCTAGTATTGCTGCAACCGTGCCACCGTTCAGGGGCGACGCGGTGTTTTACGTTTCGGCCGCCTTGGCCGTGCGGGCGGACACTGGGCACGCCACTCCGCATAGCGGCTGGCGAGTAGCCTTACTGCCCGCCAATCAGGGGAACGCTGCTCGATGCCAGCACCGCCCCGGTAGCGGATAGGTACTGGATCGATACTAGATGACCGCCCTGCCGATTGTCCACGGTCACCGCGCATCGCAAGGCGTTGCAGTTCGTGATGTAGATAACCCCGCTCGGATCGGTGGCCGTAATCCGCGCCGCCGTGGCGCCGGGAACACCTGACAGCTTTCCCCCTATGTAGAACGGCTCCGCGGCTCTGGGTTGCACCCCTCCGACGCGGTATCCCGGCCAAGAGGATTGCGCGCTGAAACCGAAGAACATCCCAAACCACTTCCAGGGGGTCGCAGTGCCCAGCGAACTCAAGGGCGGAACTGCAATCATGTATTGCCCGTCGTTCATCATGTCGATGTACGTTCCGTCCGGAACGCATACCTCCGATCCGGTTGGGCACGTGGCAGGCGCGGCCCACATCGCGTTGTATAGCGTGTCGCCAAAGTTCTTGAGATTTACGTCATGTCCGTAGGAGTACGCGCCGCCAATGCCGCGCATCGCTTCGGCCGACAAGGTGCGGGCCTGATCGGGGCTGTTTCCCCCGGTGCAGAGGGTATTACTGTCGGCGATGGGAGCTTGACATTCTATGCCGTCGGCAAAGTAGTATAGCCCTTTGCTATCCGGCCAGTAGCCGTAATCCTTGATCCAGTTCGCTGCGCCGACGCTGTAGCTGTACGCCAGGGTTGACAAAGTAGGGTTCACATCCGCGATGGCCTTTGCGGCCAGATCGAACGCCCCCGCAAGAATACCCATCATGAACGGCTGCGATCCCCATCCCGTGATGCCGGCGGTTTCCCACCCATGAACGCCGCTGGTTCCCTGATAAGGACTGTCCAGGGTCAGGTGCATCGAATCCACGAACGTCGCGTTATAGGAAACCGGGTCGCCAGCCGAGTTGTTCGAGGGTTGAGTCGATGGTGAATTGGTGAACCAGATCCGAATTGGGAAGGCCGCGGCCGTCCAACCGGTGGGTCCCACTCCGGTTACCGTGGCCGACCCCTTGGTCAGCGTTACGCTGCTGCCGGTCGTCCATGACGCGCTGCTTGTGTACATCTGCGGCCAACTGCCGTCTGCAAACCGGTGCGGCGTCCAAAGGCTCGGAAATGAGGTCTCGATCGACGCTTGGCACTTGCTCTGATAGGTGGGGTCGGTATCGAACATGGCGCAGTAGGAAATCATCGCCAGATGGTAGGCTTCCTCTCGGACATCCCACATGCCCCAACTGACGTCATTGCCGTTCAGATACATCAGATAGTCGTTCCAAATCGTGTGCAGCCCCCCATAGCCCCCGTAGGCTCCCGCCGGCGCGGCCCACATATCCGGCCGTCCATCCAGCGCCCGCAGCACCAGCCCCAGCGCCGATACCGAACGCCCGGTATACCCGTAGTAGTTCGGATGGACTCCCTGGTCTATCATGGGACTCTCCCAAAACCGGTCTGCTAGTTTGCGTGCGGCCGTCAGATAGTCGTCGATTCCGCTGCGGTAATACAGCGCGTAATACGCCGCCACGTTGTCATAGTAGTTCGCCGGAGCTTGCATCTGGGACCATTCCCAAACCGTGGCGTATTGGTCATCCGCCGCGTAGTTCAGCCCCGAGGCTCCCGGCGTCTTCCCATCGTCATTCCACTGATCGGTGATCGTCAGGTGGGTATCGTCGGTGCACGAAGTCACACTAAACATTCGACGTCCCGTTCCCGAGCCGAGAGGATGCCACACCGCGATCATGGGGTACCCACTCTGCGGCACGGTAGGCGAAGCCGGTCCCTGGCAGAAGGTGGTGGTGAAGGTCGTTCCGGAACCCACCACAATTGTGCTGCCGGTAGTCACCGTGATCGTTCCCGGTCCAGGCGTATCCCACCAAGCCGGGAAATAAACGTCCATGATGGAGTTCTGGTTGTCGGCCGCCTGCTTATGGCGGTTGTCGAACCAGGGCCATGGGTTCGCGCCGTACCGCACCATCGGTCCCAACAGCGTGTCCAGAGCCGGATTGTTGGTGATGACAATATTATTGTCGTCGGTCGCTACCGCGCCGTCCTTTACCGTGCACGCGGTCGACTGATTGCTGCTGTCCGTGACAGTCAATTGGAACACATAGCTCCCGAACACCAATCCTTTAACTTGGGGGCGCGCCGCGCCGTGGCTGGACCAATTCAGCCCAGGCGGTCCCGACACCAACTGCCACACGTAAGAAAGGAACGTCCCGCCATCCAGCGCAACCGAGGCGGAGCCGTCCAAGGCCCCGGGGTAGCCGGCGCGAAAGCCCTGTTGAGTTCCAGGGTTGCATACGGGCGGATAAATAGGTGCCACCACATAACTTACCGCCCCCCCGCTGAAATTAAGGTCGTGGCCGCTTGAATCCTGGAGGTTCCCTTCGAATTCCCAGTCCGCCAAATCGCCAGCGGCGCCATTCACGGGGATGGGCGTTCCTAGAGGCACCACGCTCGAATACCATCGAAGAAACGCGACCTGACCGCCGCTAGCCAGACCCAAGGTTTTTCCCACCCACGACGCCGGACCAAAAGAGATAATCGGCGAGGTCCCGGACATACAACTACCGCCGGTGACGGGGCAGGCTTCGATGCTGTATCGGGTATTGGCGACATCCCTTTGCACGCGAACCAGTATATCGGTCCAGGCGCTGCAGCACCCGATAATCTGGGGACCGTTGTTGTATATGACGTCGAACGTGCCCACGGGGTTGAACACCATGCTTGCCATGACTGTTTCATTCGCGGGGTAGCCTTCTATAAGGCGCACCGGGCCGAGATTCACGAGAAAAGACGGGTAAACGGGAAACGTCGAACCGAAATTATGGATTCGCATTTCCCAGCGCATGGGACTGCCGCTACTCCCGATGGTATTCCATGGACTGGCATTGGGGAGCGTTACCAACGGCCCGCCGCTTGTGACCTGCACGGACTGCTCCGCACTTAATGCCGGAACCACTCCAAGAATGAGCGCCGGTATGAACATAAGCCTCACGCCGGGGCAGTGGTTGTCGCCTCGAATCATACGTTTTTGTGTTCTCCCGATGAACTCCGCTCTAACCGCGGCTGTTCGCATTCTACATCCCTGCAATCAACCCTGCATCACCGATCATCGCCCTACCGTTCACGCACAACGGAACAGCACCCACGGCCTCGCCATCGTGCTCACAGCACCCGCGCGCCTGGTTCTGGGGCGTAAACCCACGCTTTCATCCAGCCTCCTAGTCTAGACTAGGCTAGTCTAGGGCGTGCAAAGGGGACTTCCTCAGCCGCGGCCCCGCGATTTCCACCACGGAGGCCTCTGGCGGCGTCGGCGCGCCGTGACAGAGGTCGTGTGATATCGCTAAGATAGCGCTATGGCAACAGGCGCGACGACGGCCGGAATCGATGGTTCGAATTGCAGAGATCGAGAGCTTGTTTTCGATATTGGCCTTAACAATGGTGATGATGCTGCCTATTACCTCAACCTTGGATACATTGTTGTCGGAGTTGAGGCCAATCCGCTACTAGCAGCCCAATGCACGCTGCGACTCGAAAACGAGATCCGCCAAGGGCGAATGAAGGTTGTCAATGCTGGGGTTTTGAAGGAACCGGGAGAGTTCACTTTTTATCGTAATCTCCGCGACGACGGATGGTCTTCCTTCTTGCCGGAAAAGGGGAGGCATGGGGGGGAGTGGGAAGAGCTAACAATCCCCTGCATCACGACACAGCAGCTCATAGAGGAGCACGGAAGGCCGTTCTTCATGAAGGTCGATATCGAAGGTACAGATCTCCAGACTCTGCACTCGATAACGCCCGCGACCGCCCCTGCCTATGTCAGCCTCGAACTGAATTGCGTTGATCCTATTCTGGAAAGATTGATCGAGCTGGGGTACTCGGCCTTCAAGTTCGTGAACGGCGAGACCTACTGGTCCTCGCCCCCGATATTCGATCACCAGATCGGCTGGCGGCTTCTAAGAAAAATCGGGCGGCTCGCTCCATTCGTCCGGAACGGGATCAGCAGGCTTCCGCAGAGGTTTCGTCCCAACTCCGAGTATGATCCGCCGTGTAAGTACAGCCCCGCTGGGTATCCATTCGGGCGTTACAGTTCCGGCCCCTTCGGAGAGCAGGCCGCCGGTTCGTGGCGGACTTGCGCTGCCGCCCTCCGCTGGTTCGGAGCCCTGAAGGACAACTATCGCAAGGCTGCCAAGGAAGACGCGTTCTGGTGGGACGTGCATGCGCGTCATTCCCCAGGTACGTCGATAATCCCTGAACCGTTGGCGGCAAAATCATCTGGGGGCTGCGACTTCAGACCATGCCAAACATGAACACCCGACGCCCGTCCGCAAGGCCGCGTTCGCTAATCCGCCACCTGTTGATGGCATCCCTCCTGGCGAACCTATGCGGCATCTACGGAGTTGTCAATGTGGTTCAGGGCAGGGGCGGAATCGCATACTTGAAGGCATATCTTCGGAAAGATCCAAACGCGAACATCGACCAATTTGCGGTAATGCTAGAGGATTTGTTCCGAACTCTGCTCTCTCCCGGGCCCCAGGCAATCGTGTTTCTCGGCGATAGCCTTACGTCGGCTTGCGAGTGGCACGAACTGTTCGGAAACAACCTGACAATCCTGAATCGGGGCATCGGCGGCGATACCAGCGCGGGAGTATTGAAACGCATCCCTACCGTTGCCGTGCTGCGTCCGGCGGCCGTGTTCTTGATGATCGGTACGAATGATGCACAAGCACTTGGTTACGCCCCTGCCGACACGATGCGTAATTACCTTGCTCATCCTAGAGGACCTACGAAGGTCCTCGCCTGGCACGCGCATTTATGCCGAGAGCCTTCTCCCCTCGCGATCGCCGAAGTTCAACAAGTGGAGCGAAGAAGTCAATCGCGGCATACGCCAACTTGCGAATGGAGACTCCGTAACGTTCGTCGATTTGAGGCCCCAATTCCTCGACTCTAATCACCTCATGAATAAGAACTACACCTTCGACGGTCTTCACCTGAATGGCACCGGCTACCTTCTGTGGAAGCGGCAGATCGACCCACTGGTCCAGGAACTTATAAGGCGCGGCGCGGGCCAGGGGCACCAGCCGTGACCCGGACCGCCTCGGGGGATTCCGTTTCCGTCGCGTTGAAGAATCGCGCTCGACTTCCGCCGATGTGGTCCCGATGGCTGGCTGGCGTTTTAGGCGTCTATATCGTGACGCTCCTGCTCATCCGCCCGGAAGACTATTCGGACACGTTCAATTACGCAAAGCATCTGGTAGATCAGCGCTACCACCCGCCGCTCGCGCAAACTAACCCATTCTGGGACTTCGGTCATGTGCTGTGGCGCCCCATGGGGTACGTGGTCTGGCGCTGCTTCGGCGGCCCGCTGGCAACGCTGTGCGGTGGTGATCGTCTGCTGGCCGCCGGGGTCGCTCTGATTGCCCTCAGCATCGTGGCCGGGCTTGCCGGCGTGGTCTATATGTTCCTATTCGCCGCCAACACCACTCGCAGTCCGTTCGTGGCAGCGATCACTACCATCGGTTACCTGAGCACTAACGCAATTCTGCATTACCAGTTGACGGGAATGTCCTACGTAGCCGGTCTGGCGTGCCAGATAGCAGGGCTTTATTACTTGCACTGCTCCATCGCCGAAGGGAGGCTCACGTTGTTTCGCGGCGCTGTATCGGGCCTGCTGTTCGCTCTTTCGGTGGTCATCTGGTTCCCGTATGCGCTCTCGGCTTTGGGAGTTTCCTGCTACGCCGCATGCGTGCGCGAAAGCGAGGAGGGCCCCGGTATTCGACAAAGGTCTTCGCTCCTCGCAGGCTTAGCCGGAGGCACCGCGGCGGTCGTTATGCTGGTCTACGGTTGCGCACTGCTCGCCGGACATCACACGAGCATAGAATCTGTATCGCAGTGGATCGCGCAATCCCGTTACGACAAATTGCCCAATAGAGGCATACTGCGCATGCTGGGGTCCGTGCCCAGGGGGTTCTTATCGCTCGGCTCGGAGCCTACAGAGTGGAAGCGGATGTTCTTCGAGCACCGACTACTCTCGTTGGGCGGCCTGTTACGCAGCGGAATATGGAAAGTAGCCTGGGTGTATCTGACGCTCACGGTTTCGGTATTCGTACTGGGGCGTTCCTCCTGGGGTCGGCGGCACCTAGTCTGCCTGCTCGCAACCGTGGTGCCGTTAGCCATCTTCGCGGCTTTCCTGTTCGAGGCAACCCCGCCGGAAAGATATATGCCGGCCTTCCCTTTGCTCTTTCTGGGGTTCTCCTGGATCATGGCGGACCCTCGGTCCGGCAGGACTGCCAAGGGGATACTGCCGCTGTTCTTCGCATCCGCTCTGGCCGTGAACCTTACTGCGCTTTCCCGTTTCTCGGAACCAGCGGACTTGGAAACCGGCAGGATGAGAGTGCAGGCGCTGAACGGTAGGGTCTCGCCGAACGACTGGATACTGATTCAGTCCTACCAGGACCCTGTAATGGTCTTCGTGAATGCCCGACCGTTCAGCCCTTTAAGTAAGAATCGCTTTCTCTTCTACGTCGCAGTGCCGTGGGGATCCGCGCATCCTGAGCTATGGCCTCGCCACCTAGCTGGGCGCGTCCATGCCGCTTGGGAAAATGGCGGCCAAGCCTGGATCACCGACCGTTTTCTCGCCAATGCGCCGGACCCAGCATGGGAATGGGTCGAAGGCGACGACCCCAGAATACGATGGGCGGATTTCCACGCCTTTGTTGAAAAACTGGATCTGGGAAATGCCTTCGGTGGCACCGATGGATTCTCCGAGATCCTGCGGACCAACAGGAATCAAGCGCTGCTGGATGCGGCCTTTTCGCTCGCGATCCCGCGCAACTGATCAATCCATCCTTAACTGCGTGGCAAAGTTGGCACGATGCATATCTTAGCGTTGCACCCAGTCCGATATTACTGGTTGTCGCGCCGGTGTTCGCGTCGCCAGCCTTGAGCCAGTAGGTCGCGCCGGTCTGATCGATATTGGCGGGTTGAAGCTGCGTCAGCCCCTAGCTAGCTAGGCTAGCAGGCTGCTGAAAAACGCTCTTATTCGGATGCGATTTGGGCAATGCCCAAACTGAGCCCGTAACGCGCTGATTCTAAATGGCGGGGATGATCCTCGACTTGGGCAAAATGCCCAAAATCGGCCGGCTCCTAGCTAGTCTAGCAGGCTGCTGAAAAACGCTCTGATTCGGATGTGATTTGGGCAAATGCCCAAACTGAGCCCGTAACGCGCTGATTCTAAATGGCGGGGATTCTTCGCTTTGGGCAAAATGCCCAAAATCGGCCGGTTCCTAGGCCTTTTTCAGCAGCCTGCTAGAGGCCTCTTTCAGCAGCGTGCTAGAGACCAGCAAAGACAACCTAAGAATAATTGTACGGCCTCATCGCGCGGCGCTGGCGGTACTCAAGGGCGGGCTGGAGAAACGATTCGATCCCTGCCTGAATGGTAAAATAGAGCCTTCAACAAAACATGCCCTTCCTTCCTGCAAGCGAGGCTCTGAAACGATGACCGCCGCTCAGCCCGCGGTCAGCGTCATTGTGCCTTGTTACAAAGTTACTGAGTATATCGCGGAGACGCTGGATTCTCTCCGCGTCCAAACCTTCCGGAACTTCGAAGTTATCGTGATCAATGACGGCTGCCCGGATTCGGAGAATCTGGAGCGCGCTTTGGAGCCATACCGTGACGAAATAGTCTACATCAAACAGGAAAATACCGGGCCAGCGGGCGCGCGTAACCGGGGGATGACGGCCTCGCGAGCTCCGCTCATCGTGCCCTTGGACGCCGACGACCTTTTGGATCCCACTTACCTTGAGGTGCATACTGGCATTCTTCGGGACCACCCCGAAATCGATGTTCTCTGCTCAAACTACGTCTATTTCGGCGCAGACGCGGGCGCATGGAGCGGCAGGAAAGGCATGGATATGTTCCCTCCCACCGGGGAACCGAGTTTTCAGAGGATCCTATCCGGCCAGTGCGTGGTACCTAACATTTCAACTGTCCGCCGGGACGCGCTGATACGGGTTGGCATGTACGATGCAGAGTTGCGTTCAGCGCAAGATCTGGATCTCTGGCTGCGACTGGCAAGGACGGGCGCCAAGTTCAGCTACAATCGCCAGCCATTGTTCCGGTATCGGATTCGGAAAGGCAACCTTAGCGATAATAAAGTCGGCTGCGCTCACGCCGCGATACGCGTCTACCGGAAGTTGTTGGCCCTGAATCCAATCGGAGAAGACGAGAAGCGGCAGGTTCAAGATGCGATCCGGGGCCAGGAGGCCTTTATCGACTTTATTCTGGGGCGTAAAGCGCTCTACGCTTGCCATCGTGACGAAGCCCTGCGGCGGCTGACGCTGGCGAACAAGACGCTGAATAATCGGAAGCTCCGCGCGGCGATCCTCGCGCTGCGGGTCTGGCCGGGACTATTGTACAAGTACATTCACCATCGATACCCCACCGAGCATTTGTTTCTGCATTGACTTCGCGCTTACCTTGCTGCGGGCGTAACTGGCTTCCGCTGCGGCGCCCAAAGTTGCCGGGGCGCCGCTGGCAGGCGGTTAAGGTTAAGCTCCCTTTCCGCCGCTCTGGAGACTGCAATAGCCAGACTCGCCATGGCGGGCAGATAGAAAAAGTAAGCGAAATTCACAAAGGTGATCGCCGTGCAGTACATTACCAGGGCGAGTAGGATACAGAACGCCGTGGTCCGGATCTCCTGGAATTCCGGACTCCCGCGAGCTCGCTTGAATACCCTGTTCACCAAAACGAACGTAGATACGATTCCGGCGATGTAAAGCGCCAGCGCGGGCAGTCCGCACTCGCTCGAAACCTGCGTGTACGTGTTATGCGCCTCGTGCCAATACCCGTGCTCGCCTACGATCTGGTTGTGCTCTCCTTCGTAGGTACTGAATTGCGCCATACCAACCCCAAAAAGCGGGTGCTGCAGCGTATAGACAATACTTTGCCGCAGCAGATACCATCGCATCAGCGATGAATCGAGGGCTTCTTGCGATGCACTCGACTCCTCGGCGGAGAACGAAACGATGCGAATCAACGAGCTCCGCGGCACAAAGGCGACAAGCGCGGCGACCGCAATCGGAACGGCGGCAAGCAGAGCGATCCGTTGGCGCAGCGTCCCGCGAATCAACCAGTACAAAGCACCCACCGCCAGCGCCACCAGAGCGCCGCGGGATGCGGTCTTCACAACCAGGAGAACGCCGTAGGCTGCCACGCCCCAAGCCGCCAATCGGAACACTTTGGACTTAGCGACAAGCGCCACCCAAATCACAAACGGCAGCACCAGGAGTAAATGGCAGGCATAATCGTTTGAGTTCGAAATCGCGCCGGCATTAAGGGCCAGCCGGTCCGCGTAGTTGGCGCCTTCGTTATGGAATGCTCTCGCGGCCAACATGATTACCACGGCGCCGCAGGCAATCGCGCGCATCATGGATCGGCACTCCCGCCATGTGAGAGTCAGGCCCGCAATCACAAATAGCATGGGGAAATCGGTCCTGACATAAGCGTTGAGAGCGCCGGCGGAGCCGCCCCGCCACGAACTGAACGGCAGTTCCACGAACAGCCAGACCGTAAAGAGGGCCCAGAATATGGCCGGCCAGCCGCGTAGCGTGCGCTGAATTCCCCCGACTAGCGCAAGCCCAACCAACGTGGGAACTCCAAAAAGGTATAGCAGATATAAATTGACGTGCAAAACAGAAGTCAAGAGTTGATGAATGATGCTGAAGCGTATAAATATCAGGACCAGCCCCATTTTGAACGCCACACTCTGCGCCAGGTCGGCGCCCTCGACTTCCCACGCCGAACGGGGGGGGGCAATTTGGTCAGCGTCGGAAGCTGCCCGTGGCGGGGTTGACGGCACCGGCATGCGGCGGGGATTGACGGGGTAACGCACTATGATTCTCTTAGCTCAACGTTAGCATAGGCTTGGAAGCGCTCTCCTTGTGTCGCGATCCATGGTGCTCCGATGTTACATGCTACAGTAAACCTTCAATTCGACCCATGCCTGCAAGCTCCCAATCTGTTTTGCAATCTCATTCCACCATACGCGGGATCATGGATCGACACGGCGTCCGCTGCAGCCCCGAAGAGTTTCACCACTCGGTGAACGGCCTATTCCACGATTTCGAATCGGAAACCTATGACGAGGGGCATCGGGATCTGTGGGTTGCCTCCTGAAAACCGTCGGCGATTATGAGTGTCTTGCGCGGAGATCCTATGGGTTCTTTTGGAAGTCCTGGAAGCGCGCTTCCAAGGTGCCAGCAACGGATGGAGGACGACCTCATCGTCCGCCAAGCCCCCAATGGGCTGCATAGCGTGGCGGTGTGGAGGAAAAAACTCGTGAAGCTCGTGTGGGCGCTCGCGATCATGGTCTCCGCGATGCCGGCTTTTGCGCAATACGCCGGCCCCGCAATTCTCTCTCGCGGCGACGCGCCCGCCGCCATGGCGACTTCGCAAGTCGATTTCCGCCCGTTTGTCGATATAGCCGGGGTTTACACTACCGGGCTTTCCGGCCTGGTGGCCAGCTCACAGGGGACAACCTTGGGCAACGCTTCGTCCGCCGGACTGCTGCTTAACTTCGGCCTCAGCGGCATACATAGCTGGAAGCACACGAAGGTTGGATTGGACTACGTCGGATCGATTACTCACTACGACAAGACCACGTACGGCGGCTACGACAACCAATCTTTTCTGCTCAGTGTAACCCACCAATTCTCCCCCCACGCCTTGTTCTCGCTGGGGGAGAACGCCTCCATCGTATCGCAGCCGCTAGCTTCGCCGGGCCTCCCTCAAACCGTGACATTCGATCCGGCGTTGACCTACAATCCCACGACCGACTTTTACGATAACCGAACCCTTTTCTTAAACACGCAGGCCGGGCTCATCTTTCAGAAAAGCGCGCGCCTCTCTTTCAGCCTGGGCGGCCATGGCAGCTTGACCGACCGTCAGGGGCCGGGCTTGTACTCGGTTACTGGCGCTGGGGCAAATGGCGACATGCAATACCGCTGGACCCGCCGCTCGACGGTCGGCGCCAGCTACAACTATATGCATTTCGAATACCACGGTACGTTCAACGCCACGGATGTCCACACCGCGTCGGGAACGTATGCCCTCCAACTTACACGATCACTGGAATTCACGGGTTACGGCGGTTTTTCGCAAGCCGAGACGAAGTTTCTTCGCACCGTGCCTCTCAGTCCTGTCCTCGCCGGTCTGATTGGGTTGCAGAATGGCGTGGTCATCAACTATACCGCCACTTATCACCCGACTTATGGCGTTCGCCTTTCTCAGTCGTTCGAACACGGCGTGGCGTTCCTTTCCAGTTCCTACATGGTGACCCCGGGGAATGGCCTGTTTCTCACATCGACCGCATTAAGCGCCGCGACGGGCTACAACTATACCGGGGTGAGGCGCTGGAGCTTCGGCGTTACCTCCTCCTATACCCGTGCTTACTCAGTCGCCAATGTGGTCGGCTCTTATCAAGACATCACCGGCAGGGTTTCGGCGTCCCGGGCGCTCGACCGGTTTCTGCACTTAACTTTCAGTATGAGCGCCATCCAATATCGGAGTTCGAACTTCGCTGGATACAACCGGCTCACCTATACGGCGAACCTTGGCCTGGCGTTCTCACCGGGAAATCTTCCTCTTCGAGTCTGGTAGACGGCCGTCATTCTTCGCCGGTGCCTGGCGCTCGGGCGTCGGGCGGCTGAAGTACCAATGCCAAGGCCTGCGCGAGGTCCCGGGCGATGAAATCGGGGCGGCAGCGCTGCTGCGCTCCATATCCCGTAAGCACCAGGATCGTCCGCACGCCGGCTCGCTGGCCGCATTCGATATCGGCGCTCTTATCGCCGATGAAAAAAGAATTCGGGAGATCGATGTCGTATGCCGCCGCGGCCTCCCACACCATTCCCGGCGCCGGCTTCCGCCAGGTGGAAGGAATCCCGGGCGGATCCGGGCAGAAGTAAACCTCGTCGATGGCGCCCGCTCCGAGTTGCCGCAACAATTCCTCCTGAACGGCCCGATACTCCCCCTCCGTCATCAAGCCGCGGCCGATGCCGCTCTGGTTGGTGACGATGAACGCGCGCCAGCCGGCCGCCTTGATTTTACGCAATGCTTCAGGCACGCCTGGATAGACGCGCACCTCGGCCGGATCGCGGCAGTAATCGACTTCCTCCATCAGCGTGCCGTCACGGTCCAGGAAAACGGCTCTCACCCCGCTCATAGACCGGCGCAAGCCGCCTGGAGTTCGGCGCCGGTTACGGTCGCCGTACCCAATTTGCCCACCACGATCCCGCTGGCGCAATTGGCTAACTCGGCGGCTTCGGCCGGGGAGGCGCCTGCCGCAAGTCCCAGAGTGAAAACCGCGATGGCGGTATCGCCGGCGCCGGACACGTCGAAGACCTCTTTCGCGCGAGCGGGCGTATGGTAAGGGGGCGCTTCGCGATCGAGGAGCAGCATGCCTTGCTCGCTCAATGTGATTAGAAGGTTCCGAGTCCCCCATTTGCCGAACAGCGCCGCCCCGGCCGCCAGCAGCGGCCCGTCGCACAGAACCGGCTCCAGCGGATCGGAAGGCCGCAGCCCGGCGGCAAGAAACGCCTCCGTGCGGTTCGGCTTAATTGCCGTTGCGTGGGTCCACCGCAGCCAGGTGTGCGGGTGCGGATCCACGGTCAGGGTCTTGCCGCGTTCGCTGCTGGTCCGGCAAATGTAATCGGCCAGCGGCTGTGTCAGGAAGCCCTTGCCGTAATCGGCTACGATGATTGCGTCCACGCCGTCTATGGCCCTGTCCAGGAGCCGCATGGCGCGCTCGGTCTGTTCGGCGGACAACGGTCCTTTGCGTTCCCGGTCCACCCGCACCACCTGCTGATTGCGCGCGACAATTCTGGTTTTCACAGTCGTGGACAAGGCTTGGTCCTGCTGCACCGCGGACGTATCGATTCCCGCGGCCCCCAATAGCCCGAGCAGGCGCAGCCCCTGCGGGTCGGCCCCGGCGATTCCCATGACCGCGGCGCCAACGGTAAATTCCCGGACGTTGCGCGCCACGTTACCGGCGCCGCCTGGGTAATAAGATTCTCCGGTTACGTTCACCACCGGGACCGGCGCCTCCGGAGAAATGCGCGAGACCTGGCCCCAGATGAATTCGTCGAGCATGAGATCGCCGATTACCAGGATTCGCTTGCCTGCGAAGCCGGCGATCCATTCCTTTGCGGAGCCGGGTTTGGTTTGCATTGCGGCGCGCCGGATCCCCGGCGACTAAACGAGTTTAACAAACAGCGTTTAACTCCCCGCCGGCGCCGGATCCGCCTGCTTGCGCGCCACGGCGATCAAAGTCAGTCCCGGCCACGGCATAAGCCAGTCCAGGCGACTCCAAAGCCAGACGGTCTTGTCAAAGATCTTGAGCACCGCCTTATTGATGTCTTTCGATCCCAACGCCTTGCTGTAAATCCACCACGGCGGCGCCCCGCCTTTGTTGAAGCTGCGAATGGATTCGACGGCGAATCCGTGCGTTTCCAGCAGTTGGCGGGTTTCCTCCAGACTGTACCGGCGCCTGTGTCCCAGCCTTCGATCGAGCGTCCCGAACAGACCTGGGATGTTAGGAACAAGCACCACCAATACGCCATTCGGTTTCAATGCCGCGCGCAGCGAAGCGAGCACGTGGCCCGGTTCTTCGAAATACTCCAGAACGTTCAGGCAAAGGACAGTGTCGAAACCGCACTCCAAGCCGGCCAAATCTCCCGGAATTTCCGGATCCAGGCGGCGCACCGCGACGTTGGGAGTCCGCAGAAAACGGTTGCGCAGCGCGTGCAGATGCAGTGGGTCTTTCTCCCCCGCTACGTAGAGCGCCCGTTTGCTCATGAGCCTGGCGGTGATGTTCCCGATTCCGGCGCCAACCTCCAGCACCTCCTCGCCAATATGCGGACGGATCTCTCTCGCCAGCCAACTCAGATACTGAGGCGTGCCGGTCAGGTTGTTGAGCACCCCGCGTCCAAAAGGCGCGGAGTACAAATCATCGATAACCCAGTACTTCAAAATGACGCCTAGCGCCTTGACGCCGTCCTTCCAGCCGATTTTCTTGCCTTCCTCGTAGGTCCGTCCGTGGTAGCTGATGGGCACTTCGTAAATGCGCAGCTTCCGTTTGGCGCTCTTCATGACAATCTCGGGCTCCAGGCCGAAACGGTCCGAGCGGATGGGTATGCTCTTCAGCAGGTCGGTGCGAAAAACCTTATAGCAGGTTTCCATATCCGTCAGGTTCAGATTGCAGAACATGTTGGAAACCAGCGTGAGGCCCTTATTGATCATGGAGTGCCAGAAAGGGAGAACGCGGCTCTGCTCGCCGGCCATGTAACGGGATCCGAAGACCGCGTCGGCATGGCCGTCCAGCAGCGGCTTCAAAAGCCGTGGGTACTCCGCGGGATCGTATTCCAGGTCCGCGTCCTGAATCAGCGAGAAGTCACCCGCGGCCTTCTCGATCGCCGCACGCACGGCCGCGCCCTTGCCCCGGTTGCGCGGTTGCCGGTATAGCTGGATTTCGGGAAACTGCGCGGCCAGACGCTGGAGCGTGTCCCACGTGCCATCCGTGGAGCAGTCGTCCACGATCACCAGCTCCCGCTCCATGTTCTCCGGTAATCGAACCGTCAGTACGAGTGAAATGCACCGCTCTACCGCGGCGCCCTCGTTGTAAACCGGCATCAAGATGGACAACTTCATGCGCTTACGCCCGCCCGCTTCATTCCCTGCCCCCGCGCTTCTGGAAGAAGTTTCAGAACGAGGATTATACCAGCGCCGCTCAACCCGGCGACCCTTTCTGAATCAGGCGCTCGAATCCATCGAGGTCATTGCCGGCGGCCATCGCGATCGCCAGCAGTTTTTCCAACGCTTCCACAGTGGTCGAGAACTGCACGGTGATCTCGCCGGGGCGTAATCTAATTCCCGCGGGTAGGTCTGCAAGTTCTTGATTTACAATCCCTACGGGCGCCTCAACGAGCGTCTTGGCCCGCTCCGTCCAGGCTTGGTTGAGGTTCGTGAGAACCCGTGCGAACCGTTCTCGACGCCGGCGCTCATAATAGATGGATTCTCCCGAGGCAAGCCGCCGGAGATGGGCAATCAACTCTTCCCGATCGGCGACGCCATTTGTTCCTACCTGTTGATGCACACAGGGTTGGAGGATCTGTTGGGCCCGGCGGCGCCGGACCCGAAGCATACGTTCAAGCGTCGGGCGGTCCACCCATGGATATGGAAGCGCCCTGAGCTCCGCGCAGACCTCCTCAAGATGTCCGCACCAGGTCGGTTTATCGGGCATGGTCCGCTTTTCAGACTACCATGATTAAAAGCGATTATGCGCATCAGCGCATAACTGCTGAATTCTTAACATCTGATAAGCAGGAGTTCTCAGATTCCATAGTTTGGGGCTATTCTGAGTCATGGAAGATCGCTCCGACGTGATTCCCGCCCCCGACGCCGCGGAATTGGTCCGCCTGGCCGGCGAAACCCGCCAGTTCCTTGCGGCTTCCAAGGCGGCAAGCACCCGCCGCGCCTATCGCGCCGATTGGGACCACTTCGAAGCGTGGTGCCGCCACCACTCCCTGGCCGCTCTCCCGGCCACGCCCGAAACGGTGGCCCTGTACATCACGGCCTTAGCCGCCAGCCATAAACCGGCCACGTTACGCCGCCGCTTAACCGTGATTGGCCTGGCCCATCAGGCCGCCCGGCATCCCTCGCCGGCGAGCATGCAGCAAACACTGGTCGGCGAGACCCTGAAAGGCATCCGCCGGACGCTGGGGACCGCTCAAACCGGAAAACGGCCGTTCTTCACCGAGCAGGTCCGGGCCATGATCCGGGCTTTGCCGGCGAACCTGCAAGGAGTGCGAGATCGGGCGCTCCTATTGATGGGCTTCGCGGGCGGCTTCCGGCGTTCCGAGTTGGCGGGACTGGCCGTCGAAGACATCGCCCTCGAAAAAGACGGGCTGGTGATCGCCCTCCACCGCTCCAAGACCGACCCGGAGGGCCGCGGCCGGAAAGTCGCCTTGCCGTATGGCTCCAAGCCGGAAACGTGTCCGGTCCGCGCCTATGCGGAATGGCTGGAGGCGGCAGGTCTGCGGCAAGGAGCGCTCTTCCGGGAAATCGACCGGCATGGGCGGCTGGGAGCTAAACCCCTGCACAAAGACTCGGTGGGGTTGATCGTGAAACGGGCCGCCGCTCGAATCGGCCTGAACGCCGCGCAATACGCCGGCCACAGTTTGCGCGCCGGGCTGGCTACCCAAGCCTACCTGAATGGCGCCAACGAGTTGGCCATCATGCAGCAAACCGGCCACCGGTCCCTGGCCACCGTCCGCAAATACATCCGGGAACAGTCTCTATTCCGCGACAACCCGGCGGGCAAGCTGGGGCTGTAAGCCTCGTTCAGCGCGGACGCGCGCAAACGCGCAGCCCTTGTTGTGCGATGGCGGCGGACTCCACCTCGCCCAGTTCTCTTCGCAGCTCGGTAGCCGCCTCCGGGTCGCGAGCGAAGAGAATAAGATAGCCTCCCCCGCCCGCGCCGGCCAGCTTCGCGCCGGAGACGAATGGCCGTACTCGTACCAGAAGGTTGTCGATGGGCGCGTTGGTGGTGTTCGGGTCTAGAATCTGGTTGAGCCGCCAGTGCCGGTAGAGCAGATCGCCCAAATAGTCCCATTCGCCATCCCGCATGGCGAAGGCCATCTCGGTGGCCAGAGTCTTGATCCCGTGAAGCGCCTGCACGGTCTCCCCTTCCCGCGCCAGGTAGCGGGCCACTACCTGGCGCAGCAGATTCTTGGCCATGCGCTGGATACCGGTGTTGTAGAGCACCAGTCGTTGGGAAAACTCGCGCTCACGTTCTGCGGACCAGCGTATCGGCTCCACACGCAGGCGCTGCCGCAAGCCGGGGCCGGAGGTCACGACCTTCGCGCCCGGGAAGATGCCGCCAGCCTGGTCCTGCCAGCCGCCGCCGGTTGTCATCATCTGCTCCAGGCACGAAACCTCATCGGTCAGGGCGACATCGCTTAGCGTTACGCCGCCCATCGCGGCGAGGGCGCGAAGCACCGTGGCGGACAGGATGCTGCTGGTTCCAAGACCCGAGCCCATAGGCAGGCCGACGCTCGTACAGATCTCCAGGCCCCCTCCGTGGGAGCGCAGGACGCGCCGCAATTCATGGCCAGGTTTAACGATGCCCGCCAAAACCAGCGCCATGCGTGCGATTGTAAATGGCGACCCGGGATCGGCCGGCGCCAGCACCTGTTCGGCCGTCGAGTATACCGCGGTTTCGCCGGATTCACGCACCGAGCAGCGGATTTCCGGCTCGGCGATGCGCCGCATCGACGTCCGAATGGGGCACGCTCCGTTCAGTTCGATCGCGATATTAAGTACCGTTCCGCCCCAATCCAGGCAGAAGGGCGGCGTGTCGGACCAGCCACCGCCCAGATCGACGCGCGGCGGCGCTTCGACGGACACCTCATCGCAGGCCCATTCTGCAAGCGGACCCCAAGCGCTGCCATCCGCCGCGCCGGCGTGTACCGCGTCCCGCACGCGCTCGAAAGCGACCGTTTGCAGACGGTCGGCTTCCTCCAGTAAGCCGGCCTTGGCAAAAAACAGCGATGCCCGGTAATAGTGGCTGGCCGCCGCGGTTGCCGAGGCCTCCGTCATCCGCGCGGCTTCGGCCTCCACTTCGCGGCCGGCATCGGCTAGCGGCAGAATTCCTGGCGCGTTGGACAGCAACGGCCCAATATCCGCGCCGCTGCGCGCCAGCGACACCGCCGTCCGCTCCCACGCCGCGTGCATGCGCCGCAGGTGCAGTTCGGACGCGCACCGCCGGTCGGCCCACTGCGCGCTGCCGGACAAGGAGAGACGGGGCGTTCGCAGCCACTCCTCGGCCGAATACCCACCGGCTGACCCGATTAGCCAGCGAGCCGCGCGCCACGCATCCGCCACCGGCCCAACTGGGAACAGTTCGGCGTTCCAGAGAATGCGTTCCGCGTCGGGGACGCCCGGCCAGACGGCTTCTGCGTCCAGCCCCAGCCGGGTGAGGTGCTCTGTCAGCGGGCGGCCGAACCAGTCCGCGGACTTGGGATCGTCCTCTACGCTATAAACCCGAACCACCACGCCGGGGGGCTGTCCGGGCGCCGCCACGGGGATCTGGTGAACAACCGTGGCATCCGGTACTTCGACCGCGCCAGTCAAACCCCAGGCTCCATGCAGGATAGCGCCGCGCCCGATGGTGACGGGCGCTTTGAGGTCGCATTCAATGGCAACCGCGTTGACTCCCAGCTCGCTGCCCGGTGCCAGCACGCTATCGACGATGATGCCCGCGGAGCGGACCCCTTCAGGCCGGGCGATTTCGATCCGCTGGCGCGCTTCGTAGAGGCGGCTAAAACCCGTGTCGCCGGTTAGTAGCTTGTGAAACGCCTGGGTGGCGCCAACGTGGGTGAAATCGCCGTCCAGAACCGAGCACCAAAAAGGCTGGCCGGCCAGGATCGCGTGCAACTCGCGGATCGCCCAATGCTCGTCTTCGCTCAGCTTCCACTGCCCGCTCAAGGCCAGGGTGAAATGCCGGTACAGGTCCATGAACGGGACATCGGCGCCCGTGTCGGCCCCCAACTTGGCCAGACGCGCCGCAATATCCGGATCGAAGCGGATCAACCCGCTGTCCAGGGCTACCGTCCCGCCCGCCAGCATGCCTCCGGCTGCGGCAATCTCAGCCGCCGTCGGCTTTTGCAGAAAGGCGTACACCCGCCCGCCAGGGTCGGCAATATAGACCCCGTGCTGCGTGCCGACCTCGACAGGCTGCCGGAGCGCCACGCCGGTGGCACCGGGTCGCGACCAGTTCAGCGATCCCGCATCGAAGGTAAGCACCACGTCGCCGGATGCCACCACCAGCCCCGATGGCAGCCGGTCAACCCAGCCGCAGGAAAGCGCCAGAAATTCGTCGAAAACGGTGCTGACATCGCCCCACGGCGTTTTCACTGGCAGCGGGCCGAACAATTTTCCGGAAATCGAGTATTGCGGAAGGCGCCGGGCGTCTCCCCCGGAATGCACAATCAGGACGCGGGATTCCCGCCATCCGCGCGACAACCGAGGTGCCAGCGCACATAAGGCGTTCAACGTGGCGCCGCCGCTTCCAATGCGCCGACCGGAAGGATCTGGCGCCACTAGATAGAGCGCCCGAGGAATCTTCCCCTGGCTCCGGCGGCGGCCGATCTCATCTTCATACCAATCGGCTTGTTGTTGAGAACTCGCCGTGAGAACCACAATGTCCCACCAAGGCGGTTGTCCGGCTTCGTTCCCGATGCGCTCAGCGTAGGCCCGCCGCGCGGCGAGAGAAACTGCGGTGGATATCATATGCGGATACTTAAGCCCATCGTTGCGCGAGCCAGGCGGCCCGGATCCGGCGCGTTCAGAACAGGGTCTCCGCTTTCCGCCGCGTGAACTCTTCAAAACTGGGAAGATCGAGCTCCGTGGCAACTTCCTCGCGTAGTTTTCGCAAGGCGAATCCGCGAAGCGTCGTCTCCGGCCAGCGGTATTGTGGGGCGCCTTCCTGAATCCGCGCCATGTGATCCCGAACCCGCTGGTCAATGGCAGGTTGCGCCATTCCGTTCTTCATGTGGGTATCGGTTTCAGCTACCAGAAACGCATCATAGCGTTCCCGCTGCTCGTAGGTCTCTAGTTCTTGCTGCGCTTCGCGGGCCCGAGCTTCCACGTCGCGCTGCTGAGCCTGTTCGCGCAGCATGCGTTTACGCGTGGTCTCAAAGCTCGCCGGCACTGGATAATTGCAGGTCAGCAGGTATACGTAAAACCCCGGTGGATTCTGGATCGGTTCCCGGGTGCGTTCCTTCCGTTTCACCTCCACATCGCCCCATTCGACCTGATCCAGAGCCGGTTGTTCTTCCGGTAAGTCGATCAGAAGTTGCCTGGCCCGGTCCTCGCGAACGCCCCGGTCCACAAGCGCCCTCAAAATCTCGCCTTGCCTGGCGCTGAGCAAAACCGTCCTCTCCGGATTTTCCGCCGCGCGGATATCCGCTGCGCTCACAAATGCGCTGCCGGCCCACAAACAGAGTTTGTAATCCGATTCGTCCGTGGTTTTAGTCAGATCCCAGCTCCAAAGGAACCCCTTTTCTTTGAGATGGTCGAGACTGGGTCCAAATTGTTGTTTAATGCGCGATAAGGCCTTAAAGCACTGAAGACCCAGTAATAAGCACAGGTCTGAGTACTTCCTTTCGGCGCATTGTTCGCGCCGGCTCGCGTAGAACCAGATCTGCAGCAGTGGTACCAGGGCCTTGGCAATGTGCAACTGGAGTGTTCGATAGACGTCGTAGTCGATCGGCAGCGTGTGCCGGTTGTTGACATTCTCGAGTTGCCATTCGCTCAGCCAAACGTAGTTTTCCTCGGCGATCGCGCCGTCCTCGAGAACCTCGCCCATTGCAACCGACCTTTGGAAAACATGAAATACATCCCTGGCGTACTTTTTTCGCCCAGCGAAGTATACAACGCCTTCCGATTCGACGCCGGTAAGCGTCATTCGCCTCAGCCACTCCCAGATTTCGCGGTAGTTGCGGCCCCCGTCGGTCATTCTGAGCGTCTCAATCATAGCCGCGGAAGAGAAACGCACCGGGTTGACTACCAGTCCATCCCGTTTCCGGATCTGTTCAATGATCTTCTGAAAAGCAAAGTACTTATCCTGATCGGCTGTTGTGGGCAGGCCGAGTTCCGCGGCCGGATAAATCGTAGCT
This sequence comes from uncultured Solibacteraceae bacterium, assembly GCA_964457555.1. GTDB lineage: Bacteria > Acidobacteriota > Terriglobia > Bryobacterales > Bryobacteraceae > BOG-224. The sequence goes on from CAYWHA010000021.1 coordinate 32,144, forward strand.
TTAGCCTGCACACGCTGCCCCTCGTCGGTGCGAACTTGAAGCGTCACGGTCTTTGACAAAGTACGCAAGCGCTTACTGGACGGCGTGAAAAAGCCAAACGTGTTTAGATTTTTCTCCACTCGCACAATCGTTCGGGGTGCAGCTGAAGGATTGGGAAGGAGGAGTTGCTCCTGACGGGAACGTGACTGGCGCATGAGGTTTAGTTCTTTAGGCATCGTGTCATAGGGCACGCAGCAAGACAAGAACGATTGTGAATGTTGTATGTAAATACTATAAACATAAACACATAAAACCTATGACATCTCGTATGATATTGAAATAGAAAGCCTTATGTGGCATTTCGTTACGTTGAAGTACGGAACGTCTTACGTCGGAGTACGGAATGGTTTACGTTCCAGTACGGGGATATTCCTTTGGGGTACGGCATATTTTACGTTGAGGTACGAGCGCGCGGCATGAGCCTGCGATATCCGGATCAGTGCCATCCGGGAATAGAGTGCCTTTTGTTCCCGACGAACGATTGCGTCGCGGCCTATGCGCTGCGCGACGCCTCCGAGTAGCTCCTTACGTTAAAGTACGGAGTTTTAACGGTATAAGGTATATATACGGTATCTTTAATAAATACCGTATATAATCTACAGCTTAACCTAATCCCGCCACACTTTCCCCAGTTTGCCTGTTTTGCCTTGACCAGAACCAAAGAAGCATCGTATCATCGTTTTTTACATGTTGAAGAGAAATCTTGCGTCGATGCCCTACTTACGCACCGCCGAAGTAGCCGACATTCTCAAAGTGACGAAAAGGACCCTTAAGAACTGGCTTCAGAAGGAGTTCATTCCGGAGCCCCAACGAAACCCTTCCAACGGGTACCGCCAGTGGACTCTGGAGGATATTGAGGTCGTGCGGCGATTGTTGCAAGAGAGGGATGGCGCCAGGTGACTCGATTAGTGATCTCAAACCAGCGCGGCGGTGTTGCCAAAACTACCACGGTGGCGAACTATTCGCGCTATCTGGCAGACCGCGGCCAGCGGGTTCTGGTCATCGATACCGACCCCCAGGGATCGATAGGAACAGTTCTGGGGCTGAAGCCGGCAAAGTACTTGCACGACTTTGTCGTTTACAACCACCTGTTCAAGGATTGCATTGTAGAGGCCTGCCCAGGTGTGGACGTTTTATGCGGGAACCGCGAAACCGTGAAGACCGAGGGACATTTGATGGGCCAAGTGGCGCGGGAATTTGTTTTCAACAACTTATTCACCCAGGTCGAGAAGGGTTACGACGCCGTGCTCATTGACGTGGCGCCTTCAATCAACTTGTTGCAGACCTGCGCCATGGTGTATGGAAAATCCCTGCTGATTCCCGTCAGTATGGATCCACTGAGCCTGCAAGGCGCCGCCGCCAGTATTGAGACGGCCAGGATGTTGAGTTCCCTGATCGGGATCGACATTCAACCCGTGGCGCTGCTGCCCGTAATGGTCGACCGGCGGCTGCAAATCACCGAGGTCGTCATGGAATCGTTGAAGGACCTCTCGGCGCGGACCAAAATTCCCATGCTGCACGGAATCCGCACCGACACGACCGTAACAAAATGCAACAGGGCAAAGAGATTTCTATCCGACTTCGAACCCCGCTCCAAGGCCCTTGAGGACTACAACGTGGCGTTCGAGGAATTATCGAATCTGCTCAATGGACAACCAGGCAAGGACCAGGACGAAAGCCAAGAAGCCGCCAGCCCGGCCAGAACTTGAACCCATCAGCTACGAGGAAATCATGGGCAATGCCGGCATGTCCGGCTTTGTATCGTTCCTCGACGCTGCCGAGTCTGAGCCGGTCACTACGAAGCTCGCCGATGCGCCGGTGCCGCCGGATGTCATTGCGTCCGATACGGTGATAGATCCCGGTACGGTACAAGAAACAACCTCCGTACAACAACGTAAAACCAGCACCGTATATCAGTCCGTTACCGTAGAGAAAACTTATACCGTACCAGTCCCATCGTTTCAGGACGGCCGGCGATGGAGAGTGAAAAGGGCCCTCGGTGTTGAAGACGGGCATTCGCTGGCCGAGCAAGAGGTTTATCGAACACTGTGGAAAGTCGGCGCGCCTGAAGGGGACGATCCTGAGGCCAACCGGACCGTTCGGATCGGCTATGACCGGCTAGCCAGCCTGGTCAGGCTGAGTTGGGTGACCGTAAAGGCGAACTTGCGCAGCCTGGAGAAGAAACTCGCCATTGAAGTGGTCGCCGCCGAGGATTCCGCCAACAGGGAAGGCAAACAATACCGGGTCTATTCGACCGCCGCCATCTGGGCGAGACGTCAATCGGCCGGATTACTGTGGGTCAGAAGAACGCGAGGGGTAGAGCTGTTGGCGGATGCTTCCGGCGGCGCCTTTCCGATTTCACACCGTACTTGAAAGTAACACGGTAGCGCTATCCAACACGGTATAAGCTTTATATACGGTATTGAAGAAAGCTTGAACGTCTAGCGTCTAGTGCACGGTTGTCCGCCGTACCAGAAAGTAAGGGCCAGGCACGTGCATACCGTACCAGAAGTCGTTACGGTATAAGATAACCATCCCGTATAAATTCCATACACCGTATAACAAAGCTATACCGCGAAGCGAACGCGGGGAGGGCAGGGATGGTCGGAGGAGAATAACAGGCACTCCCGCGGCGCCCTAACAGGCTGTTTTAAAAACGCTCTATTCAGATACGATTTGGGCAAAATTGCCCAGATCTGAGCGTAACGCGCTGATTCTAAATGGCTGGGACCTTCGACTTTTGGGCAAAATGCCCCCAATCGGCCGGTTCCTATGCCTATTTCAGCAGCCTGCTAAACCCTAACAACGCCTGCCAAAAGTCTCTTCGGATGCGATTTTGGGCAAACCGCCCAAATGCGAGCCTTGTAACGCACGCCACGCAGTGATCCGATTTGAACTAGAATGGAGGCCTGAAAGTCTGTATTAAATGCTTTGTCCGAAGTGCAAGATCGATCACGCGCACCGCTCTCATCGTAAGGGCGTCGTGGAGCGGGTGGCTAGTTGGCTCGGCTATTATCCGTACCGCTGCCGGGAGTGCGGCCATCGGTTTTCGCAGTTCCGCTACGAGATGCCCCCCGAAAGCTCAGGAAAGCATTCTGAGACCGAACGGGAGATTCGAACGACCCGCGTCCGCATCCGCTGGAAGCGGAAAAAGCGCGCCCTCCTGCTCTATGGTTTTAGCGCTTTGATTTTCCTTAGCTTTCTCTATTACATTACGCGTCCCGGCAGTTTTTCGGGAAATTGAGCGGTGCGCTGCAGCCCAGCGCCTCGTAAGACGATTGAGCCTTCGATGCGGGTTGTCCCCAAGGCCCTCCGGTATGCAAGAGCGATTCGCACCACGTGGCAGCCGGATGGCGTGACGAAACGAATTTTAGTTTGTGCGCCGTCCTCAGAAGCCAGGCTTTCAGGCACCCCCATAATATTGCCGCCCTCGATATCCGTCACGCGCCAGCCGAGGCCGGCATCCGGTTGAATCCCAGCGGTACGATACAAGGCGGTGAACTCGTATGCGGTCTTTTCCCGAACTGGTAAAACCCGAAAAAGGGGTTCGCAATTCTCGGGCTGCCCGCCGGAGAACATGAGGCGCAGGCCAGAGGGGTTCTCCTCGCGCGAGGCGCTGATCCCATCTGCCGCGGGCACTTGCCAGGCGAAGCCCTTCACCGTGGGGTCCGGCAGGAAGTTGTCATCGGACAAAAGTTTTTCCGCGTCGGGATCCAGGCGCGCATAGGGAATCATCCGTGCTTTGGCAAGCCGGTTCCATACCGCCAAAGCTTCGTTCACGAGTTTCGCTTCAATCAGGCGGTCGCAAGCCGTCAACAGCAGAGGGACATCCGATTCGCGGCCTTGATCGAGTAGCCGGCCGGTGGCGGGACCGATCAGATCCACGCGGCTTTGGGAGAGCAAATACGTCAGATACGCCGCTTGGATGTCCGGACGGCGGATTTCCAGACGGTCGATCAGATTCCCATCCTCCACAACCTTGCCGGACAAACGGAATAGCGGCTGCGGGTCGCCGTAAAGCATCTGCGCGGCGGCCTTTGCCCAGAACCAAAACTTGGATTCTTCATCGCGCCTGAAGTAGTAATTTGCAAGGGTCCATTTGGGCAGATACTCCTTGTCCACCTCGGCCGCCCGCAGAAAGTATGGCTCCGCGGCCGCGCCATGGCCGTCGCCCTCGACTCTAAGACCGAGTTCGATCCAGGAGACTGAGTCGGAAGGGTTCAGGGCGACGGCGCGCCGCAGCGCTTCGGAGGCCCTCTTGGGATCGTCGTCCGATATCAGCGCCGCGAGTTGAACGTAATAGGCCGCCTGCCAAGGCGTAAGCGCCAGCGCCTTTTCGGTTCCGGCGACGGTTAGCAGCCGCGCCGAATAATCGGCGCATCCGATCAGGATGGACCAAGCCGAGGCGGCCGCCAGACCCGCCAGAGCGATCGCGAGGACAACGGAGCGTACCATGTCGGCTGAAAGCGAGTGCGGAACGAAGCTTCGAGATCGATCGACGCCCATGGAGTATTTCAAAGCCATCCTACTGGTCCGCGGACCACGTTATTGGGCCGGCGTGCGACCATTTGTAACACGAGCGTATGACATAACTTGCACAGATAAAAAGGTTTAACGCTAACCACGGTCTTAGGATATAATAAGACGTATCCGTATTAATTAGGAGCGGAGGTATAGTGAAACTGTTCATCTGCCTGATCCTCATGGGTTGCGTCGTCACACTCACAGGATCCGCGCCTTCCGTTGGAATCGTCAAATCGGTCGGAGACTTCCGGGTCGACGGTTCTACAATCCGCGGGAATAGCACTGTATTCGAAGGCAGCCTTATCGAGACGACTGCGGCGCGTTCCACAGTCGGTCTCGGTGGATCCCAGATTACACTGTTGCCGAATTCGAGTGTACGGGTATATCGGGATCGCACCGTGCTGGAGAGTGGCTCCGAATTGATGCGGAACGGCGAGGCGCACACCATCGAAGCGGCAACGCTGCAAATTGCGTCGGCCGGGACGGATGGCGTAGTGCTGGTCGCGATGGGTGGCCCGAAGAACATTAAGGTTTTCGCGAGCAGCGGCTCCGCCCAAGTGCGGACCGCGACTGGCGTTCTGTTGGCCAGGCTGAGTCCCGGCATGGGGCTTGCATTCACCCCTCAGGCGGGCGCCGCCACGGCAATACAGATGATGGGCGTTTTGGAATTTACGGACAGCAAATATTTCCTGACCGATGCCACCAGCAAAACCAGAGTGGAATTGCGGGGACTAGACCTGGTGAAATTCAAGGGGAAGGGCGTTCTGGTCGTCGGTTCGGTAATTTTCGGCGCGACGGCGACCGGTGGAGCTTCTCAGGTAATTCAGGTCACCAAGATTGAGCTGACTTCCGAAAGCCGGAAGGCCGCCGGTTTAGTGGGCGTCTCAGGGAGCGGAGCGGCCCCCACTGCGGGCGGAGGCAACGGGTGGCTGATCGCCGGCATCGGCGTCGTACTTGTAGGCGGCACGCTCGGTGGCTTGGCGGCTTCCGGGGCCGGGCCATTTTCGACCTCGACTCCATAACTCGGGGAAAACCGCCGGGCCAACCTTATACTGAATCATGCACGTCGCGTTGGCGGCGCTTTTTTTCTTCGCAATCCTGACTCTTTGGGTTCCGGCCTACTGGCCAGTCACCGTTTTTCAAGTGGGGGTTTTTGCGCTCGCCGGAGTTGCGCTTTGGCGATCCCGCCGTTCTGTTCCGCGCCTTCCTTATCCTCTGTTCCCGCTGCTGGCGGCGGTTGCCTGGGGGCTGCTGCAATGGGCTACAGGTAATACCATCTACGGCTTCGATACGCAATCCGCGATCGTGAGATGGGCTACTTTCCTGGCGGTCTTTTTGGTTAGCTTCAGTCTGTGCCGCGACCGTCGCATGGCTAGCTGGTTGCGCTCCGCAATGCTTTGGTTCGGTTTCGCGGTCGCAGTTCTAGCCACAGTCCAGACTTTCACATCCGCCAAGATATTCTGGGTCTTCTCCACGCCATACACCGGCGTGATGGGGCCTATTCTGAATCACGGTCATTATGCCGTGTTCATCGAAGTGGTGCTGCCCTTCGCGCTTTACGAGGCCGTGCGGCGGGAGCGCGGCGGCCTGCTCTATGCCGGGATGGCGGCGGCGATGTACGCTTCGGTGATCGCATCGGCCTCACGTGCGGGGGCTGTGCTGGCGACCGCCGAAGTCGTGGTGACGCCTGTGCTCCTGTGCGTGCGCGGGCTTGCCGGCGGCCGTGCGGTAGGCGCGGCCCTTCTTCGGATGGCCGTCCTGTTCGCTGCGTTTAGCGCCGTGGTGGGATGGGAACACGTCTGGGACCGTTTCCTGGCGCCCGATCCGGTGGCCATCCGCCGCGAATTTGCGGTTTCTTCGTTGCACATGATTGCGGCGCACCCCTGGGCGGGCGTCGGGTTGGGCGCATGGCCCACGGCGTATCCCCGTTACGCCATCCTCGACCCTGGGACCTTCGCCAACCAAGCGCACAGCGACTGGCTCCAGTGGACCGCGGAAGGCGGGATACCGTTTGGCATTGCGATGGCCACGCTCTTTTGCTGGTGTGTTCCGCCGGCGTGCCGTTCGGTCTGGGGCCTGGGCGCCATCGCCGTTTTTCTGCATGCCGCCGTGGATTACCCTTTTTCAAGACCCGCGCTGGGGTCGTGGCCGATTTTGGTTATCGGTATGCTGGCTGCGCGGGAAGCGGTACGGGACCGAACCTCCGAGGACCGCCTCTGAGCGTCGAAATCACAAAGATCCGTCGTGGCGGTTCGGATCGAAAATCGGGTGCACGCACCACTTCCAGACCAGGCGAACCGGCTTGGTGAGATAGTAAACAGGGAACATGGATTCGGGAATGTGGAGTGATTCCCAGTCGGCCGGGGTGGGCTGGAGAAGATACCAGAAGAAACGGACTTTCCTCCAGGCGCCTTCCAGCAGCCGGAATCTGAAAATCATCAGGTCTGGCAAACTCCATGCACGCCCATCCTGAAACCGCTCGCGGACCGATGCGGCGAGCGCCACGGCGCGGGCATCGGCGTGGATTCGGCTCGATACCTCCGGCGGCAGGTTCGATCCCAGCAAGTCTTGCGCGAGACAGAGACCCATAAAGACGATTCGCGACATGCGTTGCTGCGCGGCGCGCGACAGAATCGTGTCCCAATCCAACCGGCCGGCATTAATGAGCCGGTCCAGATCGCAGAACTTGGCCAGCGGGTCCCAACCATGTTTTGCGCCATGCACACACAGGTAGGCGAGTAGATCTTCCGGGCAGAACGCCGGCATCTGACGCCCGGCAACATCGATGGACACGAGCCGGGCGCGAATTTCCGCGGCATCCAGCGGATCGAAGTGGGCGGCTGAGAGTTGCCAGTGGAGACCGACTGAGAATCTTCCATCGACGCTCCTGGGACCTAACGTGCCGACGTCCGAGAAGAATCGCAAACCGAGGCTTGGGTCAAATTGCAGATAACCGTTTGCCAGCAGAAGATCAAGGGCGCGGCTCACGTCGCGTCGCGACACGAGCAGGTCCAGGTCGGACATAAAGCGCAGCCCAGGCGTCTCGTATAGCGACCAGGCTAGCGCGGGACCCTTGAATGGAAGAACCTCGATGCCCGCCAGGCCGAACAGATCCAGGAGCCGGAAAAGTTCCTTCGTATAGAGAAGACTTCGTTGCATGCCCTCCCGGAACCGGTTCTGAAGCGCCGTCAGCGCCTCGCGTGGAACCGCGTCCGGGCAGGCTCGGCTCAACGCCCAGAACACCATGGGAGCGAGCCTCTCCTCCGAGGCGGACTGGACAAGGCCGTCCCAATCCGAACAAACACCGGAGAGGCGGCGGAGCTCGCCGGGATCGGGGTGAGCGCGGGCGCACTCAATAAGCAGTGGAATCACATCATGCGCCGTCGGGCGTCGCAACGGGATACAAAGGCGTGGGGGCCTTCGTCCGGGAATACGTGTTCTCGCAAGTCTGGCGGGACGCTCCGCGCATATTGCCGTCCTGGAAGGCCAAGCCGGGGCATCGGTCGCAGGAAGAGAGGCTCGAGCAGGAACCGCACACATCAAGGTCGCGGTTCCGAATGCCGCGGACTTCGGCGAATTGGGGCGACCTCCAGATTTCCAGGAAACGGCTGCGGCGCAGGCTGCCGCAAACCAGCGGGAACTGCACGCATGGCATGACGTCTCCCTGCGGCGAGATGTAGCACCCGTTATGCCCCGCTCCGCAAGAATGCGCGTTCAGCAGCTCTTCGTCGGCCGGCGCGAGCGATGCGCAGACGTCTTCTAAACCGGTCAGCACTGCGGGGTCCGAGTAAAATGCCGCGCGTTCCGCGGGGGATATATTGAGCAGGACAGGCGTCCGGTCGCCGTCTATCATGGGCACGATGGTGGCATCGTAAAGGATGCCGGCCCCTAATTCTTCCGCTAGCGCGCGTAGGCGTCCGTAGTCGGCCCCGCCCCTCATGACGGAAACGCGAATCTCCACCGCCCGGCCACGGCTCTTCAGCCGCTTCACCGCCTCAATGGAACGGTGGAAAGATCCGGGTACCCGCGTGATGGCATCGTGAACCTCGGGCAAGTGGGAATAAATGCTGATGTTGACGGCGCGGACCCCGAGTTCAGCGAAACGGTCCGCCTCGCCCTCGCCAATCAGGATGCCGTTGGTCTTCAGCCTGACATCGAAAAGCTGCGACCGCGCGTAGGCCACAATCTCGAAGATGTCTTTCCGCAGCATGATCTCCCCGCCACTCAGCGTAAGGAACATCGTTCCGGCCGCGGCCAACTGGTCAAGCGCGCCCTTAATCTCCACGGTGTTCATGTCGCCGCCTGCGGTATGGTCGAGATAGCAATGGACGCATCCCTCGTTGCATGCCCAGGTGAGATCCAGATGGACGGAGATTGGAATCCCGCGGGCCTCTGCCTTTGCGCCGATCCGGTTCAGCAAAGAGGTCCGCGCCCCGGCTGCTGTGAGGGAGGCTACATCGGTCATCGGCGTCTACCGCGGCGAATCAATGGGTCGATCGGAGATCGCCAAAATGCCGTGCTCCGCCAGCCTGCGGCAGAGATCCTCGGCGTCCGCGTAAGCGGCCTCCGGCTCGACTTCAAATCTCGCGCACACTTTGTCTTGAACGATCTGTGAGAGGGGGGTGCGTCCATCGGCCGCCAGCCAGATCTCAGTGGCAACCTCATTCAGGGTGAATAGCATCGAGTCCGACGTGGACATGATGACCATCTCCCCGTCGAGGGCCCGCGCCGCGATCGAGCGGCTTCTTGCTATGTACAACATGCTAAACCGATCGTCTCCCAGACAGCGGGGGTAGGTGTAAAAATCAGCCGGTAAACCGGTATGCAAGCCGCCATTCGGCAGGCAGTCTCGAACAGAGCCTCGACCAGCTTCGGATCTTTGGCAAAAAATAAAATGTTCCGCATCACAACGTTAACGGCCTGCTTGGGAGAGAGGGGTTCGATCCTGTTCTCGGGACCTTTGGCAAGCAGATACAGGGCCTTGAGAGGTGCCGAGATGTTATCTCCAGCTATGCCTAGATCGCCGGCGAAAGGCGTGCCGAACGCCCTGTAAATTCCGTCCATGGAGCGGATGTAAGAGATCTCGTCCGTGAGGAGAGCGACATCGGGTGGCGCCAGGCGCGAGAGCGTGGTCTTGCCGGCGCCGGATACCCCGGTGAACGCAAAAGCGCGCCCGTTGCGCACGGCGCTGGCGGCGTGCATCAGGCAGCCGCCCTGGGACGCCACCAGGATCGAGTGGAGGATGCGCAGGACTGAATCGATGGGTTGATGTACAGCCCCCTCCTGCCTTACCCACCCGCGGCCGGAGTCGGGAAACCACTCGGCCTGAAAATCGAAACGTTCGAATAGCCATCGCCCATCCCGCCATTCGACGTGCGCCTGATGGTCGGCGGCGCCACCTCCGGTTAGACCTACCGTCACGGTCAGATCGAAAGGCTCGGCGGACGGCGTAGTCGTAAGATAGCCGGCATACCACTTCTCAACGGCCTCCTGGAGTGCGCGATCTTCCATGCGCAGCAGCACGGGAAGTCCTCCGATCTCGACAGTCCTTCCTGGAATCATGCCGCTCCTGTCTCCCGGCTGATCCCCGCGCGGTCCAACTTCAGGCGGAGCGAATTCAAACGCAAGGCGAGACCCTTGAGCATGTCAAAATGCCGCACCAGTAAGGACAAGAATTCCGCGGGGCCCTGCAATTTGTTTTTCGGAATGAGTTGTGCGCCGCGGCGTTCGATCATAGCAACCTTGCCAAGCACCACGCTAAACGGGACCGGTTCGTCGTCCACGCAAAGAGCATCGCCGCGAGTGACTAGTCGATCTCCGTATTTCCTGACGATCCGGTGGACCACAAAGCTTTTCTCTCTGGCGTATAGTACGAGATCGCCAAGCTCCATATTGGCGGGATCCGCGCGCCGGATCAGCAGAACGTCGCCCGGCCAAATCGATGGAAGCATGCTGCCTCCGAAAACACGCAAGCGAAGTTTGCCGGAGGCGTGCAAGGCCTCCGCCGCAATTTCACACCGGATTGCTTGCCCGATGGCGGAATCCCCTGCTGCCATTTTTTCAAGCGCGCCACGCATCTGAAATCAGTCCATGTTACGTGATGCTAAGCCATTATCGCAGAGAAGCACAAGTGCATGGCGCGCCCCAGGGGTTGACGCTAGCAGTCGAACGGGATTGAGGGCAGTAAAAAATGCAGGTACGCCCGAGTGGCGCGTTTGGAAAAGAGAACCCGAAACGAAGTATGGCGGCTAAGAAGCAACCCGGCGCCGATAGGCAGCCAACATCGCCAGGCCGATTGCGCCGAACAGAATGGTCGATGGCTCCGGCGCATCGTAGCCACTGACATCCATCTTCAAGGCGAGGCCAATCTTGGAATTTGAAAGCGTATGATCCCAGCTCTCATAGTAATACTGACTCCCAACCCCGCCGCTCAGGTCGTTAGTCATAACCCACGCGGCATCCGAGTTGTCGGTAGGGGACCCGGCGGAGGTGATCCCAAACCAATACTCGCCGGGAGCAAGAGTAATAGGGGACACAGGGAAATCGTAGATGGCCGGTGTCGCCGTGAGGGAGGAATCGTCAATCGTTCCAATCGACTCTAGCAAAGAGCCCGGGGCGTTCGCCGAATCCGAATAGAGTGCGATGTCCAGCATACCGGTAGGGGAGCCAACCAGCAGCAGATCCGCCTTTACGTCGTCCAGCACAAACTCGGGGTCGAGAGTCGTGAAACTGGCATACACGGCATAGTAGTAAGGTGCGTACACGATTGCGCCGTCGTAAGTGTTGGCCCCTCCCAAATTGTCGAAAACCGTTGTGATTGGGCTCGCATGAGCGAAACTCAAGCACGCGAGCTCTAAAATCAACATAGCTACGACGTTTTTCATCTCGACCTCATGAATCCTGAATCTTCACTCCGAGCCGTTAGCGTCCGCTAAGAATTAGCTCTCGGCAATTTGGTAGTGCATGTCAGCGCCGTACTCTCAAAAACCTGTTCGCAAGAAAACTCAGGCTTGACGTACGGCCGGCGCGCAACCGGACGCCCTTGCTCTTGACGCTCACTCCGCGCATCCGATTCTTGGCTGTTCATTCGGCTCTCACCTTTCATGATTATACGCTCCCGTATGGAAGGATATATATAGGTTTTTTAAGCCTTTACCCACTATATAGTACTAGTATTCCCTAGGCGTGGCAATGCAAGACTGATCGCATTACAACGGTAAAACAAACGAAAACGCCAGCAGATCGCCTCGGTGGCGGACAGTCTTCGTCACTCAACTTGCAATGATCGCGGCCCGGTCTTTCGCCAATTGTTCGCCGGGCAGATTCATCATCTGCCGCAGGAGGTGGGTGCTGGGATTGTAATCGATAACTAAATTCTTTAACTCCAGTACTATATCTGAAGTCTTCCGCTCCGCGCAAAGGCTCCGAAGCTTCTCGATCCGCTCCAGTGCGTTGTGCGCCGGACGAGCGTGGTGGGCAAAGATTTTGATCTTTTGGTGGAAGGTGGGCTGCATTTCTTCGTCCAGGTGGGCGAGTTCCTCGTAGAGTTTCTCGCCGGGGCGGATGCCGGTGAAGACAATCTTGACATCCTCGCCGGGCCGCAGGCCCGAGAGCAGGATAAGATTATTGGCTAAATCTAAAATCCGGACCGGTTGGCCCATGTCCAAAACGAAGATTTCGCCGCCATTTCCCATCGTGGAGGCCTGGATAACCAGTTGAGCGGCTTCCGGGATGGTCATGAAATACCGGCGCATCTCCGGATGCGTGACGGTAACGGGCTTGCGCGCCGCGATCTGTTGTTTGAAAAGCGGAATCACGCTTCCGTTGCTGCCGAGCACGTTGCCGAAACGGACGGAGACATATTTCGTGCGGCCGTTTTGAAGGGCGTGGATCAACAACTCGGCGACGCGCTTGGTAACGCCCATGACGCTGGTCGGCCGGACCGCCTTGTCCGAGGAAATCATCACGAAGTCGGCGATCCCGTTGTCGGCGGCGGCGATGGCGACATTCCAGGTCCCGATTACGTTGTTCTCGACAGCCTCGAACACGTGGGCCTCCATCATCGGAACATGCTTGTAGGCCGCGGCGTGGTAGAGGATCGAAGGACGGTATTTTGCGAAAACCTCGTTCAAGCGCTGCAAGTTGCGAATATCGCCGATCTCTGGAAGGAACTCGAGGCCGGGAAAGCTCTCGCTCATCTCGCGGTCGATATAGAATAGCGCGGTTTCCGCGCAGTCGTAAGCCACGATGGCCGCCGGGTGGAAACGGGCGATCTGGCGGCATAGCTCAGAACCGATGGACCCGGCCGCGCCCGTGACGGCCACTACTTTGTTCTCGATCTTCTCGCGGATCTCCGATTCATCGAGATGAACGGGATTGCGGCCTAGCAGGTCCTCTACGTTGACATCGCGGATACCCAAGGCGAGGCTGCCGGATTCGAGGATTTCCGAAAAACTGGGGACGGTTTTGTAAGCGGCGTCGGACTCCAGGCAGTGCTTGAGGATTGCGGTCATTTCCCGGCCGGTGGCGGAGGGCAGGGCAATGAGCACCATGTCAATGCCGTAGACTTTCACCAGCGACGGCAGGGCTTCGCCCGTTCCAAGGACCTTGGCCCGATAAATCGTGGCTCCGACCTTTACCGGATCGTCGTCGATGAAACCGGCTACCTCGTAGGCCAGCGCGGGATTCTGCCGGATTTCGCGCAACAAGGATGTCCCCGCATCGCCCGCTCCGTAGATGAGAGCGCGCTTTTCTTCGCTTCGGGGCACGATCCGAGAGAACTCCGAGACGATCCTCACGCCCAGGCGAACTCCCGCGGTGGTGATCGAGCAGACCAGAAAATCCACGAAATAAATGGAACGCGGGAAGCCCGGCGGCGCAAACAGCAGGATGCCAGCGGCGCCGAGCGCGGATCCGGCAAGATTAGCGCAGGCGACCCGAAGCAGATCCGGGACGGAAACGTAGCGCCACCACCCGCGATCCAGACGGAGCAACTGGAAAACGAGAATCTTGGCGATCGCCCATATGCAGAGACCTGCCCATAGGTGCGCATGGTACTCCTTCGGGATGGTGAAGTCGAACCGAAGCAGGAAAGCCGAAATTCCCGCAAACAGGAAAATAGCCAATTGGACCACGCGCACGGGCCACCGCCGAAACCGCTTCAAATGGTACCCAAAGCGCTGGAACCTGGATAAGATATCAAGTCCGGGCATACAAGTCTGTTTCCGTAATTGGATATTCGATCAAATCGTCCAATTTGTTTAGGCCAGCCGTTTTTCGCACGACGTTTACGACGTGTAGCTGCTGCTCATCGGTCAGGCTGCTCGAACTGGGAAGACAGATCCCCCGCCGGAATAAGTCCTCCGCGACCGCGCCGCCAAGATGCTCGCTGTCGGCGTACAAAGGCTGCAGGTGCATGGGCTTCCACACAGGGCGGGATTCGACGTTTGCGGCATCCAGCGCGCGGATCAGTTCGTCGCGCGAGCAACCGAATCCCCGCTCTTCAATCAGGAAGCAGCTCAGCCAATTGGTATGCAGGCCGTAACGCGCTTGCGGCATGAGCGAGATGCCGGGAAGGTCCGCGAAGGCATCGCGATAGCGGAACGCGATGGCCCGCCGCTGTTGGATGCGAAGGTCCAGAACTTCCAATTGACCCCTTCCGATCCCGGCCAGCACATTGCTCATGCGGTAGTTGTAGCCAAGCTCGGAGTGTTCGTACCAAAGCGCGGCGTCGCGGGCCTGCTGGGACCAGAAGCGCGCCTTGTCCACCCAGGCTTGATTCTGCGAGACCAGCATGCCTCCGCCAGTCGTGGTGACGATCTTGTTTCCGTTGAAAGAGTAGACCCCGGCCGCGCCAAGCGTCCCCGCCGGCTTTCCCTTATACATCGCGCCAACCGCTTCGGCGGCGTCCTCGACCACAACCACCCCGTATTCGGCGCACGTCCGCAGGATGGGATCCATATCGGCGCTTTGGCCATAGATATGGACCACTACCAACGCCTTGGGCAGCCTGTTCGCGGCGGCTCGCTCGCGCAGGGCGCGGGACAGGACATCCGGGTCCAGGTTCCAGGTCGCGCGGTCGCTATCCAAAAAGACCGGCACGCCGCCCTGATAGACGATCGCGTTCGCCGCTGCCGCGAAGGTCAGCGTGGAACAGAACACTTCATCGCCGGGGCCGGCTCCCGCCAGGCGCAGCGCCAGGTGCAGCGCCGCGGTTCCGCTGGCCAGCGCCACCGCTGGAAGCCCCACGCGAGCCTCGAATGCGCGTTCGAAAGCCGCCAAATTCGGGCCGACGGTGGAGAGCCAGTTTGTCGCAAAGGCCTCGCGAACATAGGCTTCCTCATTGGCGCCCATGTGGGGAACGGAGAGAAGAATTCGTTTCATGAGGAGCGCGTCGGGTGCTGCTTCGCGGTTCCAGCCCAAATCAGCTTGGCGGGAACGCCGAACATGGTGCTCCCAGTAGGCACATTTTGGGTAACGACGGTGCCGGCTCCAACCACTGCGCGGTCGCCGACCGTCAGACCGGGCAAGACGCAGGCGTGGCTGCCTGCGAAGACCGCCTCACCCAGCCTCGTTTTCCCGGTAATATCGGCGTGACAACTGATGGTGCACCAGTCGCCAATTCTGGCATCGTGGCCTACTGTGGCGCTGAAATTAAGAACGACGAATTTGCCCAAAGTCACATTTGTCGTCAGCACAACCCGCGGACACACGATACAACCGGTGCCGAGGCGGCAATCCGCTCCCATAATTACGGAGGGATGTATCAACGTCGCAAACCTGGCGCCGCGGGCTGCGAGGTCGGCGGTAACGCGCTGTTTGGTTGTCGGATCGCCGATTGCGCAGATGCACAGGTCCATTTCATCGGGCGCGAATTTTGCAGGATCCCCCAGGATTTCCAGAGGGACCCCGAAGCCGTCGAGAGCGGCGAGGTTGGCGTCCAAAAACCCGCCGATTCTCCATTCCGACTGGGTGGTCTCCACGTCCCGAGCCCAGCATAGGACCTCCCTGCCGAAGCCACCGGCGCCAACGATTAGAAGCCGTTTCATTTTTGCAATCCGCGCTCCGGCGCGCTATCGACAGCCAGGCTGAGGAAAACCGGCGTCCCGCAATACCGGCTCACTTATCCCGCCTCGGCTGGGCTGGGCTTCCCATGAACTCCGGCATTGTTGCATGCCCCTCCTGGCTGACTCCCTCGCCGCAAACCACTTTGCTCAGAGTCATCCACAAAATTCTGACATCCAGCCACAGGCTCCAGTGATCCACGTACCACACGTCCAACTCGAACTTCTGCTCCCAAGTGAGGTCATTGCGGCCATTCACTTGCGCCCAACCCGTGATGCCAGGCGCGACTTCATGCCTGCGGAGTTGGCGCGGGCTGTATCGCGGGAGATACTCCGGAAGCAACGGCCGTGGACCCACCAGCGACATCTCGCCACAGAGTACATTCCACAATTGCGGCAGTTCGTCCAGGCTGGCGGCCCGGAGGGCCTTACCCATGCCGCCCAAACGTTCCGCGTCGGAAAAAAGCCTTCCACCGCGGTCCCGCGCATCGCACATCGTACGGAATTTGTAGAGCCAGAACGGTCTTCCCGCATAGCCAATCCGCAGTTGACGGAACAAAACAGGAGGTCCCATGCGGACGCGGACAAGGGCGGCCACGCAGGCCAGCAGAGGGCTTAGCAATATCAACCCAAGCGCAGCAACGGTAAGGTCGAGCGACCTTTTCACTAAAGTTGTCATGCTCGGTTTACAGAATCGGTGCGCGGGCGCTAACTTTCGGCGCGGAAAGGAGAAGATCGCAATAATGGCGAAACAGATCAAGGTAAATGGTGTCCGGCTGAAATTCGCGCAGCACGCGTTCCCTGGCCGCGGCCCCGTGTCTCCGGCTAAGGCCGGGATCGGCCACGTACCCGGCAATACCAGTCGCAAGCCCAACCGGATCGTACGGAGGTACGAGAACCCCGGTTACGCCGTCAACAACCGCGTCCGTGCACCCGGGAACGCGAGTTCCTACGCAAGGGATGCCCATGGCGGCGGCCTCGAGCGCGACGTTCGGAAAACCCTCGCGGTATGTGGGGAGGACGATAAAGTCGCATGCGGAGTAGTACCGGGCCATCTCATGGCACAGCCCAATCAGGTGGACTCGCGGGTCGTTCTCGAGGACCTCGCGCGCAGCGGTGGGAATTGGGTCCTGGGCCTCAGTCTCGCCGGCGATGACCAGGTGGAGATCGGAGAACCGGCTCCGAAGGTCGCGCCACGCTAAAGCCAGTTCGCCAATTCCCTTATCCCGTACAATGCGCCCCGCGAAGCCGGCCACCACGGCAGTTCCAGGAATACCCAGCGTTTGCCGAAACGTCAAACCGTCAGCGCGATGCGCCGCGGGGTCGAACGCCCGTGTATCGATGCCACCCGACGAACCATTTCCAAGAACAAAGACTTTGTCCGGGGGGCAGAGATTTTCCTCGGCCAATATCCTCCGCATGGAGTGACTGACGCAGAACACCCGATCGGCAAGCAAACACGCCACCCGCGTCGCCAGAACCAACAGAATTCGCCTGGCGCCTCGCGCCGCCACGTGGGGCAGTCCGTGTACTTGGAAGATTCTGACGGGGGCGCGGGTCAATGCGGCCGCGATCATCGTGAGGAGGCCGGCTTTGGGTGTGTGTCCTTGCACGATAGTAGGATGGACCCGCCTCATGATCCTGGCCAATCGGTAGATTGCTATGAGGTCCCGAAACGGCGTAATTCGCCGCGGCATTTCGACGGGCGAAAACGGTAGCGGCCAATGCGCGGGAAGTCCAACCCCCTCCCCAGCAGCCGAGTAGAGTTGGAATCCCTGGTATGCCATAAACTCAACCTGCCCCCTGAGGAAGTTTAGGGTTTTTGCGACGGTCGTGACGTGGAGCACGCGAACGGCGCGGCCGGTAATTCCAGGCATAACACTGGCGTCGGCGGGCGCGCTCGTCATAAGGAAAACACAGAAGATCCCTAGCCTCCGAAGCCCGGGCGCATGCCTTTCACTACATGCGCATCCGGGCTGTTTCCGAATGGTCAAATCGGGAGCGGGCAAGAAAGGACCCTAGCCAAGCCTTCCTCCGCGTGTCGTCGTTGTCCGGAGGTGAGCCGTGTGTACCGGCGGGCCACGATAACGTCCTCACAGCCTAGTACATCGGCTACGCACACGAGCAGGGTTTTAGCGAGACACTTGACCACGGCAACGAAGTAACTCAGTCGAGGGCGGCCGAATCTCGCCTGTAGTAGGACAAGGTGCCCCATCTGTGCCCCGACATAATTCTCGTATGAAAAGACTCCGGCCTCGCGGTAGTAAAGGAGTGGGTCGGAGATGGTAATAAACGTGCTATTCGATGCGGTGCGAGACCAGAGTTCTGAGTCTTGGCACCGGTAGTACGCGATAGACTCAGAATACGGGTTTTGCCGAAACCACTCCGTTGCGGCTGCTACAGAAGGGTGGATAAAGCTCTGGCAAACGCCGACGCCCGACCGCTTGCCGCCGGTCCGCCGCACGCCAACGATGTTCGAGCCGGCATCGAGTGAGTAGGCGCCGGATCCGACGACCGTGTTGCCACGGTTGCGTACCAATACTTCGTACTGCCGCTCGATGCGTTCCGGGTGCATGATATCGTCGGCGTCCATGCGAAAGAAATACGGCGCCCGGGCCAGACTCACGAGTTCGTTGAACCGGACGTTCATGCGCTTATTTATGCCGTCGCTGTACACCCGGACCCGCGGATCGTTGACGCTCCGCGCCAGCGTCAGCGCGTCGTCCAACGACCCGTCGTCCATCAGAATTAGCTCCCAGTCACTAAACGTCTGGGCAAACACGGACTTGAGCGCCAGGGCGAAGTACTTTCCGGGATTCCGGAAGGGGATGCCGATCGTAACCTTGGGCGTCTGAGACATACTCTCAATCCGAGTGCGCCATGCAATCGCCAGAGCAGGCGTGGGGCCGTCAGTGCGTCCCTGCGCGGAGGCGAAGCTCGGCGAAGAGCCTGCCGACGCGATGTTCCCAGAGGTGTTCGCTCAGGGTCCGGTCGCGATAGCGCTCGGCGATCCGCCTCCGCGCGGATTCGTTCTTCAAGTAGAAACGCGCTTTGGCTGCGCAGTCCTCAAGCGACTCGAAGGGCACAAACTCCATACCGGGTTCGTAGTAATCCTCGAGGTGTGGACTGTTCTCGCAGAGCATCAGAGTTCCCGACAGGCCCATGTCGAAGGCCCGGCTCTTGATGGAGAGAACCTTTCCCGAAGGGCCGCCGGCCATCGGAGTGAACGATACGCGGCTGCGGTTCCAGATCTCGTTGATGGTCTTGAAGTCAAGGGGAAAGCCGCTAAGCCATGGCAATTTAAAGGCTCCTCGAAAGTATGGCAGGCGGAGGTTAACCAACCGTGCGCCTCGGCCGAAGCACGTCAGGCCGGCCGCTTTTCGAAGATACCGGCAGGCGGGGTTACGGCTTCCGTAGACGGCGCCGGCGAAAGAAAATCCGATGTCCTTTGAGCAATCGAAATGGCTAAACTCCGAGTAACAGCCCCATTGACTAAGCAGGAGGTTTGGATAGGAACTGCTGAATGCTGCGAAGATCTGAGGATACGTCGTAACCACGTACGTAAAGTGCCCGGCTGAGCGAGCGGTACAAGATTCCCACTGCCAGTCATCGTCGCTGTTCCATGCAACGATACAGAAATGGCGGCTGAGGTGACAAAAAGCCGAAGTGTCGATCACTGGCTTGGAGCGGTTCTGGTACAGGATCAAATCGAAAGCGCCAGACCGAATTCGGCCCAAGAGCCGGTCCGTTGCCTGGCTGTTTCCAAATTCAAGCGCGACAGCCGCGGGATCGAAGGTTTCGACTTCGTGCCCCATCCTCTGAAGAGGGCGCGTGAAATAGAGGAACAACGGCTCGACGGCGCGGGTACTGCCGTAGTAGCCTTTTTGGACTACGCTAAGAATGCGCATCGAGCTTTCAGGCCGTCACTGCGGGATGAAGCCGCCCGCTGCGAGAACGCAGCGGCCTAGATGGACGGAGACGCCAGACCGGTTCATGTCCGCCGATCATGATTCTTGCAAGCACAGACATCCCAATGCGGCCATCTGGAAGCAGGCACCGGCTAGGCCGGCGTACATCGCGCCTCTGACGCCCCAGCCCGGTATCAGCCAGGCGCTCGCCACCGCGGTAATCAAAAAAATTATCAGAGCCGCCACCAACTGCGACCAGAACCGCCGGGACGCTGTCAGGCCGGCGCCCAGCAGCGAGGACGTGTTGCTGAGGACCCCGACCGCGACCAGGCCGGTCACCAGTTCCGGGGTTACGGCGCTTTGGGACCCGTAGACCAAGGTCACTAAGCGGACGCCAAAGAACCACGCCCCGGCCATCACTGCCAGACCCACCGCCGCGGAGAAGAGCATCATCCTGCCCATCGCGCTACGAAACTGCTTGCGGTTTCCGGTGAACATCCGCGCCAGGCGCGGCAGCGCCGTCTGTCCCAACGCAGAGTAGAGCAGACCAATGGCGCCAGACATGGCGGCGACGGCCGCAAACACGCCCAGAGACTCTTGGCCCGCGTGGCGCTCCAGTATCACCCGGGGCAGGCTGGAGGCCGCGCCGAGCAGCAGCAGCACGAACGCCAGCGGCAGGCACAGGACCGTCAGCCGTCTGCACGTGGCGGCGCTTGCCGCCCGAAATGGCGTGGCGCTCTGTCCTCCTTCCATTCGTGACGCGATCGGCCGCTCATAGAGCAGCAAGGCCGCCAACCACACCACAGTTAGCGAAGCCACCGCCGCGGCGGCGCTATGGGACACCGCCACGCTCAGCGTCAGCGCCGCCAAGCCCCCTACGGCCCGGATGGACATCGCCCGCGCGATCAGGTCCAGCCTGTCGCGAAGCTGGAACAGCCCGTACAGCACATCGCTGAACGAGTCAACCGCCTTCGCGCACGTGACCGCCAACACTACCAGTACCGTGTCCCGGTGCCAAGGCATCAGCCACGCCATTGCCGCCACGGCGGCGAGCGTACAAACCGTTCCAACAGCACGCACGGTCAGGTAGTCCGAAAAGCGGTATGCGCCGGTGCAATCGGTGGCCTGAACCGCTCGAATTTGAAGGCCGGTAAATGCGAAGACCGGACTACACACAGCCAGCCCCAGCGCATACTGGCCGACCATCGCCATGCTCCCCAGTCGCGCGATCGCCACCGTGATAAGCCACTGCGACCCTGAGAAAACAAGGCTGCCTGCCAGCGTGGAAGCGATGTTCCGGCGAACCGTCGGTTCGGCCAAGCTCAGAGTCGCGGCGCCACTCTCTAGATTGGCGGGTGTCATGTGCGCGACATGAGTGCTGCCGGTCGTTTGCGCGCCGATACCAGAGGCTGCAGAAGGAACGCGATGCCGAGAAAGATGGGGACCGCGGGTGTGAACAGGAAGTTCGCGAGGTTCGCAACAGCGCACGAATAGACGCAGAGACCGTAGAGCAGCACCAGCGCGTACGTGGTGCGCACCCGTACACGGTTGTAGACCCACGCCATCCCCACCCCCATCACGAATGGCCCAAGAATTATTCCTACCGTGCCGAAATCGAGTGCGAAGGCGTCCAAAAACGTATATACGTTCGAGGGGTGGGGCACGAATACGAACATTCGGTAACCAATCGGGTACTCTTCCGCCTTGAGTAGCGAAAGCTTCCCCAGTACATAGTAGATGCCTTCCCCCACATACAGTGCGCCGTGAGGGTTGGCTTGATGGTAGTTGCCGTTGAGCAACTCCTGGAACGACGCCGCCGAACCGACGGCGTACGTTGCCAATTCATCGGTTAATAGGGTTTTGGAATTAAAATCCACGCGCGCCAGGACGGACTGCATCCCGATGAACAGCGCCATCGCAGCGAACAGCAGCGGCCCCGCCGTGCGCAAGATCTTCCACCCTGACGGCCGGAACAGCACCGTCCATGCCGCCAGACCAAAAATGAGCAGCATCAAGAGATGCACGCGCGAGAACATCGCAAGGGACAAGACGCCGGCAAAGCCAAACACGAACAACAGAAGTTTTTTCGACAAGTGCCGTTGCCGGTACAGATATAAGGCCAGCGGCACGTAGTACACGTAAGCGATGTGCCAAGCCTCCAGGTACCAGCCGACCTTAGTGAGCGATTCGGTGTTCCCGGCGATGAGGCGATTGGAGGCAAAGGACTCGATCACGCCGAACTGGCCCGCATTGAAGATGCCGATCAGCCCCACGGAGCGGATCACCGCGAAGGTGTAGGCGAGGTGCGCAACCATTAGAGCGACGAGAGCCGGCACCGCCAGGCGCGGGTTGACTGGCGTGATTCTCGCCACGCGCATTGGTTGCGATAGCCGCCGTCGAGCCGTGATCGCCATCCCAACCAGAAATGCAATCCAGCCGGCGTACAGCAACAGCACCGTTTCCGGGGTCGGCGCGAATGGGCTCTCGATGAGTTCATACCACACTTGGCTGCCCAGCACGGTGAGGCCGAAACAACCGGACAAAATGTTTGCGCACGACCAGGTGTCGCGCGTCCGTCGCCACAGCCAGAACAGGAGGAGCGCCACTATGGCGAGGCAGCCTGCATTGATGAGGGCGTAGTTCATTGACGAGTTAGGCGCCCGTTCTCTGTAAGCCGCCCCGTCCAACTCCTGGCGGCCTCCCCGAAGATTGTTCGGAGCGCCATCCAATCTGCCATAGCGGCTGGCCGGCGCCTATGTGTCGATGCGAAGAACGCGGGCAGCGCCTTTAATAAGGATGTCGACAGTGCGCACTGCCAGCAGAAGCAAGCGGCTGCCTGGTCCCGCGTTTAGGTATGTCCGCGCATAGTGCAATTCGCTCCGGACCTGCTGGCTGAGCATCTTTAGCCGCCAGGTCCCGCGCCGTTGGTTTGTGCTGGCGCCCTGAATGTGATCGGCAATAACCGTCGTGCATAGGCAGGCGGTTGCATTCCGTGCACGGATAAGCGCGCCCAGGGTAAGTTCCTCTCCGTACAGGAACGTGCGGTCGTCCAGGTAGCCGGCTGCTTCCAGGAACCGCCGGTCTAGCATAAAACAGGCGCCGTTTATGGTTTCGCAGTCCAGCGTCGTCCCAAGCGGGTATGGGAGAAAGTCCTTGTAGAGGTATGCGTACTGCAGCCGGCGGCCCAGTCCGGTTCGGCGCAACCAACAACTGTGCGTCACCAGCAACGTCTGAAAATCCGGCACGCGCCGGACCTGAACGGTGGCCGCGGGTGGCGCCGGGCAGTCGCGGTCGCGGATCAACGGGCTGCAGGCCACCCGCCGCGGATCTTCACGAAGGGCGGCAACGAGCTGCCGGACGGCGTCCGCTCCCGGCAGCGTGATGTCGCTGTTGAGCGCCAGGATATATTCCGGCGTATGGTGCGTCTGTAGGCTGGCTCCGGCGTTGATTCCGCCGGCATATCCCAGGTTTTTGGCGCACCGGTGCAGTATGACCGGGTAAGGCGCCACTTTATGTCGTAGCGACCGCCAGTCCTCCTCGCTGGAGTGATTGTCCACCACGATCGTCTCCAACTCGATCGCGCAGTCCTGCGCCGCTAACGATTGCACGCAACGCAGCGTCAGGTCTGCCCCGTTGTAATTTACGATGACAGCCCGAACGCGCGCAGCGTTGGTTTGTAGTCGGGCGGTCATGTCGCTCCTCCCCCGGCAACCTGACGGGCGTCCGTCTTCGCATGCCTGTCTCGAAGGCTCAGTGGGCCCGGCACCTCGTCACCTCCATTACAGAAGCTCGCCTTTCGTGGCCTCTATGTAACACACGCAATATCCTTCACTCCTTTGCCAGTGCGTGGGCTTGACGCCGAGCGATCCGTCCGTGGAACCGCCGTCAAGCAGCAGAACTTCCCAGTCCTCGAATGTCTGTTCGAAGACGGATTTCAGCGCGAGGGGGAAACAGACGCCGGGGTTTCTGAAAGGCAAGACGATGCTGAATGTGGGACTACGGGCGCTCATCGAGGTATATCGCCGGTCGGCGGCGCGCCTGCGGGAATTACTCTCCAGCCTGGCGGGAAGAGATCGTGCGGAGGGCGTCTCTCCCCGCGATTCCAAACCGCCGGAACGCACACCGTTTTCATCGGATGCCCCCCGAGCCAGGCGGCCCACCAACTGAACGTGCTGTTTGCGATGATGAAGTGCTTGCACAGCCGCATGAGATAGAAGCTCCGAAGCGGCCCTTCGTCTATCGCCTTCACGCTGCAACCTTCGGTTTCGAAGACCCGTACGTTCTGTTGAGCCCAGCCAATATCGTCGCTGAAAACGAAAACCACAAGACTCCCGTGCTCCAAGGCCAGCGCGCGGATGGCGCGGCGATAGTACGCGATATCGCATGCGCCGAAATACTCCGCTACGGATCGAGACCTAGATCCATCCGCCTCTTCTGCATGCCGCCGCCGTATATGTAGGCAGACCGAGTTCCCTTCGATGATTTCCCCGGCCGTCGCATCGCTCAGGCCGGGCGGGATGCTCTTAAACTCCAGATCCTTGCGCACCGGATCTTCGATCTTGCTGAAGTATCGGGCGCTTTGGCAGTATGCGTCGAGTACAATCGGCCGCTTGATGCGCAAGTTGTAAATGGCCGGGTCGAAATACCACCCGAAAGATCGCATTCTCAACAACTCCCGGCGTTTGAAGAATTCCCTTAACAACTCTGCCCGGAGGCCAAGGTCCGCCGAGGATTCCGGCTCCCCTCTCGCAACCAGCGCACGGAAAGCGCCGAGCTCGTAGGAGCGGCCGTATCGGTCGCCGCGGAAGCCGGAAGTAGTGTCGAGCCATAGCGGGACATGGTTTCGCAAGGCCAAGGCGCGCCCGGCGGCGTACTGGAAAAGCTGATTCCCCAGGCCTCCGCGCAGCCGGAGCAACAGCGCTGGCTGTGATCCCAGCCGCCTCAACTTGTCGCCGTACGCGTCCTCGCCGGAAACGCAGTGCGCCGTCATGAGGACGCTCGCTGGCCCATTTCGCTGTGACGCCGCCGGAGTAGTAGGCATCTTGCCAAAAGATCAGTTCGTGGATGGAGGCCAGGATTCACGGGAAGCGCCTTGGAGACCAAGTGACGGACCGCGTAAATCATGATCACACCAAGTGCCTGCGGCGTCGTTGGCTTTAATATAAAAGAGATCGATCACTTATCCTGCGCAACTTGCCGCGCAGTAACCTGCCCCGCTATCCAACCATAGGTCTTTTCCAGACCGGCCCGGAGAGGCGCGGAAGGCGACCACCCAAAGAGGCGCTGGCACAGGCGATTATCGGAGTTTCTGCCCCGTACGCCCAACGCGCCCGGAACGTGGTTGATTCGAAGTTCCTTGCCGGCGACATCCATTGCCATGCTCGCAAGCAGGTTAATCGCTACCATTTCTTCAGATCCGATGTTGACCGGCCCGGTGAAGTCCGATTCCATCAGACGGCGTACGCCTTCAAGGCACTCGTCGATGTAGAGAAACGATCGCGTCTGTTTGCCATCGCCCCAAATGTCGATGGAACCGCCGTTCTCGGCTTCAGCCACTTTGCGGCAAATCGCAGCGGGCGCTTTCTCCCGCCCGCCCATCCAGGAGCCTTCAGGGCCGAAGATATTGTGGAAACGGGCGATCCTGACTGCTATGCCGTAGTTGCGCATGTAGGCAAGATACAAACGCTCGCTGAATAGCTTTTCCCAACCATACTCGCTGTCTGGCGCCGCGGGGTAGGCTGAGTCCTCCGAACAGTTTGGGTTCTCGGGATCGAGCTGATTGTGTTCGGGATAGATGCACGCCGACGACGAGTAGAAGAACTTGCGCACGCCCGCGAGCCTGCCCGCCTCGAGAAGATTGAGGTTAATCGTCGCGGAATTATGCATTACGCAAGCGTCATGGTCGCCGGTGAAAATATATCCCGCGCCGCCCATGTCCGCGGCGAGCTGATAAACCTCGTCGATTTCCTGCACGGCGTCCGCCGCGACGCGTGGATCGCGTAAGTCGCCAATCATAAACTCGTCCGCTGGCAATGCGGAGAATTCATGTTGCTTCAGATCCACGCCGCGAACCCGGAAGCCCTCGGCAGTCAGCCGCTTTACCAAATGGCCGCCGATAAATCCCCCGGCGCCCGCTACTAGAACACGTCTCATGAAAACCTTTCCCTCGCGACTTCATTGAGCGCCATGCACAGAGGCGCGGTTCCGGTCTCGTTTCCCGAATATAGGCGAAGCTCATAGAAGCGTACGCCGCCGACACCGGGCATCACAGCGGTTCCGCGACGCTCGGCTTCACAGCCTCTATATAGCACACGCGATTCCCCTCGCTCTTCTGCCAGTGCGTGTGCTTTAAGACGAATCCGGCCTCACATACTAACCGGCACAGTTCGTCGTATGACGGGTGCCATATGTGGTGATCCCGAAATCGCCTGAATCCGCAAAAAACGAGCCCAGTCCTAACGATTTCCTTAAGCTGCGCTTTCGCGTAGGGCGCCCTGCTCCCCGTCTGTGACGTATAGGCCTACTATCAAGGTTCCCTTGCCCCTAAGCACGCGAAATGCGTCGCGCATCGCCAGTTCGGGGTTTAGGAAGTGGTCGACAACCGACCGCATATGCACCGTATCGAAGCTCATCGCGGCGAAGGGTAGGTGTTCGGCGAGGGCGCCCAGGAAGTTCATCGGATCGTCAGCGAATGGATAGGCTCTTTTGTAGTTCTCGGAGCGCTCCTCCCGTACGATTCCGACATACGGGTCGATACTGATGTATTCCTGGTTTGGATCTAGAAAAGCTCGCAGGCGGCCGTCGTTCCCACCCACGTCGAGGCACCGCCCCTGAATAGGAATGGCGCGATACACCTCTTCGACGCCCTGTTTCTGACGCGCGTAGTCTTCGCCATCCGGCCGCTCCGCCGCGTGCGCGCTCCATCGCTCGTAGCCGTCTTGCCCCGAGCGCCACCGCTTGGCGAGGGATCCGCGCGACCGCGTCAAGAGCCGCAGATCGTACATCCCATTTACTATGGGATAACTTCGTCCGTAGTCGGAAACCAACGCGTCGCCTTCTCTTCGCAGCGGAGTTTTGCTGAGCGGATCGCATAGGACTGCCTGAACCCATGGGTCTAACGTCTCTTTGATAACCATCAACCGATCCCTTTTTCTCTCAGGTGCAACCGCTCGTAACCCCCGCCAGCGTCGCCCGAATCACGCTCTGCTGCTGTTCGGCGCTCAATTCCGGATAAATCGGCAGCGCCAAAACCTCCGCCGTCGCGCGCTCCGCTTCCGGAAACGAACCGGCTTTGTACCCCAGGTGCGCAAAGCATGGCTGCAAAGCCAAGGACAACGGGTAGTAGATTTCACACCCGATGTCCTGCCGCCGAAGCTCCTCGGCCAACTTGTCGCGTTCGGGCGTCCGAACCACATATTGGTTGTAGATGCTGACGCACTCGGGCATCGCAAACGGCGCTTCGATGCCCGTCCCCGCGAAGGCTTTGTCGTAAACCGCCGCGTTGCGCCGCCGGCCTTCCGACCAGCTATCCAGGTGCGGCAGTTTCACCAGCAGGACGGCCGCTTGAATCGGGTCGAGCCGGAAATTTCCGCCGATGTAGACGTGGTGGTACTTCCGCTCCGATCCGTGATTGCGCAGCGCCACCATGCGCTCGTACAGCGCCACGTCGTTCGTGACCGCCATGCCGCCGTCGCCTGCCGCGCCGAGGTTCTTGCTGGGGTAGAAGCTGAAACAACCGGCGGCTCCGATACTCCCCGCTTTGCGTCCTTTGTAGGTCGCGGTGATGGACTGGGCGGCGTCTTCGATCACGGCAAGCCCATGACGGTTCGCAATCCGCATGATCGGGTCCATATCGCACATTTGGCCGAACAGGTGCACCGGCACGATCGCCTTGGTGCGGGGCGTAATGGCCCTCTCGATCAGTTCCGGGTTGATGTTGTACGTGCGCGGATCGATGTCGACAAATACCGGCGTGGCCCCCGTGCGGGCGATCGAGCCGGCCGTCGCGAAAAAGGTAAACGGCGTGGTGATGGCTTCGTCGCCCGGGCCCAGACCGAGCGCCATCATGCCGCACAAAAGCGCGTCGGTGCCACTCGAAACCCCGACGGCGTACTTGCAGTCGCTGATCCCGGCGATCTGCTTCTCGACCTCCGAAACCTTGGGTCCGCCGATGCAAACCTGAGAATCGAGCACGTCCGCGACGGCGGCCAACACTTGCTCGCGGATAGCGGCGTGCTGCGCCTTAAGGTCCAGGAGCGGTACTTTCATCGTCTTATGTGTTGAGCGGCCATTATTGCGTGGTTGCGCTCACAATTCCTTGGTGGGTTTGTAATACTTCGAATAATACTTGCCGTAATATCCGTAATAATAATACCGATCGCTCATGTCTTCCCGGACTTCATTGAGCGCGACGCCGATTACGTTCGCCCTGAGGCGCCTCAAATTGCTGAGGACGCTGGCCACCGCGGTCTTGCTCGTTTGGCCGGCCACGGTGATCACGACCACGCCGTCCACGATGGCGGCCATTTGAAGCGGCTCGGCAAAACCCAGCAGCGGGGGCGAATCCACAATGATCAGGTCGTATTCCGGCTTGGCCTCCTCTAAGATCTTTTCCAGCACCGCGCCCACCCGGTCGGCGGCTCGCCGCGAGGCGGGCCCGGCGGGCAAGACGGCCAGGTCGGGATAATCCTCCACTGATTGGACTGCCTCCCGCCACTCAATTTGCTTATGGATTACCGAAGAGAGGCCGATTTCGTTTTTCAGACCGAAGCGGCCATGAACGCCTGGCCGGCGCAGATCGGCGTCGATCAGCAGCGTCTTGCGCAGTTGCAAGCTGTGGGCCGACGCAAGGCGCGCCGCAGTCGTGGTCTTCCCCTCGCGTGGCACCGCCGATGTCACTAGCAAGGTATGCGGCCGGCGGTTCGGATCGGAAAGGAGAATCGAATCGCGCAGCGTCCTGATCGCCTCGTCGAACGACGAGGTTTGCCCGCTGGTCGTGAGCTTTCCGTCCTTTCCACGCGACGGCCCCGTCAGGCGCCCGCGCCACGCCTTCACCACTGGCAGGGATCCCAAGACGTCGGTTCTCATCCCGCGTTGGATCTGTTCCGGATCGCTAATGGTGTTATCCAGGGTGTCGGCCAAAACCGCGGCGCCAACCGCCATCAGCGAGGAAAACAGCAACGCGAGAGCCGCATTCAGCGGGATGTTCGGGAAAACCGGCAGGAGAGCGGGGCGGGCCGGATCCGCCAGGCGAATCGAGCTGTTTTGAAAACTGGAGTTAATTTCCGCTTCCTGAATTTTCCGCCACAACTCTTCATATAAGGTCTTGTCGCTATCGGCTTCCTGTTTGACCGCTTTGTACTCGAAAGAGCTTGCGTTCAGCTTATCCGACTCGTCTTTGGCGGCCTCCATCGCTTTGTTGATCGCCGCCTCCCGTTCAAGGGCTTGATGGTACTCCACGGCCACCCGTTCCACGATGCCGTCCTTAAGGGCATCGCGCTGGCGCGTCAGCTCCGTAACCGTTTCCGCGGCCTGCTTGTACTCGGGATGAGCCGGGCCGTACTGCAGTCTTGCCGTCTGGAATTTCTGCTGCGCTTCGCCGAGGCTGTCGGAAAGCTTGCGGAGTTGCTCGCCCGCGGCGGATGCCTGCACCGCTTCGAGAGAGCCGCTTTTCACCGCGTTGAACGCCGCTTCCGCGCGAACGCGGTCCGTTTGGGCGTTGGTAAGGTCCGTGTTGAGTTGCAGCAGCCGCGCCGTGAGAATGTTGGTTTTCTGCTCCGGGTCGATGACCTTCAGATCCTTTTCAAATTGGGCCAGCGCCTGCGAGGAGCGTTCCATCTTCGCTTTCAACGCGTCCAGTTGTTTCTCCATGTACTTCGATTCGTCCTGGGCCGCGACGAAACGAATGTCCTGGCTGTGCTGTTTGTAGCTGCGCGCGATTTGGTTAGCCGCCTCGGCGGCCAGTTGCGGGTTCGGAGACCGGTAGGCTACCTTCAGGAGGTACGTGTTCGGAGGCCGCGTCACTTTCAAATTACTCAGGTGGATCGGCGCTTCCTCCACGCGCGTCGTGGGAAGTTGCGCATCGCGCGAACCGCGCTTGGCGGGATCCATTAGCTTGAGGTTCTGCACCACGGGCCGCAAGACCGAGTCTGACTGAATGAGGCTGACCTGGGTCGCCAGAAACTGGTCGGCATCGTAATTATCCGTTTGCATCTCGGAATTCTGGCCGACCACATTCGCCGGAATCTCGCGGTCGATATCGATCGTGGCGGTGGATTCGTAAATGGGCGTGAGCCGGGATGAAACCACAATCGTACCGAGCACCGAGGTGAGCACGAATGCCAGGATTTCCCAGCGTCGCCGCTTCAAAATCCAGAGGTAATGGGACAACGGAAGCGTCTGCTCTTCCTCAGGCTCCGTATAGGTGTATGCCGGCGGCTGTACGGTAACGGGAATCGCCGGAACCGCGCCGCTGAATTCGGGAGAGGGGAGCGCGAGAGGTTCTCTTCTTTCAGGCATCGGGTGTTCCTTGCTATGGGTGGGTGTAGACCATCGCCGCTCCAACGGCGCCGCCAATCGGCGCTAGTTTGTCCAAGGCCGTCAAAGCGATTCGCTTGCCCTTGTTATCCGGTACGTAGAAAACGTCGTTGGCCAGCAACGGCACGTCCGGCGCCTTGCGGTTCAGGATTTTTGACAGCGGCACGGAGATTTCGGTTCTGCCGCCGGCGCCATCCGGCCGGTAGATGTAAGCCACTTTGCCGGCGTACGACGCCAGCCCTTGGGAAAGCGCCAGAATTTGCATGATGCTGATTTCAGAGCCATCCTGCACTTTATAGGCGCTCGGCATTTTAACGTATCCCAACACGTAGATTTTGCCGGCTTCCGGCACCAGGACCTGTTCGCCCCCCGTGAGCATGAAGTTGAGGCCCGCATCGGCGTCGTTGATGAGCCCATGAACGGCAATATGACGGGTGTGGGTGATGGGTTTGCCGTCCGGCCCAGGTTCCGTCTGGCTCACCAGGATCTCCGGTCCCGCGCTGTCGCTCAACCCCCCGGCGCGCGAAATCGCATCGAGAAGCGTGGTTGGGCTTGCCGCCTGAAACTCCAGCGGCGACTTTACCGCGCCGGAGACCGTGATCGGCCGGCTATGGTACTCGGCGATGGTTACCGTGACGAACGGGTCCGGATACAGTTCTTCTTGCTGCAGCGCTCCCGCGATAGCCGTCTCCAGGTCGGAGGGGTATAAGCCATCGGCCTTAATGTGCTGCTTGAGCATGGGAAGCCGGATATATCCGTCCGCCCCGACGCGGATTGTACGGGTGAGTTCCGGCGCCCCGTAAACCGACACCGAAACAAGGTCGTTTGCCCCAATCGACTGCGTCGGCAGATTGGCCTCGTTTTGGGGCACCGTAAAAACGCGGTCCTGACTCGGTTGCTGCGCAGCGGCAGCCGCGGCAAAAAGGCAAATTACGAACGTCATACGCATGGGGACGCCTCGATTCTCAGGCCTGATGCCCGTCGTTGTCTCGCCCGCCAAGCGCGTCCACAAGACGCGCCACGTCGGCTTCGAGAACGTTTAAGCGCCGGTCGAATAGCAATAGTTTGCCATTCAGGGATTCCGAAACTGCCGGGAACTGCGCGCCGGTTGCGCTTCCAAGCATGACAAGACGCGCGAACTCCGACAGGCAGCGTGATCCCCGGACGCTTGCGGCGGCTTTCAGTTGATCGAGTTCTTCGTCCGTCACCCGGAAGTTGACAAGACGGCTTCGGATTTTTTGCACTTTGGAACTCCCTTATCGAAGTCCATCGGGTAAAGGGAGGGAAAAACGAAAACGGATGGACTTGCTTCTAGTTCTTCAGCCGGGCAAAGCTCACGCTTCTTGAGTCCCATTCCCGGCTCTGGATTCAGCTAAAATCGGCGAACTTGCACAACCAGAACTCAGTAAGTTTTCGGGTTTTTTGGCCTGATTTGTGCGCTTCCGTACAAGAGAATATGTACCACGAACATCTTACCAATGCAATACTTAGCAATACTTAGGGGATACTAGTACTCTCGGTCGCATGCAGGCAATTGGCAGCCTTGCCAGTGCGGCCAGTGGGGCCGGACCCAACTTCAGCCATGGGGGAGTGCTAAAATACAGCGGTTCCGGGCCATGACGCTCCCATGATGAATTTTTACGAGGAATTCGGCGTCTGCCAGGATGCTTCGGTTGAAGAAATTCGCCAGGCCTACAAAACACTGGCCCGTGTTCTACATCCCGATAGCCAGACGGACGAAAAACTGAGGGCCGCAGCCGCGTGCCAGATGAAGCGGCTGCATGAGGTCCTCGATGTTCTTGTGGACCCCCGCAAACGCCGCGCTTATGATGAGGGACTTGCGGCGCCGGATTATCCGGATGCCGCCCTGGTTTGGGCCCGGCGCGAAGCCGTGGAGCCGCGTGTCCGGCCCCTGGGAAACTCCGAGTGGGCGCAATTCGCCCTTCGGCGCTGGTACTGGATCCTGATGGGGTGCATGATTCTTGGCAGCGGCCTTTGGTTTATGACGGCTCGAGCCCCCGACCCGGTGGAATCCACGCCGGATGGCCTCTCCCGTACCCCGCTGCCGAATGGAACGGGACCTGTGCTCCCGTCCATCGAACGGGCCGTCAAACGTCCAACCAGGCATTCGTTCTTGGAACCTCGCTCATCGTCCACGGCCGAAGCTGCTTCGCCGGACGATAGCGGCGTTTCCAAGCCCGAGACCCCTGTTCGTCCGGATATTCCAGCGCCGGCGCCGCTTGCGCCTTCCGGGCCGGTTCCAACCGCGGCTTATCTGGCGCGCACGCCCGAAGCCCGGGAGCCAGAACAAGCGCCTTCCCCTCCGGGCATACGAGAATCCTCGTTCGCCGGGGAGTGGTTCTATGTGCCAACCACCGACAAGCCCGACCCGCATCTCTACCCGCCGGTGGATATCGAATTTCAGCTCACCGAAAAGGACGGAATGCTGGAAGGCCAATATCGTGGTACCTACAGAATTCCCGATACGGCCGTGTCTCAAGATGTGGTCTTTCAAGTCCAGGGCAAATCGTCCGGGGGACAGTCGGCGGCTCTGCTCTGGACATCCGGCGACGGAGCCAATGGCGAAATCGATTTGAACTTGCGCCAGCCGAACTTGATGCGAGTGTCGTGGTGGACCATCCAGCTTGGCCGCCGCCCCGGCTTAAGTTCTGGCGTCGCAACCTTGTTTCGCCAGCAAAAGCGTTGATGCTTCCCGCCTCTGGATCCCATATCTGAAAGATCGCCGGCCGAACGAGATCTGCATGCTGCTGCGCCTTTCCACCGACGCCCAGGAGCGGGAGCGCCGACATTCCGTAAACAAGCCTCAGATCCCTGGATTCGGCTCGGCCTCCGAGCTCAATGTGAGCAGGACGGTCCCCTAATTGCGTAGTTTCGTCCGGCGATCCCGGCAGTTAAAGCAGCGCCTGCGAAATTCATGACAGTATAAAGCGCCGTCGATGCCCAGGGTCTATTCCGAAGCGCTCGCCATTGGGCTAGGCCCGTTGCCGCAGTCATCCCACCCTTAATCCCGACAGCCTTCGCACCAAATGCGCCGGATGGTGAGCGAAGGATCGGGTTCAACTCGCGGTATCCCCAGGAGCTGTTGGTGTCCATAATCTGCGCCGCGACGAGCGCCCCGAGGCTGACCTTCCAGAGAAGCCGCTTCGGCGCTCCGGGGTGATTTCTTGCGGGCAAGAGCGCAGGTTCTTGCGCTCTCACCAAGCCAGTGCAAATAACTAACAAAGTGATGTATCTGAGCATTGTACCTCCCCTTCCACTCCTAAGTCAGGTGAACAACAGAGGAAGAGGACTGGGCCGCTGCCTCTGTTTCTCTAGCGCAATATTCTTTGGCGCTAAACTGACTCATCGGCGGTGCGCCTGGGGGGATTGGTCAGTCGGCGCTCGCGGATGGGCTGAAAAGCACAATTCGCGATAGCATGGCCATCCTATCAGGGAAGCCATTCTGTTCGATCTCACGGCGGTGAAACTGAAGTTGCACGTGGGAAAGATCCATGTTCGGTGATCGATTGATCGTGTCCGGGGATCGGAGCCAAGGTTCGCTGGATGATCTTAGGCACCTCTGACGGCGGGATGTTCTCGCACTTCTCCAGTTCTTCGGTTGCGTGAGCCATGGCCGAAAGGGACTCTTGGAAGGATGGGGAATGCGGGATCTCCAGCGTGCCTCCATGTGTCTCCGAAACCTGCTTTGGGCCCAGGCCCATGTACTCATAGTCGAGAGCACAAGCATAGTGGTAGCCGCCATAGTAGTCGGGCGGCATGCCGGATTGCGCGAGCAAACCAGCTTCCGCATCGTCCATACCGGCGTTCCAATCGGTCAGACAAATGGCCATGGCTACTTATCGGGTGTTGTTTATGTTTCCTTAGGGCGAACGTCCCGAAAAGTCGCCGCCGCCACCGCTGAACGCGGGTTCGTCGTCCGGCAAGAAGAGATGCCTAATAGATCTGGTGCCGAACGCCTGCCCGATGACCCCGTGCTGTTCTTCATAACGCAGCGGCAAGCGGAGCTGTGAGATGCGGCAGGTGCCGGCCGCCTCTGGAGATGGCGGCGGAGATGGCGAGCCGCGCCGCCTGGCGACTGGCCTGAACAACGGGCCGAGGCCACTCGTCTCTGCGTCGTCGCGACAAAACTTGACGGCTCTCGGTCACCAGGTGTTGAAATCCGGTGCCGGCTTCGCGGCCTGGCGGCGGAGGAACCGGAATTTCGTAATAGGTGATCCCCCAGTTGATCTCGGCGGGCCGAGTTCGCTAATCTAAATTAATTCGCGGAAGCCTGGGTCATCCAAGCCGATATACTTGATAGACGGTTGAAATCTACGCCGTACGGGATGCGTTAATTGAAGCAGCCAAAGGACACATGTCCTCACCCCCCGATGAGATGGCTGACTCCTATGTGGTCGGTCATCTCTCCGGAGTGCGACGGGCAGAATATGAAGGTCATTTGGCGCAGTGTGAGCGTTGCGCCCTACTGGTCGAGCAAGCCCGCGCGTTTCGCGACGCCCTGCGCAGCTTGGCCGACGACACCAAGGCCGATTAAGGGACTGGGCGATTCCCCAACTCAACGGGTATTATCTGGATTGAACACGCCTCATACTGGCGGCATACCCGGCAGGTTCATGGGATTCATGCGCATCGCGAGGGGTAGGGGACCCTGCGCTCGGGCATCGCCTGAAGGCACTTGACGGTGCCGGCCATGAGTTCCGGGATGCGCTTGGAACGGCCTTGAAGTCGGTCGAGAACCCGCTGAAGCTCGCCCTCCTGGCCTTCAATCCATGCGTGCGGCAATAGCGCAAACACTCGTTCTAGGAATAGATTCTGATGGATCTCCTCAATTGCGTTCACCCAGAAGTCAAAGTCGTGAAGCAACGGTTTCGGGCCGTAGACGATCCGTCGCCCGTAGATCCCCTGAATTGGCGAATCGTGAAATGTCCAGTGCCTGCCCTGAAATGCCAAGCCACGATCAATGAATTGCGCCAGCCATCCGACGCTTGGGCATCCCAACCTCTTGGTCTTGATCCGCGCCCGATGAAACACCACCTGACAGCTATCGGCGTTCGACACCCATTTGTCGAATGCCAGTGCTCCAAAGAAATGTTCGCGGTTGACAACCTCTGGCAGTATGGTGTCGGGCAGAAAATCGAAGACGGTCGCAGGGAGAGCGCCGCCGACGTGCAGCGAGCCGAAATGGGGTCCGACGTCCGGCGCAAACTTTTGATTCGGTCCCCAAGAAAGGAGCACCTCAGGGTTGGCCTTTATGAAATCCGAGTCCACGTTGACCACCGCAATCTCCGGCGTAAGAATGCCAAGCCTCTTCATGAGAACGGACGAGATGATCTCATTCAGCAGAATCCTGCGGCCACCCTGGGGATTGTTGGAGAATTTCACAACGTAGTGGAGCCCACCATCGCACTTCAGCAAGTGCGCCTGTGCGCCGCCGCGCATTTTCCGAACGAAACGTCGAGCACTGACTGATCGCACTTTCGTAGGGCACCTCGTAATATATGAAAAGGTACATTCTGATAGTGCGGATACAGCGATCAAATCTCAAAGTCTTTTGGGACGGGCCCATCGCCACCGCCAACGTGTTGTGCAAAGAGCGCCTTCAAGGCTCCCTGAACGTCGTCCACTTTCAAGCGTGTGCGCTCGCTGAGGCGAATCGAGTTCGAGAGAATATCCTCTAGTTCGCCAAGGACCGCGCTGCCGCTCCTTTGGCTGGCGTC
Organism: uncultured Solibacteraceae bacterium; assembly: GCA_964457555.1. Taxonomy (GTDB): domain Bacteria; phylum Acidobacteriota; class Terriglobia; order Bryobacterales; family Bryobacteraceae; genus BOG-224. The sequence continues at coordinate 67,952 of CAYWHA010000021.1, forward strand.
TGCTACGAGATCCAGCAGAATCGCCTCCAATACGCCGGTGCCTTCGGGCCCAGCAACTCCGCAGCAATCGCAACGGGCTCGAATGTAGAGCCGATCGGCATCGAGATCAAGTACCAAAACGGCGATGGGGTGCAGGCTGCCGTCCGGCCCTCCAAAGTGCATCGTAACGACGTCTACTATGCGATCTGCGCCCATGAGGAAAGCCGCTGCACCAGACTCAGAATTGAACAGATTCGACTCCAATCTGGATGGCCGGGCACGGGTGCATGCATCCTGACAGAACTCCACGGGTTTTCCGACTGGCAACCACCATGTCAGGACGGGTCTGAATCTTAGATACTATTAACTATTATTATTACGGTACCAGTACTTATAATGTGCGCCAGCGGGAGTCGTGCCTTGCACTTGCGCTCTTGGTAGCAAGTCTTGTGAGGTTCCTATAACATACGGACCTTAAATACCCGCAGTTGTGGGTGGGATTGACCACCCCTCAGTTTTCTTTCCATATGTTTTGGAGACGGGACCCTGGGTCGCAATTAGAAATTATAGTTAGAATTATTTATAATTTTCCAGACATGTGTGCCACTCGGTCATGTCTCAAGAACGGGCCAAAATTGATGTACAGGCAAATCACCGACGAAGGAACAGCGCAAGGCGTAGCTACTCTTCCCCAATGGACCCCGCTGATCAGGCGCGTGGCTGCCGACGATGACGGGGCAACCGAGGAGCTTTATGCGGCCTTCAATGGGTTGAGACGGTACTTCGACAGGCAGCTTGGCGCTGAATGCGTTCAAGATGCGTTCCACGAAGTGATCCTTACCTTGATTGTGCACATCAGGAGCGGCCGGCTTCGCAATCCTGAGCGAATCGCCGGTTATGTCATGACGATCGCCAGGCGACACGTGGCAGAGACAATTCGGGTGAGAATCAGGTCGCGCAGCCATTGTGTGCGCGCCGACGACATCGAGTTACGGGACCGCGCGCCAAATGCGGAGGGTCGGTTGTTACAAAGAGAACAGCGGGAGATTGCCCGGCGGGTCCTGCACGCGATGCCGAAAACTGATCGAGAGATCTTAGTTCGGTATTACCTTGAGGAACAGCGGCCTGAAGTGATCCAGGCGGCTTTGCACATCACGCCAACGCTGTTCCGGTTGATAAAGTGGCGCGCCAAAGCGCGGTTCACCGAACTCTGCCGCAACGCGCAGGGCGGGCATGTTGAGCGGTCAGGATAAGGCTCGAGCCCTTGGGTGGATCCCTAATCCTGTAGTCTTAAATCGAAGTCGTCCTGCGATGATCGCACCGCGAATCGCTCCACGTAAGCCGAGGCTTCCTCGGCTCGTTTGATACACGGCGGACAGACCAACCAGATGCTCCTCAAGGAGTCCTTGCTCCGACCCATGGACTACCATGCCGAAGTACCTTTTCCAGGTTAGATCGACGCTTGCCTGGACGCTGCCAAGCTGCTGCACCGCCAGGTTCGCGACTCTCGGCCTACCGTTTCCAGAACTGCCACCATCGCTTCGGCTCTTCCAGACACGCCTCTTTTCCTCCCGCCACGGGGAAGCCTTCGATGATGTTGCGCGGGTTTTCGGTAAACAGAATTTCCGCGGCGTCGTCGCCATAGCGGGACCGGATGGTCTTGTGCGCTTTTTCCAGGTTCGGACTGCGGTGCGTCGGATCGTGCGCGTCGCTGGCCACCACATGCACCATGCCGCGGTCTAACAATTTGTTGCACGCGGAGCCGGCCGCGCCGCCGAAGCCGCCCGTTACGGAAAGCGCCGTCACCTGCACCAGGCATCCAAGCTCGACCCACTCCGCCACTCGGCTTAGCTCCCGCCGCAGCACCGGATTGCGCTCCGGATGCGTCACCACGGGTACAATCCCCGCGTCCACCAGCCGCCGCAAGACCGTCTCCGTATGCTTGCCAACGTGAAAATCGGGGCATTCCACCAGCAAGTATTGCTTTCCGTTAATGGTGTATGTGCCGGGTTGGTCCAGCAAGTGGTCGATGTTGTCGAAGCTCAGATGAAAATCGCAGCCCCGCAGGACCCTCGGCTCACCGCCGGTCATGCCCGTGAGCTCCCGGATCCTCTGGTCCACTAACTCAGGCTGGTAGGCAAACTCCGCATTCGAGTGGGGCGACGCCACGATGTCCGTCGTGCCGCTTTCCCTGGCGACTTGCATCATCGCGATGCTCTCTTCCACGCTGCCCGAGCCGTCGTCCAACTCCCAGAGGATGTGGCTGTGGATATCGACCATGCGCGAAACCCATCCTAGCACGCGGGTTGCTGTGAGCCGCCGCTATGCGCTGTGCTGCGGTTCTTGCTGTCGTGCCCAGGACTGAGCATAGAGGCCGCCGCGTCTCAGCAGCTCTTCATGCGAGCCGGACTCGACTACCTGCCCCCCGGAAAAGACGTGGATTTCGTCCGCGCGCATCGCGGTAGTCAGCCGGTGCGTAATCAGGATGGCGGTGCGGCCCTGGGCAAGCGAACGGAAGCGGTTGATCCACTCCGCCTCCGCCCATGGGTCCATGGCGCTCGTGGGCTCGTCGAGAATCAGGATCGGGGCTTGGCGCAGAAATGCGCGCGCTAAAGCGAGCCGCTGCCATTCGCCGGTGGAGAGTTCGGCTCCATCGTTAAAGAGCTTCCCCAGCGGATTGGCGTAACCGGCCGGCAGCCGCCGGACAATTTCATCGGCGCCGGCGGCCACTGCCGCGGCCTCAATCTCCGCCTCGGACGCTCCTTGGTCGCCCAGCCGGATGTTCTCGCTGGCCGTGTCGTTGTAACGAACCGGTTCCTGGAATAGCGCCGTGATATGGCGTCTCAGTTCTTCCGTCTGAAAACTGCGCAGATCGCGGCCATCCAGTTCGATCCGCCCGCCCGCCGGATCGTAAAAACGGCATAGCAGCTTCACGAAAGTGCTCTTGCCCGCGCCGTTCGGGCCAACCAGACTCACCATTCGGCCCGCCGGGATGGTGAGGCTGAAGTCGCTCAGGGTCGGTTCCTGGGCTCCCGGATATCGGAATGTGACCCGCTCGAAACGGATTCCGCTCTGGAGCGGGAAACGCATGGGGCTGGGTGAAGGCGGGCTGAGCACCGTGGGATCCAGCGCCAGGAACTCAAACAGGTTTCCCAGAAACAGGCTGCTGGCGTAGAGCTGGCCCAGGTTCTGAAGCAGCGACCGCATCAGGCCGAGGCCCTGCTGGAAAGCCTGATAGAAAAGCGCCAGGTCGCCCGGCGTGATCCATCCGCGAATGGCTCGCCATGCCATCCAGAGCAGGCTCGCGCCGGCCGCTAAAAGCGCCAGTGCGCCGGCCGCGAATTCGCCCAGCGCCTGGCTCTGGGCAAGCTTGAACTTCTCGCCCCGCAACCGCTTCCGCAATGCGCCGTAAGCCGCCTGAAACCGGTCTCCGAGCGCAAAGAGCCGCAGCTCGGAAGCCGCCTCGTGGCCCGTCAGCAGCCAGTCGTAATACCAGGTGCGGCGCTCGTCGGCGGTCGTTCGCAGCCGCCATTCGTGCTGGCGCACCGTGTTGCGCAAAACCACGTACAGCGCCGGCAGCGTGCTCGTCAGCAGCGCTACCGGCAGCCACACGCCGAATGGCGCCAGCACCGCCAGCATGGCTGTCAGCGTGATCCCGTTCTGCAGGATTCCGCTCAGGCTCTCCAGCAGCATCACCGGGCGATACGACGCCTCGCCGCGCGCCCGGTGCAGCCGGTCGTAAAACTCCGGAGAGTCGTAGAAAGCCAGATCGATCTCCGCGGATTTGCGCTGAATCAGAGCCGTGATGTAATCCTGGACCAGCTCGGACTGATGGGTGCGCACCCAAACTGTGGCGGGCCGCAGAATCTCGGCAAGCACTGCGATCGCCGCAATCAAAACGCCGATCGCGACGGCCGGCCGGATGCTTTCCCATGTTCCGCCGCTCTTGATCGCGGCCAGGATCCGGTTCACCAAAGGCCGGGTCAGATATACGCTGCTGACCGGGAGCAGCCCCTGCAAAACCAGGAGGACGGCCCACAGGGCTGTCCATACCCGCGCCGCGGCCCACGCGAGTTTTAGGGCCCCGGGAAGACGGCTAAACTCGGCGGCCGCCACCCTGAGTCTTTGCGCGATATAAGCGAGCACGGTCAATCACGGTGAATAACGCTGCGGTCGAGGCGTTGCGTTGAAGGCCTGAGACGGCTTAGACTTCATCCTGCGACGAACGTCGCGCGCTTGTCAATACAACCAGTCGCGAATCCAAATACACTGTAGGGTTGAGAGCACGCTCGCCGATGCCGCCGGACCTGACGGCTTACCGGCTCGCGCGCGTTGAAGGATAAATCCGGATGGTTCGGTTGTTTCGCGTTTTCGTCCCCACCAGCGTGTTGGCGCTGCTCGCGGTCGATATCCTGGTGATCGCATCGGCGTTTATTCTGACCACCTACCTTGTCATGGAGGTAGACCCCGCGCCGTACCTCCTTTACGATGGCGGGATCGTGCGCATCTCCGTAGTGGCCCTCACAATCCTGATTGGCCTGTACTTGCAGGATTTTTATTCGCGCTTCCGCGTCCAGTCGCGCGTCGTGCTGCTCCAGGATCTCTTCGTGGCGATGGGCTGGGCCTTTGTTCTGCAGGGGCTCATCAGCTATTTGGCGCCGGACATCAAGGCGCCGATGCCGGTGATCCTGTGGGGCAGCTTGCTGACGCTGGTTGCACTGTTCCTCTGGCATGTGTTTTTTGGCGTCTATGCGCTTGCAATCCTCGGCCGGAGCCGCCTGCTGTTGGTGGGCGGCAGCCCCCTGCTGGAAAACATCGGCAGGTACGTCGGCGAACATCCGGAATTGGGGCTCCTGGTGGCTGGCTACGTGCGGGATTCCCAGGATGCCGGACCGGCGCTTCCCGGCGGAGAGATCCTCGGCCCCATGGCCTCACTGCGGGAGACGGTCGAAACGGCGCACCCCGACCGGATCCTTGTCGGTTTGTCCGAGCGCGGCAGCCACGCGCCGTTCGTCGAACTCCTGGAGCTTCGTTTTGCCGGGTATGTCGTGGAAGAAGCGGCCAGCGCCTATGAAAGGATTCGGGGGCGCGTGTGTCTCGCGGAACTACGGACGTCTCAGCTCATGCAATCCGGCGATTTCGACCCTCGTCCCCAGAACGTTCTGTCTCAGAGGCTCTGGCACGTATCCCTGGCGGCTATTGGGACCGTCGCGGCCGCCCCCATCATGGCGGTCGCCGCGCTGGCTGTGAAACTCTCGTCGCCCGGGCCGGTCCTGTCCCGCCAGACGCGGGTCGGCTTGCACGGCGCCGTCTTCACGCTTTATAAATTCCGTTCGACGCGAGCCGATGCCGAACACGGCCCCCAGTTGACCGGCGTCGGCCGCATCCTCCGCCAGTTGCGGCTCGACGACCTACCGCAGCTCTTCAATGTGCTGAAAGGCGACATGTCTTTTGTGGGGCCGCGCCCCGAACGGCCGGAGTTCGCCGTCGCGCTTTCCGGGCATATCCCCTGCTACCGGCAGCGCCACTGTGTGCGGCCTGGAATCACCGGCTGGGCTCAAATCAATTTCATATTGAACGACGAATTATTGGATGCCGCCGCGAAGCTGGAACGCGACCTTTACTACATCAAGAACATGTCACTAGGCATGGACACCTTTATCATGTTCCACGCCGTCAAGTCCCTGGTATTGACGCGCGGTTCACGGTAGGGTGGGCCTCCTGGACGGCCTTCTTCGACCGCCGGCCGCCTGCCGGCCACCCTTGTCACCCGAGCGCCAGGCATTTCGTCCCTTTGCTTGCGAGCGCCTGGTCGAAAGTGATCAGCGTCCCACGGTATTGCGCCGCGAACGCGGCGATATAGACGTCAGCCCAAACCTTGGGAGAAGCCATCCCCGAACGCGAAAGGGACCGGAACTGCGGTTCGAGCGTATCCGGCTCGGGCAACAACGCCACGCGGTCGTCTTCAAACAGTCGGTCGTAGGCTAGCCAAGCCGCATCCATCCCCAAAGCTTTGCCGCTCATCGCCGCGGCCGTGGTCAGAATTCGCAGCACGCCAATTTGAGTGAACCGGGAGATCATACCCACCGGGCGTCAGCCATTGTGTGGTGGAAGTCCGATACGTCCGAAGTCATCGCGTTAGGTCATAGATTTGTTCGTTCGTCAAATCGAATGGCTTGCCCGTCGAGGCTACGATGGGAACGTCCAGCGAGAGCCGTTTCCGCGGCCGTTTCGGTTCCACCTCCCGGATCGCGCGCTCCACGCCGCGCAAGATAAGCTGGCGCGCAGAACACCCTTCCCGCGCCGCTGCCTCATGCAGGCGACGGTGCAGCCCAACCGGGACATCGAGCGACGTGCGAACCGTATCTTCCTTTATAACAATAATATACAATGGCTTAAATAAGTCAAGGCGGCGCCCGAATTGTTGTTACACTGAATTTCGGCCTTGCGTATCGCGCTTCTCCAAATCAACCCTACCGCGGGCGATCTGAAAGGTAACTCCGCGCTGATTGCCCGCGGCGTGCGCGCCGCGCGCTCCCAAGGCGCCAACCTGGCCGTAACCCCCGAATTGGGCTTAATGGGATACCTCCCGCGCGACCTCCTCATGAACCGCGGGTTCGTGCGCCGCGCCGGCCAGACGCTCGACGCCCTGGCCGCGGAATTGAAAGACGGCCCCCCTTTGCTGGTGGGCCTCGCTACTCCCAATCCCGGCGACGGCGGCCGCCCTTTATTCAACAGCGCCGTGCTCTTGAAAGATGGCGCCGCCGGCCCGGTCTTTCATAAAACCCTCCTCCCCACTTACGACGTCTTCGATGAAGACCGCTACTTCGAACCAGCCACCGGCCCCCAAATCCTCGAGCTGCATATCGAGCAGTGCCAGTCGGCCGAAGACATCATAGCCCAGGGCTTCGACGAACCCACCGTGCGCCGGGTCCTGAAGTTGGTCCGCGCCGCCGAATTCAAGCGCAAGCAGGCCGCCCCCGCTCTCAAAGTCACTTCCCGCGCCTTCGGTACCGGCTGGCGTATGCCCATTGTCCGGCAGGAGTAGAACGGTCCTAAGAAACCATCGTCTATGTCGAAAAACCTCCCAACTACCGCCCAGTCAACCGTACCCTTGGAACTGGTTGAGCGCCGGATCTACCTGATCCGCGGGCAAAAGGTCATGCTCGATGCCGATTTGGCCGAGCTTTATCAAGTGCTCACCAAAAACCTCAACCTCGCTGTGCACCGCAATATCGACCGCTTTCCGCCGGATTTCATGTTCCAACTCACCCAGGAAGAAACCGACGCTTTGAGGTTGCAAATTGCAACCTCAAACGCCGGGCGCGGTGGCAGGCGCTACTTGCCCTACGTCTTCACCGAGCACGGCGTAGCGATGCTTTCTTCTGTGCTCTCCAGCAAGCGCGCCGTCCAGATGAACATCGTGATCGTTCGCGCCTTCATTAAGCTTCGTGAAGTTGTAACCAGCAGTAAGGAACTGGCCCACCGGTTCGAACAGGTTGAGGCCAAGCTACAGCGCCACGGCGCCGCTATTGGCGTCCTGGTGGACGAGATTAAAAAGCTAAAGCAGCCCTCCGTTTCTCCGAAGCGCCGCATCGGCTTCATGGCCGAAGATTAATTAACGGCCCCGGGTCCTGAAGCATCTCCGTCACGCACCTTCCGCAGTAGCGCGGCCGCTGGAACCTGGTGCGGGTGATTCTCCGGCGCGGCGGCGACAGCTCTTCACAACCCGGCCGCGGTTCCCCGCCCTTCTTCATCCATGAAGTAATAGCAGATCATGTGCGTCACAATCATGTGGGCGTCTTCGATCCGTCCCATGTGAGGATGCGAAACCTGCAGATTGAGTTGCGCCATGCGCCCGAGTTCGCCCCCGTTGCGGCCGGTCAGCGCGATCGTCTGGCATCCGATCGAGTTGCCGTACTCCACCGCGCGAAGCACATTGGGCGAGTTCCCCGAACCGCTGATCGCCATCACCACGTCTCCTGGCTCCGCGAAGTTCTTCAACTGCTCGGCGAACACGCATTCGTAGCCGACGTCGTTGGAGTACGCCGTGAGCGTAGGCAGGGAATCCGTCAGCGCCATGATCCGGAAGCGCGACGGCCGCCCGTAGCTCGCCCCTTTTACCATATCGCAAACGAAATGCGACGCCGTGGAGGCGCTGCCCCCGTTCCCGCACACGAAAATCCGCCGCCCTTCCTCCCGCGCCCGCCGCAGCGTCTCGATCGCCACCCCGACCTTCTCCAGGTCGATCGCCTCGATCGCATTCAGAAGCGCGGCCTTATATGAGAACGGGAAGTCGCTCGCCATGGATAGGACTGTCTCCATGCGCATGTTACCATAGCCGTCCACCTTTGCCCGCCACTCCCGTCTAACTTAATCCAGCGGCGTTTTTGAAACTGCCTGGCTGAGGGTCCGCGCGAAGCACGCGCAGCCGGCTCCAGATAAAATGCACGAGGACCGCCCAGGCCACCACGGCAAACCCGCTGGCGGGGAATGGATAATAACCGAAAAGGAACGACTGCGGCGGCATCCACGAGACTAAGAACCTCGAGTAGAAGGCGGCAAGGAAAATACCGGAAGCGCACCCCCACCACATCGCGTGCTTCAAATCGACCACGCACAGCAGCGGCGCCGCGAACATCACGTACTGCACGCCGAAGCCTGGCGCCAGCACCAGGAAGAGCGCGGCGCCGAGAGCAGCCTGTTCCGTCATGGGCATGCGTCGGCGGAATCTCGATAGCAGCGCCACCGCGACGACGGTGAGAAGAATCGCGTACCGTCCGATCGCCAGCCACATATCTCGCGCCGGCTCGACCGCCCGGCGCAAGCTGGGAATGGCCATGCCGCCGTTGAGCAACGCCACCAGGCCCCAGTTATCCGGCCTCGAGTTATAGGCAAGCATGTTGTGGCGCATGGCCTCGCCCGCGGACAGCGCGGGTGGAAGAAATGGCGCCACGCCGATGGCAAGACCGGCGGCCAGTTGCATGAGCGCCCTCGCGCTCGGCGCGCCCAGGAATACCAGTGGGAGTAGCGCGACGGGCAGCAGTTTTACGTTCAGGGCCGCACTCCAGAGAACGCCCGACAGAAAGTATTTCCCTTTATCGAAGGCTATCGCCGCTACCAGGATAATCGCGGCGTAAAGGCAGTCCGTATTGCCGTGGAATCCGGAGACCAGAATCGCCGCCGGCAGCCATGCGTAAACCACAAACGCCCGCCGCCCGGCGAACCGCCACAGCGCCCAGAGCGTCAGACCCTCACCGGCCAAACCCGGCAGCTTAATAAGACGCGCAAAGGTCCAGACGTCGCCGCCCGACCATACCCATGCCCGGCTGGCATACAGGCCCATCAGTGGCGGGTGGTTAAAATCGCGGTAATTCCTGTATGTGGAGGCCAACCCTTCGGTAAATACATGCAGTCCGTGAAACCTCCAAAGGAGTACGTCATTGCTGCCGATGGAAAACCACCACAGCCACACGCGCACGGCGACTCCAGCCAGCCCGAGCGTCAGCAGCCAAATCGTCTTCGTTCGCGCCGATTTAGTGTTTTTTCCGGGGTTGAGCACCTCATCCGAGTCTAAGTGGTCCGTATGCCGTCCAAGTTGATAACAATCGGCAGCCCTTCCCCGTCAACCATATTCAGCATTGAGCTTCCATGAAATCCGGACCTATTCTTGTAAATACGTGCCGGCAAAAGACTTCGCCTCGCCAAGAACCGCCTGGGCCCTCCCCGCCGGCCGCGCGCGGGGAAAGCCGCGGGTCTTGGTCCTGATCGTCGCCTATAATGCCGAAACTACCATCTGCCAGGTGCTCGGCCGCATTCCCGTCGAGCTCTCGGAAGCCTACAATATCGAAATCCTCATCATCGATGACGCTTCCCACGATTCCACCTTTGCGCTGAGTCATCGGGCGAGTAAAGCCGGCCAATCCCCATTCCCGATTCGCGTGCTCTATAACCCGGTAAACCAGGGTTATGGCGGGAACCAGAAAATCGGATATCAGTACGCAATTGAAAAAGGTTACGACTTCGTGGCTCTCCTGCACGGGGACGGGCAGTACGCTCCCGAGTGCCTGCCCATGCTCCTCGAACCGCTGCGAAAGGGCGAAGCGGATGCGGTCTTCGGCTCGCGGATGCTCACGCCGAAAGGCGCCCGCCAAGGCGGGATGCCCATCTATAAGTTCCTGGGGAACAAGATCCTGACGTGGATCGAAAATAAACTTCTGCACGCGCATCTCAGCGAGTTTCACTCGGGATACCGCATCTACTCGATTCAAGCGCTCAAAGCCATCCCTTTTGAACGGAATGCGAATGGGTTCTCTTTCGATGCCGAGGTTGTCATCCAACTGCTGATTGCCGGGCGGCCGATCGAGGAACTGCCCATTCCCACCTATTACAGCGACGAAATCGGCCGCGTCAACGGCGTCAAGTACGCTGCCGATGTGGTCGGCGCCGCGCTGAAAGCCAGGCTGCAGGAGTTGAGCCTTTTCTACGACAGGCGTTTCGACTGCGCGCCCCCTGAAACCTACTCTCCGTATACCCTCAAACTCGGCTATACAAGCCCTCACACGTTAGCCCGCGACCGCCTTCGCCCGGGGTGCCGGGTCCTCGATCTCGGCTGCGCCGGCGGCTATATGGGGCGGGTTCTAAAAACGCAGAAGAAATGCTTCGTTTCCGGCGTCGATGTGACCCCTGTTCCCGAGGGTTGTCTCGACGAGTTCCGATTTCACGATTTGAACGCCGGCGTTCCCCCTATCCGTGCGGATAGGTACGACGCCGTTCTCCTGCTGGATGTCATCGAGCACCTGAAAGCGCCCGAGGCTTTCCTCGAACAATTGCGGCTCGCCCTGGGTCCCAACCCGTCGATAGAGGTGCTCATCAGCACGGGCAACGTCGGGTGCTTTATTACGCGCGCGATGCTCCTGCTCGGCCAGTTCAACTATGGCAAGCGGGGCATTCTGGATCTTACCCATACGCGCCTGTTCACCTTCGCATCCCTGCGGCGCGCCCTCTTGCAGGCCGGTTTCGAGATCCTGGAAACCAAGGGCGTACCCACGCCGTTTCCGCTGGCGACTGGCGACAACGTCTTCAGCAAGATGCTGGTCGCGGCCAACGCGTTTCTCATCCGGCTCTCGCGCGGCTTGTTCGCATATCAGATCTTCGTGCGGGTCAGGCCGCGGCCATCGCTGCAATCCCTCCTGAATATCGCCCTGCGGCAATCCGGCATCAGAACGGCGGCTCTGGAAACAGCGGACAGCACTGCCGCATAAGCCTCAGCTTCCGCCGCGGGTGAACAGAAAAACGCCGACATTTCCGAAATTGCCGAGGCTCTTCGCCCGGAACCCGTCTTTCGCCAGCCGCTTCTCGAGCCACGGTTCGAAAGTCAGTCCCTCCCATCTGCCGACGAACAAAAATCGGCTTTGATTCTCCAGCGCGTCCGGAAGGATGCGCTCTACATACGCACGGGACGGTCCGTCGAGGCGGTAGGGCAGCCGAACGATTCTTCCGGCGGGTGGGTACATGGTGAGAGGAGCGAACAGAACCTCCCGGAGTTTGGGGTCGTCCAGCGCGTTGGGATCCGTGGCTTCGACGAACCCGCTGGACACCAGGACGGGCATGCCGGAGTCGCCCGCGACGGAGCGGACGGTCCGCATCGCGCCGGCCCAGTCATCCCCGTCGTGAAATGGTTTGCCGAAGCTCAGGACGGCGACTACGAATATCGCCGCGGCCGCCATCCGCCGCACGGCGCCGGCTGTTGCCGAGCGGATCGCCCAGCCCGCCACCAACGCCAGGCCCGGCGCGGCGGCGATGTAGTAGCGCGGCACAAACAGCTTGGTCTCGGTAAAGACCGAAACCAGGAAGCAGAACAACGGCGGGAGCAGCGCCCAGGCGGCCGCCATCAGGACATTTGCCCTCTCCGAATCGCCGCGGCTCCGCGGGCCGCGGGAAAGAAACCACCCGGCCGCCACGCTCAAAACCACGGGGCCTGCAAGAACCGGGGGTGCGATGCCCATGAGCAGGTCGCCGAATCCCGGCGTGCCCGCGAAAGAGTGGGCCGTACGGTTCCGATAAAACTGTAGAAATTGCGTCACGAGGGGCGCCATCAAAACGCCGCTCAGAATCCAGGCGGCCAGCAGCGTCCGGAGTTTCGTTCCGCCCTGGCCCCTCGCCACCCGGTACACGGCGTAAACGGCCAGGACGAGTAAGGCCGGAGCGAGAAGATAGTGGGTATAGATAGCCAGGGCCGAGAACAATGAGTAACCTGCTGCGTCTCGTATAAGACCCGAGTCCAGCCACCGGACCAGCATGAGAGCTGCGCCTGTCAGGAAGCACAGCCCCAGCGCATAGGGGCGCGCATCGGCCGCGGCGAAAGCCACCTGCTCCGAGCACACAAAAACGACAACCGTTAACATGGCGGCCGTCCGGCCGAAGAGACGCGCCGCCAGTTTGAACAGAAACCAGGCGGCCGCAAGCATTGCCGCCAGAGAGGGTATCCGGAGGATCAACTCGTTGCGCCCGCCCACCAGAAAAGCGAGCCAGGCGGTCAGGTAATACAAGGGAGACTGCCCCGACCAGTACATCGGGCGGGTAAGTGTGGACCTCAGCCCATCTTTGATCGCCCAGAAAGTGGCTGTCTCGTCCAGCCAGAAACTCGACCGCGCCGGTAGAAACCAGAGTACGAGCACTGCCGCTAAGAGCGGTATGGCGATCCAGTAGGTTTCCCCCCGGTCGGCTGGCTCGGGCTCGGTTTTCTGCATTTTATAAACCCGCGCAGTCCAGGGTGGCGAGCGATGCGGTCGACGAATGCCGAGTTTATCCGGGGTATGAAATGTATGTCAACACGGCGTACCCTCGCCGGTTCCGGCGGTGTTTCTCCCGCGGTGAAATGTGGGCCGGGCGCCAGCCCGGCGCGACACAACCTTTTACCGTGTAAGCATCCGGCGACAAGCGCAATTGGCGCACGGGGCCGCGTTCTTATCCTTGCCCCGGCATGCGCCGGTCCGGCATTGCCCGCGTCCGGCAAAGCAAGTTACAGTACGCTCATGCTGGCGGCCCAGACATCCCGGACTGCGCAATCGGACGCCGTCTTCCAATTCGTGCGGCGCCCGGGAATCGCGTGCGCCGCAATTGGAACCCTGGCCGTGGCGTTTCGCCTCCTCCTGTTGCCCCTGCTGCCGATTCCCACCCCGACCATCCACGATGAGTTCAGCTATCTGCTGGGCGCCGATACCTTCGCTTCGGGCCGCATTGCCAACCCGCCTCATCCCATGTGGGTCCATTTCGAGACCTTGCACGTCAACCAACAGCCTGTTTACGCTTCCAAATACCCACCGGCGCAATTTCTTTTCCTCGCCTTCGGACAGAAGTTCCTTGGCCATCCCTGGTTCGGCGTGTGTGTGAGCATGGGGCTGATGTTCGCAAGCCTCTGCTGGATGTTGCAGGGTTGGGTGGCGCCGGCCTACGCCGCGCTGACTGCGGCGATAGCCGTTCTGCAGTGGGGCCTCGTCGGCTACTGGTACACAGCTCCCGGTTACTGGATGAATTCCTATTGGGGTGGAGCGGTGGCCGCCATGGGCGGCGCGCTCGTCATCGGGGCCATACCCCGTCTGGCGCGGCGCATCTCGGTTGCGCCGGCTTTGCTCGGCTCGCTGGGCCTGGCAGTCGTAGCCAACAGCCGTCCTTACGAGGGAGCCGTCATGGCCGTGGCGGCCGCGGCCGTATTGCTCTGGCGCATGCGCCGCTCCGGCCGGCCCGTGAGCGCGCTATTCTGCCGGCGGGCCATCCTGCCGTTCCTCCTCGTCATGGTCCCCTGCGGCGCCGCGATGGCTTATTACAATTACCGCTTAACCGGAAGCGCATCGCTCTTTCCCTATACCCTGAACCAAAGAACCTACGCCGCATCGCCGCCTTTCTACCCGCTTCCGCTCCCTGCCGAGCCGGTATACCACCACGAAAATATTCGCCGGTTTTGGACCGTCTCTGAGCGCAACGAATATCTACGGGCGCGGTCTCACCCGTTTCAAGCCATGGCAACCTCGCTGAGGCGGATTTCGAGTTTTTACTTTGAGAATCCCTTGGCCATCCCGGTGCTCTTAGGTCTCGCTGTGGGCGGCAGCGTGGAAATGGCCATGGCGTTAGCAATCGCGCTCCCGGTTCTCTTCAGCTTGCTCGTGGCCAAATCCGTCCTGCCGCATTATTACGCGCCCGCGTTCGGGGCCCTGCTACTGCTGAGTGCGGCCGGCATGCAGGCCGTTGAGCGGCGGTTGCCGCGCATCCGGCGCGCCGGCGTCTGGCTGGGGCTTCTCTGTCTCGCCCTAATGTTCGGAATCCGCTTCGTCGGAGCGCTGCAAACGCACAGCGCTTCGCGCCGGACCAGCGCTTCGCGCCAGACCAGTGCTTCGCGCCAGACCGGGTTGAGCATCCTCCAGCGGCCGTTGGTGATCGCCCGTCTCGAGCGTCAGGGCGGCCGCCATCTGGTGATCGTGCGCTATTCGACAGCGCACGATATTCACCAGGAGTGGGTCTACAATGCAGCCGATATCGACGCCTCGCCTGTCGTGTGGGCTCAAGACATGGGCGAGGAGAAGAACCGCGAGCTGGTTCAATACTTCGCCGGCCGCAAGATCTGGCTCATGCAGCCGGATGTGGACCCCCAAGCGCTCGTCCCCTACGCGGCTGCCGGCGGCATCCCGCCGGCGGTGGAGCGCCAATAGCGCCGCGCGGGAAAGCGCCTGGCTCACCCTCCGGCGCGCTGCGCCTTGGCGAAAAGCGTCATTCCGAGATTCTCGTATTTCAGCTTGACAAGGCTGGGCTTGAAACCCGCGCGTACCGCCAGCGGCCACAAATCCCTTTTTCCGTAGTACATTTTGTGGTCGTCCATCTCGCAGGCCGGGCTGGTTCCCAAGCGGAACGCTGACAGCTCCAGCACCGGCTTTGCCGCCCAAGTCGGGACGTTCACCAGAAGCACGCCTCCGGGCTTCAGGACGCGATGACAGTGGGTCAACGCCGCCAAAGGCTCCCAGAGATGTTCCAGTACCGAGATAAACAGCACCACATCGAACCCCTGGTCCGGCAAACCAGCTAGAGCCGGCTCAGCCTCCCCCAGGACAAACGAGAGCTTCGGGTTTTTCAGGCATTCCTCGCTTACGCGGAAGTCGATGCCGGTGCCGTGCCCGAGTCTGTCCTGTAAGTTCACAAGGTACCGGGCATGGAATCCACACCCGATATCGAGTATGCTGAGGCCGCCGCCCGGAGGCAGATTCCGGCGAATGCTGCCGAACACAATCCGCGTCCGAAGCCGGTCCAAAAAGGTGGCTCCATGCTCGTTATAGGTTTCAGCCCTGTCGTTCATCGCAGGTCCGGATCGCCTTTTAGCGCGCTACCTCTTGGCATTCCGGCAGGCTTTCTTCCGCGCTGACCGCACTGACCGGCCGTGGCTTGGCCCGCAGCCTGATAGCGTGGATAACCAACGTGTTCGAGAAGGTGAGAAAACCCGCAATCACGCACAGCAGTCCGGTGACAGCCATGTGGTTCGGCCGCCCGCTGACGGTTGGCAGGCGCAGTCCCAGGCGAATGTATTGGGCGCATAGCGGCACGCTCAGTCCCAGCCCCGCCGCCATCAGTCCCCCGCTTACCGCCATGGCGCGGTCGTAGGCGAACAGGCGCACCCATTGCACCGACGCGCGCGGCGAGTAGTCGTACATCACCTGAACGATGCAGCCCAGATAAAAACTCTGCAGCCCCAGCACGGCCAGCGTCATGCCCAGCATCATCCAGTTCATCGAAAGAACCAGCGGACCGGCCGACGCCGGACCGAATGTCGCGGGCAGCGAGAGCGCCAGACCAAGCGTCAACAGCAGCAGTCCCGGACGCAGCAGAAAGAAATCCGCGCCATACAGAAACATGGCCTTCAAGTTCATCCAGCCGGCGCGCCAGGGTTCCAGCCACCCGTTTCGCTTCATGTGGCTGAGCCGTCCCTCGGGATCCTTCAAAAACCGGACCGGCGCCTCCACCGTTTTCAACTCGAGGCGCACCGATTTCAGCACCATTTCGGAGGCGTATTCCCAGGACTGCGACTCCAGGTCGATGCGCCGCAGCGCCGCCGTGGAAATGCCGCGCATCCCGCAGTGGATATCGGAAAAATGCGTCCCGTATAAGACGTTCAAAATGGCTGTGGTGAACGGCGTGCCAAAATATCTGTGCAGGGCGGGCATGGATCCCGGCTCGATCGATCCCTTGAACCGCGAACCCATGACAAACTCATACCCGGCGCGGAGCTGCCGCACAAACTCCTCGATTTCACGGAAGTCGTACGTGCAGTCCGCATCGCCCATCAGAACGTACTTTCCGCGGATGTACGGAATCGCGTCGATATAGGCGCGGCCCAAGCCCCGTTTCGGCGTGCGCAACACCCGCGCGCCCATCGCAAGGGCGATCTCAGGCGTCTCGTCCGTCGAACTGTCCACAATCAGAATCTCGCCGGCAATGTTGGCCTTCCGCAGCCCGATGCGGCACCATTCGATAAACTGGGCGATGCTCACCCGCTCGTTCAGGCTGGGAATCAGGATGGTGAGCTTGCCACCTTCAGTGGCAGTAGTATGGGTGAAACGCTTTATCAAGGAAAGTAGTGGGCGAATAGGACGAAAGATCTCAGGAAAATGTGCCGCCCGGGTATGGTAAGCCCCTCGAGCCGCTTCGAAGCAATGTTGTCACTGGTTTACGCGATTGCGCTAATCCCACTCCTTACGAGCAATACCACGCCAACCGTTTGAAACGCGCGCGCCCACGCGGCTAAGTACTCCCCCGAAATACCAAGGGCGAAAAAGCCAACCGTCGTCTTGACGCCTGTACCGATACGCGGTACGGTATGCTGATGATAAAGACGCTCCGTCATCGAGGCCTAAAGCGGCTGTTCGAGGGCGGGGATGCTAGCAAGGTCCGGGCGGATCAACTCAAGCGCATCGCCGATGTGTTAGCCCATCTCGATACGGCGCAGCGGCCGGCGGACGTGGATCTTCCCGGGTATCGATTGCACCCGCTGAAAGGCGGTCTTAAGGGGCACTGGAGCGTCAGCATCAGCGGTAGCTGGCGCATTGTTTTTTGTCTCGAAGACGGCGACGTTTTCGACGTTGATTTGGTGGACTATCACTAAGAGAGGAAGTTTCTCAATGCCAATGAAGGCGCCTCCGCACCCTGGCCGCTCTATCAAAGACGCCTGCCTTGATCCGCTAGGCCTAAACGTGACCAGCGGAGCCAAAGTGTTAGGCGTTGCGCGCCACACTCTTTCGCGCGTCCTGAACGGCCAGGCTGGGATATCGGCTGAGATGGCCATCCGGCTGGAGAAGGCCGGTTGGTCGAACGCCGGCCACTGGTTGCGCCTGCAAGCTGCTTACGATCTTGCGCAGGCCCGCCAGTATGAGGACGAGATCAAAGTGCGGCGCTACGAACACCGCCTGGCAAGCTAGGCAGCCTGTAAATTGAAACATATCCTGATCGTCTTCGGTACCCGGCCGGAAGCCATCAAGCTCTGCCCGTTGGTGCGCCAATTGCGTTTGTCGCCCGATGCTTACACGGTAAAAGTTTGCGTCACCGCGCAGCACCGCGAGATGCTCGACCACGCCCTCCGAACATTCTCCATCCAGCCGGATTACGATCTCGACCTCATGCAGTCCCGCCAGACGCTCGCCGCTCTCACGGCGCGTATCCTGGCAGCGCTCGATCCGGTTCTTGAGGCCGAGCATCCCGATCTGGTTGTCGTCCAAGGCGATACCACCACAACCTTGGCCGGAGCGCTGGCGGCCTTCTACCGTGAAATCCCGGTGGCGCACGTCGAAGCCGGCCTGCGAACCGGCGATATGACGCAACCCTTCCCGGAGGAAATGAACCGCGTCCTGACCTCCCGGCTGGCGGCATGGCATTTCGCCCCCACACCGCGCGCGGCCGAGGCCCTCTTACGTGAAGGTACGGAGCGCGAGAAGATCTTTGTGACGGGCAACACAGGCATCGACGCCGTACTTTATGTCCGCGATGCCCTGGATTCCGGCGCCTTGCCCGCCCCCGATTGGCCCTGGCTCGAACCCGGCAAGCACCTCGTTCTGGTTACCAGCCACCGGCGAGAAAGTTTCGGGCCGGGGTTCGAAAACGCCATGCTGGCTCTGGCGCGCCTGGCTTCGCGCGATGATGTGCAAATCGTCTACCCTGTTCACCGCAATCCCAACGTGACCGGCCCGGCACACGCCCTTCTCGCCGGTCTCCCCCACGTGATACTGCTCGACCCTTTGCCCTACGTCCCCTTCGTGGATCTGATGCGCCGCTGCAAGCTGATTATTACCGATTCCGGCGGCATCCAGGAAGAAGCCCCCTCCCTAGGCAAGCCCGTGCTGGTCCTGCGCGCCAAGACCGAACGCCCCGAAGCCGTGGAAGCCGGCGCCGTGAAACTCGTGGGCGTCGACCAGCGCCGCATCGTCGCGGAAACCGCCCGCCTCCTGGACGATCCTGTCGAGTACGCCCGCATGACCCGCATCCCCAACCCCTACGGCGACGGTCACGCCTGCCAGCGCATCGCCGATATCCTTACGGGGCAGCCAGCAGTGGACATGGCATGAGGCCGGGCCTTTGCCACCCTGCCCTTCCCTCGTGCTACAAACAGAGACATGGACGACGCGCCGATCACCATACGCAAGGTACACCAACTTCGATGAAATGAAGGCGGACGAGTATCGATACTGGCAAAATCGGCCCGCGCATGAGCGTCTGGACGCCCTTGAAGAAATGATCCTTACCGCCTACGTCCTCCCATCGCGGGTCTTGGCCTTTTCCTTAAGGTCACAGTTGTGACCTTAAAGCAAGAGCCGCGGTCTCCTCGCGCGCTGCAGCACACTGGCCCAGGAAGTCTTTGGACTTGCCTTCGCTAAGTTGGGGCTTTACGTTGAGATACAGGAAGGAGTGGAAGAGAATCAGCGCTAGGAACGCCCTCAGAAGGCCCGGACGCTTTCGATGTTGAATTGATCGACTACCACTAGGAGGAAACGACATGCCCATGATAAACCCAGTTCATCCCGGCCGTATCGTCCAGCATGATTGCCTTGAGCCGTTGGGCTTGTCCGTGCCTGAAGGAGCAAAGGTTCTCGGCGTCACCCGGCAGACGCTCACCAAGATTGTGAACGGTAAGTCCGGCATCAGTCCGGAAATGGCCATCCGGCTCACGAAGGCCTTCGGCAGCACCGAGGAAACGTGGTTGCGGATGCAGCTCGCCTACGACCTGGCCCGCCGCCCGCAAGCACGAGAGCAAGATCAAGGTGCGCCGCTATCCCGTGCCGCAAGGATTGCCGGTCTTGTCGGCGGCCCAGGCCGGCAAGCGGAGCGCGAGGAGCTCCGGTACGAGGCCAAGCTCGCCGCGCTTCGAACGGCGATTGATGAAGGCGACCGCAGCGGCGTTGGCGAGGGGAACCCTTTCGATCGCGTCCGGCAAGCACTCAAGCTTCGCGGGAAGAAGCGCTAGCCATTGGCTGCATTCCGTTTATCCCGCCTTGCTGAGGCCGACCTGGTGGACATCGGTGCCTACACCCAGCGTACGTGGGGCAAAGACCGACGACCTTGAAGCGTGTTGCCAGGGGTTGGCCAACGACCCGTCCTCTGGTCGCCGCATAGAGCAAGGCAGGCACGTCGTGTTCTTCCGTCGTGAGCCGGACGGCATTCTCGTTTCTCGCATCTTGCATGAAAAAAGGCAGGCCGTGAAAATGCGCGTTTGACCCGCGTTCCCTGAGTTCAACGGTACTCTGGCAGCATTAAGGCGGCTACCCGGATGGTATCTACATAGCATTGCGCTTCTTCGGCCCGGCTTACGCACAACTGGCAAGCGAGAATATGTTCTTCAAGCGGGGCCAATTCGGATTCGGTTGCTATCATTCCAAGGTAGTACCGCTCCAAATCGTCATCTGAAATGTGAGTCCATGGCATATGCAATGTAATCATAGTGGGGCGGTGCGGGAGATTTTCTCATAAAAAGCTCGCCTTTGTGGGTGACGCCGGTCTTTGGACGCATACGAAATTGCGTTGGAAATGTTTGGTAAGCCACGCTGATTCAGCAGATTACAGATGGAAGCCAACACCTCAGTTGGGGGCTGGCCTCCCGTCTACTTTTCCGCCTGATCCTGGCTTAATCCCCGAAACCGATGGTAGTTCCCTGCCCTACGTCCGCCATGACCACAGCCGCCGCGCCGATCCAGCAATCGGAACCGATGGTGACGGTGGCAAACGCACCCTCTTCGGCACCGGGAATCTCACCGGTTGACTTTCGCGCGTGCTGGCGGCTTCCACTCAAAATCTGAACGCCGGAGGCGATTTGCGCACGCGCGCCGATCACGGCCTTCCCGACGATGCAGTAGCTGCCGATATACACGCCGGCGCCGAGCCGGGCTTGAGGATGCGCGAAAGGAGCCGAAGGAGACGCCGGGAGATTGCGAGGCGATGACGAATGCCATTGCGGCGCTGCTGAACGATGAGGAGTTGGCGCGGCGACTGGCGGCGCGAGCGCGGGAGATTGTTTTAGAACGGCATGCGCCCGAGGGGCGGATGCGGAGACTGGTGGAGATTTACAGGCGGCTGGCGGGGGGAGGAAATCAAGACTTCACCGCCGAGGCGCTGAGTCGCCGAGAAAACGCGGATTACGTTAGGGATGGTCCGGGTTTTCATGACTTCACCGTCAACCCGCTCCGCGCGTGCCGACTCCATGTGGGGTTCGGCGGACGCTTACTGCAAGACGACACGCCTCATCATCACGGGGTGATTCCCAAACGGTCGCAGGGCGCATCCCGAAGGTCCTGCCGAATGCCCAGATAGAGTTCAGTGGTCACGATACTAGCATGGCCTAAGGAGAACTGAATCTGCTCCAGGGGAGCATGCCCTTTGTAAGCGAGGTGGGCGTAGGTACGACGTGCGTCATGGGGCGTTACGAGAACCCCGGTCTTGGCCGCGTATATCTTCAAAATGTTGAATACGGATTGCGCGGACAGCCGTTGCGAACGAACCCGCCCTCGTTTGTCGAGTGCTCGAAACACGCGGCCACTGCTCAGGCCTACCGCATTGGCCCAGAGCCTGATCGCGGCGTCCACCCAGTCGGGAATCGGAACTGTCCGGATGCGGCCGTGTTTGCCGATCAGATCGGCGATAACCCAACGCTCTTCGCGTTGCTGGAGATGCTCGAACGCGAGGAACGCAGCCTCGCTGCGGCGCACCCCCGATCCGAGGAGCACCGACAGGATGGCCCTGTCGCGCACACCTTTGACCGTGGATAGGTCTGGCGCGTGCAGCAGCGCCTCGGCCTGCTCGCGGGTGAGCCAGCGGCCCAAGCGCACGCCGGCGTGCTTGACGCCTTTCACGCGCCCGATGCCCGCCGCAATCTCGGGCGCCAGCAGTCCGTTGTCGCCGGCTTCCAGCGCCAGCCGCCGGATGGCGGAGATGCGAACGTTGACGCTCGCCGATGCCAGGCCTTTGGCCTGGAGCTCGGTACGATATCTCTGGACCACGGCCTTGGTGAACGGATGCGCCTTGTCCGCACAGAGCCAAATCAGAAACTCCTCCAGGGCCTGCTCATACGCCCGCCGGGTGTGCGGCGACGACAAGCCATCGAGCACCAGCGACTGCATCGCGTTGCGCAAGGGGTTCGGTTCTGAGTACGGTGCCGGTTCGATGACGGTGATCGCTGTCGAGGCCATGGCTCACTCTACGCCCGAAGGCATAGTAAG
>CAYWHA010000022.1:0-88740 GCA_964457555.1 uncultured Solibacteraceae bacterium
GCATCCCATTCCTGCAGGAGCGCGCCGAGCCGCCCGGCCACAACCACTTCGCCGCGTCCGCCGCCGGCAGTCAGCTCCCGCCGAATCCACGGGATGCCGGCCGCGGGCGGAAGCATGTCGATGCCGGCCATCTCCATCACCTTCGGGATGGAACCGCGCGTCGCCATTCCGATGCCGCCCCATGCGGTCCAGTCGATTGCGATCGCCCGGGTTGAGGGTCTGGTTCGGCGGAAGCTGGAGGCGATCTTGCAGAACAGGTCGTTGGCGGAACTGTAATCCGTCTGCCCTCCGTTGCCGAACCGGCCGGCGATCGAGCTGAACCCGATCAAGGCCCGCAGCGGCATTTCGCCGATAGCGTGGAGCAAGTGGAATAGCCCGTTGCTCTTGACGTCGAAGACCAGGTCGAACTCTCGCTGGTCCTTATCCGGCAGCGTATGGCTGCGTTCGATTCCGGCAGCGTGCAACAACACGTCGATGCGCCCGCTGCGCTGCCGGACGTCCTCGATGACTCTCGCGACGGACTCTTCATCCGTGAGGTTGAGGCTGTAGTAATGCGCCGTACCGCCGGCCGCGTGGACCGCCGCCAAGGCAGCCCGTGCGGATTCGGCGCGCTCCAGCCCGGCCATTTCCTTTTCCACAAGCGCCGGGGTGGCGCGTTTACCTCGCGCCTTAATGCGCTCGGCCAGCTCACGCTTCATCGCTTCCTTATCGGTTGCAAAGAGTTTGAGGTCGGGGTCGGCGGGGTCGGGCTCCGGCGCGAGGTCCAGCAGATAGAACGTGCCGCCGGAGGCCGCCGCAAGATCCGCGGTGATCGCGGATACGATACTGCCAGCCGCGCCGGTGACCAGGAACACGCTGTCCTTGTCGAGGGTCATGCCCGGTTGCCCGTCCGCCGCGGGCCGTTCCTCCAGTCCTATCGTCCAGCGGAACGCGCTTCGATAGCCGATCTCGACCGCGCCGGGATCGCGCAGCGTCTCGCCAATCAGCGCTTCGGCGATCTCCGAGGCGCTGCGCGTAGTTTCGAAATCGACGGCTTTCACCAGTGCGTCCGGACGCTCGCGCTTATACGCCTTGGTGAAGCCTGTGACCGCGCCGCCCAAAGGCGCTGTCGCTCCGTCCGGGTCGTATCCGTGCTGACCGCCCAAGCGGGTCGCGGAGATCAGGAATGTGCTTGCAGGCGCCACCTGGTCATAGAGCGTGCGCATAGTCCGGTAGAAGGACTTCACGCGTATCTCCAGGGCCTCGCGCCAGGTGGCGAGGGTCATCTGACTGAGGTCGCCCTCGTCATCGAGCGCGGGCAGCCAGTAGACGCCATCGACGGGCGCGGCGCTCAAGGCCTCGGCAGTCTGCACCACTTCGACGCCGAGATCCCGCAGCCTGCCGGTCAGGGACTCGGCCACGCCGGACCGGTCGGGCATAACGAATACCCGCCGCCCGGACTCAAGCGATACGCCCGTTGGCTTGCATACATCGAGCGGCGGACGGAGCACGGGAACCGGCACCCGGCGCGGAATCGCGTCAGCCGCCTCAAAGGTGGCGAGCTCGCGGCGCGGTTCCTCCGCCGGTACAGCCGCTGGCGGCGGGGCTGCCGAGACCCGCCGTTCTTCGGCAAATCGCATGACGTGCGCAAGCGTCGGGAAGTCGCGCAGCCGCATCGTCTGGTCGCGCGGGATGTTGAAGGCCGCGCGCACCGAGGCAAACGTCTCGGCCTGCTTTACCGTGTCGATGCCGAGATCGGCCTCCAGGTCGAGATCCGGGTCCAGCATGTCTTTGGGATAGCCGGTTTTTTCCGCGACAATCTCAAGCACCTTCTCCCGGACGGGATCGTTCGCGTGCGCCGGAGCCTTGACTCCGGCGGGCGCAGGTTCTGCCGGCACAGGTTGTGGGACTGCGCTAATGCTCGGAGCCGGCGCGGCGATCTGCGGAGCGGCAGCCTTCAGATCCGGGCGCCGGTCGTACACAAATTGGATGACGCGCGCCAGCGTCGGGAAATCGCGCAGCTTCACGTTCGCGTCGCGCGGGATGTTGTAGGTTTCGCGAATGGCGGCGAACATCTCCGCCTGTTTCACGGTATCGACGCCCAGGTCCGCCTCCAGGTCGAGGTCCAGATCCAGCATGTCTTTCGGATAGCCGGTTTTCTCCACGACCAGGTCGAGCACCTTGCGCCGAACGGCGTCTTCGACAGGCGGCGTAGCGGCCCTCACCACCGCGGCCGCCTGGACCGGCGCGGCAGCCTTCAGGTCCGGGCGCCGGTCGTACACAAACTGGATGACGCGCGCCAGCGTCGGGAAATCGCGCAGCTTCACGTTCGCGTCGCGCGGGATGTTGTAGGTTTCGCGAATGGCGGCGAACATCTCCGCCTGTTTCACGGTATCGACGCCCAGGTCCGCCTCCAGGTCGAGGTCCAGATCCAGCATGTCTTTCGGATAGCCGGTTTTCTCCACGACCAGGTCGAGCACCTTGCGCCGAACGGCGTCTTCGACAGGCGGCGCGGCGGTCTCCACCACCGCGGCCGCCTGGACCGGCGCGGCAGCCTTCAGATCCGGGCGCCGGTCGTACACAAACTGGATGACGCGAGCGAGAGTCGGGAAATCGCGCAGCTTCACGTTCTGGTCGCGCGGGATGTTGTATGTCTCGCGTATGGCGGCGAACATCTCCGCCTGTTTCACCGTGTCGACGCCGAGGTCCGCCTCCAGGTCGAGGTCCAGATCCAGCATCTCCCTCGGGTAGCCGGTCTTTTCGATCGCGAGCGCAAGGATGCGGTTCTGCACAGCATCTTCCGCGGGCTTGGAAACGGGGGCAAGCGGGGCCGGCGCCGGCGTCACAGGCTTCGACGCCGGCACGGCCACCGCCTTCGGCGCAGGCGGCGCGCCTGGCGCAGGCGCCGCCATTGCCGAAACCTTTTCGGCCGGCGTCACGTTAGTTGCCGCGCCGGCATCGTGCACGCGAAGAGTTCGGTGCACTACTTCAAGATCCGCCCGATAGCCCGCGATCCGGTCGAGCCAGTTCTGCCAAACCGTCGGATCGGCGATCCGATAGCCGTATCCCAAGGCTTTGGGCCCGGGCCGCACTTCATTGCCCCCAACGCGCCGCATCAGCGTCATGCTGATCTGCGATCCGAACCCGGCGCCCAGCCGCAAAGCGTAGTCCACCGGATACGCGCCGCCCTTGGACAGGTTCAACTGTCCCAGTTCGGGATCGACTTCCTTGAAGTTGGCAACCGGCGGCACGCACCCCGTCTCCAGCGCCTTGATAGCCACCACGTCCTCAATCCCGGCGCCCATCGCATGACCGGTGAAGCCTTTGGTGTTCGCAATCACGATCTGGTCCGCGGCGTCGCCGAAAACCCCGCGCAAGGCATGGATTTCCGCCGATGCGCTGCCGCCGCGCGCCGGCGTGTACGTCTCGTGCGAGAGAAACACCGCGCTCGACGCGACCTGTTCGCGCCGAATCCCGCTGTTCGTTTCGGCCTGCCGGACCAAGCCTTCCATTACGCTCTTGATGTGCCCTACATCCAGGCGCGTGCCGTGGAATGCGCTATTGGCGGTGACCGCGGCGAGCACTTCGCAGATGGGCCGGAGGCCGCGCTCCTCGGCGGCCTCCGCGCTTTCCAGCACCAGGGCAGCCGCGCCCATCCCCATAATCAGGCCGTGCCGCCTGCGGTCGAAGGGCAATGCGGCCTCTTCGACCACATCGTCGGTTGCCGCCGCGCCGCTGGCGAGGAAACCTGCGCCGAACCATTCGATCAAATGGTCGGACGTGATGTCGTCCGCCGAAATCACAATCACCCTTCGGCAGCGGCCCGCCCGAATCCAATCCTCCGCCAGCGAGACTGCCTGCGTGGTGCTGGCGCATGCCCCGTTTACCTGGGTGTTCGGGCCGCGCGCGCCAATCAACTCGGCGAACTGCGAGTGCCCCATGCTCAATACCCGGAACAGGAAACGCCGGTCGAACTGAAACGGCTCCTTGGCGATCGTCTCCCGCAGTTCGCCCATCCGCCGGTCGATCTCCTGCCGCAGGGCCGGCTGGCTAGCTCCGTTCAGGCGTTCGCCCAAATCCTCCAGCATGGCCAGTTGGTCGCGGCGGGCGCGGTCGGCGCAGTACCGCGTGATTTCGTCAGCCAGGGAATCGCAAGACGGGAACGCGCAGGCGAAGATCACGCCGGTATCGTCGCGCAAGGCATCCGGCAACCCCCACCGCTCGGGCAGTTGCCCGCCCGTCGTGGTGCTCTTATAGCGCATGGTCAGCGGGATGCCCGCATCGCGCAGCGCATCGATGCCGGCCCCGATAGCCAAGGCCGTGATGCGGTCGAGCGCCGCCATCCGGTCGGCCGAGACCCCGAACTCATTCTCCAAATCGAACGCGCCGGCGCGCGCCGCCAGCTTGATCACTTCACCGGGTTTGTCGATCGTTTCGAAGGTCG
This sequence comes from uncultured Solibacteraceae bacterium, assembly GCA_964457555.1. Lineage (GTDB taxonomy): Bacteria > Acidobacteriota > Terriglobia > Bryobacterales > Bryobacteraceae > BOG-224. The sequence goes on from CAYWHA010000022.1 coordinate 4,424, forward strand.
GGCCGCCGTTGTCGCTCTTCACCAGGCGGGTAATGTGCTTGTCGAGCATGGCGCGGCGGAAGCGCGTCGGAATGGAATCGATAAACTGCTCTCCACGCAGGATCCGGGCCACGTTGCCGTCATCGAAGACGCGCTCGGTTCCCGGCAGCCCCAGGGACGCGCCGGTGACCACGACAGGTCGAACGGTGGGCCGCTCGGCCGGCGCTTGGGGCCCGGCTTCCACTTTCGTTTCGACCTCGGCCGCTCCCAACCCGGCGGCATAGAGGCCGCACAATGCCGAATTAAACGCCGCGACGTCTTCGAATTTGGGGTGATTGGTGAATAGCGCGAGCACGTCGTTGCGGTTCCCAAGTACGTCCTCGACGAAGCCGAAAAGCGCCTTCTTAGGACCAACTTCCACGAAGACGCGCGCGCCGGCTTCATATAGCGTGTGGATTCCCTTGACGAACTGCACGGGCGACGCGACCTGCCGCGCCAGAATGTCGATCATTTCCGGCTTGGCATCCGGGCCCGCCGGATAGAAAGCGCCGTTCACGTTGGCAACTACCGGCACACGCGGGGCCTGAAGGCTCAACCGCTCCAGTGTCTGCCGCAGCGGTCCGCTCGCGCCCGCGACAATGGACGTGTGGAACGCGTGGCTCACGGGCAGCGGCACGGCGTTGTATCCGGCCTTTAAGAACGCTTCCATCGCCAGTTCGACGGCGTCGCTCGCGCCGCCGATCACCCCTTGGTTACCGCTGTTGATGTTGGCAATGACCACATAGCCGTCGATGGTCCCCAAGATACGTTCGATCTCGGTCAGCGGTGCGAACACCGCCGCCATCCGGCCGTTATCCGCCATCGCCACTTGGGTCATCCCCTTGCCCCGCGCGCTTACCGCCTCCAGCGCGTCTGCGAACGGCAGGGCGCCGGCCGCTACCAGCGCGCCATATTCGCCCAGGCTGTGCCCCATCGTCATATCGGGCCGGATGCCATAGGCGTCCAGCAGGCGCGTCAGGGCCAGATCGATCGCCATTACCGCGGGTTGCGTGATCTCGGTCTGGCGCAGATCCTCTTCGGCCTGGGCCACCGCGGCGCTATCGGCGCCATCGACGAAAATATATTTGCTCAGCGGCTTGCCGAGCAGCGGCGTCATCACCCTGTCGGCCTCTTCAAACGTGCTCGCGACAATGGGCTCGGCCGCGCACAGTCCGCGCAGCATGTTAGCGTATTGCGAACCCTGGCCGGTGTAAAGGAACGCCACTTTGGGCGCGGGGCCGTGGCCGCGGAAGATGCCCTGCGCGCGCAGCGCTTTCCACGCCGCCGGTTGATTGAACGCGAGCGCTTTGAGAGCTTTCGCGCACTTATCCGCCAGCTCGGCGGCGTTCGCATAGTCGATGGCGACGCGTTCCGCGGCGCGCAGATCCGCGGCGGAAGGCGCGGCCGTGGCCGGCGTCCGTCCCGCCTCGGCGGCTTCTAGGACGGTGCGCAGGCGCTTGGCCAGTTCGGCCTCGGAGGCGCCGCCGGCCAGCAGCGCCCCGCGGAGAGGCGCCTTGGCGGTTGCGGAAGGCGCATTCGCCGCCACGCTGCCCGCATCTGGAGTTGCCGGCGCAGCCGGTTCCCGCCCGGCCGGTGCGGTCTCTCCGACCGTCACCGAATGCTTGCCGTTTCCGTTCAGCCGGTGTGGAATGTACTCTTCCAGGACCAGGTGAAAATTGGTCCCGCCGAATCCGAACGCGCTAACCCCCGCGCGCCGCACGCCATCCGCCGTTTCCGTCCACGGCCGCAACTCCGTATTGACGTACAGCGGCGTACCTGAAAAATCGATATTGGGATTGGGACGCTCACAGCGCACGCTCGGCGGGAGTACCTTGTCGCGTAACGAGAGCGTGGCTTTCAGGACACCCGCCGCTCCCGACGCGCCTTTCAAATGCCCAATGTTCGACTTGACCGACCCGAGCGCGATGGGACGCCCATTCACGCCGTGTTCCCTGAGCACCGTCGCCATGCTGTTCACTTCGACGACATCTCCAACCCCCGTAGAGGTTCCGTGGCCTTCGATGAGCGTCGCGGTAGCCGGCGAGAGGCCCGCGTTCTGCCAGGCCCGTTCAATGGCAAACTTCTGCCCGACCGGATTGGGCGCCGTGATGCCTTTCCCTTTACCGTCGCTCGACCCGCCCACTCCGCGGAGCACGGCGTAGATCTTGTCCCCATCGCGCTCGGCATCGGCCAGACGTTTCATCAGGAAGATGGCCGCGCCTTCCCCCATGACGAAGCCGTCCGCGCCCTCTGCGTAAGGCCGCGACCCCGTCCCGGAAAGGGCGCCGATCTTGCAAAACTTCACGAAGGTCGAGGCCCCCATGTTGCGGTCCACCCCGCCCGTGACCGCCAGGTCGAAATCGTGCGCGTTCAGCCCTTTGGACACCGCGTGGATGGCCGCCATGGCTGAGGCGCAGGCTGCATCGCACGTGTAATTCGGACCGTGGAAGTTGAAGACGTTCGCGATCCGTCCGGCCAGGCAATTGGCCAGTTCGCCAGGCATGCTGTCTTCGGTGATCGGAGGAAGCCGGTCGCCTACGCGGGCGTGCCATTCTCGCGTGATGTCGCGGCGCACCGCCGCGGGCAGCCCCGCGAACGTCGAGCTTTCGTCCAGTTCCCGTGCGTATTCCGGGAAGTGCGCGCGCATGGCCGTCAGGTAATGCATCTCCCCGCCCATTGCGTTACCCAGAATCACGGCCGTTCTATCGGCGTCCAGGGGCCGCTCCGGATAGCCATAGTCGGCCAGAGCTTCACGGGTGCAGGCGATTCCCCACTGCTGCGTTCCGTCCATCGCGTCCACCACCCGCGGCGGAATGGGCATGCGCCACTTCAGGGGATCCCACGGATACTCCCGGACCCAGCCGCCGATCTTCGAGTAGGTCTTGTCCGGCGCGCCGTGGTCCGGGTCGTAATAGAGCGCCGGGTCCCAGCGTTCGGGCGGGACCTCACTGATGCTGTAACGCCCGGTCGTGATGTTCTTCCAAAATGCCGGAACGTTGGGGGCGTCGGGCAACACCGCGCCCGCGCCAACGATGGCAATAGCCAGATTCGCTGTGTCCTGCATCTCGATTTTTCTCCCCACCCGCCGCGCTCTGGCGCGGCTTAAGCAGCGTGCACGGCGGGCTTCGCAACCCGGCCGTAGAGCACATCGGCAACAAAATCCATATCGGGAATCAGCCCGCTCTGGGCGCGGTGGATGGCTGAAAGATTCAGCGCCGCCTCGAATGCGGCCACATCGCCCTCGCCGGCCGCCGCCCCGGCCCCCACGATCCACCGCAAACTTTCCTGCGCTACCTTGAAAGCCGCCTCACGCGCAAAGATGCGCGATATGGCCGCCAGGGCCTCCGGATCGAACCGCTGGTTGGCCTTCTCGCTGAGCCGCCCTTCCGCCATCCGCGCCGCGCGGCGAGCCAGGGTGCCGGCGCACTCCGCATAGGCGATCCACTCGCCAATCCGCAGCAGAATGTGCTGGTACCGGGTCAGCCGGCCGAGCCGCGCCCGCTCCAGCGCCACGGCCAGTGCGTGCAAAGCCAGAGCCGCGCACCCGGCGCCCACGTTGGGATGCCGCGCATGGAGCGCTTCGAGCTCGAGCGCCCGCTCATGGTAGTGCTCGCCGCGCGTTTTCAGATGCAATTGCCAGCGGTCGCGGCTTATGGTCATCTCCATGATCTCGGAGGTGCCCTCGTAGATCGTGGTAATGCGCACGTCCCGGCTGATCTTCTCCACCATGTACTCGTGCGTGTAGCCGTAGCCGCCCAGCGCCTGGATGCTCGCCTCGGCGGCCATGTTGCCCGCCTCGGTCGACATGTACTTGGCGATGGCGCCTTCGGTGTTCAGGCTGCCCTCTCCGGCATCGATCCGCTCGGCCGTTTCCTCGATGTAAGCGCGGCCGGCTTCGAGCCTTGCGACGTTGGGCACGATCAGCTTGTGCGTGTATCCCTGTTTCTCGGAAAGCGGCGCACCCGCCTGGATTCGCTTCGTCGAGTACGGGATCGCCCGGTCCAGCGCGGACCATCCCGCGCCCAGCCCGAAGGCCGCCACCATCAGGCGCGTGTAGCCAAACACCGCTTGCGCCTGCAACAGTCCCTGGCCCTCCACACCGCCCACCAGCCGGCTGGGGTCCACCGAGACGTCGGCGAATGAGAGCGCCGCCGTGTTGCTGGTGCGGATGCCGTGTTTATCCTCCGGCTTGCCTTGCGTGAATCCCGCCGCGCCCCGCTCCACGATGAACCAGCTTGGCCCAGCGGGCGTGTTCGCCAGGACGGTGTACGCATCCGCCACCCCGCCATTGCTGATCCACTGCTTGCTTCCGTTGATCCGGTACCCCACCACGCGGTCGCCGTCCATCACGCGGTCCGCCGTGGTTTGCAAGGCGCCCAGGTCGCTCCCTGCGTCCGGCTCAGTCGCGCCGTACGCGAAAAGCAGCCCCTCTTCCGCGATGCGCGAGAGCCAGATCTTCTTCTGCTCCGGAGTGGCCCCGACGGTGATGGGATCGCTGCCCAGGAATGTCGCCAGGACCGCCGTAGCCACGCCCAGGTCGATCCTCGCCATCTCCTCGCAAATGCAGTAGACGTCAAACGCGCCGCCGCCAAACCCGCCGAACTCCTCCGGGATGAACAGAAGCTGAATCCCGATCTTCTCCGGGTTGCACAAGTGCCGGACGATTTCGATCGGGCATTCGTCGCGCTCATCGAGAGCGATGAGTTCCTGGTCCGGGAGCCGCTTCTTGGCGAACTCCTTGAGCGATTTCACGCTCAGCTTAAGGGTCTTGCCGGTGATCATGATTGCCGCCTTTCTTTTCCAGCTACACAGCCTTCCTCGCGTACCCGAGCCGCCAGCGCCGGCAGGAACTCCAGAATGTCATCCGCGATGCCCACGTCCGCCACGCGGAAAATCGGCGCCTTGGGATTCTTGTTGATCGCCACCATGAACGGGCTCCCCTTGATGCCGGCCAGGTGCTGGAACGAGCCGCTGATGCCACAGGCCAGATAGACTTTGGGCCTCACGGTTTGGCCGGACGACCCCACCTGGCGCGATTTATCCATCCACTTGGCGTCCACCACCGGCCGCGAACAGCTCACCACCGCGCCCATCGCCTCCGCCACGTCCTCGGCGATCGCGATGTTGTCCTGCTCGCCAATGCCGCGGCCGATCGAGACCAGCACCGGCTGCTTTGTAATATCGACATCGCCGGTCTCGGCGGCGATCGTCTCCACGTAGCGTCGCCCCGCGGTCAGTGGGCCGATTTCCGCCGATTGATCCACCACGCGGCCTTCCGCCCGAGCGCCTCCCGAAGGCCGGAACGCCCCAGGGCGGATGTTCAACACCGCGCCGGTCGAGAGATCGCACCGCACGTGCGCGCTCACCTGCCCCCCGAACTCCTGACGGACCGCCTTGAGCCACGTCCCTTCAACTCCTTCGATATCCAGCACGTCCGGCGCATACGCGGCGTTCATTTTGATGGAAAGCCCGGGCGCCAGATCGACGCCGAAATGCCCGTGCGGCGTCAACACGATAGCGCCCGCCGGCAGGACGGCCAGCAACGCCTTGCGGACCAACTCGGCGTTGGGGTACGCCAGCGGCTCCTGGGCGATCTTCCAAATCTCGCCATAAGAAGCGCGCAGGCTTTCGCATACGTTGTCCAGGTCAGCGCCCCAGCCCGTGACAACGGCCGTACAGGGCTCCGTGGGGTCGATCTTTCGCGCCGCGACCGGCAACTCGGCTGCGGTGTCGTCCGCAACGCCGTTCTTGTGAACGATGTAGGCAAAGATCCGTGCCATTAGTTCAGCCCTCCTTTGGCCTTCAGCAGATCCATCAGTTTGTCGACCACCTCCTCGCGGCTGCCTCCGAGCATCTCCGCGCCCTTGCCGGCCGGCGGCGCAAAGTAATCCACGCGCTTCATCTTCGCGGCGCCTTCGCCCACGGCGTGCGGGTCAATCCCGAGATCCGACGCTCCGGGAGTTGGGATCGGCACAGATGCCACCTGGCGGATGCCGCGCATGCCTACGTAGCGCGGCTCGTTGATTCCGGTTTGGATCGAGAGCACGCAGGGGAGATCGATGCCGTTGATCTCCTTGCTGCCGCCTTCGATCTCGCGGCCGATCTTGAGCTCCCGGCCTTCCAGCACTTCGATCGAGGTCACCAGCGAGGCAAACGGATAATCCAGCATGGCTGCCAGCATGCCGCCGACCTGAGCGCAGCCGTCTTCGGCCTGCACGCCAGTGAGGATAAGGTCGTAATGCCCCGCCTGCACGAATGCCTTGAGGATCGCCGCGATGCCCCGGCCGTCGGATCCCGCGAACGCTTCATCCGAGATCAGCACGCCGCGGGCAGCGCCCATGGCCATCTCCCGGCGCAGGATTTCCTCGTCCTCTTCGCCGCCAACCGTCGCTACCGTGACGCTCCCGCCCGTGCGCGCGACAATCTGCAGCGCCTCTTCCACCGCGTAGTTATCCGCTTCGTTGACCGAATACACCAGGTCGTCGCGCTCAATATCGTTTCCAGCGCCGTGAAGCTCGATTTCATTTTCCGAAGTGTCCGGGACTCTTCTTGCGCAAACCAGGATCTCCATCTTCCGTCTCTCCTTCATCCGCCGTAGGGGTCGGGCATGCCCGACCCCTGCCCGGTTTAATTCGCCATCTGCCGGTCGACCAGTTCCGCCAGGTCGATCGCCGTCATCCGCCCTTCCATGCCCGCAACCTTGATGGCGTCTTCGATGTTGACCATGCAGAACGGGCACGCCGTCACAATCGTGTCGGCCCCCGCTTCCGCCGCCATCTCCACCCGCCTTACGCCCATCCGCTCGTTTTCCTTGGCCTCGTAGAAGAGCGCCATGCCGCCTCCGCCGCAGCAGAACGAGCGGTCCCGGCAACGCTTCATTTCCACCCGCCGCAAGCCCGGGATCGAGTCCAGCACGTCGCGGGGATCGTCGAAGACGCCGTTATGCCGTCCCAGGTAGCAGGGATCGTGGTATGTATACACGCCGTTGTCGACGGCATTCATTTGGATGCGGCTCGTTCGCACCGCGCCGGCCAGCACTTCGCTGATATGCTCCACCGGCGGTACGTCCTTGTAATCGTGCTTGAGGGCGTTGTAGGCGTGCGGGTCGGCCGTGACAATCCGGCGAACGCCGGCGTGTTGAATGGCCTCCGTATTGTGCTCCCGGAGCGCCTGGAACAGCGTTTCCTCGCCAAACCGGCGGACATCGTGCCCGCTGTCGCGCTCCTTCGCCCCCAGAATCCCGAAGTCCTCATTGAGCCGGCCGAGAATCCGGGCGGTCGCCCTCCCAATCTGCTGGATGCGGTCGTCGTAGGAGGTGATGCTATCGACGAAGTAGAGCGTATTCGTCGCGCCTGCCCCGTTCAACGTCTTGACCGCGCCCTGCGCCCAGTCGGCCCGCTTCTTCTCCATCTTGCCGAACGGATTGCCGCGGCTCTCCAAAGCCTTCAGCGGCTTATGCATGGATTGCGGCGCCTTGCCGTCGTCGACCAGGCCACGCCGTAGATCGACGATCTTGTCGATGTACTCGACCAGCAGCGGGCATTCCGCCTCGCAGGCGCCGCAAGTCGTGCAGGACCAGATTTCGTCCTCGGAGTAAAGGCCGCCAACCAGCGCCATCCCGTCCTCGGACCGGCCCCACACAGGGTAATGTCTGAAAACGTAGTCTCGCGTCTTGATGGAAAGGTTTCTCGGAGAAAGCGCTCTCCCCACCGCATTCGAAGGACACTGCTCCGAGCACCGGCCGCAGTCGGCGCAGGAGTAGAAGTCCAGAATGTGCTTCCAGGTAAAATCCTCGATCTTCTTGACCCCGAAGGATGCCACTTTGTCCAGTTGCCCGTCCGGAACGCCCCACCGCACCGGCTTCACCGTTCCGCGGTCCAGTTTGGCGAAGTAAATCGAGAACAGCGACGTCTCAACGTGGAACTGGATGCCAAACGGCCTGTAACAAAGCAGGAAGAAGAAGGCGAACTCGTGGGCAAGATACGCGCCCAAGTGCAAGCTGCGTAGGGTCGCCAGCGAAGAAGAGGCGAAGACGGTCCTGACTGTCCAGGCCAGCGACAGGGGCGGAAAAACCTCCGCCACGCCTCCCTGCTGCCCGTGAAACGCAGCCTGGCTTCCCTCGAAAAAGCCGTCTGCGGCCATCAGCAACCCGATCAGCGACAGCAGAAAAATCGCGTCCGCCGAGCGGCGCCCGTACCGTGCCGGGGCAAAGACCAGCCGGCGCACGATCGCGATCCCCATGCAAAGGAAAACCACGGTCGAAGCGTAGTCCCGGATAGCATCGTAGAGGCCGCTGGAGCCGGTGTCGGCGAACCGGTCGGAAATTCCCAGGGCGAGAAGGGCGAATGCATGACTCGCCAGCATCAGGAAGCCGGCAAAGACCAGAACGTGAAGCGTACCGGCGAACCGGTACCGGGGGTGACGCCATTGCCCCAGCCAGAACTTCGCAACCTTGCCCAGACGCTCCAGCGGCCGGTCGAAACGAAAGTCCCGCTGCGCTCCCAGGAGCGGGGCCAGTCGCCGGGCCACGATGTAGGCGAAACATGCGAGCCCCAGCAGATGCAGGAAAAGGAACAGGTATTGCCCGCGGATCAGCCAGAAATTAGCTCCCGCGATGGAATCGATACTGCCAGTCACCGCTTGGTAAGCCCCCGCTCACTGGAATGTTCACCGGGAGTGACCTGCCGGCGATCGTCGCGCGATTACATCGTCGCGATGATACTCTCTACCGACACGCGTTCGTTGAGAATCAACCGCCGGAGTGTTCGCAAATCGTTGAGTGTCCGCCGGCTCTTGTAAATGTGACAACTGAGCGTCTTCAATTTGAAAATCGCCAAGTCCATCGCTTGCGCGGTGCGTAAGTCGCCGCCGCGTAACGCTTCGTCCCGGTCGTCCTTGAGGTCCTTCATCGCCTCCAAAGCCGTGTCGGCCAGGATGTCCATGTACTGATGGGCGCTCTCGATGGAGTCGAAAGGCCTTTCGATTACGTCCGCCAACATGAGACCCTCGCTTCCTCAGTTGAAACGGGCGCCGGGCGGGGATCGATCATCGGCGTGAGTGAGTTGCATCCGCTGCCGCCAGGCGCCCAAACCTCCGGGTGGTGTCACTCGGAGAATCGGATTCTCGGATGCTGAATACTGCCGGAAATTCAAATAAACACCTAAGAGCGAATCCGAGTCAATAGTATTTGCGGATGCGAAAGTATGATACTTAACACAACGGACGACTTAGTATGTCCGTCATCGGGCACACAACGTTCTCAAATGTATCGTCAGTCACAATTCCGGCGCGACCCCGCTCATCCATCCCCGTGGGCGTCGCGCCGTAACGATTTCGTGACAAGCCTAGGCCGCGGCCTGGCCCGCCACGGCCTGCCGGATCGGCTCCGAAAACTGCGCGCTCTCGGTGGATCCTTCCATGGCCCCGGTTGCCGTATGCCCCCCGGTGACAGTCGTCTGGACGGCGTCGAAGTAACCCGTGCCGACGAACCGCTGGTGCCGGATCGCGGAGTATCCGTCGCTCTCGGCAAGCGCAAACTCCCGTTCCTGGATGTTGGCGTATGCCGTCATACCCGTCCGGGCATAGTCCCTGGCCAGATCGAACATCCCGCAATTCAGGGAATGGAACCCCGCCAGAGTCACAAACTGGTACTTATACCCCAACTGGGCTAGCTGCGACTGAAAGGTCGCGATCTCGCGATCGCTAAGCATTTTCTTCCAGTGGAACGAGGGCGAACAGTTATAGGCCAACAACTTACCCGGAAAGCGCGCGTGGATGCCGTGAGCGAACCGCCGCGCCTGTTCGAAATCAGGCTCCGAAGTCTCGCACCAGATGACATCCGCAAAGGGAGCGTAGGCCAGACCGCGCGCGATGGCCGCTTCTATGCCGCCCCGGTAATGGAAGAAGCCTTCCTCGGTCTTTCCTCCGGTCAGAAACGGATGGTCGCGCGGATCGACGTCGCTCAGAAGCAGGCGCGCAGCGTCGGCATCGGTGCGGGCGATCAGGATGGTCGGCGTCCCCATCACGTCCGCGGCCAGGCGCGCGGCGATCAGTTTCTGGACGAACTCGCGAGTAGGCACCACCACCTTGCCCCCCAGGTGCCCGCATTTCTTCGCCGAGGACAGTTGATCCTCAAAATGGACCGCCGCCGCTCCCGCCTCGATCATGGCTTTCATCAGTTCAAAGGCGTTCAGCAGTCCGCCAAAGCCAGCCTCGGCGTCCGCCACAATCGGCGCGAGCCAGTGGGTCTTGGAATGACCTTCCATCCGCGAAATCTGATCGGCGCGCAGCAGGGCGTTATTGATGGCGCGCACCAGGGCGGGAACGCTGTTCGATGGATACAGGCTCTGGTCCGGGTACATCTGTCCGGCCAGGTTGGCGTCCCCGGCCACTTGCCACCCGCTGCAATAGATCGCTTTCAGTCCCGCCTGAACCTGCTGGACAGCCTGGTTCCCGGTGAGCGCTCCCAGGCTTCGAACATAGCCTTCGCCCTGTAAGAGGTCCCACAGGCGCTCGGCCCCCAGCCTGGCCAGCGTATATTCGATTCGGACCGAGGGCCGCAACCTCTCGGCTGCTTCTGGCCCGTATGGCCGCATGATCCCATCCCAGCGTTTGTGACTCGTCATCGCATCCCCTCCACCAACAGTGAACGGCGCCAGGGTGCTCTTTGGCAAAGGCGCACGCACAAGTCGGACCACTCGTCCGGTTCGTCCCACCGGAGAGGCATCCGGGCCCTGCGTGCGCTACGATCTCAATCGGGAAGGGAGTTGTCTGTGATTGCAACGCAAGCTCAAAGCGAACCGGTCCGCATAACGGGGACAGCGGCCGGGATCGAAGATCGAATTCTTACCCCGCAAGCGGTGCGGTTTCTGGTGAAACTGTCAACCATGTTCGAGCCGCGCCGGCGGCGGTTATTGGAAGCAAGGCGCGCCCGCCAGGAGCGAATCGACGCCGGCGAGATGCCCGATTTTCCCCAGGAAACCGCCGAAATCCGGAAGGCGCGCTGGAAGGTGGCCCCGCCGCCCGCGGATCTGACGGACCGCCGCGTCGAGATCACCGGTCCCACGGACCGCAAGATGATCATCAATGCCCTGAACTCCGGCGCCAGAGTCTTCATGGCGGATTTCGAGGATTCCAACTCGCCGACATGGCAGAACATCCTTGAAGGCCAGGCGAACCTCTGCGATGCCGTTGCCGGCGACATCACTTACACCAGCCCTGAGGGGAAATACTACGAGGTGTGCGAAACTCCAGCCACGCTGATGGTGCGCCCGCGCGGCTGGCATCTGGTGGAGAAGCATTTCCTGGTCGATGGCGAACCGATATCCGCCTCGCTCTTCGATTTCGGTCTGTTCTTCTTCCACAACGCTCATGCCCTGATCGGCCACGGCACGGGTCCCTATTTCTACCTCCCGAAGCTAGAGAGCCGCCACGAGGCGCGTCTCTGGAACGACGTCTTTCTGGCAGCGCAGGACCAGCTGGGCATCTCGCGCGGCACAATCCGCGCTACCGTCCTCATCGAAACGATTCTGGCGGCATTCGAAATGGACGAGATTCTCTGGGAGTTGCGCGACCATTCGGCCGGATTGAATTGCGGCCGCTGGGACTACATCTTCAGCTACATCAAGAAGTTCCGCAATCACCCGGGCTTCGTTCTGCCGGACCGCTCGCAGGTGACGATGACCACCCATTTTCTGACCTCTTACGTGGAACTGCTCATTGCAACCTGCCACCGCCGGGGAGCCCATGCCATGGGTGGCATGGCCGCGCAGATCCCAATCAAGAACGATCCGGAGGCCAACCAGGCCGCTCTCGCCCGCGTTCGCGAGGACAAGCTGCGGGAAGTCTGGGCCGGCCACGATGGAACCTGGGTGGCGCATCCGGCGCTGGTCCCGTTGGCTAAAGGCATATTCGATACCCACATGGCCCGGCCGAACCAATTGGAACGGCTCACCTCTTCACCGGCGACCGCCCATGGCTTGCTTCGCACACCCTGCGGAACCATCACCCAGGCGGGACTCGAGCGAAATTTGGACGTGGGCCTGAGGTATCTGGCCGCATGGCTTGGCGGAAATGGCTGCGTGCCGATCTACCACCTGATGGAAGACGCCGCCACCGCGGAGATCTGCCGCGCCCAAGTGTGGCAGTGGCTGCGCCATGGCGCGGCGCTCGATGACGGCAGACCTGTCACCGCCGCGCTGGTGAAAGACATGATGGATTTGATTGTAGATAAACTCTACAGCATCGTCCCCGAGTGCGAACTCCGCGCCGCGGCAAGACTCTACGAAGAGATGCTCGACAGTACTGAGTTCCCCGAGTTTCTAACGCTGCGCGCGTACGATTACTTGGACTAAGAATCGCGTCCGGCTGCCGGGTAGGGGTCGGGCATGCCCGACCCTAGGGCGGACGCGCAGTTACTTATGACGCTCTGTCTAGCTCTCTCGATTGTGTCTCTCGGATCGTGTCTCTCGATTAAGTCTGGACTTCGCCGCTGTAACATCGCATACTGCGGTCATGAGCCCCGAGTGGGACCCCGCGGCGCTGTTGGACCGCCTGCGGGACGATCTGGGCCACCGCCGGATCGAAGAGGGCATAAGCGCGCTTGAGGCGTGCAGACCAATCCTCGACGCGCTTGCCCCGCAGCCTGGTTCCGGCGTCCTCACGGGCCTCGTGGCGCAGTGGGTGGACGCCGGTTTCGACGGGCCCGCGCTCCTCGGCCGCTTACTCGACAGGTTTCCGAAGGCAGCCCGGTCGACGCTCCCCCTGCTGGACTACTTGCATCTCCGCGCGGCTGAAGCTGTGCTGGCCATGGCAAACGAGGATTTCGAAACCGCGATCCGCCATTTGCTTCTGGTGCAGTCGTTTGAGACCGACATCGCGGACACGGAGCTTCTCGCTATCGCCTGTTTCTGGGCTGGCCGTTGTTTCCGAAAGATGGGCCGCTATAGTGAGGCGCTGAAGTACACCGAACGCGCCGAGACGCTCGCGCTTTCCTGCGGCTATGCTCAAATGGCCGCCATCACGCAAGTAACGCGAAGCTGGCTGGCGTTTCAGAAAGGGAAGCTTCAGGAGGCCACTGCCCTCCTGCGACAGGCAGAGGACGCGCTCAACCCGACCACCGACTTCCTCAGCCGCGGCAACATCCAGTCGGCATACGGCCGCATCGCACGCCGCCAGGGCAAGTATGAGCGCGCGTGGGAGTGCTTCGAGCGCGCCATCTGCGAATACCGCACCGGCGGAGGGGAACACCTGCAGCTTGCGCGGACCCTGCTCAATCTGGCCTTCGTGCAGCGCCTGATGGCGCTTCAGGCGCAGCGCGATCTGGACCGTGCGGCAGCCACGCGGCGCGGTGTGGTGGGCGAACCGCCCGCCGCTCTATCCGACGCGCGGGAATTGCGCGCGCGCATCGAGCGGATCCGGCGGGAGGCGACCGAGCATCTTCAGGAGGCGAACGAAACCTACGAGCGTTTTCGGAACCACCGTGGAATCGCGAACGTGCATATCAACCGGGGCCTCCTGTATCTCGATTCCGGCGATCTGGAGTGCGCCGCTTCCGAAGCCGCCGTGGCTTTTGCCCACGGCAGCGAGAAATCCGACAACATCGTTATGGCGCGTGCGCGAACTCTGCAATGCACCGTCGAAAACGCCGCCATGGAAGAGCAGGTAGGCGAAACGGGGCGCCACCATGAAGCCGCGGAGACCTTTGCGCGCGAAGCCGTCGAATTCGCCGGGCAGACGGAAAACCGTCGCCTCCTGGCCCGTGCATACGTCTGGCAAGGACTCACGTTTGCCGCCCGGCCGGGCGATCCCGATGCCGCCCGGCGCTGCTGCGAACAGGCTACCGCATTGCTTCAGCCGGAAGGACTCGAAAGACAGCACGCCTGGGACGATCTGGAAGCTCTGAAAACCCGCGTACTGAAGGCGCGTCCCATCGATGGCGTTTTGCGCGCCTGGAGCGCCGGCATCGTGGAGCATACTTCCTTCCAGCGGATGACCGAAGAATTCGCACGCATCGTCATCCCCAAGGTGTGGGAGCGCGAGGGACGCAAGGTATCGAAAGTCGCGGAAAAGCTCTCCATCTCCCCCAAGAAGGTGCGCCGGATCCTCCATTCGGCCGGAATCAACGAGCCGCGCAGTCCCACGCCCCCGACTTCCGCCCCGTAGCAGGAGCCAAGAAACGCTTCTGTGCGGGCGCGGTTTGGGCAAATGCCCAAGCCCAATCTGTATCCTGCTGATTCTACATTGACACCCTCTTGAATTTGGGCAAGACGCCCAAATCGGCCTCTTCACCACCGGTCGATGTAGATTGGATTCGCCGGCGGCTTGCCCTCGCACCAGTAATGGTCGAAGTCATGGATGCCGGCCAGGGTGGCGAGCGCATCCTCGTCGATCCACTGCCGCCCCGTGCAGTTACGTGGCTCCTGGGCGAAAATGGCAAGCGACGCATCGCAGACAATCTCCGGTGTGCGCCATTGCGACCGGTCGGCCATCTTCCAGGCGATAGATGCTTGGGTTTCGATGATGGTTCGCGGCCAGAGCGTATTCCCAGCGATGTTGTCGCGCTCGTGTTCGGCAGCCACGCCGAGGGCGACGTGGGCCATCCCGAGCTTGGAAATCATATACGCGACTTTGCCGGGCGAAGAACGCGTGTTCAGCGGCGGACACATGTTGAGAACGTGCCCCCACTTCCGTTCCACCATGTGCGGCAGGGCGTAATAGCAGGCGATGTAGGCGGCGCGGGCGTTCACCCCCATCATTAAGTCGAAACGCCGTGGAGGCGTCTGTAGAATAGGCTGCACCCAAATCGCTCCGGCGTTGTTCACCAGGATGTCGATGCGCCCAAATTCGGCGGCGGTCCTCTCGATCAGGTTGCGAATTGCGTCCTCATCGCGAACGTCCGTGGGAATTGCGAGGGCCCGCCGCCCCAGCGCGCGAATGGCGTCCGCGGTTTCATGGATGCTGCCAGGCAGGCGCTCGGTGGAGTGTTCGCTCTTGGCGGCCACGGCCACATCCGCGCCCTCCTGCGCCAGGCGGATTGCCAGAGCCCTGCCGATGCCGCGGCTGGCGCCGGTGACCACCGCGACGCGGCCACTGAGGTCGGGATGGAGAACGGCGTCGGACCCGCCCATGCGCCGCCCTAAACTAAGACCGGTTCCAGCTTCGCTGCTTCCTCGGGGGCCGTGGCCGGGACGGCCGGCGCCGCGGCGATTTCCGGTTGCGGGGCCGGGGCCGGCTCTTTCGGTACCGCCGCCGCAATGGCAGGTGAAGGCTTGCGTTTCGCAACCGGCTTAGCACGCGCTGTCCGTTTTGCCGGTGCGCTCCCCACTCCGGCGGCCTTCGAAAGCTCCTTGAAGCAGATCTGGATGTAATCGCGCAGCCGCCCGGCATCCGGCGTTACGTGGGCGTCCGCCGTCAAACCGAAAAACAGCTTGCCGTCGTAGCTCTGTACGGCAATGCCGAACCCCAGTTCGTAGCCGGTAGGTACCTGCGGATAGGATGCGACCATGCGCCGTCCGACCGTATAGAGGGCTGAGGGCGAGCCGGAAATGTTCGTGCAAATCAGATTGAGCAACGGGAGCGGCAGGGGAACCAACGGGAGGCCGCGCCAGAACATCTCCTGTAACGGGGCGGGAGCGGCCCCCAGGAAACTGCCCGCGATGGCCAGCAACTCGGCGGCGCGCACGTTCTTCATGATTTCCATCCGGCTGGCTACCGCGCGCAGCATCTCCGCCGGGTCGCTCACGTCGAGCGGGAGGACCACGGGCAGAAACGTGATGCGATTCCCGAGGGATTCGCCTTTTTCGTCGCCGCGCAGGTTGACGGGACAAACAACCCGCAGGAACCGGCCATCCACCTTCTCCCCGTGCAACCGTATGTAACGCGCTACAGCCCGAACCACCACGCTCAGAATACAGTCATTAACCTTGCCGCCCAAAGCGGCGCGAATCGCCTGTACTTCGGCGAAATCCACCTCCGTCCAGCAGAACTTGCGGTCGCCCGAACATAGCTTGTTGAAGGAAAAGCGCTCCGGCGCCTTGAGCACTTCCGGCAGCAGGGTACCAAGTTCCTGAAGGGCCTTCTGCCCATGGTCGCCTAGCAGCCCGTCGGCCAGACTGAGCAGGCCGGCTTGGGCCGCAACGGCGTTCTCCAGCGCGCTTTGAATGGCCCCGCTGACTTGTTCCGCCAGGGTATGCTCGGCGCGAGCCGGAAACACCGGCCGTTTCCGCGGTTTGCGGACGGCGAAGGAACCCTCCGGGGTGGGATCGAGCAGAATCCGCAACAGCGCCACTCCGGCAATGCCATCCGCCAGCGCGTGATGCACGCGCACGATCAAGGCTCCTCGCCCGTCCTTCAAACCCTCTACAACGTGGATCTCCCAGAGGGGCTTGCCGCGGTCCAACAACTGGCTGAGTAGGCGCCCGGCCAGCGCTTCGAGTTGGGCTTCCCCGCCCGGCGCATCCAACCGCACCCGGAAAATGTGGCGTTTGATGTCGAAGTTCGGGTCGTCCTCCCAAGTGGGGTAGCCGAGGTTGAACGGGGGCGGCGTCACAACCTGCCGGTAGCGGGGAATGAGGTCCAGTTTGGATTCGATGTTGGCAACGAACTCGCGAAAGGGTATAGGCCCATCGAACAGGGCCACGCAAGCGATGCTCAAGGGTATCTCTTTACGTTCCAGGTAAAGGAAAGCCGCGTCGACTCCCGACAGACGGCGGCTCACAACCGGCGTTTTCGTGTCCATTTGGCGGTCGGCTCCAGGTATGGTACGGCGGCGATTTACAGGCAACTCGCGCGGTTCGCCACGGTGTGCGGTTCCTCGGCCGGCTCGTCGAGTTCGGTGAGCTCCGGGTAACTAACTGAGCGCCAGAGTTCGAATGCCAACAGATCGAATTCCTCTTCGTCGAACCGGACCGGCGGGTCGTCGCTCCAATGGGCGGTTTCCGCAACTTCTTCAGCGAAAGACACTTCCACGGTCGCCATTATAATGTCTCCAGATTGAGAAATTAAGATCTACATATCTGTGTGTAGATTATTCCCGATTTTCCCGGCTGTCAACCCAGGATGTGGCCGAACGTACACTCACGCACGGTAACAATCGGACCGAGGGGATGGAGTCAGCGGTTTCTCATGTTATGCTTTCACGGGACTCACTCCCTCCGATGGCGTCAAGTAGAGTTTTTCAACAGTCCGACGCACTTACCGCGAGTGACACTGGAGCGCGCGCTCTGGTTCCCCCAACGGCGAAGCTGCTTGACGCGTTGCTCGGGAATGTCACTCTAGCCTCCGGGCCGCATGAGAGCATTGAAGTGCTGGCCCCTTACACCGGCGCCGCCATTGGCGCGATCCCCGCGGGAACGGTTGCGGACCTGGATCTTGCGGTTGAGCGCGCACGCGCCGCGCAAATGGAATGGAGTAAGCGCGCATTTGCCGAGCGCGCCAGCGTCTTCCTGCGGTTTCACGACCTGCTGCTGGAGCGCCAGGATCAAGTACTCGATCTCATCCAGTGGGAAACCGGCAAGGCGCGCCGGCACGCATTCGAAGAGGTGATGGACACCGCCATCGTGGCGCGCTACTACGCGAGACGCGCGGAAGGGCTGCTGCGCCCGCGCCGCCGGAAAGGCGCCCTTCCCCTGCTCACGCGGACCATGGAACTGAAATCGCCGGTGGGCGTGGTCGGCTTCATTGCTCCTTGGAATTACCCCCTCAATCTGGCCGTGACCGATGCAACGCCGGCTCTCATGGCGGGTAACTCAGCGGTTCTTAAGCCCGACATACAAACCAGTTTCACGGCGCTTTGGGCGCTGGACCTGCTGCGCCAGGCTGGCCTCCCCCGGGATGCATTCGCCATCGTCACGGGGGACGGACCCCTGCTCGGACCCGCGCTAAGCGAGCGGGTGGATTTCATCATGTTCACCGGCAGTACCCGCACCGGCAGGCTGGTGGCCAGGCAGGCCGCGGAGCGTTTGATCGGGTGCTCGCTCGAACTCGGCGGCAAGAACCCCATGCTTGTACTGGCGGACGCCGACCTGGATGCGGCGGTAAACGGCGCCATCCAGGGATGCTTCGCATCGGCGGGCCAGGTGTGCGTTGCCATCGAGCGGATTTACGTGCACGAATCCATCGCCGCGCGGTTCCTGGAGGGCCTGGTGGAGCGCACCCGCGCGCTTAAATTGGGCGCCTCCCTGGATTATTCCATGGAGATCGGGTCCCTCACCGCGGAGCGGCAACTTCAGCGCGTCGAGGAGCACGTCCGGGACGCCGTGGAAAAGGGAGTGGTGCTGCTCACGGGCGGCCGCCGCCGCCCGGATCTCGGCCCGCTGTTTTACGAGCCTACCGTCCTCACGCACGTCACGGAGAAAATGCAGGTCTTCGCCGAGGAGACATTCGGTCCGGTAGTGTCGGTCTATCCGTTTGCCGGCGAGGCGGAGGCCGTAGAGCGCGCCAATGCCACGCGGTACGGCTTGAACGCGAGTGTCTGGACGCGCGATACCTCTCGCGGCGCCAGGCTGGCGCAAGAAATCCGGGCCGGCAACGTCAACGTAAACGAGTCTTACGCGGCGACATGGGGGTCGGTGGACGCCCCTTGCGGAGGCCGGAAGGAATCCGGCATGATCCCCAGGCACGGGGCGGAAGGGATCTTGAAGTTCACCGAAACGCAGACGGTAGCCGTGCAACGCCTCATGCCGGTGGGGGCGCCCCGCTCGATGGATGCAGCCGTTCACGCGCGCTGGATGACCCGTCTGCTGAAGTTAGTGCGCCGCGTCCGCGTGCTCGGTTAGTGGCCTATTCCGTCCAACTGGGGGACTTGCCCGCCAGGCGGTGGGCCACCACGTCGTAGACGGTGGGGTTGAACGTCAGGCCGATGTGCGTTCCGGAAACTTCGAAGTCGGCGCCGTCCTTACCTGTCCGGCAGACGCGCCAGTCCACGATTCCATCGGACTTGGTATAGATGGCGGTCTCGAACACGGATTTCGGCAGCTTGTCCACCAGGGATTCCAGAAAATTGCAAGTGCATGCGGCCGTGTAGCACGCCGGCAGTACATCCTTGCCGTGACGTTCCAGGATCTGGCCACGCACCAGTTGGGCGGCGCGGAGCACCGTCGGGTGCAGCGAAACAGACCGGAACGGCGCCGCCAGGGTAATTACCGAAGCGATCCGGTCGGGCATTTGCGACGCCGCCGCGCGGGCTATGGTTCCTCCCAGGCTGTGCCCCACCAGGTGGATCTTTCTTCCAGTCTCCTTGTAGGCCTTCTGGATGGTCTCTCTCAGTCTCCGCTGGATCAGCAGATTCGGGCACTCCGCATTAAAGCCGATCCCCGATGCGTACGCCTTGTATCCGATGCGGTTCAGCCAGGAGCGGAACTCCGTCAAATACAAGTCATTCAGCAGAAAGCCGGGAAGGACGACGACGGCTGACCCGTCTCCCTGGGGGATGCCGAAACCCCAGTACACAGGCGAGAGACGCAGATAAACCATCTCAACGCCGGCGAGCAATTCCTGCCAGATCGGCAAAGGGACGGGTGCAAAGGGGGTGCGAACTTCGGATACTTGGCTGACGGTGGGGCGACGGGGTCCCATTGGATTTCAGTGTACACTCGCTTCTATGATCGCGGGTGTGCTCTACATCACTTTCGCGTCCCGCGTAGGGACAGGAATATACCCTGCCCCTACGCGTTCCGTGAACCCCCGTCAGATCTTACGCAACTTCGACAACGGCCTTTGTTCGGGCGGCGCGGCGTTTCGCCGGACTCTTCGGGGCTGCCGCCTGCGCTTTGGGTGCCTGGCGCGGTCCCTTGACCACCAGGTTGATTAGGGCCTGTTGGGATTCGACGAAGCCGTCAACCGTATGCCGGGCGAACTCACTCAGGGTGTCCGCCGGCAGTGGGTTCATGGCGCCGAGGGCTTCGCGGGCCGTCTTCTGGTTCACCTTGAGTTGCTGTACGGCCACGTCGAGCAGTTTCTTCTGGGCGTCGATGTAGGCCTCGGCGCTCTGCCGCGCCAGTTCCGTCAATTCGGTCTTCTTGGCGCTGGCGTGGGCTTTGCCGTTGGTTGCCTGGCCCGTCGCATTGGCGGTTTCCTCGGCCAGGACGTCCAGGAACTTCTTCTGGCTGCGCACAAAGATCTCCATGCTCTCGCGCGCCACTGCCACCAGATGGATGCCTTCGAACGGTTCGCCCGACTTGGCGGAATCGATCCACTCATCGGCCTGCTTCGCCATCATGGTCAGAAAATGCTGTTGCATTCCGACGAACGTGTCGATGCCGCGGCTCACCAGACCGGTTACGGCATCGGCGGGCGCCCATCCGCCGGTTCGTTCCTTTACCGTGGTGGTGAGGATTTCGTTCTGGCGCTGCGCCAGGTTCAACAGCACGCGTTGCGCGGCGATGAAGTTCGAGACGCCCTCGCCCGCCATTTCCGTGGCTGCCGTGCCCGCAATCTTGCGCACCTCGCCGAGGCGGCCCTGAACGGCGCTGAATGTCTCGGCGTTTTGCCGCATCACCAGATCCATCAGGATCCGCTGAGAGGCGAAGAAGCCTTCGGTCCCCTGCCGCAGCCAGCCAGTCAACACGGAAATGGCGGAAGGCTGCCGCATCGGTTCGGTTTTTTCCGGCATAAAAAGTAGTCCTCCTTGCTGCAATGCAGCATACAGCTTTAATATAGACCTAACGGCATTTTTGTGTCAACATAAAAGTGAATTGGACGCAGTGCAGCAAGAATGCCGATTGATCGAGCGGCCGCCCATGCTGATCAAGAAATATCCGAACCGGCGCCTTTACAACGCTTCCGCCGGAGCCTACGTCAACCTTGGCGATCTGGCCACTCTCATCCGCCAAGGCGAAGAGATTCAGGTGGTTGACGCCAAGACTGGTGAGGATATCACCCGCGTGGTGCTGACCCAGATCATTGTGGAAGATGCCAAGGATGCGCCCACCGGGTTGCCGCTCGAACTGCTGCGGCAATTGATCATGGCGTCCGACCGGGCCGGCAAGGAATTCATCATGTGGTATCTGAAATCCGCCTTCGATACGTACGAAAAAGTACAGGGGGCGGTACAGGACAGGCTGAACGACGTCCGCTCGGCGGCCCTTTCGCCGCTGCACATGATGAAGAACCTGCTTACGCCTTCCGCGGACCCAAACGCGGAGGGCGAACTGGAGCAACTGCGGCGGCGAGTGGCGGAACTGGAGCAGCGCCAGCCGAAACCGCGAACCCGGAAGAAGCGCTCGAAGGCTTAACCGGCCAGGGCCTGCGCGTGGCCGCGGGCGGAGGAGAACCGCAATGGGATTGTTGCTCCCGATTGGAATCGACCCGGGGCCGCTCGCTTTATGGGCGGCTGCATCCGCTGCCGGCGACCCGGCCGGCGCCATCTCCACCGTGGAAGCGGCACTAGGAAGCAAAGCCGGCTCTCGCTGGCGGCGCGAAATCGGAAAGTGGATCGGCCGCCTGGTTCCGGTCGAGACGCTGGTCCCCGATTCGGCCGCGCGCTGGCGTCCTCTGGTCCGGGAGGCCTTCCAATTCCTGTTCGAGCGCCTGTCGAACCGGCGGCTGGCCGCTAAGGTCGTCAGGCAGTTCGAACTTTCCGCGGACACTGCGCCGGAAGAACGCCTCCTGCGCCTCATCGATAAGATGCCCGGACTGCAGAAGGTCGGCCAGGTGCTGGCGCGCAACCGCCGCCTGGCGCCGAAGTTGCGCCGCGCCCTCTCCGAGCTCGAAAACGGCATGTCGGATGTGACGCCGGAAGAAGTTCGGAGCCTGATCGAGGAGAGACTTGGAAAGCGGCTGGCCGCCTACGCCGTCGAACTGGAACCCTCCATTCTCTCCGAGGCCAGCGTCAGCGCGGTGATCCGGTTTACCTGGAACTGCCCAGGGCGCGAACGCGAACAGGGAGTCTTCAAAGTTCTCAAGCCCTATGTACCGCAGTGCTTCGGCGAGGACATGGCCCTGCTTCAGGACCTGGGAGAATTTCTCACCTCCCCGCAGCGCGGCTACGGATTTGCCATCCATGACGTGAAAGACATGCTCGCCGAGGTGCTGCTGTTGCTGGAACACGAGCTCGATTTCCGCCGCGAGCAGGCCACCCTGTTGGATGCCGCAAAGATGTATCGCGCCAGCATCGGAATCCGCGTCCCGCGGTTGATCGAGCCGCTGTGCGCCAGCGACATTACCGCAATGAGCGCGGAAGAGGGCGTGAAAGTGACCGATGCATTCCCCCGCTCGCCCATCCGCCGCGCCCGTGTGGCCGAGCAGTTGATCGAAGCCCTGGTGGCTGTCCCGTTCTTTTCGCGCGAGGAGGAGGCCATCTTCCACGCCGACCCGCACGCCGGAAATCTGCTGTACGACGAGGCGAACCGCGAGTTGGTGGTTCTGGACTGGGCGCTGGCCGAAAAGCTCAGCCTCGAATCCCGCCGCCAGCTTGTGTTGCTATCTGTGATGATGACGCTCCGCAACCCCGATGGCGTGCGCCAGGCAATCCACGCTCTCACTCTCGCCGCCGACCTGCGGAATGAGGCGCGGTTTCCGGCGATCGATCGCTGCGTCGCCGGCTTCTTCGATGAGGGGACCGCCGGCGCGTCCTCGGGGACGCTCGATGCGATGCGGCTCCTGGACCGGATCGCTCTCGAGGGCGTGCGCCTTCCGCCCCCGCTCTTCCTGTTCCGTAAGATTGTTCTTACCCTGGATGGCGTGCTTTACGATATCGCCGGTCCCGGCGTCCGCATCGACGAGGTGATCGCCCGCGAGTTCATGACCCGCTGCGCCGCCAGCCTGGGCTTATTCCACGCCCCGCTGGAGTGGAAGGATTTCGTTGCCATTGAATGGAACGCACTGCTGTATCCCATGCGGCGATCACGACGCGTATGATTGTGTCCGGCAACCGCTCTCTTACGTTCGCGGCTCGGTTCGCGGCACGGAGCCGCGAAGGCTCAGCGCACATAGCGGAACTGTTGCGCCAGCCTCAGTTGCGTCAGCACTCTGTAAATGTCCACGTTGACGTCGCGCAACGTCACCTGGGCCGATCTTTCATCCGCCGCACGAGCCAACTCCTCAAACGCTCCGGCCGCTTTCGAATCGATGCGCCGCACGTCAGAGAAGCTTAGAACGATGTCACTCTCGCCGGCGTTGACCTTCCCGGCAGCTTCGTGGAGCGCGCCGGCGACGCGCTCCGGGTCCACCTGGATCCACACGGCATCCGCGTTCATACGCACAACCTTTCCGCTCCGACCAACTCCGATACGCTCGCGCGGCTGGCCGGGCTCCGCCCCCGATAAGCGCTCCAAAGCAACCCTTCCAACTCGCTCATCAGGGGCATTCGGGGGTTCGAGAGCCATGACGGATCGTCAAAGGCAACCCTGGTCAAGTCGGGCATCGCCCGCTCGAACTCTTCTTTCGAGATCCCGAGATCGGCGATAGAACGCGGAATTTCCAGCCGGTCGAGCAGTTGTTCCGTCGCCGACACAAGGTTCTTCACCTTCTCCGCAATCGTGTCGCCGCCCAGCCCGAGCAAGTCCGCAATCTGGGCGTATTTCTTGTGCGCCACATACGCGCGCACGTTCGGCGACGGCATGAATTTCGTCGGCACCGACGCGTTATAAGCCAGGACGTGCGGCAGCATGAGGGCGTTTGCCCGGCCGTGCCCAACCTGGAACCTCGCCCCGAAGGCATGCGCCAGCGCGTGATTCACTCCCACCGACGCGTTCGCAAACGCCAGCGCCGCGATGCAGGCGGCGTTGTGCATCATGCAGCGCGCTTCTTCATCGCCGGGACGCTCATACGCGATGGGTAAGTACTTGAATGCCATTTGAATGGCCTGCATCGCGTTGGAGTCGGTGTACGGGGAAGCCAGTATGGAGACCCCCGCCTCCAGCGCGTGGGTTAAGCAGTCGATGCCGGTGTCGGCCGTCAGGTTTTTCGGCATCGACATCACGAACTGCGGATCGACGATCGCCACGTCCGGACTCAGCGAGTAATCGACAAGGGTCACCTTGCGCCCGCGCTCCTTGTCAATCAAAACGGCGAATGGAGTCACTTCGCTTCCCGTACCGCTGGTGGTGGGGATGGCAATCATCCGCGCCCGATTGACTTTCTCCGCCGGGAATTGCACCACGCGCTTGCGGATGTCCAGAAACGGCGCCGCCAGTTCCTCCAAGTCGGCCTCCGGCGACTCGTATTTGAGCTTCATGAGCTTCGCCGCGTCGATCACGCTTCCGCCGCCCAGCGCGATAATCTGGTCCGCTTTGTGAAGATTGAGAGTTTCCACCCCTTGCATCACCACCTTGAGTTCCGGCTCCGCGTCCGGAATGGCCAGGACGCGGACGGCGGTTTGCGCCGGAATGCAGCGGCGGACAAGGTCCAGGTGGCCCATCTGCTCCAGAAGCGGATTCGTGACGATGAGAGTTCCAGCCGACGGGAAATGGCGCAGATTCTCGACGGCATTCACATTGAAATAGATTTGATTCGGAACGCGGAACCACATATGGGCTGGTGTCCTCCGAGCCACGCGTTTGATGTTCAGATAATGATACAGGTTCACGTTGTCGGTCGTGCTGTTGCCGCCGCCGGTCCCGCATCCGAATGAGAAGGTGGGGACCATATCGTTGTAAATCCCGCCCAGCGCTCCGATCGAACCGGGAGAATTGACAATGATTCGTCCTGCATCGATCGCCTCGCTAAACCGCCGGATGAGTTCCTCGTCACGGGAGAAAATCACGGCCGTGTGTCCCAGCCCCCCGGCGCGATTCACCTCGATGCACACGCGCAGCGCCTCATCCGCCGATTTCGCGCGATAGACCGCGAGCACGGGGCAGAGTTTCTCAACCGAAAGCGGATGCTTCCGGCCCACGCCTT
Organism: uncultured Solibacteraceae bacterium; assembly: GCA_964457555.1. Lineage (GTDB taxonomy): Bacteria > Acidobacteriota > Terriglobia > Bryobacterales > Bryobacteraceae > BOG-224. The sequence continues at coordinate 29,282 of CAYWHA010000022.1, forward strand.
GAATCGGCGCAATCAGCAACTTGGTATCCGGCTTCACGCGAAGGCCGCACACGCGGGCAATATCGGTAGCCTTCTGGCCGACTGCCATGGGCCGCATGTATCCGGTTTCGGGATCGATTACCATCCTCCCCAGGATCTCGGTCTCTTTCTCGTTGCAGATGTGCGCGCCCAGGCCGGCGAATTCCCGAATCGCAAGATCGTAAATCTCCTCGTCGATGACCACCGTTTGTTCCGAGGCGCAAATGGTTCCGTTATCGAAGGTCTTGGAGGTGATGATATCCACCACCGCCATGTCCAGTTGCGCGCTCTTTTCGAGGTAGACCGGAGTATTGCCTGCTCCCACTCCTAAGGCTGGCTTGCCTGAGCTGTAGGCCGCTTTGACCGCGCCCGGCCCACCGGTAGCATCGATCAGCTTGACCTCCTTGTGACGCATCAGGTAGTTGTTATCCGGTATCGTGGGCGATTCCAGACAAGTGAAAACCCCTTCCGGTGCGCCGTGCTTCACCGCCGCCTCGTACATGATCCTTATGGCCTCCTGGCAACACCGCCAGGCCTTCGGATGGGGCCCGAATATAACCGCGTTTCGCGTCTTGATGGCCATGATGCATTTGAATAGCACCGTCGCGGTGGGGTTCGTAATCGGCGTGATCGAGAAGATCAGCCCGATCGGCTCCGCCACTTCCACCAGACCTCGGTCCGGAAACTCGCGGATGACGCCCACGGAAGGTTTGTCTCTGACGAAGTTGTACACGAATTCCGTGGCCACCATGTTCTTGAGGGCCTTGTCTTCGAGTACCCCAAGCCCGGTTTCCTCAACCGCCAGGCGGGCCAGATATTGAGCTTGACTCAGTCCGGCCAGGACCATCGCTTTGACGATTCGGTCGACGTCCTCTTGCGAATACTGAGTAAAGACGGCAGCCGCGGTTCTGCCCTGCCGGACCAGTCCTTCGAGGTAAGCGATGCGCTCGTCACTGAGGCTTGCGATATTCTCCGCCATGCGTCCGTCCTCCGGGTACACCCGCCCTGCGCGAATGGCTGATGCGGATCAGGCCGGTTTCACCGGCGGTCGTCGCAGCGCGCGTTCATTAGCATTGTAGAAAACAACACGTTTTCCGGCAAATATATTTGTACTTTAGGGTACAAGTATCCTGAAAATGTTGTAGTCTGTCTGGTGGTACGCATCTTGCGCGGCGTCGCCTCGACTGCGAGTTCCACTCCGGGACGATTCCTGGCCCAACGCGAATTCGTGACAAACGCCGCCAGCCTGCGGAGGATATTATGAACGATAAACGCCGGGTAGTCGCTCTGGCCGTTGGCATCCTTTTCCTGCTGTCTTACCCGCTCTACGGTCAACAATCCTATGTCACGCGCTGGGACGTCTACGGCGGCTACTCGTTTCTCAACAGCCCCGCGGTAAGTCTCTTCGAGAACGGCGGTGGGGCGCAGATCGGCTACCGGCCTCTGACTTGGCTTACAGTGGGTTTCGATTACACCGCGGCGGCCGGCAATCTGACGCTGCAGCCATCCGAGTTGCTTCCCGCGTTGCAGACGCAGCTCCAAACCGCGATCGGAGAGGGAGTCATGGCGGGAGTCTTCCCTCCCACCTATCCCTTTGCTACCTTGAGCGTTCCGGCGCATTCCTTTACGCAAACCTTCGCCTTTGGCCCTGAGCTTGTCTACCGGCACTTCACCAAGCTGACGTTTTTTGTTCGCCCGATCTATGCCGGGCTCATCCATGAAACCGCTACCCCGCAACCGCCCGATGCGGTCGTCAAGGCCCTCGTGTTCGGCGTGCCCGGAATGCCCGGCCTGATAAACGGGCCGAACAAGACCGACAACGTCGGGTTCTACGGCTTCGGCGGCGGCTTCGACATTATCCTCAGCAAGCACTTCGCCTGGAGGACACAGGCCGACCTGGTGCACGATCATCTGTTCAGCGATCTGCTGACAAATGGCCGCAATACGGTGCGCTTCTCGAGCGGCCCGGCCTTCAACTTCGGCAAGAACATCGTGAAGTGAGCATGTGGGGCGGGCCGGGCGCCCACGCCTTTCGTGGGCCCGCCTGCCTTCACCGGCCGCCGTTCCACCCACTCTCAGTGGCAGGCCGTATGTAGCTCATCGCCCGCTCCGTGAGCGCACAAATCGTCAGGCTGGGATTAACCCCTAAGTTCGCCGCGATTACCGACCCATCGCAAACGTACAGGTTCCGGTAGCCGAATAGCCGGTTGCGCGAATCCACCACGCCGTCCTCCGCTGAACCCGCCATTGGGCACCCCCCCAGTATGTGCGCGGTGCTCGGCACATCGAACAGGATCTCCGTCACCATGCTCATCGGCGTGCCGCCGATCGTCTCGGCTAACTTCTGCGCGAACTCGTTGGCCTGCGGAATGAAGGTGGGTACATGTTGCCCACGGCTCCGCAGCACCCGCCGGAATGGCCAAAACCAGGGGCGTCCCATCCGCATTTCGATATGGCCATCCAGGGTCTGCATGCACAACAGGATGATGGATTCACGCGCAAAGCCGAACGGGTGCATGCTGCGCACCGTCCGAACGGGATGCCGTAAGAGGGAGACAACCAAGGTCTTGAGCCACAGCAGGATGCGTCTACGGCCGGACCCTCCGCCAGTCAGGACGGTTGCCAGCAGTCCCATGGCGTCGGACCCCTCCGGGTAACGCGTGGCCTCGATGTGCGTGTATTGGTCCAGGTAGAACCCCGAACCGATTGCCACCCCCTTCGACAGGTCTTCGCGGCTGCCCGGCACGCGCACCCCAATCAGCGACTCGCAATTGGTACGTACGCGGTTGCCAAGCTGCCCGCCAATCCGCGGCAGCGAACCCTTCTCTTTCAGCCGGAACAGCAGGTCCAGCGTGCCCAGCGCGGATGCCGCGAATACCACGCCCCGGCAGGTGAAGCGGCGCCGCCCGCCATGAATCAGAGTGGATGGAACCGTAGTGACTTCATATCCTTCGCTTCCGTCCGCGGCGCTTCCCAGTGGCCGGACGTCCACCACCTTGGTTTCGGCGAAGACCCGCGCCCCCGCCTTCTCGGCCAGATAGAGGTAATTCAAGTCCAGCGTATTCTTGGCGTTATAACGGCAGCCGATCATGCAGCCGCCGCATCCGATGCAACTGGCGCGCTCCGGTCCTTCGCCGCTGAAATAGGGGTCGGGATAGGTGAGGCCCGGAGTCGCTCCTTCCGGGCCTTCGAATTTAGCCACCCTCGTGCGGTAAAAGGTTGCGCCCGTCCCATGCTCTTCCGCCGCCCGCTGGAGGATGTGGTCCGCCGGACCCAAAATCCGGTTTTCCGCCACGCCCAACATGCGAACCGCCGTTTCATAGTGCCGCGGCATCTCCGCTTTCCAGTCCGCCAGACCAGCCCACGATCCGCTCTCCCAGACCGGGTCTCCCGGGATCAGTAAGGTATTGGCATACGTGATGGACCCGCCGCCCACCGCGCAGCCGTGCAAAACCAGCACGTGGCGGAAGGGATCGATGTTGAAGAAACCGCGCAGCCCCAGGCCCGGCCGCCAGATCCACCGGCGGATCCGCCAGTTGGTAGACGGCAGGTTCTGCGGCGTCCACCGGCGGCCCATTTCCATCACGCCCACCCGGTAGCCCTTCTCGGTGAGCCGGTGCGCGCTCACGCTGCCGCCAAAACCCGAACCCACCACAATGAAATCGAAGTCCATCATTTCTTGACTCCCGGGGCCGCACACCCTGCCGGAGGAACCGGCGCTCCGCACGCTGGCAATCCCGCCGGCAGCGGCGGTATTTCGACTCCTGGCTTCAAGACGCTGTCGCGCATGGAAACCAGCGAATTCTTGAGCGACTTCTCCGGGTTGATCCCCATCACGGCGGAACCGAGCAGTCGCGTGACGGAACTGAATTCGTCGCTCAGCGTGATGGCTTCCGCCTCGACAAAAACGCCCTTCCCGTTATCGGCGAATCGCCAATAGGAATTCAGGCGCCGCAAGTATCCGTGATCCTTGCCCACCTCGGCGACGTGCGTGGCCACGGACCGGCAACGCCTCCGCTGCGCATCCACGCGGTCCCATACCACGTCGCTTTCCACATCCAGGATGGCGGGTTCCTTCATCCGCATCGAGTACTGAAAATGGTCCGTCCCGGTAAAGCAGAGCAGCTTGGAGGCGGAGATCGTCTCGGGAAAATACTGGGCGCGATGGCCGTAATCCTGCAACATGCGCATCAGCCGGTCCAAGCTAACTCCGGGAATGAAGGAGGCCGCGACCCAATCGTACAGTTGACCGCCCGTCAATTTGTGCGGATTCGCACCATTCGCTTCCATGGTCCGAATTTCCCGGCCGCCCACAATTTGCGCGTTCAGCGCGGCGTCGCTATCCGCCAGCAGGAAAGCCCTGCGCGCATCCATCCGCGCCTCGGCAGCTTGGACGTAGCAATCGAATTGTTGTGCGGTTTCGGGCTTCAGTTGTTGCGCGCCGAGCACCGCGGGAAACAGGAGGCACCAGACAGTGGCGGGTTTCATGTTCGCGCGTCCGATTGATTATCGCTCCGAAGGCGAAGGTTGAAAAGAGATATTTCCAGGTGCGAATCTACTGGATTGCGAGTAAGATGTTTCGTAGTCTGGAAACAGGAAACGGTCTGCCCTATGCATAAACTCGCCCCCGTCGAAAACGCGAAGACGTTGTTTGAGGAAGCCAAGGCCTGGTCCGTCTGGAAATGGCTCTTGCAGAAGAGGCTTGCACGCTCCACGGCGGACGCCGCCTGGGAGGCTCTGGAGGCCTGCGAAGAAAAAGCCAGGGCCGCATGGCCGGACGATTGGCGGCAGGCCTATCTCGATCTCTCCGCCAACGGCCGTCCCAAGGCGCGGCGCCGCTCCAACCTCGACCCCGAGCTAAAGACGGCGCTCGAGAGCCTGTACGAGTTGGACATGGAGGCCCGCCAGGCTCGCGACGCAGCCGAAGCTCAATTCGACGAAGCCGACCGCCGCCTGAGCACGAGCATGGCTTGCGAGGGCGCCCAGATGGCAATCGACGCCTGGGAAATGCGCGAGAAGGTCATCCGCAAGGTGGAGGCTCTGACGCGCGGAAAATAAAATGGGAGGTTGCGGTTATGCCCGCGAAGAATAACTCCGCCGGCGCCCGGCGCCACATCGTATTGATACCGGGGTTCGGCGGCTTCGACGCCCTGGGACAGGTGGAATACTATGCGGGCGTCACACAGCTCTTTCAACACTGGAAGCATACGTCCCATCCACAGCCGCCAGTGGCGCTTCACTATTTCGATAACTTGCCAACCGCGGCGGTAGCCACTCGGGCACACCGGTTGTGCGTCTATCTTGCCAAGCGAATGGCCCGCGGCGAGATCCTCGATACCGATAAGATCGTCCTGGTAGGACACTCGACCGGCGGACTCGACATCCGGCGGTTGATTTCCGATCTGCATAACGCTAAGAACCGGAAAGTACACGCCGATGGCGAATCCGCCGTACCTGCGAGCGCTATCCTCAATTGCATAGACCGCGTCGTATTCCTCTCCGTTCCACACTGGGGCACGAACATCGCCGACTGGGCGCACTCCCACTCGGTCCTGCGTAAGACCGCGGTCACAGACCTGAGGGCCGTGATCGCGGGTTCGCAGTTGTGCCTGCTCGACAAGATCGAATCCGGCATCGCCGCCGAGTCTGCCTCGCTTACCGGCGCGGACCTGATTCTGGCGCTGCGGGACGCGCTCACGGAGGCCAACGGCCGCCTGGCCGGATCCGATCCGACGAGGATCGCCGCGGCTGAGGAAGCCGCATCCGAACTCGAGTTGTATTTCCGGCAAATGGCGACGGACTTCCGGGCTATTGACGATCTCACCTCTCAGCCTAACGGAGACAAGGTCAGTCCGGCGCACTTCGACAATCGTGCACGAATCGCCGAACTCTCCTTGTGGAAGCGACTGAAGATCCAAACCTTGTCGTATGCGACGGTGGGAGGCCGTCCATTTCTCTTCCCCACGGACGCCGGATGTCCCGCGCCCACCCTCGATCTGAGAGACCCGTTCGCCTACGCCGACATTGCCACCGGCAGCGGGCTAAGCGCCGGTACCGATTTCTCCTATCGCCTGTGTTACCGCGCCTGCGCCGGCGGTCCGTTTCGGCGCCCCAAGTTGGCTGGCGAGATCGCACGGATCTTGGAGCCGGCTCCGCCTGAGCCGCTCGAATTGTGGGACAACGACGGCATTGTCAACACGCTTTCGATGCTCTGGCCGGGCGAGAACACGCTGGTCTTGGCCGACCACCTGGATATCGTCGGGCACTACCGGCTAAGACGCGCCCCGCACAACTCATCGCTCCGAACCTATCGTTCTTACGATTCTCTGAAATCCGTTCCTCTGTTCACCGACAAGGTCTTCAAGGAGATATGGACGGAGATCTTCTTGTTCTCCATCTGAGTGGGGCGGGCCTCCTGGCCTGCCTTCTTCGGTGGCCTACAGCGCGTACTTCCCCGCGCCCAACACGTGTCTTGCGATCTGCCTGCCCAACCCGATGCTGTCCGCCGGTTCGTGCTTCGCCAGGCGCCGCAGAATCGCCATCTGAGTCCTGAGCATATCGCCTTCCGCCACCGCTGCAATCACCTTGCGAGCCGAGATCTCCACCGTCTGCGCAGCTTTCACGGCGTAGTATCTGGTTAGGGCGATCGCCTGCTTCGCCGCCCCTTCTCCCCGCGACGAAATCAGCTTCTCCGCGCGCAGAAGGCACGATTCCAGCGCGTACACTTCCATGATGCAGTCGGCCAGCGCGCCCATCACTTCCTGCTGGTCCGCCAGACCCATCATATATTTCTGCGATGCCGCGCCCGCCGCGAACAGAGCAAGCCTCTTGGCGTTGGCCAGGAGATGGCGCTCGGCGGTTAAGGGTCCCTCGCGTTCTTCATTCACAATCGGACCCGCCATCACCTCATCCATCAACTTCTTGATTGCCGCGAGCAGCGGCAACTGGCCTGCCATGGCGCGCTTCATCAGCCAGCCGGTGATGATCAGCCGGTTGATCTCGTTCGTGCCCTCGAAGATCCGGTTGATGCGCGAATCGCGATACGCGCGCTCCGCCGGATACTCCTCCACGTAGCCGTATCCGGCGTAAATCTGCACGCCGTGGTCTACCACCATGTCCAACATCTCCGACGCCCAAACCTTCAGGATGGAGCACTCCACCGCGTACTCCTCGATGCGCTTCTGGATCTCGCGCGAAGCTCCCTCCGCGCCCGTATCCACATCGGCCAGCGCCGCGTCGATCATGCCTATGGTCCTGTAGACCATGGACTCTCCCGCGTAGATTCCAGCCGCGGATTCAGCCAGTTTCTCCTGAATCAGGCCAAACTCGGCGATCGCCTTGCCGAATGCCTTGCGCTCCTTGGCGTACCCGATGGCGTCCTGCAAGCTGTTGCGCGCCCCGCCCACGCAGGCCGCGCCCAGCTTGAAGCGCCCGATGTTCAGAATGTTGAACGCGATATGGTGCCCTTTGCCGATCTCGCCCAACAGGTTCTCCACCGGCACGCGGCAATCCGCCAGAATCAGCGGACACGTCGAGGAGCCGCGTATGCCCAGCTTATGCTCTTCCGCGCCGACCGAGAAGCCCGGCGTGTTGCGCTCAATCAGGAAGGCGGTGAACTTCTCGCCATCCACCTTCGCGAATACCGTGAACAGGTCGGCGAAGCCGCTGTTCGTGATCCACATCTTCTCGCCGTTGAGGATGTAGTGTTTGCCGTCCGGCGCCAGCGTCGCCCTGGTGCGGCAGTTCATCGCATCGCTGGCCGAGGAGGATTCCGAAAGCGCATACGCGCCGATCCACTCGCCCGTCCCGAGCTTCGGCAGGTACTTCCGCCTCTGTTCCTCGGAGCCGTACCACACAATCGGCAGCGTGCCGATCCCCACATGCGCGCTGAAAGCCACCGAAAAGCTGGCGAGCTTGCTGATGGATTCAGCGATCAGCGCGGAGGTCACCTTGTCCATTTCCAGGCCGCCGTAGGCCTCTGGAATGTCTACGCTCATCAGCCCCAGTTCGCCGGCCTGCCGCAGCAGACCTCTGGTCACCGTGAAGTTCTTGGCCTCGATTTCGGCGGCCGCCGGCATCACCTCGTTTTGGGTGAAGTCCATTGCGGTCCTGGCAATCTGCCGGTGCTCTTCGGTCAAGTCCTCGGGGGTAAATACGTCTTGCGGATCGCGTTCCTCGGTAAGGAAGCTGCCGCCTTTGACCCGTTTCGCCATCACTTGCGCGTTGCTGGTTGCCATATATGTTTCCTCAATTCAAATTCTCGAAAATTCCCGCGGCGCCCATGCCGCCCCCCACGCACATCGTTACAATTCCGTACTTGGCCCGCCGCCGGTTCATTTCCTGAAGCAGAGTCGCCGTGAGTTTGGCCCCCGTGCAGCCCAGCGGATGCCCCAATGCAATCGCGCCGCCGTTTACATTCACGCGGTCCATGGCAAGCCCCAGCGTCCGTATCACCGCCAGCGCCTGGCACGCGAAGGCTTCGTTGAGCTCGAAAAGCTCAATTTGGTCCAGGCTCAGTCCGGCCAGTTTCAGCGCCTTCGGGACGGCGTACGCAGGGCCGATCCCCATCTCCTCCGGCAGACAGCCGGCATAAGCGTAAGCCGCCAAACGCGCCAGCGGCCGTATCCCCAGCGCCCGCGCGCGTTCCTCGGACATCACCACCGCCGCCGCGGCGCCGTCGGAAGTCTGCGAAGAATTTCCGGCCGTAACCGTGCCCTTGGCATGAAACGCGGCCTTCAGCTTTGCCAGCGCCTCCATGGAGGTATCGCCGCGCGGCCCTTCGTCCACCTGAAACACCGCTTCGGTCTTGCGGATCTTCGACTTCGCATCCGGCGCCGAGAACGTGACCGGCGTGGGCACAATCTCCTCCCGAAACCTCCCCGCGGCCTGCGCTGCCAGCGCCTTCGTATGGCTGGCTAATGCGAACTCGTCCGCCTGCTCCCGCGAGATGCCGTAGTGCCGCGCCACCCGTTCGGCCGTCAGCCCCATCGATAGATACGAATTCGGATAATTCTTCTCTAGCCACGGGTTGATGGAAATCTTGTTGCCGCCCATCGGAATCAAGGACATGGATTCCGTCCCGCCGGCCATAATCGCGTCCGCGCCCCCGCACCGTATCCGCTCCGTGGCAAGCGCGATCGCCTGCAGCCCGGATGCGCAATAGCGGTTGATGGTCATGGCGGCGGATTCCACCGGCATGCCCGCGCGCAGCGCCGCGATCCGTGCCACGTTCATGCCCTGCTCGCCCTCCGGCATGGCGCAGCCCAGAATCACATCTTCGACTTCCTGGACGTTTAGGGCGGGCACGCGCTCCAGCGCACCCCGAATGGCCACCGCCGCCAGATCGTCGGGCCGCGTCGCCCGCAGCATCCCTTTGGGAGCCTTGCCCACCGCAGTCCGCACCGCGCTTACAATCACCGCGTCTCTCATGTGGTTCTCCTCAACACCAAAACCAAAACAGAAATGGCCACAGATGAACACGGATAAGACTAACTCTCTTTTCTTGTGTGTTCTTATCTGTGTTCATCTGTGTTCATCTGTGGCCGAATTCTCTTAGTTCCTCAGTGGTTTCCCCGTCTTCAGCGTAAAGGCGATCCGCTCCTGGGTCTTCTTTTCGCCGCACAGCGACAGGAACGCTTCCCGCTCCAGGTCCAGCAAATACTGCTCGCTCACCAGCGTGCCGGGCGTCACCGGCCCGCCGCACAGAACGTGCGCCACCCAATTGGCTACCTTGACGTCGTGGTCGCTGATGAACTCGCCCTCCCGCATCACGTGGATCCCCAGCTTGAGCGATGCCAGCAGGTTCTCCCCCGGCGCCGGAATATCCTTGCGCGGCAACGGAGCGGAGTAACCGCTCTCGGCCAATTCGCGGGCCGACCGCTTCGCGTCGTTCAGCAACCGCTCGCGGTTCATCGTAATCCCGTCGGCCGCCAGCAGCATTCCCATGGAACGCGCCTCCACCGCCGATGTGGATACTTTGGCCATGGCGATAGTCTCGAAAAGCCGCCGCAGCGCCCCCATCAACTCCACCGATTCGGTCCTTGCGGCGCCGTGAACCGCCGCCACCGCGTCCAGCGTCCGGAGCAGCATTTCCCGGCAGCCGCCTCCGGCCGGCAGCAATCCGACGCCCGTTTCCACCAGCCCCATGTACAACTCCGCATGGGCCTGCCGGCGGGCGCCGTGGATGGCAATCTCCGCTCCGCCGCCCAGGCAGAATGAGTACGGCGCCACCACCACCGGCCGCGGGCAGAACTTAATCGCCGCCGTCATGCGCTGGAATCCCCGCACGGCGAAATCGACTTCGTCCCACTCACCCTCCTGCGCGCTCAGCAACAACTGCATCAGGTTGGCGCCCACGGAGAAATGCTCCGCGTCGCCGGCCACCACGAATGCCTCGAAGTTCCGCACGGCGTCGCTCTCCGGCAGGAACGTCTCGGTCGCCAGCCGTACAATGTCTTCACCAACCGCGTTCTTCTTCGAGTGCAGTTCCAGGCACGCCACGCCATCGCCCAGGTCCACCAGCGAGGCGCCCGGGTTGCCCCGCACCACGCCGTTCGCCGAGCGGAACTTCGCAATGCGCGCGATGCCCTCCGCCTCCGTGACCGCCCGGTACGCGCCGCTGTTCGCATCGAAACATTCCCGGCCGTTGCGCCGGTACCACCCTTCGGCGTCCGTGGCCAGCATACCCTCCACAACCGGGCTCACATGCTCGCCGGCCGCCCGCATGCGCGCGACGGTGCCACGCACGCCGGCCGCATCCCAGAGTTGGAACGGCCCCATCTCCCAGTTGAAGCCCGCTCGCATGGCGCGGTCCACGCTGGCCGCCTCGCCCGCGATCTCGGGCAGGCAATCCGCCGCGTAGTTCCACAAAGCGCTCAGCAGCCGCCAGTGGAATCGCGCGGCTTTATCTTTGCGAGCATCCCCTGCCAGCAGTTGGGCCAGGCGCTCGGGCAGGTGCTCAGCGTTCTTCGCCATCTCGAGCGACGGAATCTTGGGCCGGGCAGCCGGAACGTATTGGAGCGTCTTCCAGTCGAGCGCCAGCCGGATCTCGTTGCCCCCGGCGTCCCTCTCTTTCTTGTAGAACCCCTGCTTGGTCTTGTCTCCCAGCCAGCCGCGCTCCAGCATGGCCCGAATGAACGGCGGCACTTCGCCCGAACCCTCGAAGTTGGCGGCCACGTGCGCCAGCACATCGATTCCCACCATGTCCGCCAGCCGGAACGTCCCCGTGCGCGGCCAGCCGATCGCGCTGCCGGTCAACGCGTCCACCTCTTCGATGGTCAGTCCTTCCTCCTGCATCAGGCGAACCGATTCCAACATGATGAAGACGCCGATCCGGTTGGCGATGAAGTTGGGCGTGTCGCGCGCGAACACCACTTCCTTGCCCAGCATCGCGTCGGTGAAGTGCGAGATCGCGGCGACCGCCGCCGCATCGGCCTCCGGCGTGGGAATGATCTCCACCAACCGCATGTAGCGCGGCGGATTGAAGAAGTGGGTTCCAAACCACCGCCTCCGCAGGGTCTCCGGCAGCCTGGACGCAATCGACGATACCGGCAGGCCGCTGGTATTGGTGGTCAGGATCGCATCCGGCTTCAAATGCGGCGCCACCCTATCCAGGAGGGCCTGCTTGATCGCCAGGTTCTCCGTGACAGCCTCAATCACCCAGTCGCAATCGGCCAGCAGCGCCAGATCGTCGTCGAAGTTTCCCACCCTGACGCGCGCCGCATACGCGGGGTCGTAAAACGCCGCCGGCTTGCTCTTCCTAAGTCCCTCGAGCGCCTGCGACGCAATGGCGCTGCGCGAGCCGCCTTCCGTCGGTATGTCTAACAGAACCACGGGCAGGCCGCCGTTGGCCAGGTGCGCCGCGATCCGCGACCCCATGGTTCCAGCCCCTAACACAGCCGCCTTGCGGATCGCCGCGTCTGTAGGCGCCGGGTGGGCCCGGTCCAAACGGGCCGGCTCGATAGCTGCTTCAACGCTCATGTGAGTTACTCCTCTTTTCTGCGACCATGCGTGTCCGCTTCCCGGCCGCCAGCCCCTGCGTGAGAATCCGCGCGAACTGGCTGGCGATCTCATCCGGAGACAGCGGGCCGTCGGGTTCATACCACATGCAGATCCAGTTCAGCGATCCCGCGATGGAAAACGCGGCGATTCTCGTATCGCAAGGGGCGATCGATCCATCCGCGATCCCTTCCTGGATGAAAGAGCGCAAACGGCGGTCGATCTTCCTCTTGTAGGTCCGCACTTCCATGCGCGCGTCCTCGGTGAGATCGCCCTCGTCCAGCCGCATGACGCACCGTCCGAAGTTGACTGTCATCACGGTGGCATACGAGCGGACAAATGCTTCTACCTTCTGTAACCCCGTCCCCCCGCGCTGGGCGATTTCGCCGAGAGTCTCATCGATGAGTCCTACTCCCAGGCGGTAACACTCGACAAGAATGTCTTCCTTGTTATCGAAGTAGTGATAGAGCGCGGGCTTGGTAATGTGCAGCCGGTCAGCCACGTCGTTCATCGACGTGCGGCCGTAACTCTTCTCGAGAAACAGTTGGGCGGCCGTTTTCAACACTGCAACGCGCTTAGCGCCGGGATCGCGCCGCCGGTTGGCGAACGCCTTGTGGGGCGAGGGCGATGCGGAAGCGCCTGTTGACATACGGACGGCAGCGCGCGTCTATTGACATAGGCCGACGCTCCTGATATCTTACCCAACGGTAAGTTACCAATGCAAGAGGATTTCTTGCGCGGCGCAGAGCGTACTGTTCGATACGGTGGCGCGGGTAATTGGCCGGAGTGACTGTCATGAAGATCCTCGTCGCAGTGAAACAGGTTCCCTCGCGGGATTCGGCCGTCCGTCTCGATGCCGCCGGTAAGTGGCTGGAAGAACAGGATCTTACCTTTGAGATCAACGAGCCGGACGCCTACGCGCTGGAAGAAGCGTTGCTCCTCAAGCAGAAACACGGCGGGGAAGTGATCGTCCTTTGCGCCGGGCCGGAGCGCGCCGGACAAACCATTCGAGAGACTCTAGCCAAAGGCGCCGACCGCGCTATCCACATTCTCTGTGAGGATTTGGTGCGTTTAGATACATTAGCTCTCTCCCGACGCTTGGCTGCCGCGGCGGCGGCCGAGAGTCCCGATCTCATCCTCACGGGCTTGCAGTCCGACGATCTTGGCCTGGGCCAGACCGGCGTCGTCATGGCTGAGATACTCGGCATTCCGCACGCCGCCATTGTCATGCAGGTCGAGATACTCGACTCTTCCGTGCGCGTCAAGCGCGAGTTGGAAGACGGGTGGTTTCAGTGGGTGCAAATGCCGATGCCCGCGCTCCTGACCATCCAATCCGGCATCAGTCCGTTGCGCTACGCCACGCTCATGGGCATCAAGAAGGCCAAGACCAAGGAGGTTCGCCGCATCGCTCCGGAGCAACTGTCGCCGCCGGAGCCTCCCACCATCGAGCTGCAACGCGTCTACCTTCCGCCCCGCAAGAAGAAGACCCAGATGATTACCGGCCCTCCGGCGGAGGCCGCGGCCAAACTGGCGGATGTCTTGAAATTCGAGATGAGGGTCCTATGAACGGCGTACTGACGATTCTCGAATATCGGGGCGGCTGGAATCGGATGTCGTGGGAAGCCCTAGCCGCCGGAAGGGCGCTCGCCGCCCAACTGAATCAGCCCTTGTTGGCCGCGGTTGGCGGCGCCAATCTCGACGAGGCCATGGCGGATTTGGCGGCCAAACCCGTCGCCAGCGCCTACGCCGTGCGGCATCCACTGCTGGGCGAATACACCGCCGATGGATTCACCGCCGCGTTCGAGCAACTCATCCGGGCGGTCGATCCGGCGCTGGTGCTGTTCCCCCACACCTATCAGGTGCGGGACTTCGCGCCTTGTCTGGCCACGCGGTTCGGGCAAACCCTGATCGCCGATTCGATCGACATCCGCTTCGATTCCGGCCAGCCCGTATTTGTGCGCCAGTTGTTGCAGGGAAAATTGAATGCGGACTACCGCCATGCCGGCGTGGGACCCTGCTTCGCCTCCGTTCAGGCGGGCGCTTTCCGCGCGGACACGCTGGCTGAAGGGCCTTCCGGACCCGCCTGCGCCGTCGAGGAGTTCACGCCCCGGATCGAAGCTTCGCAGATTCGCAGCCAGCCGGGCGAGCGTTTCCGGCAATCGGCGCAGACTGTGGATTTGTCGGCGGCAAGCCTGATTGTCGCCGTGGGCCGCGGCATCAAGGAACAGGCGAACCTGCCGGTGGTCGAGGAACTGGCGCGAGCGTTGGGCGCCGAACTGGCTGCCTCGCGGCCCATCTGCGATAACGGTTGGCTTCCCATGGAACGCCAGGTCGGCAGTTCCGGCCAGACGGTTGCGCCTAAGGTGTACATCGCGGTGGGCATCTCCGGCGCCATCCAACACCTGGTCGGCATGAAGGGATCGAAGGCAGTCATAGCCATCAACAAGGACGAGAGTGCGCCCATTTTTGAAGTGGCCGATTATGGCGTGGTAGGCGACCTCTTCGAAGTGGCGCCTGCGCTCACGGCCGCCGTGAAGAAGGTCAAAGGCAGTTAGCGAGGCGTTATGCCGGGTAATTTCAGCGCGGACGATCTGCCGCTCCAGCGCATCTACAAGTGGGAGCGCGAGCGGCCTGAGTCTATCTTCCTTACGCAGCCTTATGGCGGCGGCCGTGTGCGCGACTGGACTTGGGGACAAGCCGTAGCCGAGGTCCGCCGCATGGCAGCCTGGCTCAAAGCGCAGGACTGGGAGCCGGGAAGCCGGGTGGCCATCCTGTCGCGCAATTGCGCCTGGTGGATTATGGCCGATCTGGCCATCTGGATGGCGGGACATGTCACGGTCCCGATCTATCCTTCCCTAAAGGCTCAATCCATCCGCCAAGTCCTGGAGCATTGCGAGGCCAAGGCCTGCTTCCTGGGCGCCACCGACGAGCAGGAGGCGACCGGAGCCGGCATTCCGCCCGGCGTAGTCTGTGTCCGCTTTCCCACCGCCCAGGTCAACGATTGGCCCGCTTGGGAAGTTCTGGTTGCGGCCAACCGCCCCATTCCCGGCAACCCGATCCGCCCCGGGAACGAGATGGCCACCATCATTTATACCTCCGGCACCACGGGCATCCCGAAAGGGGTCATGCACTGCTTCGACGCGATGGCTATCGACGCCAAAGTCCTCTCCGGTCTCATCAACCTCACGGCCAAAGAGCGCGTGCTCTCCTACCTGCCACTGGCCCACATCGTGGAGCGGTACGGCATGGAAGGCACCGCGATCTACCTCGGATACCGCATCTTCTTCAGCGAAGGCATCGACACATTCCTCAACGATCTGGCGCGCGCCCGGCCCACTATCTTCCTTTCCGTGCCGCGTCTGCTGTTGAAGTTCCAGCAGGGCGTGTTCGCGAAGATCCCGGCGCATAGGCTGGAACGCCTGCTGCGCATCCCCATCCTGAACCGTTCCGTCAAGAAACGCGTTCTTAACAAACTCGGACTCGATAGCGTCATCAACGCGGCCTGCGGCGCGGCGCCACTGCCCCCTGAAATTCTGCTGTGGTACCGCAATCTCGGCCTGAACCTTTCCGAGGGTTATGGCATGACCGAGACCTTGATCACGCACCTGCCCGCCACCGGTTCGGTGCGTCCCGGCTACGTGGGCTGCGCGATCTCGGGCGTAGAGGCCAAGGTGAGCGTGGACAGCGAACTCCTGATCCGCAGCCCCATGAACATGCTGGGCTATTATAAGGACCCGGAAGGCACAAAGGCTTGTTTCACCGGCGACGGATTCTTTCGCACCGGCGATCTGGCACGCATCGATCCCGACGGACAACTCAAGATCAGCGGCCGTCTCAAAGAGCAGTTCAAAACCAGCAAGGGCAAGTATGTGGTTCCGACTCCCATTGAGAGTCAGTTGCTCGCCCACCCGGTGGTGGAAGCGTGCTGTCTGATGGGCGCCGGCTTGCCCCACCCCTTCGCCGTGGTCCTGCTGGCGGAAGAGACCCGCAAGGCGGTCGCAGCCCCCAGCGCACGGGCGGCCGTGGAGCAGACTCTGTTGGACCTGATGAACACGGTCAATACCCAGTTGGATCCGCACGAGCAGATCGGCTTCGTGGTTGTGGCGGAGGGTCCCTGGAACGTCCAGAACGGCACGGTCACGCCCACTCTCAAGATCAAGCGCAACGTTCTCGAAAGCCGCTACCGGCCTTGCGCCGACGATTGGACCGGACAGAACCGCCCGGTGATCTGGGAGACGCCGCTTGAAGCCGTGCCAGTAAGAAGCTTTACGGCTTCTCATGGCGCGACAGGATCTCCTTCATAATCTCCGACGTGCCGGCTCCGATGGTGTAGAGCCGCATATCGCGCCAGATCCGCCCGATGGGATACTCCGTGGTGTAGCCGAATCCGCCGAAGGCCTGCATGCAGTAGTAGGTGACTCTCTGGGCCTGCTCCGTGGTGAACAGCTTCGCCATGGTCACCTCGCGCGTGGCCGGTTGGCGCCGATTCATCAGGTCCAACGCGCGGTAGACCAGCCAACGGGCCGCCTCGATGGTGGCGCCGAGTCCGGCGAGCCGGTGACGCCACACCTGATTCTGGATGAGCTTCTTGCCGAATGCGGAACGCTCGCGGGCGTACTCCATGGCGAGTTCGAGCGAGCGGTCCATGAATCCGAGGACCAGGAGGGAAGTGGCCAGGCGCTCGCCCTGGAAGTGCTCCACGATGTAATAGAAGCCGCGGCCCGCGCGGCCCAGGAGATTGCGGCGGGGGACGCGGCAATCGTCGAAGAACAAATGGGCGGTGTCGGATGCGACATGGCCCACTTTGCTCAACTTCCTTCCCACGGAGAAGCCTCTTGCGTCGGTGGGGAACAGCACGAGCGAGAGCCCTTTGTGCGGGTCTTCGCCGGTCCTCACGGCCAGGATCAGGAAGTCGGCGATGGCGCCGTTGGTGATCCAGAGCTTTTGGCCGGAGATGACGAGGTCGTCGCCAGCGATGCGGGCGCGCGTC
The DNA here is from genome assembly GCA_964457555.1 of uncultured Solibacteraceae bacterium. Classification (GTDB taxonomy): domain Bacteria; phylum Acidobacteriota; class Terriglobia; order Bryobacterales; family Bryobacteraceae; genus BOG-224. Next base: position 46,287 of record CAYWHA010000022.1, read on the forward strand.
GTTATGGCGGCCACGTCCGAGCCGCACGCGGGCTCGCTGATGGCCAGGGCGGCGATCCGGTCGCCTGCAACCGCCGGCTGAAGGAACTCGCGTTTCTGTTCGGTCGAGCCGAGCTCGGCAATGACGGGCAGAGTCAAATCCGCCTGGACCATGAAGCCGATGTTGACGCTTGGAAAGTCGGTGAAGCGCAGCGCGTCGTACGCGGCGGCGCTGGCCCACCAGTCCATTCCGGCCCCGCCCCACTTCGGCGGCGTGCGGATTCCGAAGAGGCCCAACGCGCCGGCCTTCTTGAACAGGTCACGGGGATAGGCGCAGGCCTCCTCCCACTCTTTGGCGTTGCGCGCGATCTCCTGCACGGAGAACTTCTTCACGCTTGCGCGAAACAGCTCGTGCTCCGGGGTGAAGTACGGATAGGTTGTCATAAGTTTTTCAAGCGCCGTGCGAAGGCCAGACGGGTCTCCGCTTTTCGAGGAATGCCCGAACGCCTTCCTGGAAATCGGGTGAGCTTTGCGCGCGGCGGCGACATTCGGCCGTCAGTGCGGCCGCCGCAGCTTCCTCTTTACCGCCGATTTCGCGGACGAAGCAGAGACCCTCCCGGCTTGCGGCGGCGCTGCCCTCGGCAATGCCGGCGGCCAGGGAGGCGGCCCGTTCGCGGAGTTCCGCGGCGCCTGTGACGAAGTCTACAACCCCAAGGCGCAGAGCCTCTTCGGCATCGAAGAGCCGCGCGGTCAACGCCAACTCCACGGCTTTGCGTTCCCCGGCGGCGGCGGCGACGGCGCGGAAGATAGCGCAGGGCCACAGCCCGATCCGCCGCTCCGTGAGGCCGAAGCGCGCGTCGGACGCGGCCATCACCACGTGGGCGTTCAACGCCAGACCGAGCCCGCCCGCCAAGGCCGCTCCCTGAACGGCTGCGACGACGGGCTTGAGGATGCGCGAGCCGATTGAAAAGAACTCGAGGTGGAGGGCCACCATCGCTTCCACGTCCGCGTCGATCGCTTCGGACAAGTCCATTCCGGCGCAGAAGTCCGGCCCGTTCGCGTCAATGAGAATCGCGCCGGCGGCGGGATCGTTCTCGGCTTCTTTCATGGCGGAGAGCAGATCGCGGCAGAGAGCCATGTCGAGCGCATTTCGCTTGGCGGGGCGATTGAGCGTCAGCCGGCGGGTTCGTCCCTGGCGGCTAACGAGTAAGTTCGCGCTCATCGACATCCAACTCCATTCGTAACAGCGCCGCGCCTAGCGCTTTGCCCTGGGCGTCGGTGCGAAGCGACACGGTCCCGCCGCCGCCGAGGGCGCCATGCAGAACGAAATTGATCGCCGCGAGATTCGGCAGCTCATACCGGTCGACCGGGCCTTTCACGCGATCCGCGAAGAAGGCCAGCACACGTTCGGGCGTCAATTCGCGCAACAGGATGGGGTAGTAGCGTTCTTCCCACGCGATGACTCCGATGTTGGCGTTATCGCCTTTGTCGCCGGAGCGGGTGTGCGCCAGTTGCGCGAGCTGGACCTTCATGGCAGCACCTCGATGCGCGGTTTGATTTCGACGGCGGGGATCAGGGCCGGCCAATACGCCACCACTTCGCGGACCGCCGGACGGCTGTCGGCATAACCCGTGGCGCCGGGCGGGCCGCTCAGCACCAGCGGCGCAATCTCGCGCGTGAAGCGCTCGACATCCGCGTGGCGATTGCCGCGGACTCCGATGCGCAACTGCACCTCCGGCGGGTCGGACGGTGGCGGCGCGGCCATGCCGTGACATGCGTTCACGCCGACGAACTCCGACCAGATCTCTTCAAACTCCAAGCCGAGCGATTGCAGGCGGCGGCGCACGATGCGGTCGGCCGCCCTGGCCTTCTCCAAGGCATGCGGCCAGGTGTAAACGAGCGCGCCGACGGCCTTCCAACCGGCGGAATAGTTGATGGACACCTTGAGCATGCCGGTGGGCGGCGCGCCGCGCACGCCCTCGACGCGAACGCGGTTGGGCGCCACATCGGTCAGGCGCACGGTGGTGAAATCCGCGATGCAATCCGGCGTGATGTAGCGTTGCGGGTCGCCAATCTCGTAAAGCAATTGTTCCTTGACGGTATGCGAGTCGACGCGGCCCCCCGTGCCAGGGTGCTTGGTGACATCGAAGACGCCGTGCGGTTGCATCTCGACGATGGGATAGCCGATCTCCTCCAGGTTTTCGAGGTTTTGCCAATTCACTTGCGAATTGCCACCGGTGGCTTGCGCGCCGCACTCGACGATGTGGCCAGCCACCACGCCGGCCGCCAGGAGATGAATGTCGGATGCTTTCCATCCGAACCGGTGGATGGCCGGCGCCAGAAGCAAGGCGACGTCGGCGCAACGGCCCGAAACCACCACGTCGGCTCCGGTAACCAGCGCCTCGGCCAAAGGAAAGGCGCCGAGGTAGGCGTTAGCGCTGAGGATGCGGTCGCGGATGGGTGCGAGCGGCTGCGCGGTGTCCAGATTCGCCAGGAGCTCGCCCTTCTTGAGGAACTCCGGGATGCGCGCGGCGACATCGTCCCCCAGAACCACGGCGATTTTGAGGCCGGGCGCGAGCTTGCGGATCTCCCGGCCGCAGGCGATGGGGTTGAGGCCGCCGGCATTGGCCACCACGCGCACGCCGCGCTCGCGCAGCAGCGGGGCCACGCGCGCGATCAGCGGAGGGAAGTCCCGCGCGTAGCCCAACGCCGGATCGCGCTGCCGCTGCTTCTGGAGAATGGCCATGGTCACTTCGGCGAGGTAATCCAGGGTGAGATAGTCGATGGGTCCCTGTTCCAACAGGCGGACCGGCGCTTCCAGCCAGTCGCCCCAGAAGCCCTGTCCATTGGCGATGCGAATCATGAGAGCAGGTCCACGGGAAGGTGGCTCGCGCGCGGGTTGGAGGAGACGACTTCGAGCAGGAAGGCGAGAACGTCGCGCGTTGCGGCGGGGTCCACGATGGCGTCGACATGACCTTGGGCGGCGGCATAGGTTGCGTCGAGCCAGTGCTCGTAATTGGCCTTGGTTTCGCGGATGGCGCTTTCCAGTTCTTCCGGCAGGGCCTCGCCGGCGGCCTGGCGCTGACGGATCTCCCGGCCATAAATGGCCTGCACGGCGGACTCGCCTTCCATCACGCCGATGCGGGCGGTGGGCCAGCCCAGGGTGAAGTGCGGATCGAAGCCCTGACCAGCCATGGCGTAATAGCCGGCGCCGCTGGCATGGTTGATGGTCAGCACGATTTTGGGCACGGTGGCGCACGCCATGCTCTCGACCATCTCCGCGCCGGCGCGGATGATGCCTTCGCTCTCAGCCTCCTTGCCGATCATGAAGCCGGAGGTGTCCTGCAGATACAGGAGGGGCACGCCGCGCCGGTCGGCGAACTCGACGAAGTAGCTGACTTTTCGGGCGGACTCGGTGTAGATGACGCCGCCTATGCGAGGTCCGCGCGCGGTCTTCACGAAACCCCGGCGATTGGCGACTAACGCGACAGGGCGGCCCGCCAGTTTGGCCTGGGCGCAAAGCAGCTCCGGAGCATATTCCGGTTGAAACTCCAGGAAGTCGGCCTGGTCGAAAATAGCGGCGGCAATGGCCCCGGCATCGTAAGGCATGCGGTGGTCCTCTGGGAGAATGTCATATAAAGAGGATGGCGAACGGGCCGGGTTGCCGGGATCGGGGGCGGCGGCGGGCGCGGGGAATGCGCGGAACTGCGTGCGGATGAGGCGGACGGCTTCGGCATCGTCGGCGGCCCGGTAGTGGGCTACCCCACTGGTGCGGTTATGAAGGCCCGCGCCTCCGAGGCTTTCGGCGTCCACCGCGGCGCCGGTGGCGCCCTGTACCAGACTGGGTCCGCCCAGGCCCATGAAGCTAGAACCCTCCACCATCACGATGACGTCGCTGAGCGCCGGCAGGTAGGCGCCGCCGGCAATGCAGGGGCCCATCACGGCGGCGATTTGCGGGATGCGGAATTTCCGGCGCATGAGGGAGTTGTAGTAAAAGATACGCCCGGCGCCGTATTGGCCGGGAAAAATGCCGTCCTGCAGGGGGAGATTGATGCCGGCGGAATCCACCAAATAGACGATGGGGATCCGGTTTCGCATGGCGATTTCCTGGGCGCGCAGGATCTTGGCGATGGTTTCGGGCCACCACGCGCCGGCCTTGACGGTGGCGTCATTCGCGACGACCACGGCGGCGCGCCCCTCGATTTTCCCCAGGCCCGTCACCACGCCGGCGGCGGGCGCCTGGCCGTCGTACTTGTCCCAGGCCACCAGCAGACCGACCTCGAAGAAAGGAGAGGCGGGATCGAGGAGGATGGCGATGCGCTCCCGCGCGGTGAGTTTGCCGGCGTCGTGCTGCTTCCGGGTGCGGGCTTCTCCGCCGCCGGCGCGAATTCTGTCCTCCAGGGCGCGGACGCGGTTCACCTGCTGCACCATATATGCTGGCTTAGAGATGCGGCGCGGGGCGTCCAGGATGCCAGGGGATGGGATAAACCGTTTGGGGTCTTCACCGGAGGGCAATTTGGGTTCGTTTGGTGCGGGGGCTGGGGGCCGGGGATTGGGATTGGGTTCGTTTGGTGGAGCAGGGTACGAGGCGAGGCACCGCGAGCAGAGACCGGCGGCGGTACGGGCGGGATTGCGGTGGAAGAACGCCGGCAAGGAAGCCGGCGTAGCAGCCTGAAAGGCCACTCCACGGTGGAATTGGGTTCGTTTGGCGCGATGGGCGGAGAGGGGATAGTTGGGGCAGGATTGGGTTCGTTTCGTGCAGCATGGGGCGAGGCGAGGCACCGCCGGCAGAGACCCGCGGCGGTACTGGGGAAGAACGTGGATCGAGAGTTTGGCATGTGGTTATCCCTTCGCTTTCAGAATGGCACGGACGGGAGATCCTCCTGAAACTCAGAATGGCGCAACTGATGGGAAGGAAATGAGTTACTTTGTGGAAGTTGTTGGTGACTGTGTTATATACTGGGTCGCAGCCGAAGGGGGGATCCATGAAACGCCGTCAGTTTATCCGAGCTTTGACCGCCGCGCCGGCGGCTCCTTTATTAAAGGCGCAGCAAACGGCGGCGCCAGGGCCGGCTCCGGCCGCCCAGCGTGGCCGGGTGGGTCAGCCTGTGCCGCAATTCGCCACAGCACAACCGGATGCGGCAGCGGCGCCGGCGCCATCGTTTTTCGACGTCGGCCAATTCGACGCGCTGCGCAGGCTGGGGGACTTGCTGGCGCCGGCTCGGGATGGCTATCCGGGCGCTACGGAAGCGGGCGCGCCCGAGTTCCTGGACTTCCTGATCGGCGTGTCGCCCGCCGAAAGCCAGCAATTGTACCGGGAAGGTCTCGATGCACTGAACGCGCAGGCGAACAAACAGTTCGGGAAGGGCTTCGCGGAGCTGGACGATATCCGGGCGGACGCGGTCTTGCGGCCTCTGTTGGTTCCGATTGCCTGGGAGAAGGAATTGCCCAGCGATCCGGCGAAGCGCTTCGTCGCCCAGGTGCGTGTCGACCTACAGACCGCCACGCGGAACTCGCGCGAGTACGCCACGGCGGCCTCGGCCTCCGGACGGCGTGGACGCGGATTCGGCGGGAGCGCCGGTTTGTACTGGCTACCCATCGATCCTATTTACAAGGGGTGAGACGATGCCTGAAAAAGAGTATGACGTTCTCATCGTTGGCTCCGGCCACTCCGGGGGCATGGCGGCGAATATCCTGACACAAAAGGGGATCTCCTGCCTCATGCTGAATGCGGGTCCCCAGGCGGATTTCGAGAAAGACCGCACCAGCAAGGCCACCTATGAACTGCCGTACCGCGGCTTCGGACAGCCGGGGCGCCTGACGCACGTATTTCAGGCCACGGAGTTGAATGCGAACCAGTGGGTGGACGAGAAGGAGGTCCCCTACACCTACGACCCGGACGCGGTTTACAACTGGGTGCGGGTGCGGATTCTTGGCGGACGGTCGCTGTTCTGGGCGCGGCAATCGTTTCGGTTGAGCGATTTCGAATTCAAGGCGGCGGAGATCGACGGCACGGGCGAGAACTGGCCGATTAGCCTGGCCGATTTGGCGCCATACTATTCGCGGGTTGAGGGCATCTTCAAAGTAACGGGGCGTAAGGAGGGGTGGCCGCAGTTCCCGGATGGCAATTTCGTGGACGACGGCGGCGAGCGCGGGACCGACAGCGAATCCATCAAGAAGTTCACGGAGGTTTGCAACCGGCGGGGAATCGGTGTTTCGAAGATGCGCTCGGCGCGCGGCGAAAACGGGTTGGCAAGCTCGCTGAACCTGTTGCTTCCCGACGCGGCGGCCACGGGAAAACTGGACATTGTGGCCAACGCCATTGTTCGCGAAATCAGCCTGGACAAGAAGACCGGCCTAGCGAATGGCGCGCATTTCGTCGACCGGCATTCGCGGCGGGAGATGTTCGCGAAGGCGCGGGTGGTGGTGCTGGCGGCCGGGGCGCTGGAGAGCACGCGGCTGCTGCTGAACTCCAATCTGGCGAACTCCAGCGGAGCGATGGGTCACTACCTGCACGACCAGATTTACGGCATCTCGGTAGTGGCCTCCGTGCCCGAAGCGCGCGATGGCAAAGCAGGGCAGGGATTGATGGGCGGCAGCGCCTTCCTCCCGCGCTTCCGCAATCTCAAGAAGGGCGAAAAGAACGGCTTCATCAAGGGATACTGCGTCAACATTGGCTCGGGTGGAGGCGCGAACCCCAACTTCTTCGCGGATTACGGCGACTCGCTGCAGAAGAAGCTGGACAGCTATGCGGGCTCCTGCGTCTCGGGGAGCATCTACGGCGAGCGCGTGGCCCGTTTTGAGAATCACGTGCGCATCAACAAAGACGTGGTGGACGAGTGGGGCATTCCCGTCCTGCACATTGAAGCCAGGGACAGCGATAACGAGCGGAAGCTGGCGAAGGACGCGGCGGATACCATCGACGATTTGTTCCACGCCTGCGGGTGGGAGACGATCAACAAGACCGACAAGTACTATCCGCCGGGCTACAGCATTCACGAGGTGGGCACTTGCCGCATGGGTGACAACCCGAAGACCAGCGTGTTGAACAAATGGAACCAGAGCCACGATGTCAAGAACCTGTTTGTGGTGGACGGCGCGTGCTTTGTAACATGCGGATGGCAGAATCCCACGATGACGATACTGGCGCTATCGATGCGGGCTTCCGAGTATCTCGCCGATCAGATGAAACAGCGCAATCTATGAGTCGGGGGAAGGTTCTATTCCGGGCGCTAATCGCGTTAGCGGTTCTGCAACAGGCTCCGGCGCAAGCTCCCCAGGACCCGGCCGACGCTCCCGTGCAGCCGCTGCCATTCAGTCACAAGACTCATGTGACCGGACAGGGTCTGTTCTGTGCGATGTGCCATCCGAACCCCGATCCGGGCGAGAGGATGACGATTGCGGCGCCATCTCTATGCATGGAGTGTCACGCCGATGTCAAGAAGGATAGCCCGAATATTCAGCGGCTGACGGAATACGCCAAGTCCGGCAAGCCAGTGCCCTGGGTGCGGGTTTATCAGATCCCCGATTTCGTGAAATTCAGCCACAGAGCGCACTTGGCGAAGGGCAACACCTGCGAAGAGTGTCACGGGAAGGTGGCCGAGCGCGACCGGCTTTACCGGGAGACGAATCTGACGATGAGCGGCTGCGTGGCGTGTCACAAGGCAAAGCAGGCGAGTCAGGCGTGTGACTTCTGCCATGACGAGATGCTGTAAACGAGCGTTCAGCTTCACGCTGGAGTATACGCGCAGTAATCCCGATCTGGTTCCTAAGGACAGCCTAGAATTCGACAGGTCCATCGTTTCGGCGCTTGAGGAGCAGCTTGGTTGATCGGGGTGAAGGAGCCGGTCGAGATTCTAGTAATCGACCATGAGGAGAGAGCTTCGGAGAACTAACTGCCGGTGCTACTGGCTTGTTCGCAGGAAATGCATGACCGTGTCGGTGAATTCGCGGGAGCCGAGAAACAGGAAGCGATGGCCGCCATCAAAGGGAATCATTTTCGAACCAGTTATCTTGCGGTGCATCTCTTCGGCCATCTTATAAAGAGCTAGCCGGTCTTTCCTGCCATGCATAATGCACGTGGGAACGCGGATCTCCTGGAGTCTTGCAGTGCAATCATAGGTGGCGGAGGCGGAGACTTGTCTCGCGAAGCCGCGGGACGCTTCAGGGCCCTTGCCTTTCAGGACCAGCAACCGGTACACGGCGAAGAGGAGCGACCGGCGCAGGCTTCGGACAACCCTGGGGGCGGTTGACACAAGCACGAGTTTGGAGATCCGGCCCGGATGCGTTAAGGCGAGATCGAGCGCGATGCGGCCCCCCATGGAAATGCCGACGATATTAGCGTGGTCGATTCCGAGCGCGTCGAGCAGGCCCAGCGTGTCTTCGGCCATCATGGGGATGGAATAGGGAATATCCGGTTTGCCGGTGCGGCCCACGCCGCGGTTGTCGAAGGCGATCACTTGCCAGCGTTCCGAAAGGAGGCGAATCACATCCGAGTGAACCGCGTAGTCGGTAATGTCGTTCGCAAGCCCGCCGATGAGGACCAGGGGTTCGCCGGCGCCATGGACCTCGTAGTACATATCGATGTCATTGACTGTGACGGTGGGCATCGAACGAATACATCGTAGCCGGTTTCGCCAGCGTCGCGGCGGATTTCGGTTCGTTTTGCAGTATATTCGTCTTAGACATGCAAACTACGTTCGAACGGAAGTCATTGGAGCAGGTGGAGGCCGGCGCGCTGATCGTGCCGGTATTCGAGGGCAGGAAAGAGGGGCGATTCGGCGCGAGCGACCTCCTGGAGGCCGGCGAGATGGCCGGCAAGCCGCTGGAACTGCTGCTGTTGCACCATGTGGCGGGCGTGGCGGCGACCCGTGTCCTGCTGGCCGGAGCGGGGAAGGCGGAGAAGTTCGACCCGGCGGAAATGCGGAAACTGGCGGGCGCGGCGGTGCGGCACTTGAAATCGAGGGCGGTAAAGAGCATCGCCATAGCGCTCGAACAGGAATATGCGGGCGCGGATTTCGCGACCGCGGCGGTTGAAGGCGCGATCCTGGGGGAGTACGAACCGGACCGTTACAAGACCGACGATGGCGACAAGAAATCCGTGGACCGCTTCACGGTGGTTGGGGCGGGCGGCGATTTAGAAGACGCCGTGACGCGCGGGCGAATTGTGGCCGAGGCGCAGAACTTCGCGCGGAGCCTGGTGAACGAGCCGGCCAACGTGCTCACGCCTAACAAAGTGGCGGAGGCGGCGCGGAGCATGGCCTCGCAGTACGGGTTGGAATGCCAGGTTCTGGATTTTGAACGGATGGAACTGCTGGGCATGGGAGCGCTGCTGGGCGTGGCGCGTGGAAGCGCCGAACCGCCGGCGCTGATCGTGATCCGGTACAAGCCGCGGGAGGGGAAGCCGGGGCCGCACCTGGGTCTGGTGGGCAAGGGAGTGACCTTCGACAGCGGCGGGATCTCCATCAAGCCGGCCGATGGCATGGAGAAGATGAAGTACGACATGGCCGGCGGCGCAGCCATGCTGGGGGCGATGCGAGCCATCGCGCAATTGAAGCCGTCGATCGCGGTAACGGCCTTCATTCCGTGCGTGGAAAACATGCCGGGCAGCCGGGCGCAGCGGCCGGGCGACATTGTGACGGCCATGTCGGGCAAGACCATCGAAGTGATCAATACCGACGCGGAGGGGCGGCTGATCCTGGCGGATGCCTTGACCTATGCGCGCAAACAGGGCTGCACGCACCTGGTGGATGCGGCCACGCTGACGGGCGCGGTGGTAGTAGCGCTGGGACATCTGAACGTGGGGCTGTTTGCCAACGACGACGGGATGCAGGAGCGCGTTCTGGGGGCCGCGAAATCCGCCGGCGAGCGCATGTGGCCTATGCCGCTGGAGGACGATTACAAGGATTACCTGAAGAGCGCGTTCGCGGACCTGGCGAACGTGGGGGGACGGTGGGGCGGCGCGATTACAGCCGCGATATTCCTGAAGGAATTCGCCGAGGACACGCCTTGGGTGCACCTGGACATTGCCGGCACGGCATGGCTGGACGAATCCAAGCCGTTCCTGGCCAAGGGGCCTACGGGACTGCCGGTTCGGACGATGGTGCGGCTGGCGATGGGTTGGGCGGACTGAGGGGGTTCGGGGAGCGGGATCTGGCGGCGGCGATTTTCCCAATGGCGGAGAAGGCCCGTTTGCGCACCATCTGGCTGGGATCGGCAAGCAAGCCGGCCAGAACGGTTGCGAACCGCGGATCGGCGATTTCTCCCATCACCCAGGCGGACGTGGCGCGGAATGGGGCGGACGCGTGATCGGCCATTTTCCGCAGCTCGGGTTCGGCGCCGGCTTCCCCCAGGCGATAGAGACCGAGCAGCGCATTTCCAGCGACGCGGTTGTTATCGTCATGGGCGGCGGCAAGGAGCAGGGCGCGGGCTTCCCTGGTATCGACGCCCCAAAGCGCTTCCACTGTGTTGGCGCGGATGCGGGGGTCGGACTCGACGAAACGGTTTTGCATCCAGCCGGAGGCGGGGTCATTTCGGCCGATCATTAGAACGGCTTTGGAGCGGACGTGTGGGTTGGGATGGCGGGCCATGCGCTTCAGGGCGGGAAGGATGCGGACGAAAGTGGAAACCTCGGCCATGATTTCCATTAACCGGACCAATTCCGCCGGTTGGGTGGTATCGCCCCACGATCCCCTATCCGCGAGGGATTTCGCCAGGGCGATGTCGATGGCGGGATCGATCCGCGACGCGGCGCGCGCGACCGCCATGGCTTGTTCGCGGCTCAGGGCAGGGTCGCAAAGCGCATCGATCAGCAGATCGTGGCTGATCAACAGCTTGATTACGTAGAGACCACACTCGGAATCGTGCCGATCCTTGAGAATGTCCAGCGCGGCCGAATAGGACACTTGCGGGCGCGAGTCCGGGTGCGCCATTGGACTGGGGCTGAGCACCGACATATTTGAAGCATCGTCCGAATCGGCCAAAACTTTAGGGTCACGCGGCGGGCGGGGGCGCCCTTATAATCGGAATTGATGTCGAATAATAGTCTTGGCGCCGCCTCCCAGTTGCGCGTTGGCAACGGCGAGTATGAATACTTTCGTCTGGCTTCGCTCGAAGACCGGGGCGTGGGCGCCGTGTCGGGCCTGCCATTCTCGACTAAGATCTTGCTGGAGAACCTCTTACGGCAGGAAGACGGACGCCGGGTTACGCCCCGAGATATCGCCTACGTAGCGCAGGGCGGCGCGGGGGCCAAAGAGATCAGCTTCATGCCGGCGCGCGTCCTGCTACAGGATTTTACGGGGGTACCGGCGGTGGTGGATCTGGCGGCGATGCGCGACGCGCTGGCGGCCATGGGGGCCGACGCAAACCGCGCCAACCCGCTGCTGCCCGCCGACCTGGTGATCGACCACTCGGTGCAGGTGGACCAGTTCGGCAACCAGGGCGCTTTCCAGTTCAACGCGCTGCTGGAGTTTCAACGCAACCGCGAGCGGTACATTCTGCTGCGCTGGGGGCAGACGGCGTTCCGGAACTTCCGCGTGGTACCGCCGGATACGGGCATTGTCCACCAGGTGAACCTGGAATACCTGGCATCGGTGGTATTTCGGGCCAACGGGCAAGCCTATCCCGATTCGCTGGTGGGGACCGACTCTCACACCACCATGATCAACGGGTTGGGAGTGCTGGGTTGGGGCGTCGGCGGCATTGAGGCGGAGGCTTGTATGCTGGGCCAGCCGATCAGCATGCTGCTGCCGGCGGTGGTGGGCTTCAAACTCCATGGAAGGCTGCATGAGGGCTGCACTGCCACGGACCTGGTTTTGACTATCACCCAGATTCTGCGCAAGAAGGGCGTGGTGGGAAAGTTTGTGGAGTTTTACGGCGCGGGGCTGAGCGCATTGAGCCTGGCGGACCGCGCCACGGTGGCCAACATGGCGCCCGAATACGGCGCCACGATGGGCTTTTTCCCGGCGGACGATGAGACGCTGGCGTACCTGCGGCTGACCAACCGGCCGGCGGACCTGATCGCGCTGGTGGAGGCATATACCAAGGAGCAGGGACTTTTCCGCACGGATGCCACGCCGGACCCGCTGTACTCCGACTCGCTGGAGCTGGACCTGGGGACGGTGGCGCCATCGATGGCCGGCCCGAAACGGCCGCAGGACCGGCTGGAGCTGCCCGACGTCAGGAAGAGCTTCCACACGGCGTTTCCGGGCGCAAAGAAGAGTGCGCCGGCGGCAGGCAACGGGGACCGATTCACGGTGGAGGACGGCGCGGTGGTGATCGCGGCGATCACCAGTTGCACCAACACCTCTAACCCGTCGGTAATGCTGGCGGCCGGCCTGGTGGCCAAGAAAGCGGTGGAGCGCGGGCTGAAGGTGAAGCCGTGGGTAAAGACCAGCCTGGCGCCGGGATCGAAGGTGGTGATGGATTACTACCGCGAAGCCGGGCTGCTGCCGTACCTGGAAAAGCTTCATTTCGACCTGGTGGGCTTCGGCTGCACCACTTGCATTGGCAATAGCGGACCGCTGCCGGAAGCGGTAGCGCAGGCGGTACAGAAGGAGAACCTGGCGGTGGCGGCGGTGCTGAGCGGCAACCGCAACTTCGAAGGCCGCATCAATCCGCTGGTGAAGGCCAATTACCTGGCCTCGCCGCCGCTGGTGGTGGCCTACGCGCTGGCGGGGACCATGGATATCGACCTGGCGACCGACTCGCTGGGACAGGATTCGAACGGCGAACCGGTGTACCTGCGCGAGATCTGGCCCTCGGCGGAGGAAGTGCGCGACGCGGTGGAGGGTTGCGTTCATCCGGAGATGTTCCGCGAAGAGTACAGCCATGCGTTTGACGGCGACGCGAACTGGAAGAGCCTGCCCGCGCCCACGGGCGTGATCTACCGGTGGGACGAGAATTCCACGTACATCAAGAAGCCACCGTATTTCGACCGGATGGCCGACCCGAGCGCGCCGGTAGAGGATTTGTCCGGTTTGCGCGTGCTGGCGCTGCTGGGCGATTCGGTGACCACGGACCACATCTCGCCGGCGGGATCGATCCCCAAGGACAGCCCGGCGGGCCGGTATTTGATGGCGCAGGGCGTGGATCCCAAGGACTTCAATTCGTACGGAGCGCGCCGCGGCAATCACGAGGTGATGGTGCGCGGGACGCTGGCGAATATCCGGCTGCGCAACCAGCTTGCGCCGGGGACTGAAGGCGGCTGGACAGTGCGGCTGCCAGAGGGCGAGCAGATGTCCATATACGACGCCTCGGTGCTGTACCGCGAAGAGGGCGTGGGGCTGCTGATTATCGCGGGCAAGGAATACGGGTCCGGATCGTCGCGCGACTGGGCGGCCAAGGGCGTGGCGCTGCTGGGGGTGAAGGCCGCCATCGCGGAGAGCTTTGAGCGCATACACCGCACCAACCTGGTGGGGATGGGCGTGCTGCCGCTGCAATTCCAAGCGGGCGAGAACGCCGCCAGCCTGCGGTTGACCGGCAAGGAGACGTTTCACGTGGAAGGCATTGGGGCGGCGATGGATGGCGGCGGGCGCAAGGCGACCGTGCGGGCGGTGAGGGAAGACGGCTTCGAGAAGAGCTTTCAGGTGGATGTGCGCGTGGACACGCCGCAAGAGGCGGAATACTATCGCTGTGGTGGGATTCTGCCGTTTGTGCTGAGGCAGTTGGCGGGGTAGGGGGGCAAGCTCCGCTGGAGCAAAGAGCACTGGCCCGCTGCGTGAGCGGTGGGAGGATTGCGTATATGTCTGAGGGAGTGCATTACCTCGAAAAGGTCTTGGAGTTTGCGTTCGGCCGCACGAAGCGTGACAAAGACGCGGCCCGGCTCGTCATCGCCGCTCTGAACGCCCGCGACACCGTTCACGCGCAAACCTGTAACGAACATTGCAGAGCGACGTACGAGTCGGTTCGAGGCTTACGGGAGGTGGTAAACGCGCAGGTCGGGAAGGACATCAGTACCGAACTGGCGTTAGCTGGAAACAGGCTGCCGAGAGTACATGCGCTCAATGGAGCGGACTGGCCTATATCAAAAAACGATACTGAACAGGAGTCCGGAAATGGATGAGTTTGCCCGCCTTGTCGGCGAGTTTCAGCACTCGGCGCAGAACATCGGAGCGCGCCTCGCTAGGCAGTACAGGATCGTGCTGCCTTAGAAACGAACATCTCGCTGCACTTCCCCGACGGTCGTGCGCGCGGGCCAGGGTTGCGGCTCTCGCTGATATCATCAAGAGCAAGAAAGCCGCCGGGCGGCCGCGGGACTTGGCTGTGCAGGGGGCTCCGAGACGACGCTTGCGGGAACAGAGGACAACGCGGAAGGCGGTTCTGGAGGCTCTCAAGAAGGAGAGTGAGTTGGCGCTGCGGGAGCAGATCCGCCGGCTGCTGGCCTTGCCGCCCGAGAAGCGCACGCATTTCCTGCGGAAACGAGTGGGCATACGGGCATCTTGTATTTGAGGGGAGTACACTGGGTATTCCGCTATGCGACTCGAACTGATTCAGCAGGAAATCCGCAACCAGAAGATCGATGGGTGGCTGTTCTTCGACCACCATCTGCGCGACCCGCTGGCGTACCGCGTGCTCGGCCTGACGGTCCCACGCACGCCCACGCGGCGGTGGTATTACCTGATTCCGGCCGAAGGCGAACCGGTCGGGCTGGAGCACCGGGTGGAACCGGGGATGATCGGCGCGTTGCCGGGGAAGAAGATTCCGTATTCCACATGGACCGAACAGGTGGCGGGGCTGCGCCAACTGACGGCGGGGATGCGGCGCGTGGCCATGCAGTACTCGCCGATGTGCGCGATTCCGTACGTGGCGATGGTGGATGCGGGGACCGTCGAGCTGGTGCGCAGCCTTGGCCTGGAAGTGGTCACGTCCGCGGAATTGATCCAGACCTTCGAGGCGCGGTGGACGCCTGAGGCGCTCGAAACGCACCTGGAAGCCGGGCGGCGGGTGGACCGTGTGCGCGCCGAGGCCTTCGCGATGATCCGCGAGCGCACACGCAACGGGAGTGCGCTGCGCGAGGTCGACGTCAAGAAGTTCGTACGGGAAGGCTTCGCCAAGGCGGGGCTGGTGACCGACCACGGCCCGATTGTGGGCGCCAACGCGAACGCTTCGAATCCTCACTACGAACCGACGGAGGAGGCGACGGCGCCGATTCGCAGCGGCGATTTCGTTTTGCTGGATATGTGGGCCAAGCTCGACCGGCCGGACGCCGTGTACTACGACATCACTTGGACGGGTTTCTGCGGCGATACTCCGAGCGATAAGATGCGCAATGTGTTCGCGGTAGTGACCGGCGCGCGCGATGCGGCCATCAAACGGGTGCAGGACGCCGTGGCGGGCGGGCAACCGCTGCGCGGCTGCGACGTGGACGACGCGGCGCGAGGCTACATTGAGAGCCACGGCTTCGGCGCCTGGTTCACGCACCGGACGGGCCATTCCATCGGCCAGGAAGTGCACGGCAATGGGGCCAACATGGACAACTTCGAGATCCACGACGAGCGGCGCGTATCGCCGTGGACGTGCTTCTCGATTGAGCCCGGAGTGTATTTGCCGGAATTCGGCGTGCGCTCGGAAATCAATATGTTTATAGGGGACAAAGAGGCGCGGGTCACGGGCGAGATTCAACGGGAGCTGGCGCTGCTTTGAAAGGGCGCGGGACCGGAAGAGGGCCTGCCGGAAGAAGACAGGCCAGGAGGCCCGTCCCACCTCCTGTCACCTGCCGGCGCCGTTTTGCATCCTTACTTGCAAGATGCCCGAATGGCTTACGGTTGTGCTGGCCGCGGCGGCGTACTTCGCGGTGATGAAGTGGCTGCTGCCGCGATTCGGCGTACCCACTTGAATGTCGAACTCCTGCGACGCCGCGGCGCGGCGTCCTAACGATTCAGAGCGGCAACGCCCGGCAGTTGAATCCCCGCCAGAAACTCCAGCGAGGCCCCGCCGCCCGTAGAGACGTGCGTGATCTTGGCGGTGACGCCGGCGGCCTTGATGGCCTTTTCGGAATCGCCGCCGCCAACCACGGAGACCGCGCCTGAATCGGCCACAGCCTTGGCGAGTGCCACGGTGCCCTTGTCAAACGGGGGCTTCTCGAAGATGCCCATGGGGCCGTTCCAGATGACCGTCTTGGCGGCGGCGATCACCTGCGCGTAGGCCGCGATGGTTGCGGGCCCGATGTCGACGCCAATCTTGCCCTCGGGGATGGTTTCAACCACTTCGTTGGCGGCGCCGGCGGCGATTTCCGAAACCACCACATGATCCACCGGCAGCATGAGCTTGCCGCCGAGCTCCGCCAGCAGCCTGCCAGCCAGTTCGACCTTATCCGCCTCCACCAGCGAGTTGCCGGTGGGCTTGCCCTGGGCTTTGAGGAAAGTGTAGGCCATGGCGCCGCCGATCAGCAGCCGGTCGACCACCTTGCCCAGGTTCTGAATCACCTCGATCTTGTCGGACACTTTGGCGCCGCCGAGGATGGCGACGCAGGGCCGCACGGGATTGGTGACGGCCATGCCCAGGTACTTCAGTTCCTGGTCCATCAGCAGGCCGGCGGCGGCGGTGGAGACGAAGTGGACCATGCCCTCGGTGGAGGCGTGGGCGCGATGCGCGGAGCCGAAGGCATCGTTCACATAGACGTCGCAGAGGGCGGCCAGTTTCTTGGCGAACGCGGGATCGTTCTTTTCCTCCTCGGGGTGGTAGCGCAGGTTCTCGAGGAGCAGCACGCCTCCGGGCGCGGGCTTCAGGGCTTCCACTTCGGGGCCGACGCAATCCGGGGCCATGGTCACGGGCCGGCCCAGCAACTCCTGGAGGCGGGCAGCCACCGGTTTGAGGCTCATTTCCGGATTCGGCTTGCCCTTCGGGCGTCCCAGGTGCGACGCCAGGACGACGCCGGCGCCGTGCTCGAGAGCGTACTGAATGGTGGGCAGCGACGCCTTGATGCGCTTGTCGCTGGTGATTTCCATGTCGCCCTTTTCGTTCTTCTGCAGCGGGACATTGAAATCCACGCGGATGAAAACTCGCTTGCCGTTCAGGTCGAGATCGCGAATCGATAAATGTGGCATATCAAGCTCTTGTGGGGTGGAATGAATATCGAGATTAGCACGCGGCGCCGGGGCTTAGCAGCGCGGAGGAATCCCGATCGAGGAACAAGGCAGCGCCTGGGTGGCGGCGCAGGATGGACGCGGGGCAGGCTTCCGTGACGGGGCCTTCGAGAGCCGCCCGGACGGCGCGCGCTTTGGCGGATCCCGGGACGATGGCGACGATGCGGGGCGTCCGCATGAACACGGGGATGGTCAGCGACAACGCCTGCTTGGGGACGTCTTCGAGGCGGGCGAATGCGCCATCGTGGACTTGCTGCGCGCGGCAGGCTTCTTCCAGGTCGACGCGTCGAACCACCTGGGGATCCTGGAAGTCGCAGACCGGCGGGTCGATGAAAGCCAGGTGGCCATTTTCGCCGAAGCCCACCTGGGCCAGGTCCGGACGGGCGGTCTCCAGGAGCGCGGCGTAGCGGTTGCATTCCGCGCGCCAATCGGCCGCATCGCCCCGCAGCTCGTGGAAGGCACGGACGGGAACGTGAGCCATCAAGCGGTCTCTCAGGAAGCGGCGAAAAGACGCCGGATGATCGGCGGAAATGCCCAGGTATTCGTCCATGTGGAACGCCACGACGCGCGTCCAATCGATCTGCCGGCTGGCGCGCAAGCCCGCCAGAAACTCATTCTGGGAAGGGGCGGAGGCGAAGATCATATTCACCATGGCCTGGCGGGAGAGGATCTCCAGAACGGCGGCTTCGGCGGACGCCGCGGCGGCGGCGCCCATTTCCGAGCGGGTTTCGAAGACCTGAACTTCGAGTTTTTCGGCGTGAAATGTGCGAAGTGGCATGAACTGCCTCGATTTTCACACATTTCAAGTGCGGCGGGCACGGTGGAAACGATCCGAAGAGGGTGCTATTCTCCAAGGCGAAAGGGGAGAGCCATGCCCAGATTAATCGCGTCTCCAACCGCAATTGACAGCATCGGCAACAAGACCAAGTTTTGCGACGAGTTCGTCGGCCTGGTCAACACAGGCGAGAGGAAGGTCTCAGTCACCGTCGTGCGGTCGCCCAAGGGATGGGAAGGCGTCGCCCAGTGGGCGGACTACGACGAATATCGAATCGTCATCAAGGGAATGCTCCGTGTGGAGCATGCCGAGGGAACCCTGGATGTCGGAGCCGCCCAGGCGCTGCACGTGAAGCCGGGCGAATGGGTGCGGTTTTCGACGCCCGATGAGGGAGGCGCCGAATACATCAACGTGTGTGTGCCGGCGTTTTCGGCAGCGACGGTACATCGGAAGAAATAGCGGCGTTACGGTCAGCGGCATCGCCGGCCATGAAGCACGCAACGAAGTGGAAGCAGTTAGAATGGCAACAACAGCCCAATGGCGTATCTTGACCGCAGAGATCCAGGAATAAGGATCGATAGGATCTTCCGTCCTTCCCGGTTCAACGCCCTTCTCAAGTACTTCACACTTATTGTTACCGGCTTGCTTGTGTCTGTCATTGTCAGTTTCATTTTTGTCACATTGTTTACCCCCGCCGCAGCCGAAATTACCGATAGGTACCTGCGGCCGGTCTTCGGCGACCGGCGGATTGTCTTCTTAGAGAAGATTTTTCTTGGTCTTTCCGACGATGCGAGCAAGGTCATCTATCATTTCAAGAAACCTCTGGCGCCCCAATTCACAATCAGCGCGGACGCCGGCACGTCCACCTCGCTGGACTTGCGGCCTATCGCTCCCAATCCGGCTTTTCCGGCCTTAATTGGCGAAGGGGTGTGGCGCAGCATCCCGTTGGCTGTCTTTCCTAACCGTGAAGTCATGGCGCGTACCTTTGTGCGGCCTGACTCAAGCCGGTCTTTTGCCATCGTGTCGCTAGTCAAGATGGACCTGTCGGCGCTCGCAATCGGAAGCGTCGCGGGAACGGTGGAACCCGGCGGCAAGGCCGGCAAATATGGCCCGGGCCGCGTGCCTAAAGGCATTGTGCAGAGCGGCAAATTGGTGGCGGCCTTCGACGGAGGTTTTCAGTATCGCGACGGCGCCTACGGCATGATTGTCGGCAAGACAACCTATCTGCCACTGAAGAGCGGTCTCGGAACCGTTGCCGGCTATAGCGATGGGTCAGTCAGGATTTTTGAATACACCGGAAAGTCTCTTGGAAATGACGCAACTTTTGTGAGGCAAAACGGCCCAATGCTCATCAAGGATGGCAATGCCTCTGTCACCAATCCGGACAGCCAGCAGGTCTGGGGCCGGGTGGTGGGAGACGGCACTTCTACCTGGCGGTCGGGAATTGGGATAACAGCCAGGGGCGAGTTGGTTTTTGCGGCGGGAAACAACTTGAGTCCTCAGACTTTGGCTCTGGCTTTGAGCGCCGCCGGCGCGGACAACGCCATCCAGCTTGACATTAATCCGCACTGGGTGAGATTCAATATCTTCAATGCAAATGGAGATGGCCGTTATGACTCAGCCCCGCTAAGTCCGGACATGCAGGATGGCTCAAGGGAATACTTAAGCGGCTATCAGAAGGACTTTTTCTACATCTACAAGAGATAGCGATGCCGAAGTGACGCCCCCGGACGACATGGCATCCCCTTGTAATCTACGACACCGTTAACGGCCAGGCGTACGGCAAAGGAGCATCGTCTGGAGCCTGCTCGAGTGTAGATTGAGAAATATAAGGCAGCGGCCGGACCCGGCGCGCCGCCGAATCTCGCGGGACTCGCCGTTACGAGAGAGGGGGAACTTATGGCGACGCTGTGGTTGAGCTGGAAGGCGTGGCTCTGGCCTTCCAGCACGCTGGCCGGTTCGGTGGTTCTGGCGCTGATCGTGCACCAGTATGCGTGCTTTAGGTCAGCGACGCTTCCCAGCGGACCATTCAGGTCCGGGCCCTGGCAAGCGCGTCCGACTCCTCCAGAGCGTGGGACCTCCGGTGCCACGTGCGCGAAAAGTTGATTGAGTTTCTGAGAGAGAAACACCCGGAGAGCTTGCCGACCTCGCGCCTGGAGCATCACGGATCTCTCGGCGAGGCCCCGCCGCCGGCGCCGTCAGGAATCCACCAGATAAACGACCATTAACACCCCCACCACGTGGTGGATGGCGGTCCAGACCAGGCTGAACAAGCTGTCGCCGTCGCTGGGACGATACTTGTTGACAGGTGATGGAAAGCTCCATAGAATTAGCCAGGAGGCCGAAGTGGAGAAAAGAACCTTAATTGGAGCTATTATTCTCGCGGTACTGGCCGTGAGCGGCTTCGCGCAGCCGGCGCCGCCCGCAACCGCGACGGTCAACATCGGGGGCAGCACCATCACCGTCAAGTATTCCGCATTGTCCGTGAAGGGCCGTAAGATTTTCGGCGGCGTAGTGCCTTATGGCAAGGCGTGGGGCATCGGGGAGAATGCCGTTGCGACGCTGAGCACGGATTCCGATCTGGTGTTCAAAGGCGGCGGCCTCCCGGCGGGAGACTACTCGCTTTATATCCTGCCTGCCGCCGACGGCTGGCAGCTTATCTTCAGCAAGGCGACTGGCGCACAGGCCCTGAACTACGACGCGAAAATGGATGTGGGCCGCGTTCCCATGGCGGTGAGCACAGCCAAAGCCCCGGTCGAAACCTGCAAGATTACACTCGGCAGCGTGGCGGGTGTGTATACCAAGCTTGAGCTGGCGTGGGAGAATACGGTTGCTTCCGTCTCCCTATACCGGGATGTAGGCGCCAGTGACCCGGAATGGTAGCACGCTCGGAGTAATCTTCTGCGCTGTTCTGATGGCGGGCGGGCTACGGCTGGCCGGCCAGGCGGTGGGCGCGCCCCGGAAAGCCGGCGAATCCTCAGGCAGGGACGTCGAGGGGCTTGTTCGCCAAATGACCCTGCCCGAGAAACTGATACTAGTCCACGGCGCCTTCGATCCGAAGCCCGCCGGTGAGGCCGGCTACTGGCCGGGAATGGCGCGCCTGGGCATCCCGCCTTTACGTTTCGCCGACGGCGCTGCCGGAGTGAACCTGAACAAGCCGGCCACTGCCATGCCCGCGCCGGTTGGGCTGGCGGCGACCTTCAACCCCGAAGCCGCCCGCCTCTTCGGGGTGGTGCTCGGACGGGAGGCGAAGGCGCTTGAGCAGGATGTCTTCCTGGCGCCCTACGTCAACATTGTTCGCGATCCCCTGTTTCGCCGGAACCATACCACCATGAGCGAAGACCCGCTTCTGGCCGCGCGGTTGGGCGCAGAGATGACCACGGGCATCCAGAGCCAGGGTGTGATGGCCCAGGTCAAGCACCTGGCAGGGTACGACGGGCTGGACAACGTAGTGATCGACGAACGCACATTGCATGAGATTTACCTGCCCGCCTTCGAAGCGGCTGTCAAGGCAGGCGCCGCTTCGGTGATGTGCGCCTACAACCAGATCAATGGCGCCTGGGCATGTGAGAGCGCCGAATTGCAGGACGACATCCTGCGCGGTCAATGGGGCTTCAAGGGGTTCGTCACTTCCGACTGGGGGGCGGTGCACACGCCTTCGGCAATCACGCACGGACTGGACCTTGAGATGCCAGGAAGGAAGATTTCCGGCCGTTCCGGCCCGTACTTCACCGATTCGCTCCAGGCCGCGGTTGAGGCCGGCGCGATTCCGGTTGCGGCCGTGGATCGGGCGGTGAGCCGCATCCTGGGCCAGATGGACCGATTCGGTCTGCTCGGACGCAATCCACCTGCACGGCCGGCGTCGATCGATGTTGCGGCGGATGCGGCGATCGTCCAGGACATTGCCCAGCAGAGCGCGGTTTTGCTGAAGAATGACGGCAATGCGCTGCCGCTCACGGCGGACGATCTGGGCTCGTTGGCGGTCATCGGCCCGACTGGCGGGCAGCTCGCGGCAGGCTTCATGGGGGAACGGGCATACGGCTTCGAAGCGCGCCTGGTTGCTCCTCTGACAGCGCTTCAAAAGCTGGAACCCAGGGCGAAGGTGCGGTACTCGGCGGGGGTTGACCTGACCGGCGTCCCGATTCCGAACTTCAAGAGCCTGGTATCGGTTGCGCCGGATAGTGAGGGATCCTGGACCGGGACGGTGAATGCGCCCCGCGACGGCAACTACACCTTTATGGTGCAGCCGGCCACCGGCGGAGCTTCCATGGGCAGCGGAACGATCATGATCGATGGCCGCCCGGTTGCGCGGACAAGCAGTCCCGGCTTCGGCGGCGGCGGCGTGGCGGCCAAGAAGTGGTCCAGCCTCCTGCCGACAACCGATGGACGGGACAACGCCCGCGGCGCAGTACATTTGACTGCGGGCGAACACCGGCTTGAGGCTTCGGCTCAATCGACCGGCGAGGCGCCGCTGAGCGTACGGTTCGCCTGGATGACGCCCGAGCTGCGGCAGGCCGGCGTGGAGGCCGCGGTAGAAGCGGCTAAGGCGGTCAGGACGCCCGTGGTGTTCGCCTGGAACGAAGCCGGAGACACCCTGGCGCTGCCGGAGGGCCAGGACGAGTTGATCGAACGGGTGGCTGCCGCCAACCCGCGCACCGTCGTGGTCCTGAACACCGGCGGGCCGGTCGCCATGCCTTGGCGGGACAAGGTACGCGCGATTCTTCAGATGTGGTTTCCGGGGCAGGAGGGCGGCTGGGCAACCGCCGACATTCTGCTAGGCCGCGCGAACCCAAGCGGCAAGCTGCCGGTCACATTTCCCGCGAGGCTTGAGGATGCCCCCGCGCGAGCCGCCGGCCACCCCGAGCGATGGACTACGCCGCCGGCGCCGGGCAGCTCCGGCATCAGCGCGAATGCCCCAGCGGTCACGTTCTCCGAGGGGATCGCGGTTGGCTATCGGTGGTACGACCGGCAGAACATTCAGCCGCTGTTTCCGTTCGGCCACGGCTTGTCCTACACGCGCTTCGAGTACTCCGGGCTAGCGGTTCAGCAGAATGGAGAGGGGCTGGACGTCAGCTTCAACCTGCGCAACGCGGGGCCGCGGAAAGGCGCAGAGGTGGCGCAGGCGTATGTGGGACCGGCGGCGAATGCGCCGGTCCCGATGGCGAAAAAGTCGCTGGTAGGATTCCAGCGCATCGAGCTGGATGCGGGCCAGACCAGGCGCGTGACGATGCACATCGACGCGCGCGGCCTATCCTATTGGTCCACTCAGAAACACGACTGGGCGCTTGTAAAGAGCGCCCGTCCGCTCTATGTTGGCTCCTCATCGCGCGACATACGGGTTGAGGGGACGGTAAATCTTAACTGATCGGGAGGCAGACACAAATGAGTTCACGAAGGAATTTCATGCAGAAGGTGGGGGCGCTGGCAGCGGCGTCCGGTATGGCGCACGCGCAGGATCCGCAGGCGGGACCGCCGCAGGGGGCGCCGCCGGCGGGCGGGCGCGGAGGCCGTGGAGGAGGGCGTGGTGGCGCGGCGAGGGCGCCGGGCCCCGAGGCAAAGATGCCGATGCCGATGGTCAAGTATGGCCCGTATCAAATCGGCCGCCTCATTCTGGGATGTAATGGTCCCGGGATGCATTTCTCGGCGAAGGAAACCGCTGAGGGGCGGACGTACCTCACGCCGGAAAAGACCGCCGAAGAGAACTCGCACATGCTGGAACTGGGCATCAACGTCATGGAGGGCGGCAACCGCTTTGCCCAACATGCCGCGAAGACCGGCGAAAAGACGTTGTGGTCCGCCCGCGGCACGGCCAAGCCGGAAGGAGATTCGGCGCAGAACTGGCAGTCTCCCAAGGACCTGGTTGCGAACGCGATCGTCAAACCCATCAGCATCCACCACGTGGGATTCGGGAACACGGGCACGGACGCCTGGTGGCGGCAGAAGAAACTCAACAACGTCCGCGAATGGTGCAAGATGGCTCGCGACTCGGGCGTGTTGGTGGCCGTCACCAGCCACCGGCCGGAAGTGATCATGGAGATCGAATCCCAGGGGTGGGATCTCGATTACTACATGTGCTGCCTTTACAAGTACGGGCGCACCCGCTCGGAATTGGCCGCCGCGTTCAAGTCCAACCCGGAGATGATGCCCGTTGATATCATGGACGAAATTGGCACTTCGGAGTTGTACGGCGGGGGGAGCCTTTTCGTGGCGGGCGACCCGCCGGAGATGCTGAAAGTGGTCAAGCAGTGCAAGAAGCCGTGCTGGGTATACAAGATGCTGGCCAGCGGCCGGCTGGCCCAGAACGAGAGCGCAATTGAGGAGCGGTTCAAGTACATCCTGTCGAACATCAAGTCCACGGACACGATGGTGGTCGGGATGTGGGGCAAATACTCGGATGAGTTCGGCCTCAATAAGGAATACGTGGTCAAGTACAGCGGCGCCTCGATTCAGGTGGCTGGCCCGTCGGTTTGAGCCAGGCGAAGCGGTTGTCGGTTGAATGATTTTGGGAGGCATAAATGGCAATTTCAATAAACGGCGCCGTGAACCGGCGCGAGTTTCTTTTCGGTTCGGCCGCGGCAATGGCCGCTGGCAGGGCCTGGGGACAGGGTTTGGACCCGGTCAAGATGAAGCGCATCGCCATCATGACCCTCTCTTTACGCTCGGTCCTCAAAACGGCGAACAATCCTAACGGGACGGACATCATGGACTTTGCCGATCTCGTCGCCGACAAGCTTGGCATCCACAACATCGAAATGTACCCCACGGACCTTGGCCCGGGCTTGCATGATCCCGCATACATAGCGGAATTCCTGAAGCGGCTGAAAAAAGCCAACTCGCAGATCACTCAAGTCATCGGCAACCTAGGTCCGCTGACCGCCACGCCTGCGGGCCCTTCGGGTAGTCCTGGCCTGACCATGGAGGACATCCTGAAGGCCCGGCACGACGTAATCGACCAGGCGGCGATGCTTGGCAGCCCTCGCGTGATGATCCTCACGGGCAACGCGCTGCAGCCCGACACACGGCCGGCCGGGATTGCGGCGCTGAAGGCAATGGCCGCCTACGGAAAGCCGAAGAAGGTCCGAATCACGATGGAGAACTTCAATATCTCGTCCAAGGATGGCTTCGGCCGTGCGGGGGCGGGACGCGCGGGCGCGCCGGGCGCCGGCGGACCGGGTGCTCCTGGCGGGCAGGCTGGCGCGCCGGCAGCAGGTGCTCCGACAGCAGGGGCTCCGGCTGCAGGGGCGCCGGGCGCTCCAGGCGGACAGGCTGGGGCAGCAGGCGGCGGCAGGCAGGGCGCCGGCGGCGTCAGTTACTCGGCGCCGTGGGACGTGCTGCTCGAAGTCTGCAAGGCCAGCGGGACGTACATCAATCCCGATACGGGGAACTTCTTCGACAACACGGAGCGGATGAAGGGACTGCCGCTGATGTACCCCCACACGGCGGGCGGCAGCCATGTCAAGTACAATCCCACGCAATACGACACGGCCGAGTGCATTAAGATTGCGAAGCGGGTGGGATACAAGGGTCTCTTTACGATCGAAGCCCAGGGCGGCGGGGGCAGGGGCGCGGCTGCCGGCGGCGCGGCTCCGGACCCGTTCGCCATGCCAATCATCATTAGGGACATCATACTCGCGAACATGTAGCGCCTCGCCTGGCGAAGGTCTTTTTATCGCGAACCGTAGTGGACGGCTCCCCTCGCGGGAGCTTCCACCGCGGAGCGGATCGGACTGCCCCGTACGATTGCTCCGTGCGTACGTTCTTTCTTGCCTGCTTTATACATCGATCTGAGGAGAACCTTCCCGCATGGCGCGCCGTCTACCTGGAAGACTGCGAAAGGAGAGGCGCCATGGAAAATGCCCAATGGAAATCGTATGCGGCCCACCTGCGCGCGAAAGCGGCGGAACTGACGGCGGAACTGCAACATCGCGACGGTCTCATGCTCGAACCTGAACCGGACGTTTTCGATCAAGTCCAAAGCGCAGCGGATCGCAACCTTGTCATTCACGCCCTGGATCGAAACTCCGCATTGTTGCGCGAAATCAGAGCAGCCCTCGATCGCATCAAGGACGGAACCTACGGCTGTTGCGTCAATTGCGACGAGACAATCGGCCCGAAGCGGTTATCCGCGGCGCCGTGGGCTGCCCGCTGCCTGAAATGCCAGGAATTGGCGGACCGGGAGCAAACCGAAAAACCCGCGGGGCCGTTAGAGAGAGCACCCTCCATGCGTGACGGCCGTAACAGGGGCATGGCCATGACCTCGGCGGCATAGCGGAGGCGAGTGGGATCTATGCAAACACGCACGGAGTTGACGGCCTACACTCTGGACTTAATCATACGGACGGTCCCGGCGAAGGCAATCCTGAGGGATTTTCGGATAGGGCAGGGGCATGAAGGGCTGTTGCCGCACAATCCCAACGTAGCATCCTTCCACTACGAAGACCGGGTGTATTTCAACGTGGCTCACGAAATCGTGGGCAAGACCGCGATTGTAAACACCGCCTGAGATTTCATTTCACCGGCGGAGGATCGTTCACCTGGGTCCCGAGGCCTGCATACTCCTCCTTCACGGCGATGGCCTTGTCCCCTTTGAACGTGACGAACGTGAACTTGCCGGGCGCTTCTCCATAGGTCCAAAATTCCAACTCGACGCCGTCCTCGGTCTGCCGCTCCTTGTGCGCGGGAAGGCCCAGCGCCAACTTCACCTGCTCGCGGTCCATTCCGACCAGGGCGTGGTTGGTCTTCACGGCGGTCTGAAATTCGGGCGACAGCGTGTCGGCATAGATTTCCGTAACGCTGTGTTTGTCGAAGTCCAGGAGCGGCGCGAGCATCTTCTTGATGTCCGCGGACTTGATCGGCTCCAGGGGCTTATGAAACAGAATGGCGATGGAGGTTCCAAACGGCGCGTCGTCGTCGACGCCATCTCCGATTCGGGTCGGGTCCGGGTTGGTGCTCGGACCGGCGGCGATGGTCGCGTTCCGGTACCACTTGCGGCCGCCATTGTATCCGCCATCGATCTGGAGCACGATCCGGTCCTCGCCAATTTCGACCTTGGTTACCTGGACGGTGGCGCCTGGGCGCGCCGCAAGGCCGTCCTCCTTGGCTGCCTTGGCCCATTGGTTCATGTCGATTCCGCTGGCGGCGTCGAATGCGAGCGCGCCCTTGGCGTGGGGAAGTGCCTGCTTGAGGACGCCGTACTCGGCCATCAGGCCGCGGGTGAGTTCCACGCGGTCGTCGAAAGTCAGTTTGCTGCCGGCCAGGCACACGCCAGGCAGCAGACTCAGGATTGCAAGGGCGGCGAAGGCTCGCATATCGCACTCTCCCCCGGCAGATCCGTGAGGGGCGACGCTTGCTGGCGAATCGGAGCCTTCCATAGATACACAAACAGGGGAATCAGCGCCGCGGAAGTCAGAATGCTCGCTTCCGGGCCGTACCCCCCGCCACTCCACAGCACGCCGGCGCGCCAAACCATCTCATGGCCGGTGATCTCTTTAAATATTGTAATCCCGCTGAGGTCGGCGCCGAATAACGGTAATGTAAAGTTCCAGCCGAAATGCAGGCCGATCGGCAGCCACAGGTCCCGGCTGCGCAGGAAGGCGTATCCGAACAGAATGCCGAAGCCGGCGGTGTTGATCAAGCCGAGCGGGCTGGCGTTCGGATTGGCGTTGTGCATCCAACCGAAGACCACGCCCACGGGTAGAATGGCGGCCCAGGGTCCCCAGTTGGCCATCAGAAGCTGAAACCCGTATCCGCGAAAGAACAACTCTTCGCCCACCGATCCGGCCGCCACGCAGACGGCCGAGAAGACGATGGCGCCATATTCGGGGGCATGATTCAGGGAGATACGGGCCGCGCCGGTCAAAAGCGGTGGAACCAGCGCCAGCGCCGCCGCACCCACGCCTCCCAGCAGGCCGAACTTCAGGTTTTGCGCGGAAGAGGGGTTCCAAAACAGCCCGACCGCGAAAAACGGAATATCCTCATGATGGATCCGCAGCGACAACCAGGTCGCGAACACCGCCGATACGAGGACGGCGAACGTCGGCCCGGCCAGGCCGCCCGCGAACCAGCGCAGCAGCGGGTCGAGGACGAACCATCCGAGGCCATAGAAGAGCACCACGAAGACGGTCACGCGGACCGCGAGCCAAACCGCGTCTCTGCGCTTCCGCACAGGAGCCACCGGCTGCGCCCCGCCTGGCCTGATATCTTCGTGAGTATGCCGATCCGCCGGATAATCCAATTGGGAGACCCGCTCCTTCGGGTTGTTTCCACGCCCGTCCCATCGCCGGAGGAAGCGGGCGCGCAATTCGACGACCTTCGTGACACCTTGCATGAATTCCGCCGCGTGCACGGCTTCGGCCGCGGCATTTCCGCGGTGCAAATCGGCGAACCGAAACGACTAATATATATCGAACTGGACCGCCGTGCCTGGCGCCTGCGCAATCCCGCGTACGAATTCCAGAGCGAAGAGAAGCTCCGGCTGTGGGACGATTGCTTCTCTTTTCCGAATCTGCTGGTCCAGGTGGAGCGCTCCGTGGCCGTGCGTATCCGTTACGACGATGAGGCCGGCGAGGCGCAGCGCCTGGAAGCCTCCGGCGCGTTTTCGGAACTTCTCCAACACGAAATGGACCACCTGGAGGGCATTTTGGCGGTGGATCGCGCGATTGATCGGAACAGTTTGAGGACCAGGGAGGAGCACGAAAGGCAAGTCGGGGGTGGCTGACAGTGGGGCAGGTTGCCGACCTGCGGCCGATTGCCAATCGGCCTTCACTTTTTCGTGAGAATCCCTGTCTCCACGGCGCACTCCGGACACCTACAGCGGCTTTCCCACGCGAAGCGCTTGCTTGATCTCTGTCAGCTCATTTGAA
The DNA here is from genome assembly GCA_964457555.1 of uncultured Solibacteraceae bacterium. Classification (GTDB taxonomy): domain Bacteria; phylum Acidobacteriota; class Terriglobia; order Bryobacterales; family Bryobacteraceae; genus BOG-224. The sequence goes on from CAYWHA010000022.1 coordinate 74,986, forward strand.
ATACGCGAGAGCACCTGGTAGAACTTCCACAGGACCAATATGAGCACTGCGGGCGCTACTCCATACACCAGGAATGCCACAAGCGCCACGAGCGCCATTTCCGGAAAGCCCAAGCCGCCCAATGCCGCCAGCGCAGGATACATATGAAGACTCCTTTATCCGATTGAGTATAGCTGACAGCGCGGTCTGGCGAGTAACCAATGGCGGTCGCTACTTCGTTGGCCAATCGGCCTCCGATAGCCAGGCGTCCACGGCGTCGTCATCTTGAGGCCGCATTTCGTAGCCCTCTCGGTCGCGCTCCTCCAATTCGCTAGTCTCGAGCCTGCTCAGGCGCTCGCGGGGTGTCTCCATACCTAAGTTTATCCCGTCGCCCCCGGACCGTAGTCGCAGTAGGCTTCCTTGACGCTGAGGCCGGCTACCTCGATCCTGGAGAGGTCCGTCGTGCCGATCCCGACCGCTTCGGCCAGGCGCAGCGTGTTGTTGCCGCGCAGGAAGGGCTTCGTGCCGCGTTCCGCGCGCGGGTCGTAGCCCATCACAGCCATGCACACGGCGTCGGTGCAGACCGGGTTTCGGCCCACCAGCAGGACGCCGGGCTTGATGAGCGAGACCCCCTGGTTCCACACGCCTTCGCCGCCGCGGATGGACTCGACGCCGTCCACGATGGTCAGGTCCACCGGGCGCACGCCCGTCAGGTCCGTGACGATGCGCGGGATGCGGTAGCCCGGCTCCCTGGGGGATTCGCGGTTGAGTTCCTGCGGGACTCCTTTCGGCGGCGTGGCCGTGCCATTGTGGCAGACCGGCCCGCGCTCGCCTTTGGGGTCCTCGTTGCCGTCGGGGCCGCAATCGCCGCCGTAGAGCGAGCAGGGCGTATTCCCGAAGTTGTTCTTGAGGGTCATGGTGACGCCCGCCAGCCAGTGGTGCTTCAGTTTGGAGAGCGACGCGTAGACATCGCAATCGGCGAATGAGTGGTTCAGATCGAAGGCCGGGAAGATGTACCCTCCCCAGGGCACTTTCATGCGCGTGTACTGCTTGGCCTGCCCGATGTTCTGGACGTTTTCCCACTCCACCTTGCAGCCCACGTTGTTGATGGCGTTGACGTCCAAACCGTAGCGCGCCCACAGCTCAAGGTCCTGCCTGGCTGGAAAGAAGGACTCGATCAGCCTGATGCGCGCCGCGCCCGCCCGCGCCAGTTGCCGCGCGACCGAGAGCACCGTGTTGGGATTGTTGCGATAGGGCAGTTCCGGCCGGTTGGGATACCGGGTGATGTTGCCCGTCAGGTTCAGCTTGAGGGCCACCGTCTTGCCCTTGACAAGCGAGCCAATGCCGCCGATCTTGTCCAGGCTGGCGCTCAGGGCGTCGTCGAAAGTTCCGTCGTAGGCGCGGCAGCGCGCGATGGCGACCGGCGACGCCGGGGCGGGATCCGTTTGCCCATGCGCCAGCCCGGCCGCGGCCAACCCGCCGGCCGCAGCCAGCAACTCCCTGCGCGACAACATCTTGTGGGGAACCATAGGCCTTCTCCTTGGCCGGGGCCTCTCCAGTCCCGGATAAGCTAGACGTACAACAGTTCGCCCTGCATTGCAAGCGGAAACGCATTCGGCGCCGCCTTGCTATCCTAAGATCATCGCCCTGGGGGATTTCGATACGCCTTTGAAAATCGGTTTCGTCAGTTTGGGTTGCCCGAAAAACCTGGTCGACAGCGAGGTCATGATGGGTCTGCTGGCGGCCAAGGGCCACCAGTTGACCCCCCATCCGGACCAGGCTGACGTCCTGGTGGTCAATACGTGCAGTTTCATTGACCCGGCCAAGCAGGAATCCATCGACGCCATCCTCGAGATGGCGGAATACAAGAAGGTGGGCCGCGCCAAGAGACTCATTGTGGCGGGCTGCCTGGTGGAGCGTTACCGCAGCGATATCCGTAAGGATCTCCCGGAAGTGGACGCGCTGCTGGGGACCAATGAACTCGAAAACATTGTGGCGCTTTGCGAGGGAGTCGAACCGCCGGCCCATGTTCCCGAATCGTACCTATACCACGACCTGACGCCGCGCGTGCTCTCCACGCCGCGCCATTACGCTTACATCAAGATTGCCGAAGGCTGCGACCACCCCTGCTCATTCTGCGTCATCCCACAGTATCGCGGCGCGTTCCGCAGCCGCCGTTTCGAATCGGTAGTCGCGGAGGCCACGCGGCTCTTCCGGCAGGGTGTCCGCGAAATCAACCTGATAGGCCAGGACACCACCTGCTACGGAGAAGACTTCGGCCTGGCCAACGGCCTGGCGATGCTGCTCGGACGGCTGGCCGGCATCGAAACCGGCGGCGAGAAGTGGATTCGCTTCCTCTACGCCTACCCCAACAAGGTCACCCAGAAACTGCTCGACGCCGTGGCAGCGCACGCTTCGCTGGTCAAATACATCGACATGCCCTTGCAGCACGCGAGCGCCAGCGTCCTGCGCCGCATGAAGCGCGGGGGATCCGGTGACATTTTCCTGAAACTGCTGGAGCGCGTCCGCCGTACGATTCCGGGGGTGGCCATCCGTACCAGCTTTATCGTAGGATTTCCCGGCGAGACCGCCGCCGAATTCCAGGAACTGTGCGATTTCGTGAAAGCGGCCCGCTTCGACAATCTCGGCGTCTTTGCCTATTCCGATGAGGACACCAGCGCCAGCTATGGGCTCTACGGCAAAGTGGATGGCCGCATCATTCCGGCCCGCAGGCAGCGTCTGATGGCCATCCAGCGCCGCATCGCGCGCGCCCGCAACCGCCGCCTGGTGGGAAGCGTAGTCTCCGTGCTGGTGGAAGGCCCATCCGCGGAAACGCCTCTTCTTTGGGAGGCGCGCATGGCCGTGCAGGCGCCCGAGATCGATGGCGTCACGCTGATCAACGATTTCGAAGGCGCCGAACCGCGTTCCGGCGAGATACGCCGCCTGCGAATCACGGAGGCGCACGATTACGACGTGGTCGGTACGCTGCTCGAACCCACCGAATCCGCGCCGCAATTCGCCGCGCCTGGATTGATTGGCATTACGCCTCTGGCCGCCGTCTTATGAAGTGTCCGATTTGCAAGAAGAAGGAAGTGAAACTGGGGGATCCCGAGTTTCCGTTTTGCAGCGAACGATGCCGGACGATCGACCTGGGCAATTGGGCGTCGGAAAAGTACGCGATCCCCGGCCCCGCGGCGCCGGAGCAACCGAGTGAAGAGGAGACACAGTAGAGCAGTGGTGGGGCAGGCGCTTTCGCCTGCCTTGCCCCCTGGCAGGCGAATGCGCCTGCCCCACCGCGACGGAACTGCGGAGTGACGACTAAATCTGGCCTGAAACTCGCTAATTTACTCTCGTCCTGGTTCGGGTGCGGGTATGCTCCGTTCGCTCCCGGCACCGCCGGTTCCGCCGCCGCCGTCCTGATCGGCGCGGTGCTGGTTTACGTGGGCCTGCCGTGGTGGGGATTTCTGGTTCTGGCGGCGGCGCTCTGGTTCCCCGCCGTTTGGTCCGCCGGAGTCACCGCCCAAGCCATGGGCGTGAAAGACCCGGGCTGCGTGGTGGTGGATGAAGTCCTGGGCCAGTGGATCGCCCTGGCCGGGGCGCGCGTCTACAACTGGAAGAGCTTTCTGGCCGCCTTCGCGCTGTTTCGCCTGTTCGATATCTGGAAGCCCGCGCCGGTCCGCCAGTTGGAGGCCTTGCCCGGCGGAATCGGCATCAATGCGGACGACGCCATGGCGGGCGTCTACGCGGCTCTTGTGTTATTGGCAGCCGGATGGTTCAATTTGTATTAACCATGCCTGTCCGGAAATCGTCCGACCCCAAACCGCAAATCTCAGAAGTGACGCCTCCCGCAGCCATCGCCGGCGGCGAGTTGCAGATCCGCGGGAAAGGCTTCGCCAAAGCTGCCCATCCGCGCGTCACGATTGGCGAAATGGGCGCGCCCATCATTATCGGCTCGGACGCCCTGGTGATCGCCCGCGTGCCGGAAGGCGCCACGGCGGGCCAATTGGTGGTCCAGTGCGGCCAGCACTCGAGCGATTCCTGGGCCTGCGACATCGGCGTGCAGGTGGCCGACAGCCTGCACCCCGTTGCCAACCCCGCCGTGGACTCCTTCGGCAACCTCTATGCCACCTATAGCGGGTCGCGCGGACAAAAGACCCCCGTGGCGGTCTTCAAGGTCGATCTGAATTTCACCGTCAAGCCGTTTATCAACGATCTGATGAACGCCACTGGCCTGATTTTCGACAGCCAGGGCATGCTCTACATCTCCAGCCGCTACGACGGCTTTGTCTACCAGGCCACGCCGACGGGGAATATGTCGGTTTTCGTGGAAGGCATGGGGGTGGCTACCGGACTGGCCTTCGACGACGAACACAATCTCTACGTGGGCGACCGCAGCGGCACCGTCTTCAAGGTCGGCCCGAACCGGCAGATTTTCGTTTTCGCCACCCTGGAGCCCTCCATCGCGGCGTACCATTTGGCGTTTGGCCCCGACGGCTATCTCTACGTCACCGGGCCGACCACATCCAGCTACGACTCCGTCTACCGCATTTCGCACGCCGGCGTGGTCGAGGTCTTTTACCGCGGCCTGGGCCGGCCGCAAGGCATGGCGTTCGACGAACAGGGCAGGCTCTACGTGGCCGCCTCCATTGCCGGCCGCAAAGGCGTGGTGCGCATCGATGCCGCGCGGAGCGCCGAGTTGTTCCTCTCCGGGCCCGGCATCGTGGGGCTGGCGTTCACGCCCTCGCGCGCCATGGTGGTCGCCACCACCAACGCCCTCTACCGCGTGGATATCGGGATTAAGGGCTTCCCGATCGTTCGATGAACGCGGAAATCATCGCTTGCGGCTCGGAGATGCTGACGCCCGACCGCGTCGATACCAACTCCTTGTATCTCACCGCCGAGCTGAACAACATCGGCGTGGAAGTGGTGGCCAAGAGCGTGATCGGCGACGACCGCGAGCGGCTGGCCGGCGCCATTCGTCGCGCCTTGTCGAACGCGGCGATCCTGATCGTCTCCGGCGGTTTGGGACCTACGGAAGACGATGTCACCCGCGAGGCAGTCGCCCTGGCGCTCGACCGCAAGCTGACGTTCTCCACCGACATCGCGGCGTGGCTGGAGCGCCGCTTCGCGCAGGCCAATCGAAAAATGGCCGACATCAACAAGCGTCAGGCCTTCGTCGTCGAGGGCGCCGCCATCCTGCCGAACGACCGCGGCACCGCGCCCGGCCAGTGGATCGAGGAGTCCGGCGCGGTGGTCATGCTTCTTCCCGGCCCGCCGCACGAATTGCAGGCCATGTTCGAGCGCCGCTGTCTGCCGCGCCTGAAGCGCATCGTGCCGCCCATGGCCATCCGCACCCTGTGCCTGCGCGTGGCGGGCATGGGGGAATCCGACCTGGACCAGCTCATCGCGCCGGTCTACAAGAAATACGCCAACCCGGTCACCACCATCCTGGCGGCCAACGGAGAGATCCAGGTTCATCTGCGCGCCCGTTGCGCCACGGCGGCCGAAGCCGAGGCCCTGCTGGTGGAAGTGGGCGGACCGATCGACTTGCTGCTCGGTGACCGCATCTACTCGCGCAATGGCGATCCGCTCGAAGTGGTGGTGGGCGGCCTGTTGCGCCAGAACCGCGCCACCGTTTCGGTTGCGGAGAGCTGCACCGGCGGCATGTTGGGTGAGCGCATCACTTCGGTGCCCGGCAGTTCCGGCTACTTCCTGGGCGGGTTGATTACCTATTCCAACGAAATGAAGACGGAGTTGCTGGGCGTCAGCCCCGAGGATCTCGAGCGCTTCGGAGCCGTCAGCCGGGAAACGGCGGAAGCCATGGCAAGGGGCGCGCGCCGCCGCACCGGCTCGGACTACGCCCTTTCCGTTACCGGGCTGGCCGGTCCCGAGGCGCCCGCGGCGCCCTCCAGCGCGAAGACCGCACCCGTGGGAACCGTTTACGTGGGCATCGCCGATGCCGCCGGTGTGGATGTGGCGCAGCGCGTCTTCCTTGGTGACCGCCAGCGCATCCGCACCTTTACCATCCCCTTCGCGCTGGACCTCCTGCGCCGGCGCTTGCTTGGGATCAGCCGTCCGCCATCTTCCTCAGCCGGGCGACTCCCTCTCGAAATACCTCCGGTGCGGTGAGCAGGCTGAGAACCAGGTAAGCCTCGGACTCGAAATCGTAGAAGAAGCCAGGCTGTACCAGAACGTTTTCGCGGGCCAGCAGTTCGAGCACCCACTCTTCTTCGCTATGCACCCGGGGTACCTGCACCGTGATGTACCAGCCGCCTTCCACCGGCAGGATATTCGCGGCCGAGCCCTCGAGCGCCGCCCGCGCGTAACTAAGATTCGCGGCCGTGCGTTCCCGAATTCGCCGCTGCACTTCCTCCCCCGCGGCGAGCAGCCTGGCCGCGGCGCACTGCACCGGCGTGCCCACTGAAAGGTACGTATCGGCGATCCATTCCAACCGCTCCAGGGCCGCGGCGCGCACTCCCGCCGGGCCGCCGGCCACAATCCAACCCAGCTTCATCTGCGGCAGCCCCGCTATCTTGGAGAGACCGCTCATCGAAAATGTCAGGCACTCTTCCACGCCCGCGAGCGATGCCGCGCGCTCCGGGTCCAGAGCCATGGCGTAATCCGAGAAGACTTCGTCGGAGAGGATTGCCATGCCTCGTTCCGCGCACAAGCGGCCAATCGCGGCCAGTTCCGTTCGCTTCACGTAGGAGCCGGTGGGGTTGTTTGGATTCACCACCACCACCGCGCGCGTACGGTCTGTGACGGCGTCCGCCAGCGCCTCCAGGTCGATGGCCCACCCGCCGTGATAGACCATCGGATATTGCCGGACTTCAATGGATTCCATGTTCGCCAGAAACTCGAACAGGGGATAGGAAGGCCGCGGAACCAGCACGCAATCGCCCGGGTCCGTCAGCAGCTTGAACAGATAGGCGTACGCCTCGCTGGTGCTGGCCGTGAGCAGGATGCGCTCCGGCGCAACCGGCAACCCGCGCGCTGCGTAATAGTCCGCCACCGCCCGCCGCGCCTCGAGCGCCCCTGCCGGCGCGGGGTCGTAAACCAGCAGGCGCGGATCTTCAAATGCGTGCAAGATGTCCGCCGGGTAGTCGATTCCGGCGTGGGTGGGATTCGATTCCGTGAGGTCCAGCATGGGCCCCCCCGAGCGGCGCCGCTCCTCGACCGCGCGCGCGATCCGGTTTGGCCGCAAGTCCCAATAAAACCGTGCGGAGAAGGTCACGCCTCCGATTGTAGCGACAGGCATGGCACCTTCCTCCGCTCCCTCAGCGCCCGAACCCCACGAAGGGCACGATTCCACCCACCATCCGAACCCCTTCTAAACGTTCTTCTCGGCGTCTCGGCGGTGATTCCCGCCGCGTTCACTCGCTCCGCAGCGTCTCCACCGGATCGATTCGCGTCGCCCGCAGCGCCGGAACAGAACACGCCGCCAACGCCACCGCCAGCAACAGCCCTGCCACGGAAAGATAAACCACCGGGTCGCCCGGCGAGACACGGTAGAGCTGGCTCGAAAGCGTGCGCGTGAGCACCCAGGCCGCCGGCACGCCCACGGCCAGCGCAGCGGCGGAAAGCGCGGCGCCCTCGCGCAGCACCATCCCCAGAATCCTCTCCCGGCCCGCGCCCAACGCGATGCGCACTCCGATCTCCCGCGACCGCGCCGCCACCGCATAAGAGAACACGCCGTAGATCCCCACCGCGGCAATCGTCAGCGAGAGCGCGGCCATCGAAACGAGCAGCACCGCCGCCAGCCGCGCGCGCCACGTCGCCAGCCCGATAAGCTGATCCATGGTTCGCACGTCGTACACCCGTACCTCTGGGTCGAGCGCGTGCGCAATCCCGCGCAGTGCCGGAAGCAACGCTCGCGGGTCGCGCGCCGCTCGCACCTCCAGGAAGTTGCCGGGACGGCTCTGCAAGGTCGAGGAATAAACCACCGGCCTCGGCTTGGTCTCCGGATCGCTGTACTTCACATCGCCCACCACCCCAATGACTTCCGCCAAAGTGCCATTCGCGTGCGGGTACTCGATGCGCCGCCCCAGCGGACTTGCATCCGGGAAGAACCGCCGCGCCGCCAATTCGCTCAGGACCACCACGCGAGGGCTGTTCTCGCCATCGCGCTCGTCGAAAACCCGGCCCGCGAGGGTCGGAATGCGAAATAGTCCGAAATACGCGGGGGACGCCTCGAAATCGTTCGTATCGATGGCCGGACCCCGCCCGTCAACGCGCAGCGCCGTTCCCTCATCCGGGCCGTAGGAAGGCAGCATGTCGCTCGTCGCGGCCGATTCCACCCCCGGCATCGCCGCCGCCCGCCGCGCCAGTTCGCCATAGAACGCGCGCCGGGCAGCCTGGTCGCGCGACCCGCGCAACTGCGCGTTCAACGTGAGGACGTTGCGGGTCTGCACGCCGAAATTCGTAGCCAGCAGCGCCGCGAAACTGCGGATGGTCAGGTCCGCGCCCGCCAGCAGCACCAGCGCCAGCGCCATCTGTGCCACCACCATCCCGTTGCGCAGTCGGATATTGCGCGGTCCCGCCGCCTCAAGACCGCTTCTCAGCCCTTGATTTAGGTCCGCCCGCGCTGCCTGCCATGCCGGCAGCAGTCCGAAAGCGATCCCCGTCACCAGCGCAAGCGCCATTCCCGCCGCCACCAGCGGAAGTTCCATTCGGAATTGTTCAGGATCGATGAAGCGCGCGTATTGGAAGTTGAAACTCCACCCCGCCGCCGGAAAGATCAGCCCCAGCGCCCGCAATCCGCCGGCCGCCAGGATCAGGCCGCCAATGCCGCCCGCCAGCGCCAGCAGGATGGGGTCCGCCAGCATCTGCCGCATCAGCGCGCCCCGGCTGGTTCCCAACGCGAGCCGTATCGCCAGCTCCCTGCGTCGCGCAGCACCCCGCCCGAGCAGAAGATTCGCCAGGTTCACGCAGGCGATCAGCAGCACGCACACCGTGGCGGCCTGTAGAATCCACAATGCTCTGCGCACCTGCGGATCCACCCTCGCTTCGAGCAGCGGCCGCGCGCCGCCCGACCATTTACCGAAAGTCGTCGGATACAAGCGCTCCATCCGCGCGACCAACTGGCGAACGTCCTCGTCCGCCTGCCGCGGGCTCATTCCAGGCCTGAGGTGGCCGATCGCCTGCAGGTTGTGAGCCATCCTGCCGGGATTCGGACTGATTGCAAGATACGCCGCCATGGGGGCCCAGGCGTCCGTGCGCCCCGTCTCGCCTTTGAAGCCGGGCGGCATCACCCCCACAACCGTCATGGACAACCCCGAGAGGCTCAGAGTGCGCCCCACCACGCCGGGGTCGCCCCCGAAATACCGCCGCCACAGCCCATCTGAGATGAGCAGGGAGGTATGCGATCCCGAGGGCTGGTCTTCCTCATCCACGAAGACGCGGCCGATCTCTGCGTTGGCGCCGATCATCCGGAAATACCGCGCCGACACAATCTCCGCCGTCAGCGGTTCGTCGATCCCGGTCATCGTCAGGACGTTGGCTTGCTCCGCCGCCACCGCATCGAAGCTGCGGTTCCATTCCACCAGTTCTTGAAACTTCGGGTACGACCACGTCATCGGGATCGTTCCGCGCCGTTCTTCCGTGAGGATCAGGTGTACGTCCATCAGCCGGCCTACGTCGCGATACGCCACCGGCCGCAGCACCACCTTATAGACCAGCGCGAAAACGGTCATGTTCAGGCCGATCCCCAAGGCCAGCGTCATCACGGCGGTCGCCGTGAAACCGGGGCTGCGACCGAGCGTCCGCAGCGCCAGCCGGAAATCCCGAGCCAGTTCGTCCAACATGCGCCACCCCCAAGCCTCGCGGCTGGTTTCCATTAATGCCGCCGCATTCCCAAACTGCCGCCGCGCCGCGAGCCGCGCCTCTTCGCCGGACATGCCGTTCTCCCGATTCTCCACAGCTCAAGGCCGCCTGACCGGCAAAACGAGAACAAATTCTCGCTATCCGCGCGATAACGGTCTGATTCCTGAAACGGTTTTCTCCGCGTCTCCGCGCCTCCGCGTCAGCTCTTGCTTTACTCCCTCCTCGCATCAAATCCCGCCACGCCGTACCCCTCACCATCCGGCCGGTCGAACGTGAGCGCAAACCCGCAACTCGCCAGGTGATCGAACAAAGCATCCTTCGAGCGCGCCTCCCCGGCGAAGCTCGGATGATACTCCAGACAGATTCTTCCAATCCGCCGCAAGACATCCGCCGGCGCGCCTAACAGGGCGGGGTATTCCCCGCCTTCGATGTCCATCTTCAGGACGTCCACATGCTCGATCCCGTGCGCTTGAAGGATCGCCGCCAGCGTCGTCACTCTTACAGCAACCGTCGATTGCCCGGCTTCGCGCACAACCTGGCGGAACTGGCTCGGCTGCGCGTTGCCCGTCATGTGCGCTTCGCCTTCCTGGCCGCCCAGTGCGCACGGCAAACAGGTCACCCGCCCGGAAAGCCGGTTGGCTGTCACGGTGTCGGTCAGCCGCTCGAATGTCGGCCCGAAAGGCTCGATGGCTAATATCCTGGCCGCTCGCGCCGTGCGTGCGGCGTACAGGGTGAAGGCGCCGATGTTTGCGCCGGCGTCCACGATCGCCGCGGCCGCCGGGCTTACCGGATAGGTGGGGCGAAAGAAAATCGACCAGAAGGTCGTCAGATCGAAGAAATCGTCCAACCGGATCCGTCCGCCATCGCGGAATAAGACCTCGTGAGGATACCGCAGCGGCTTCAGCCCGGCGTAAGCCAGGCTCAACGGCAGCCACTGCGAACATGCGCGGGCGCAGCGCAAAAGCTCCGGCGCGCGGTCCAACTGCCGTAACATTCCGGTCCAGCGTGCGTTCATTCGGCTTGCCGTTCGAGCAACTCTACCAGCATCTTCTCCGCCGTGAGCATCCAGGCGATGCGGCGCCCCTCGAATGCTACCGCCGGCTTCGGACGCCTGGCGATCAGCGCCCCGCGCAATTTCATCCTCGCCATCTCTTCTTCGAGGTCCGCAACTTCGTAACAGACGTGATGGAACCCGCCGCCTTTCTCCCTGAGAAAGCGGGTGACGGGAGAGTCTTCCGCGTTCGGCTGCACCAGCTCAATCTGCGCGTCGCCCGGACGCGTCGTCACGAAGGCCACCTTCACCTTCTGCAGTGGATCGTCGTAGATGCGGCCGTCCCAATGCGCCGCGAGCGATTGCGTGAAGCCCGCCATGCCGTCCGCGATATCCGCAACCACGAATCCGAAATGGTGGAGCTTCAATCCCGCGCTTGTCTTAGTCACGAGAGTTGCATTTCCCGGGTCAGATATTCCTGGATGCGGCTGAAGGAATCCAGGTCCGCAAGCCGGTCGAGATCCATCTCGATCCCGAATTCTTCCTCGATCACATTGACCAGGGTGATGGCGGCGACGGAGTCCCAGGCCGCCACGTTACTTTGGCTGGCGGCCGCAATCTCCCCTTCGGGCAGATTCGGAAACACCGTCTGAAAACAATTTGTTAAGCGGAGCGCGATGTGATCCATGGATTTGAACTCGTGGGGGATTCCGTGACGCGATGATAAAGCCGCGGGCGTTTCTCCTCAAACAGGGCGCGGCTCAGGCGAAAAGGCGCATCGGGCCGCCGGCCGGAGACTGACGCCAAGAAATCTTGAAGCGGACCGTTTTTGGGCGTGGGCTGGAAATCGAAAAACATCTCCTGCACCGCCGAACGCTCGAACATCGCCTCGAGACACCGATGCTCGATACGGCGGGAAAATGCGCGGCAGCTCATGACCCAGGTGTCGATAAAGAGGTTGTCATTCTCCTGCCGCCCATCGAGCACCGCGATTTTGCCCAGCGGGCCGAACTTATCCCGATAACTGACAATCGCCAGGAACGCTCCCGGACGCGTGCGCCGGTTCTTCCAATCGGCCTCCCCATAACGTATGCCGTTCAGGTTGAACTGATTCGTCTTATTGACCAATTCCAAAGCCCGTGGGTCGTCGCCGGCCGGAAAATCGAACGTGACGACGGCTTCGGCTTCCTCCAGGAACGTTTCCGAAGTCGCTTCGCCGTACGCCGCTTGAAACGGAGCGCTTTGGCGGATGCTTTCCAGACGGATGGCGTCCTCCTCGGAGACGCGGGGCTTCCCAAACAGGTCGCGCAGGCGCCGCAGCAGCGCATAAGCCCCGGCGTAATCGTTCGCCGGGAACAAAATGCACTCTATCCCCGGATGGGCGTTGGCGGCCTCGGCCAGCTCCATTGCGCTGTCGTCTACAAAAACAACGTCGTCCGCCGAAATATTCCAGGTCCGCAAGATCCGTTCGATCGAGCCGGATTTAGCGCCCCAATGGATCTCCAGTGGGAAAATCCGGTCCGGCCGCAAGAGCAAATCCTCCCGCTCGAAAACCCGCTCGACCACCGCCGGATCGTTCTTGCTGGCGGCGCCAATCAGAACGCCTTCTTCGGCCAGAGCCGCCAGAAGCTTCTGGTACAACCCATGCAGTTGCGAATGGCTAGCCAGGTCCCAGCTCACGTTTTCCGGGCCGATTTCGCCCGCTACGCCGCGCCACAAGGTATCGTCCAGATCCGTTATCAGGCCTTTCTTGGGAGGCAGCGGCGCCAGCAGGCGCGACAACGCCGACGCCACCGCCGCGGCGTGCGGCAGCGTGTACGGCAAGCCGGTCAGCAGATCCGATTTCAGGTCGTAACGCGCCGCCGGGGGTGAATCTTCGGCCAATCGGGCCGAGTTGACCAGGGAGCACCGTCGCCCGATTCGGAAAGCGAACTCGGCCACTTTTCGATTGAGCGCCAACTGAGCTTCCGCGGCCTGCCAACCCGCCGTGTGGAAAATGGGGGGCAGCGGCAAGCTGGGCAGACAGACGGCCACGGGAATTTCCAGACGGATTTCTTCAATCGCCGCGGCTATCCGGTCCAACTGCGCCACAGCGCCAGAAATAATCCCCGGTAAGGCCTTGATGCCCCAGTTTCCCGCTTCCCGATAGCCCAACCGGGGATCCAGGTCCGCCCATTCCAAGGCAGCGGCTACACAGTGCGTAGCGGCGTCTTTCAAGCCCGCTAAAGTCCCGGGCACGTCGCCGTACACCCCCGTCGAGACCGTCGCGCGCCGGTCCGCCAGCCGCTGCTGCAGATGCGCCCCCAGGAAGGTCGCTACGTGCAATGGCGTATACCCGCAAGCCAAGGATACGAGGAAAGGCGAAGCATTCTCCGGCGCCTGCTGCAGGATCTTGAGTGCTTCCGTAAGCTTCACGTTTACCTATACCTTCACTCTAGCGGTTTCTTGAGCTAACCCTATACCCGCGCGGATCGCTGGCAGATCGTAGATATGGCGCACCCGGGTCGAGCTTGCGGAGGTGGGCGGCCCGCGCGATCCAACGCCGCCTTTTAAGCATGATAAGTGTATTTTATCGTGTTTAAAAGCAAGCCCGTCAGTTCCTTCGGCTTCGCTTCGGCGGCATTAGCTAATTAACAAATGGAAGATGTGAAAGCAAAGTCGAAGATCTCCGGCCTGGCGAACTGGGTGGAAGATGTCTGCGCCAGATCGATGAAGTCTTCCCAATTCGCCTCGACCCTACTTGTAGCCGTCCTTGTATGGGAGTTCGGCGTTCTGTTATTCGTGGCGAGTAAGAAGCTTTTTTGGTATGACGAGCTGCTTACCTTTCATGTTTCAGGTCTTCAGCCATTTTCCCTTTTTTGGAGCGCACTCAAGACGGGTGTGGACGGAATGCCTCTCAGCTACTATTTACTAGTGGCCTGTCGCGGTGAATTCGTTAGCATGGCCGCACCCGACGACGGGCA
>CAYWHA010000023.1:0-87714 GCA_964457555.1 uncultured Solibacteraceae bacterium
CGGACTGGGCGTTATCGGTGACGGGGCCGTAGCTATCGACGGCGATGGTCACGGGCCCCATGCCGAGGAAGCCGAAGGCCACCAGGCCGAAGGCGAAGACCGCGGGCGCCAGCATGATCCCCGTGACGAACATGGTGCTCATGTAATAGCCGATGCTCATGAGGAAGAGCATGGCAAAGCCCAGCCAGTAGGCGCTGAAGTTGCCCGCCACCAGGCCGGAGAGGATGTTGAGCGAAGCGCCGCCCTCGCGCGAGCTGGTGACGATTTCGCGGACGTGGCGCGAATTGGTGGAGGTGAAGACCTTCACGAATTCGGGGATGACCGCGCCGGCCAGAGTGCCGCAACTGATCACCGTGGCCAGGATCCACCACATGGAGGTGTTGCCGCCCAGACTGGGAATCATGAACGCGCTGACGATGTACGTGAGGACGATGGAGAGGATGGAAGTGAGCCAGACCAGAGTGGTGAGCGGGGCTTCGAAGTTCATCTTTTCGGCGTTGGCGAAGCGCGCCTTGGCGACCAGGCCATTGACGAAGTAGCCGAGCGCGGAAGAGATGACCATCATGACGCGCATGGAGAAGATCCACACCAGGAGCTGAACCTGCACGATGGGGCTGGCAACGGCCAGCAGGATGAAGGTGATGAGGGCGACGCCGGTGACGCCGTAGGTCTCGAAGCCGTCGGCGGAGGGGCCGACCGAATCGCCCGCGTTGTCGCCAGTGCAATCGGCGATGACGCCCGGGTTGCGGACATCGTCTTCCTTGATTTTGAAGACGATCTTCATGAGATCGGAACCGATGTCGGCGATCTTGGTGAAGATGCCGCCGGCTACGCGGAGGGCCGCGGCGCCGAGGGATTCGCCGATGGCGAAGCCGATGAAGCAGGCGCCGGCCAATTCGCCCGGAACGAACAGCAGGATGAACAGCATGATGAGCAGTTCGACGGAAACCAGCAACATGCCGATGCTCATGCCCGCCTGCAAGGGGATCTCATAGCAGGGGAAAGCCTTGCCCTGGAGGGCGGCGAAAGCGGTGCGGGAGTTGGCGAAGGTGTTGACACGCATGCCGAAGGCCGCCACGCAGAAACTGCCGGAGATGCCGATCACGCTGAAGAGCAGGATGATGGCCACCTTATAGGCTTCGAACCCCTTGAGAAAGCCAAAGTAGAAGACGATGATGATGGCGATGAAGGCTTCGAGCAGCATCAGGAATTTGCCCTGCGTGGCCAGGTAGGTCTTGCAGGTTTCGTAAATCAGCTCGGAAACTTCCCGCATGGACGAGTGCACCGGCAGATTGCGCAGGCGCACATAAATGATCAGCCCGAAAATCAGGCCGAGGGCGCTTACCACCAGGCCGCCCAGCAACAGGTTATGGCCGCTGATCCCGCCCAGGAAGGTGACGGAACCGAGGTCCGGCAGCTTGAGGTTTGCTTCGCCGCCCGTCTCTTGTCCCTGTGCCATGAGAGGCGCAGCCAGAGCGATCAACGCGAGAAAGCCTGAAAAAAAGCGCAGAATCGAACCGATTCGCGCGCGCACGCCGGAGCCTGTGGCGCCGGCCCGCCGTTCGACACTAAGCGTGTCCGTATGGGAAGACATCAATGAAAGAACCTCCTCTGAAATCCGGTGGCTCCGAGCCCGGTCCGCGCAAGGATTACGGCACAGGACTAGTTCACTCGGAGGGATGCGCCTAAACCTTAGTATAAGAGATATAGCGGTCGGATTCAAACGGGGGGGGCATTCCAGCCGTAATCCGTTTGTAATGGGGCGAGGCGGCGGCGGAAGGGCTTTGACGCGGAGACGCGGAAACGCGGAAACGCGGAGAAAGCCGTCCATAAGTGTTCGGCGTGCTCCGCAAGTTCCTCCTAAGGAGGGTTCCGCTATAGTGTAAGTGATGATGCGCATGGCGATCGCGGCGTTCGGCATGGCGGCCATGGCATCCGCGGCGCAGCCCGCGGCGGCGGAGCGGGCGCGTTTCCTGGAAGAGGTTCGCGCGACGGCCCTCGGATATTCGGAGGCTTTGCCGGATTTCGTGTGCACGGAGATTATCCACCGGACTTCGAGCGATACGCACGCCTTGCAAAACCTCGACGTGCTGACCTTGCAACTCACGTACGCGGGCAAGAGGGAGAACTATAAGCTGGTTCTGGCGGGGAACAAGACCACGGACCTGAATCTGCTGGCGGTGGGCGGGGCGATTTTCGAAGGCGAGTTCGGCAGCACTTTGCGGTGGATCTTCGAACCCGAATCGGCGGCCGCGTTTCATTGGGAAAGATCGGCGGCGCTGCGCCAGACGAAGGTTGAGGTCTATTCGTACCGCGTGGCGCGCGCGAAATCGCGTTATGTACTGGCCTACGGAGCGGGCGCGGACATGCGGCGGGCGGTGGTGGGATTTCACGGTGAAGTGGAGGTCGCCGGGGATACCGGCATGGTGTGGCGCCTGACCACGAAAGCGGACGATATTCCGGCGGGTTTTGCGATCCGGGAATCGTCCACCTCGGTCGATTACGGGTATGCGGACGTGAGCGGACGGCAGTTTCTGCTGCCGTCGAGCGCGGAGACCGATATGTTGTATCAGCCGGTGACGTCCGGGGAGACGGGGCGAAGCCGGAACCTTGGCCCCATACTCATGAAGAACCTGGTGGAGTTCCGCGACTACCGTAAATTCGCGGTAGATTCGTCGATCGATTTCGGGGGCGATGGCAAGCCCTGACACGGTTGCGGCGATCGGCGCGCTTTCGGTGCGTTTCCGCCGCCGGCGCATGGAGCGTTTCGCGCGAGAGATGGGCATTGGCTCGAATGCGCTGGTGCTGGACATTGGGGGCACGCCGGAGTGTTGGGGGCTGATGGAGGTTCCGCCGCGCGTGGTGCTTCTGAACCTGCCGCAATCCATCGAGAAGCCGGCGGGGGCGGAACTGCGGGTGGCTGGGGACGGCCGGCGGCTGCCGTTTCGCGACGGGACGTTCGACGTGGTGTTCAGCAACTCGGCCATCGAGCACGTGGGGGGCCGGGCGAGCCAGGAGAGCTTTGCGCGGGAAGCGGCGCGGGTGGGACGGGGCTACTGGATCCAGACGCCGAACCGCTGGTTTCCAGTGGAGCAGCACCTGCTGACGCCGTTCATTCACTGGCTGCCGAAGGCGTGGCAGCGCGCCATTGTTCCGCGGTGCAATTTCTGGAATTGGCTGTCGCGCGTGACTCCGGACCGCAGGCGATTCTATATCCACCATTTTCTGAACGACATACGGCTGGTGGGACCGGGCGAGATGCGCCGGCTGTTTCCGGACGCGCGGCTGATCCGCGAGCGCTTCTGGGGAATCACGAAATCGCTGATTGCGGCGAGGAAGCCGTAAGCGCGGGCGGCTGGTTACAGGCCGATGCTCACCTTCGATATCTGGCGTTTCAGCAGGCCTGGCAGTTAGCATCGAAGAGATGGACCCCCTTGTCTGGATCCTTGTGCCCGGCCTCACGGCGGTGGCGTCCGCGGTGCTGGCGTGGTTCGTGATGCAGTCGCGCATGGACGTCAAACTGGCCGAGGAGCGTGAGCGGCTGGCCAGTCAGCGCGAGGGACTGGCGGAACGGCAGGGCGAGTTAAGGGCCGAGAAAGCGGGACTGGAATCGACCCTTCAGAGCGCCATGCGGGCCGCCGAGGAGACCGCGCGGCGACAGGCGCTCGATACCTTCCTGGGGGAACTCCGCGTGGAACAAAGGCACTACGCCCGCGAAGACCGCATGCTGACGCGCAACCGCAAGAGCCTGGTGCTGCAGGAGCGCATGTACTTCCGCGGGATACCGCTTTCGGACTGGATCGAGCACGAGATTGTCATGGAAGCGGACGCGGATGTGGACCGGCTGGTGCAGGACATGACGATCTTCGACAAGAGCGTGGTGAGCATAGCCGACGTTCCACGTTCCCGGCAGCTTTCCGTGGAGAGCGGGTTGTCCGTGAAGGCGCTCTGAAGGGGCGGGGCTGGAAAACATATTTGGCCACAGATGAACACGGATGAACACAGATAAGAATCGGAAGCAGACTTCGGGTTCTTTATAGGCAGAGTTTTCTTTTCTGCTTATCTGCGTTTATCTGCGTTCATCTGTGGCCATTCCTCTTTAGCCCGTCTCGGCGGCAAGAAAATGCCGCGCGGCATAGGATTGCCGGAGGTTTTTCCGTTTCGGCGTTGATAATGAAGCGTTTCTGCGATGGCGGGCGGGGTGCATCGCAAAGAGACGCCATGCTGGACGGAGTTGGCGCGCAATTGGAACGGTACATGGATCTGCTCACTGCGAGGCAGAAGCTCGTGTCCGCCAATATCGCCAATGCCGACACGCCGGGATATCACACCCAGGATCTGGATTTCGACGCGGAGATGCGCAACGCGGCGGGCGGACCGCCCCAAGCGGTAGACGCTCCGGGTCTGGTGGTGAAGAACGACGGAAACAACGTCAGCCTGGACAGGGAAGCGCGCCTGCTATCGGAAAACGCGCTGCGCTTCCAGATCGCTTCGGGGCTGATGCACACGCAGATCACGATGGTGCGGTCGGCGATCCACGAGGGCCAAAGCGGATGAGCCTGTTCGGGGCAATGTCGATCAGCGCATCGGGGATGGCGGCGCAGCGGGCGCGCGCGGAGCTGCTGGTGCAGAACCTGGCCAACGTGGAGACCACCCGCACGCCCGAGGGCGGGCCTTACCGCAGGAAGGACGCGGTATTCGAAAGCACGGCGGTGGAATCGCCCTTTTCGTCGGCTTTCGACCTGGCCCAGAGCGCCAACGGAGTGGCCGTGGCGGACATTGTGACGGACACGCGCGACCCGGAACAGCGCTATATGCCCGGGCACCCGGATGCGGACGCGAATGGTTACGTGGCTTTCCCACGGGTGGATCCGGCGGAGGACATGGTGGACCTGATGGGCGCGTCGCGCGGCTATGAAGCCAACGTAGCGGCCATTGGGGCCGTGAAGGACATGATTGCGCACTCGATCGACCTGCTGCGCTGAGGCTTCCGATGAGCGGACCGATTGCACCCATTTCCGCGCCGCCGTTGTTGGACTCGATCCAGCCGGCGGGATCGCCGGCCACGGGTACGGGTGCGGCGTTTCAAGATGTTTTCAGCGCCGCGATTAAGAGCGTGGAAGGGTCCGCGCAGGATGCTTCCGCGTCGGTGGAGCGGTTTCTCTCCGGGGAGGGCGAGGACGTACACACCACGGTCCTGGCGGCGGAGCGCGCCGAACTGTCGTTCGATTTGTTCCTGCAGGCGCGCAACAAAGTGGTGAGCGCGTACCAGGAAATCATGCGCCTGCAGATGTAGGCCGGCGGGAGCAGCGCGCGCGAGGAAGCCGGCATGGGGCAAAGGAAAGGAAATAATACCGGGGGATCGGGCCTCAGGTTTTGGGGGCGGACGGCCGATCTAAACTGCGAGGCCGACGACGGCGGGAAAGGCGTCCGCTCGCAATGAAAAAGTTCCTAGCCAATTTCTCCACGCGGCAGAAGATCACCATCGTGATGGTAGCCGCGCTGGCGGGCGCCGGTCTTTACGCGCTGGTTCAATGGAGGCAGGAAGCCGATTTCCGGCCGCTGTACACCGGACTGGCGCCGGAAGACGCCGGCGGAATCGTGCAAAAGCTCAAAGAAAGCGGAGTGGAGTACCGTTTGGGCGAAGGCGGGGCCTCGGTTCTGGCGCCTTCGGCGCGTATCGCGGAGTTGAGAATTTCCATGGCCGCCGCGGGCCTTCCGAAATCCGGGAGGATCGGCTTCGAGCTATTCGATAAGGAGAACCTGGGGGCGACCGATTTCACCGAGCATATAAACTACCGCCGCGCCCTGGAAGGGGAACTGGAACGCTCGGTCATGGCGCTGGCGGAGGTGGAGCAGGCGCGCGTACACGTCACCTTCCCTAAGGAATCGGTCTTCGTCGAGCGGCAGGAGCCGGCTAAGGCCAGCGTTCTGGTACGCCTGCGGCCAGGCTCGCACCTGGCGCCGCAGAATGTGCTGGCCATCGACCACCTGGTGGCCAGCGCGGTGGAAGGGCTCACTCCGGACGCGGTTTCGGTGCTGGATATGAACGGCAACCTGCTCGGAGCGCCCAGAGCGGCGGGGGGTCTGGACGGGCCGGAACCGTCCGAAGCCGTCCTGGACTACCGGCGGAAGGTGGAGGCGGACCTGGTGGCCAAGATGAACGCCACTCTCGAACCGTTGCTGGGAGCGGAGAGATTCCGCGCGGGCGCTTCGGTGGACTGCGACTTTACGGGAGGCGAACAGAGTGAGGAAATCTTCGATCCGGCGCGATCGGTGATGGTGAGTTCGCAGCGGACCGAGGATTCAACCGGTCCCGCCTCGTCCGCCGGAGTTCCCGGAACGTCCTCCACGTTGCCGCGTCCCACGTCGCGGCCGGGGGCGGGGGCAAGCCGCGTCTCAAGGGTCACGGAAAGCATCGCGTATCAAACCAGCCGCACAGTGAAAAAGAGCCGCGCGCCGGCCGGCGAACTCCGCAAGATGTCGCTAGCGGTGCTGGTGGACCAGACCGTGAGCTGGGAGAAGGCAGGCGCTACATTTCGCCGCGTGCTGACTCCGCCGACGCCCGAGAAACTGAAAGTGATCCACGATCTGGTGGCTGGGGTTACGGGGTTCAACGCGGAGCGCGGCGACCAGTTGATTGTAGAGACGCTGCCCTTTGAAAACACGCTCCTGACGGAGCCTCCCGACGCCACGGTTCCCGGGGCCGCTCCCGGCGCCAAGCCGGTCGTGCCGTTTGGGCTGGACCGGAAGACGGTCTGGACCGGTGGAGCGGCCGCGGGGGTCCTGGTCTTGATTCTGGCAGCCGCGCTGATGCGCCGGCGGACGGCGCCGGCCATGGAGGCGAGCGCGCCGGCGGCGCTTCCCGCCGCGCCTGGGGCCGCTCCCGCGCAGATCTCGCAACCCGCATCCCAACTGGAGCAACAACTCGAAGCCAAGCTGGCGGAGCGCGAAGCCCAGCAGCAGAAGTTGGACGCCCAGGCGTTGAACGCCCTGAAACTGGCGCCGGCGATCACCAAGACGTCGGAAGTATTGGCCAAACATCTGCGCGAAAAGGTCAAGGAAGAGCCGGATCTCTCGGCGCACGTCCTGCAAAGCTGGATTCGGGAGGACGGAAACTACTGATGACCGGCCAAGGCGCCTTATGATTCTCAACGCCACGAAGGCGGAATCCGTTCCAGGCGTGCGCAAGGCGGCCGTGCTCCTGGTGGTGTTGGGCGAACAAGCCAGCGCGGATCTGCTGCAGCAGCTCGGGGAAGAGGACGTGCAGACCGTCAGCCGGGAGGTCGCCAGAATCACGGCAATTTCCTCCGAACAGGCCGAGAACGTGCTCGAAGAGTTCCACCAGTTGACGATGGCGGGCGATTACATCGCGCGCGGCGGCATCGATTTCGCACGGAAGCTGCTGCTGCGGGCGTTCTCGCCGGACATCGCCAAGCGGATGCTGGACCGGCTCTCGAAGGCGCTGGGGTCGGAAGCGGCCTCCTTCGACGCCATTCAAAAGGCAGACCCGCAGCAACTGGCGAAATTCATTCATAACGAGCACCCCCAAACCATCGCGCTGGTGCTTTCCCACTTGAACCCGTCGCAGGCGGCGGCGCTGCTGATCTCCCTGCCGCCGGAGATGCGTTCGGATATCGCCCAGCGGATGGCCAGCCTGGACCAGATCTCGCCCGAGATCATCATGAAGATCGCGTCCGTGATCGGATCGAAGCTGAAAGCGCTGGGCGAGTTCAGCCGGGAATCCTACGGCGGCGTGCGGGCCGTGGCGGAAATGCTGAACCGGCTGGATTCGGGATCGAGCCGCGTGATCCTGGACCATATCGAGCAGCAGGACACGAACCTGGTGGAGACGATCCGCCACCTCATGTTCGTCTTCGAAGACCTGTTGCTGATCGATCCGCTGGGGTTGAAGGAAGTGGTGGGCAAGGTAGAGCGCAAGGTGCTGACGGTGGCGCTGAAAGGGACCAGCGAACAACTGCGGAACCATATCATGACGTGCATGTCGCAGCGCGGAGCGGAAATGCTGCGCGAGGATATGGACGCGCTCGGGCCGGTCAAGATCAAAGAAGTGGAGGCGGCCCAGCAGACCATCATCGCGCTGGTGCGGCAGCTCGAAGCCGAAGGCGTGATCAGCCTGAAGGGCACGGTGGGAGAGCAGTATGTCGTGTAGAGTGCTGGCGCCGGGGGACGCGCAGGCGGATACGCCTTTGGAATGGCGTCAGGTGCAGCCGGACAGCTTCGAAGCGGCCGCACAGTCTCCGGCGGTGGCCGCGCGGCTGGCGCAGATGGAACGGGATTGCCAGCAGCGCATCCAGGCGGCCCGCGCGGCGGGCGTGCGGGAAGGGGAGGCCGCGGGCCGGCAGCAAGGCGCGGCCGAGCTGCAGCCAGCGCTGGCGCGGCTGGCGCGGTCCATCGAGGAAATGGGCGGCTTGCGGGCGCGTTTCCGGCGCGAGGCCGAAGCCGACCTGATCGCACTTGCGCTCGCCATCGCTCGCCGCGTGCTGCGCAGGGAACTGGCCGTGGATCCGGAAGCGCTGCACGGGTTGGTGCTGGGCGCGCTCGAAAAGCTGCAAGCGCAGGAAATCCGCCGCGTGAAGGTGCACCCCGCGCATGCCGCCATGGTCGCCGCCTGCCTGCGAGAGGCCGGGGGGCAGGCGGTGGAGGTGATTGCGGACCCGGCGCGCGAGCCGGGCGGCGTGATCTTCGAGAGCGAGCGCGGCAATCTGGACGCCTCCGTGGAATCGCAGCTCCGGGAAATTGAGCGCGGCCTGGCGGACCGCATGCGGAGGACATCGTGAACGAAAGAATCTCGTTGGCCGGCTACCGCGAGGATCTCGAAGCGGTTTCTCCTTTGCGCTGGACCGGGCAGGTGACCGACGTGGTCGGGCTCTTGGTGGAATCCCGCGGGCCGAGCGCGGCGATCGGCGATTTCTGCGAGATCGCGACCGGAAACGGGCGGCGCATCCGGACCCAGGTGATCGGATTTCGAGACGGACGAGTGCTCTCGATGCCGCTCGAAGAGATCGACGGCTTGCAGGCGGGCGATCCGGTGGAAGCGCGCGGCGAGGAGGCCCGGGTGGAAGTGGGGCCGGGGCTGCTGGGCCGCGTGATCGACGGTTTCGGCAAGCCCATCGACAACGGGCCGCCCATCCAGGCGAAGGACGCCTACAGCCTTTATGGCGCGTCCGGCAACCCGCTCGACCGCGAGCACATCGTCACGCCGCTGGTCACGGGCATCCGGGCGATCGACGCGCTGCTGCCGTGCGGTCAGGGCCAGCGCATGGGGATTTTCGGCGGCAGCGGCGTGGGCAAGAGCACGCTGCTGGGGGCCATGTCGCGCCAAAACTCCGCCGACGTATCGGTGATCGCCATGATTGGCGAGCGCAACCGCGAAGTGCGCGGATTTCTGGAGAAAGAGCTGGGGCCGGAGGGCCGTAAACGCTCCGTGGTGGTGGTGGCGACCTCCGAACGTCCCGCGCCGCTGCGCGTGCGGGCATGCTTCCTGGCGCTGGCGGTAGCGGAGTACTTCCGCAACCAGGGAGCGAGCGTTCTATTGGTAATGGATTCAGTGACGCGGCTGGCCATGGCGCAGAGAGAGATCGGCCTGGCGGCGGGCGAGCCTCCCAGCCAGAAAGGCTACACCCCCTCGGTATTCAACCTGCTTCCCAGGGTGCTCGAGCGGGCGGGCAATTTCAAAAGCGGCTCCATTACAGGTTTCTTCACCGTGCTGGTGGAAGGCGACGACTTCAACGAGCCCATTTGCGACGCCGTGCGCGCCATACTCGATGGCCACATCGTGCTTTCGCGGCAGCTCGCAGCGGAGGGCCACTACCCGGCCATCGACATCCTGAATTCGGTGAGCCGGCTGACGTCACAGATCGCCCCGCGACCCCAACAGGATGCGGCGCGCCGGGTGCGGCAGGCGCTGGCGGTTTATCGCGACTCGCAGGATCTGATTCAATTGGGCGCGTACGTGGCGGGATCGAACCCGGTCCTCGATACCAGCATCCGTTTGCGGCCCGAGCTGCTGGAATTCCTGCGGCAGGACCACGCATCGAACTCCAGCCGGCAGGAAACCCTGGCGCGTTTGGACAAGCTGGCGGCGCACCTGGAGGAGGGCCGGCCGCTGGCGGCCGCACAGCCGGTTGCGCGTTAAGGAACCATGGCAACCTTCCGATTCCCGTTAAGAAAAGTTCTCGAGTGGCGGCAAACGCAGCTTGAGATGGAGGAAATCAAGTTCAAACGCGAGGCCGCGGCGCTGGCGGAGATCGACCGGCGGCGGGCCGAATGCGAGGCTTCCGGAATCCAGGCCGAATTGCAGGTGCGGGCGTGGGTCCCGGTAACGGGCCGCGACCTGGAGGCCTTGGGCAGCTACCGTCTGCAGGTGAAAGCGTGGGAGGCCGAGATGGCCCTGGAACGGGCCGCGCAAGTGAAGAAGTTGAAGGCCCAGGAGGCCGCCATGCTGGAAGCCCGCCGGCGTTCGAGGCTGCTTGAGCGGTTGCAGGAACGGCGTGCGGGCGAGTGGCGCACGGAGGAGGATCGCGCACTGGAAACGGCGGCGTCGGAAACCTATCTGGCGCAATGGAACCCCGGCCGGCCGGCGCGAGGGCCGCGGACCTCCCTATAATGGTGGTCTATGACGTCCGAGATGCCCCCCGAGACCGCGCTGCCCCCCGTCCCGCTGACCGTGGAAGGCGCCAGCGTGCTGCACCAGATGATGCGCTTCCGCCGGGCCGCCTGGCGCGCGCTGCCGGCCGAAGAACGTTCCGGAATCCTGGAAGAAGCCGCGGCGGCGTTGGGTGCGATGGAGCGCCCGGCGGATGGCCGCCAAAGCGCTCTGTACTCGCTGCTGGGCCATAAGGGCGACCTTCTGCTGGTGCACTTCCGCCGCGGCTTCGAGGAACTGAACCGGGCCGAGCTTGA
Source organism: uncultured Solibacteraceae bacterium (assembly GCA_964457555.1). GTDB lineage: Bacteria > Acidobacteriota > Terriglobia > Bryobacterales > Bryobacteraceae > BOG-224. The sequence continues at coordinate 10,927 of CAYWHA010000023.1, forward strand.
AATCGCGCGCTTGCGGTTATCGGATTTTCTGGAGCCGGCCGCTTCCTACCTTTCGGTGATCGAGCTGGGGTTGTACGAATCCACCGCGAAGATTTACGGCGAACTGGCGGCCCGCGGCGTGGCGCCGCATTCGGAGGAGTGGAACCGGGAAATCGGGAGCGTCCTGGCCCGCCAGAAGCAAGCCATGGCGCCGCGTCTGTGGCCGGAGATTCCGGGGGCGAAGTACCTGTGCTTTTATCCCATGGACCGGCGGCGCGGCGAGTCCGCCAACTGGTACCGCGAGACCATGGCCAGCCGCCAGCGCCTGATGCACGAGCACGGCATGATCGGCCGCCGCTATGCGGGCGAGGTGCGCCAGATCATCACCGGGTCGATCGGTTTCGACGATTGGGAGTGGGGCGTGGACCTTTTCGCCGAGGACCCGCTGGTTTTTAAGAAGCTGATTTACGAAATGCGCTTCGATGAAGTGAGCGCCGTCTACGCGCTGTTCGGCGCGTTTTACGTAGGACTGCGAACGCCCGCGGCGGAACTGCCGGCGCTTCTGGGGTAAGAGATGGGGCGGACCGCCGGGCCGGTTCGCTTGCTATCATTGGATCAGGAGTATGCCTGGCCTGCATCCGGAGCTCGCTCCGGTATCCGACGCCGTTACGAATAATATCCGCGTCGAGGTTCTGTCGAGATATTCGCCCGAGAACTCGCGGTCGCTGGAAGGCGCCTGGGTGTTCGAGTACACGGTCCGCATCACGAATCTGGGGTCGGAGGCGGTTCAACTGCTCAGCCGGCACTGGATCATCACCGATGCGCTGGAGCGCTCCGAAGAAGTGAAGGGTCCGGGTGTGGTCGGGCAGCAGCCGCTGCTGGCGCCGGGCGAATCCTTCAAGTACTCGTCGTGGTGCCCGCTCAAGACGGCCACGGGCACGATGCAGGGGTCCTATCGGATGGCCGGTCCGGACGGCAGCCAGTTCGACGTGGAGATTGCGCCTTTCGCGCTGAAGGCGCCGTACACGATTCAGTGACGCCCGCGTGGAAAAGGCGTTTTTGGCCACAGATGAACGCAGATAAACACAGATAAGAATCGGAACAGCGCTGCCCGGACGCGTCCTATACGGGTTCTCCAGGGCCGCATGCGTCAGCCGGGGCGAACTTCGTCCAACCGCTGAATGTCGATGCGCGCCATACTCTCAGCTTCGCACGGCGATCGCGCCTATCCGCCCTTCTTCGCGACCCACAGCAACAGCCCGAACACCACAATCGGGATCATGGCCATACTCACATAGAACAGCAGGCGGCGGAGCCACGGCGTCCGGCGACGCTTCCAATCGTGCAACTCCAGGCGGTCGGTGACGCCGACCTGGTCCAGGTGCTCCAGGTCCCAGGCGAATTCGTTGGCGGTGGAATAGCGGTTTTCCGGTTCGCGCTCCAGTGCGCGATAAATCACTTCCTGCAGCTCGGGCGAAATCTCGGGGTTCACTTCGCGCGGCGGGATGGGGTGGTTGAGCAGGCGCTCGTTCATGATGGCGAACGGATTGTTGCCGGGAAAGGGCGTCTTTCCGGTGAGCATCTCGTAGAGCATCACGCCCAACGCATAGATGTCGCTGCGCCCGTCGCCGCGCTTTCCCTTGACCTGCTCAGGGGAGATGTAGTCGGGAGTGCCGGCCACCTGGGTGAGTTTGGCGAAGGTCAGGCGCTTGGCCCCCACCTGGCCGGCGATTCCGAAATCGATCAGCTTGATGCGGTCCTCGCCGTCGATCATGATGTTCTCCGGCTTCAGATCGCGGTGCACGACGCCGTTTTGGTGAATGTAGTCGAGCGCGTCGGCCACAGCCACGGCGATCTTGATGGCGCGTTCCGGCGGGAACTTGCCGGCCGCGCCTAACTCCTTGCGAAGCAGGTGGCCCTCGACCCACTCCATCACCAGGTAGACCTGGCGGCCGTCGCTTTCCGCCAGCACCTTCATGACGCCGGGGTGGTCGAGCTTCTGGCCGATGTTCGCCTCGCGCTTGAAGCGGTCGAAAAGAACGGGGTCCGCTTCCATCTCGGGATGCGGGATCTTGATGGCCACCTGGCGGCCGTCGCGCATATCGGTGGCCCGGAAAATGGAAGCCATGCCGCTGCGCGCGACAAGGTTTTCAATCCGGTATTGATCGAATTGTTCGCCTGGGTGCAGGGAGGGCATGAGCGGCGTGGGATGAATGGAATCGCAGCCAGCTCGGCCTACCGGAGCTTGTACGGCCGACCGCGATACATTCCGACACGTTCCACGCTCCGCACACGGATTAGCTGGACGCTTATATTATCGCTGCCGTCGCGCTCATTGGCAAGATCGACGAGGCTCCGGGCAGCGTCTTCCAGGCTGGCATCGCCGGATACGGCCGCCGCGATGTCCTCACCCGCGACCGAGTTGTGCAGGCCGTCGCAGCAAAGCGCCAGCACGTCGCCGGCTTCGAGGGAGTGTTCGGCGATATCTACGTTGACGAAGAGGCCGGCGCCGAGGGAACGGGTCAGTAAATGCTTCGACGCCGATTCGGACTCCTCCTTTGCGGAAATGACGCCCAGACGCGCCTGGTCGCGGGCCACGGTGTGGTCGCGCGTGAGCGCTTCGGCATGGCCGTTGCGGATCAGGTAGCAGCGGGAATCGCCGGCGTGCGCCACGGTCGCGCGGTCGTGGCGGAGGATGCAGGCCACCAGCGTGGTGGCCATGGAAACGCCGCCGGGGCCGGTGTTCTTGCCCAATTCGTAGACGTGCAGGTTGGCCGATTGCGCCAGCCGCCCGAGCAAAGCCGCGGGCTGTTCCCCGGCGGGCGCGGCTTCAAAGCCGGCCAGGATATCTTCCACGGCCTCGCGCGAAGCCACCTCGCCGCGCTCCTGGCCTCCTACGCCATCGGCCAGGACGAACAGCCAGCCATGCGACCGCGCCCGCGAGGGAGTCGCGGGCGCGGCATGGCCTAAATAGTCTTCGTCGTTCTCGCGCTCCCTCCCGGCGTCGGTTCGTTCGGCGAAGGTCACGTCCAGCGCGGCGCTCGGGAGGCGCGCGCCGAAGCTAGGCGCGGACACCGGCCTCGCCGTCCGCGTTTACGAGCGTGGTCCGCCCCTTGGATTTGCTCGAGCTGACGAAATACACGGCTCCGTAAATCGCCCACACCATGGCGATACCCAAGGCCAGCAGCGGTTCCTTGACCGTGCCGAAGCCCATGAACGGTCCAATCAGGTAGAAGATCATGCAGCCCAGGTTCGCCACGACTCCGAATACGGGAATCAGGAAGTGCCGCACGACTTTGAAGTTCGGGTGGTTATGGTAGGCCACCAGGCAAGTGATGCAACTCAACGCGTAGAGCAGGAACGTGCCAAAGTTGGAGGCCAGCGTGATCATGAGCAGGGTGTTGGGCATGCCTGCCATGCCGTCGTGCGTGGTGTAGCCGAAACTGGAAAAGAGGCCCTGCGGCAGGGCTTTGATAGCGGCATCCGTGGGAGCGCCGGCGTCCCCGAAAGCGAACGTGAGCGCCACGCATCCCACCACGGCCGAGATAATGGCCAAGGTCCAGATGGCGCGGTGCGGCGTCAGATTCTTCGAATGCAACATACCGAAATGTTCCGGCACCTCTTCGTCCTTGCCCATGGCGTAGGTGACGCGCGCTCCCGTGTTCATGCAGGAAAGCGTGGTCCCGATGATCGCCAGGAACACGGTGAAAGCTTCCACCAGCATGAAAGTGCGGCCGTTGCCGGCGCCGAAGAGCGCGTCGCCCACCATCACCATCATGTCGCCGATGGGAGCGGCCGACCCCGCCGCGCTCTGCATGGTATATCCGCTATTCAGAAAGTAATTCGCGGCGAAGTACTCGAAAAGGTAACAGACCAGCCCCTGCACCAGCAGGGAGAGGATCACCGCGATGGGAATGTGCTTCTTGGCGTTCTTGGCCTCGCCTCCCATGGAGGTAACCGATTCGAACCCGACCAGAATCAGAATGGCCACCGTGGCCTGGACAAACGCGAAGCCCCAGTTATGCGCGGACAGCACCGAGACGGCGTTGGCATGGCTGAGGAAGTTACCCTTGTCATCCTTCTCCGGGTAAGAGATGTGATACGGAGTGGGCTTGCCGGCCGCATCCAGCAGCGGCTTGGGAACGCCGGCCGAGTCGCGGTCGATGACGTCGGTGGTCGCGCCGGCAGCGGTCTCCTTATGCGTCGAAAACTCGTATGTGTATGCCTCGCCGGAGGTGGAATCGAACTGATAGGCCACGCTTCCCGGCGGGTGATTCGCGCGATAACCGAGAGCTAATACCGAGAAGACCACCAAGGCCGTGATCTGTATCACGTTGATGGCGATATTGACCGCCGTCGAGCCAACCACGCCGCGGCTGGCGATGTAAGCCACGCCGAAGGAAAAGACCACGGCCACAATCATCATGAACAGAGTCCCGGGATTGGACGCGCTCATCAGGTTAGGCCAGAGCGTACCGGCCAGGTAGCCGCACAAGATGCCCATCACGGCCACCATCACACCGGGGTAAATCCAGTAGTACAAGTGAGAGCCCCAGCCGACAATGAACTTGGCAAGCCGCGCGTACGGCCAGGCTTTGTCGTGATTCAGAAACGACTGTTCCGCGAAGTAGTAGGAGCTGCCCGTGCCGGGATACAGTTTGGCCATCTCCGCGTAGCACACTGCCGTCGCCAGGCAGAGCAGAAGGGCGAGGAAAATGCCCATCCACATGGCCGGGGCTGTGGCGCCGGTGGTCGCTTGGATGAAGAAGGTCAGCCAAAGAAAGGCGCCAGGCGCGATGAGCGCCATGGCGTTCATCGTCAAGCCGGTCAAACCTAACGTGGGTTTCATTTCCGCTGTGTTCTTTTCCATTATTTTGTCTCTCCAATTCGATCGTTTCGGTCCGCCGCCGGCGGAGTCGACTCCAGGTACGCCACGCCGGCCGCTGAAATGCGGAAAGAGTAAGGGGCACCTACCGGGGCCGACTCGTCGATTTCTATCAGGCCCGCATTATGCAACTCTTCCGCGACGCGCTGCGGCACGGGATCATTCCAGCCCGGATCGAGCAAAAAAGGAGCGTCTCCTTCCAGGCATCCGAACAGTCGGCCCCGCATGGCGCGAAGAACGTCAACGGCTTGGGCGCTCACAACCACCGCTTAACAACCGTCTCATGGTTTTCCCCGTTTACCCGTCCCGCCTAATTCTTCTTCGCCTCCTCGACGACGTTGTTGCCAAGAAGGAATCCGAACTCGGCCATTGCCCGCGGCTCGCTTTGGCTCATGCCGGACCGCCCGAAGCCATAACCCGGCGTCACGCTGCTGGCGTGAACGTAAGCAAGGTCGCCGCGAACGAAAAAGCCCGCGTGTTGATAGGTGGGCGTAAGAGTGAACGAGGTGGCGGCGCTGCCCGGACCGTACATCAGATTGACGGCTCTGTCGGCGACGCTCCCCGAGCTGCCAATATACTCGAAGCGGAATGGGAGCGAGAAACCCTTGCCGAGCGCGCGACTTACGAGGAGAGCGGCGCCATCCGTGGACGCGCCCTTGGTGACTCCGATTTTGACGTCGGTGGGCACGCTGGTGTATTGCCAGTAAGGCTGAACGATCCAGTTCCCCTTGTTGTAGGTGTAGATGATGTTATAGATGCTGCTATTGTTCTGCACGGGCGAGGCGTAAGTCTGATAAGCCGTTTGACCGGCGTTACCGCCCGCCACGAACGCCAAGGCATGGGGCCCGCTGGCATAGGTCAGAGACCCGATGAGCCACGAATAGCGGTTGGAATAGAAGCCATCGTTCCAACTGAGTGAGGCGGTGAACTTACCCATGGTCTGATTCACCTGGACTCCGCGATTGACAGCGTTCTCCTGGTTCCACAACAGGCCGCGATCGATGTTCATGTTCTCAAAAGTGAAGGTGTACTCGGCGCCGATCAGGGTGGGCAGCGCGCCGACCAGGATTGACGTGTTCTTCCCCGCCTGCAGTTTCACAAAACCGACCGGCACCGGGCCGTAGAGGTCGGTCATGGTCTTGTCGGTGGCAAGGAACGGCGTCCCGAGAGCCGGTATATTGTAGGCGCCTGCTTGTAGGTAGAGCTGAAACCAGCCGTCCGTCTTCTGAATAAAAATCTGCCCATTTCCCAGGGCGGCATTGGCGGCGCTATCGCCGGTGGTGTAATTCCCGGTCCACATGCCGACGCCGTCGAACAGGCCGTTGACGGCGATCTTGCCGAAAGGTCCAGCGTCGAGCATCGCGGGAGGGAGTCCCGTAAGCGGACCGGTGATTGAGGGAGTGGGTAGGGCCGACGGCGCAGCCGGCGCGGCGGCCGGGGCTGCGGCTGCCGCCGAGGTTGAAGACGGCGTCTCGGAAGCCGGCGCCAGCGCGGGCGTCTGAGAACTTGCGGCGAAAGACAGAGTCATCAGAATGGCTGACGTAGTGACACACTTCAGGCGTTGCATGGTCTAACTCCTTATTATCGGTTCGGATTGACGCTGAGGCTCGCCCTTGATGAAAAAACATCGCCCGTGGCGAGCTAATACAGTGAATTTTAACCCGGCCCCGCAGCCAGCACAAATTCAAAGTTTGGATTGCGCCCATAAATGGCGCGGGCATTACGGCGTGAGCGGGCCGAGCGTGCGGGGCTGCTATGCGGCCCGGCTGAAGGCGAGAACCATCTTGACAAAACTCACTACTGTGACAAGGATGCATAGCCATGCGGCTATCCGCCAGATCGGCTCGCTCGCGGAGTCACGAGGACCCGGCACGCCGGCCAGGTAACCGACTCCGAAGCCCGCCACGATCCCTCCGATGTGCGCGGCCATATCGATGCCCGGGATCAGGCTGAACAGCAGTCCATAAATGGCCCAGCGGATGTACATGCCGCGAATCGCAGCCCCCATGGGGTTGCGATGGCGCACGCCCAGCGCGATCATGGCGCCGATCAGCCCGAACAGCGCCGCGGAAGCTCCCACCGACGGAGCGATTGGATTCCACACCGCGCTGACATAGAAGCCGAACACGCTCGAAACCAGATAAATCACCCACATGCGGCTCGCGCCGTAGATGTCTTCCACCTGCGCGCCCAGGTCGAAGAGCACCCAGCAGTTCATGAGGATATGGAGCAAGCCGCCATGCAGAAAACCGGCGGTGACCAGCCGCCACCACTGCCCCATCTCCATCAGCGGCGCATACTTTGCGCCGAACTCCACCAATGTCCGGCTGTCGATGTTCATGGCCGAGCCGTCGCCGGACCTCATGCTGTAAACCGAGGTGATGATGTACAGTCCGAAATTGATGGCCAGGATGACGGTGGTGTTGAAGCGCGCATGCGGGATGAAACCGCCAATGATGCCGGCAACGTCGCGCTCGGCCGCGCGCGGTCCGACCGTCTCATTGCAATACGGGCAAGTGCGGTCCTTGGTGGTGATAAATGCCCGGCAATGCGGGCACATTCGGCGGGAATCCATTTCAATCCATTCTACCCGGTAGCAGCCGCCGGGCTTCGCCGGGGACGCAAGAGGTCGGGAAGCGGCTGGGCAGGAAAGGATTAGCGAACCATCCCGGCCGGAAGGCAGGCGGACCTGCGAACGGCGTGGGTACCCACCGCCCGACCGAAACTTCGGGTCTGGCGCCCGCCGCCACCCTGGCTCCGAATCCAATCGTCCGCCCGCTGAACCGCGCGCGGCGGCGGCGCGCGGGAGCCTACAGCCAGGTTCCCGGCGGTAACATAGCTAATCCTTGAAGGTCTTCAGTTGCTCGTCCAGATCCGCCAGAGCTTTCACCATCAGGGCCTTGTAGCGCGGGTTCTGCGAAGATTTCATTTCCCGGATGACCCTGACGCGGGAGAGTTGAATGGATTCCTTCTTGCGGATCAACTGGAGTTCTTCAGGATCGGGGACATTCTCCGATACGGCGATGCGATGGTCCTTGGCCATGCCAGCAGCCGCCGCTGCCGCCGGCTCACGTTCCCAACCTCTGGCCATGCTTCCATTCTACCGCTTTGCGGCCCATTTCGGAGAAAGCCGTGCGATATGCCCCCGTCAAGCCGTCGCGGTGCGAATAAACTCGACGATGGAACTGAGCGTGGCGCCGGGTTGGAATACCGCGGCCACCCCGTCGCGCTTGAGGGCTTCGGCGTCCTCGTCCGGGATGATTCCACCGAGCACCACCTTCACGTCGGTCATATCCTTCTCGCGCAGGAGTTGCATTACGCGCGGCACGATGGCGTTGTGAGCGCCCGAAAGGATGGACAGGCCGATCACCTGCGCATCCTCCTGCAAGGCTGCGTTCACAATCATTTCCGGGGATTGCCGCAGCCCCGTGTAGATGACTTCCATACCGGCATCGCGCAGCGCGCGGGCAATCACCTTGGCGCCGCGGTCGTGGCCATCCAGCCCCGGCTTGGCCACCAGCACTCGAATCGGTCTTGGCATATAAACTATTTCGGCGATGCCGGCTCAGAGGCGCGCGGTTTCCCGCCACGCACCGAACACGCTGCGCAGGGCATCGCAAATCTCGCCCAGCGTGGCATACGCTCGCACCGCGTCCAGCAGGAACGGCATGGTATTCCCGGTCCCTTCGGCCGCACGCTTCAGGGCATCGAGCGACTTCCCAACCTGTCCATTATCGCGCCGTGCACGCAGGGCCGCTAGTTTTTCTTCCTGGCGCCGGGCGGCGTCCTCGCCAATCCGCAGCACGTCGATGCCGCGTTCTTCGGACTCGAACCGGTTGACGCCCACAATCACGCGCTCGCCCTCTTCCACTTCGCGCTGGTACCGGTAGCTCGCCGCGGCAATTTCAGCCTGCGGGAAGCCGGCTTCGATGGCCGGGATCATGCCGCCCATTTCGTCGATGCGGCGGATGTAATCCTTCGCGGCCGCCTCCACTTCGAGGGTCAGCTTTTCCACGAAGTAGCTGCCGCCCAGCGGGTCGGGGACGCCGGACACGCCGCTCTCATACGCCAGAACCTGTTGCGTTCGCAGAGCCAGCGTGACGGCGTGTTCGCCGGGCAGCGCATAGGCTTCGTCGAGCGAGTTCGTGTGCAGCGACTGCGCGCCGCCCAGCACGGCGGCCAGCGCCTGAATGGCGGTCCGCGTCACGTTGTTGTAGGGCTGCTGCCAGGTCAACGAACACCCGGCCGTCTGCGCGTGGAACCGCAGCTTCAAGCTGCGTTCCGTCGCGGCCCCGTAGCGGTCGCGCATCGCCTGCGCCCAGATCTTGCGCGCGGCGCGGTACTTGGCAATCTCCTCGAAGAAATCGTTGTGAGCGTTGAAAAAAAAGCTCAGGCGCGGCGCGAACTCGTCGATGGCGAGTCCCCGCTCAAGCGCCCAGTCCACGTATTCGATGCCGTCGCGCAAGGTGAACGCGAGTTCCTGCACGGCGGTCGATCCCGCTTCGCGGATGTGGTACCCGCTGATGGAAATGGGATTGAAGCGCGGGGTTTCGCGCACGCCGAACTCGATGGTGTCGGTCACCAGCCGCATGGAAGGCCGCGGCGGGAAGATGTACTCCTTCTGCGCGATGTACTCTTTCAGAATGTCGTTCTGCAGCGTGCCCGAAAGGCGCGGCCACGCCACGCCCTGACGCTCCGCCACCGCCAGGTACATGGCCCACAGCACCGCCGCCGGAGAGTTGATGGTCATCGAAACCGTCACGTCGCCCAGTGGAATGCCGCGGAACAGAATCTCCATGTCCTCAAGCGAGCACACCGAGGCGCCGCACTTGCCCACTTCTCCCGCGCTCAGCGGATGATCCGCGTCATAGCCCATCAACGTGGGAAGATCGAAAGCCACCGAAAGCCCCGTCTGCCCCTGATCTAAAAGGTACCGATAGCGCAGGTTGGTTTCTTCCGGAGTGGCGAAGCCCGCGAACTGGCGCATGGTCCAGAGCTTGCCGCGGTACATGTCGCGGTGGATGCCGCGGGTGTAAGGAAACTCCCCCGGCGCGCCAAGATCGCCGGCGGTGGCGAACCCATCCAACTGTTGCGGTCCGTACACCGGCTCGACGGGAATCCCGCTAATGGTCCGGAATTGCCGCGCGGCGGTTTTCATGAGATCCCAGCTACAGCTATTATTAACCAAAGGCGGCGGAGAGAAAACCACAGTATTTCCATGAGACTGACGCGACGAAGCTTTCTGGCGGCGCTGCCGGTCGCGGCCCGGGCGCAAGCGAGGCCGTCTCTGGCGGGCGCTGAGTGTCTGGACCCGGTCGAAACCCGCATTCTGGAACTGGTCAACCAGGAGCGAAAAGACCGCCGCCTGCCGCCTCTCCGGTTGGATGAGACGCTGCGCGCGATCGCCCGGAACTACGATGCCGCTATGCTCGCGCGCGATTTTTTCAGCCACGTCGATCCATCCGGCGATGGCCCCACCGACCGGATTGCGCGTCAGCACCGCCGCCTGATCGGCGCGACCGGCGAGAACCTTTGGGAATCTTCCGGCGAGGAAGCCTCGCGTCATGCCGACCTGGCCGCGGAGATCATGCGCGGCTGGATGGGCAGCCCAGGCCACCGGGAAAATATCCTGCACAACGGATACACCCACCTGGGCGCGGGAGTGTGCGCGGCCGGCACGGAAATTCGTGCGACCCAGGAGTTCGCCGCGATCCGGGCCTTGCTGGCGCGCCCGCTTCCCGCGGCCGTCAAGGCTGGGGCGCATGTGGATCTTTCCACCTCCGAGGGCAGCTCGCCCGATATGTTCGAGATTTGGTCGAAACGGAATGCGCGGGCGATGACCATCCCGGAGCCGATCCTGGGCGCCACGCTGGACGCGCCGCCGGGCCTCTACGTGTTGCGTTTCTATTTTGCGCGCGGGCCCGGAAGCTTCACCATCTATGAAGGCCCCAGCATCGAAATCCGCTGAGGGCCGCGCCTGCCATGCGATAATACCCCACAGAGAGGGGACGGCAGCCATGCCGCGATACATTCACTATTCCCGCTATACCGGCGAAGATCTGGGTATCGACGCCGACGATCTCCTGAAGGCCTTGGCGGATTTCCTGCTCGAGAGCGGTTTCAACACGCAGTACTCCCCGTTCGGTGAGTGGAACGACAGCGAGCGAACCCTCGACGACCTCAAAGAGGCCATCCGCCAAGCTCTCGAAGAAGGCAAACTGTTCGACCAGGAGAGCCTCCAGGAGATGATGGAGCGCCTCCAATCGCTCTCCCCGGAGCAGATGCAGACGCTCCTTGAGAAGCTGGTTCAAAAAATGGTGGACGAAGGCCAGATCAGCATCCAGGATCCCGGCGATCCGCATGCTCAGAATGGCGGCGCCGGCCAGGGCCCCGATTCCAAGGTGAAGTTCGAAGTCACCGACAAGTCACTCGACTTTCTCGGCTTCAAGACCCTCAAGGACCTGCTCGGGTCGCTCGGTAAATCCAGCTTCGGCCGGCACGACACGCGCGACCTGGCCACCGGCATCGAAACGTCCGGTTCCTCCAGGCTCTACGAATTCGGCGACACCCTGAACCTGGACGTGAGCCAGACGCTCTTCTCCGCCATTCGCCGCGGGGGCGTTACGTCGCCCATCGACATCGACTACCAGGACCTGCACGTTCACCAGTGCGAATACCAAAGCTCCTGCGCCACCGTCCTGATGCTCGATTGCAGCCACAGCATGATCCTCTACGGCGAGGACCGCTTCACCCCCGCCAAGAAGGTCGCGCTCGCGCTGGCCCACCTGATCCGCACGCAGTACCCCGGCGACAGTCTGCGGTGCGTGCTCTTCCACGACGGCGCCGAGGAGTTGGCGGTCAGCCAGCTTGCGCGCGTCAAGGTCGGCCCCTACTACACCAACACCCGCGACGGGCTGATTCTGGCGCGCAAGTTGCTGAGCCAGGAACGCAAGGACATGCGGCAGATCGTCATGATCACGGACGGCAAGCCCAGTTGCATTACGCTCGACGACGGCCGCACCTACCGCAACGCCTTCGGTCTGGACCCCCTGGTCATCGGCCGGACGCTGGAGGAAGTGAGCCGCTGCCGCAAGCAGGGCATCCTCATCAACACCTTCATGCTGGCGAGCGACTACGGCCTGGTGAATTTCGTGCGCCAGGTGACCGAGATGTGCCGCGGCAAGGCCTATTTCACCACCCCCTACACCCTCGGCCAATATCTGTTGATGGACTATATGAACCGCAAAACGCGCACGATTCACTGAGCAAGTGGGGCGGACCGGGGCACCCACCGCCTCCGTGGGCCCGTCTGCCTCCTTCTTGAATGCGGCGGCCAATGGAGCTACCGGTGCGAAGCGGCCTCGACTGAAAAGCTAGCTCTATAGGTTCCCGGGAAGGGTATCGGGGTCAGGATCGCGACGCGCAACTGGTAATCGCCGGGGTCCAACCGGAACGATGTCCGATACTCGATCGAGGGAAGTCTCGGGATGGGAACAGAGAAGGTATCCGCCGGCGCGGTTACCGTGTCCCGCTGGTACGCGACGGTTTTTCCATCCCGGTCCGTCACGGCAATCGCCACCTGGAACGGAAACGGCGCGGTGTTCCCGGCGTAGTGCAATAGCGCGAGAGAGGGCCCCGGCACTTCGACGTTTACAGGCACGGACAACAAACCCTCAACTGGACGCGCAGGCCCGACAGTAGCATAGAGATCCTGTCTGATCGGCGGGTCGTTGGTATACAGGGCGGCATTGAGAACGGTTTCCGTGTCTCGCTCGCGCCCATCGCGCCAAGGAGTGTAGAGTGCGCCGCGCCTGTACGAGAGATTCCACCCGGGCCGCGCGCCCGCCAGCGACACATCTGCGTTGTAGGCGCGGTTTCCGAGTGTCGCATCGCTTGGGACCCAGTAGAGCAAGAGGTAATAGCTGACGTTGGCCTCCTCGACGCGCGCGATGGCGCCGGTCAAATCCGCGCCATCGAGAGCGGCGATTCCCCCGGTGTCTCGCGCCAGCCCGGGAAAGTCGCCAGACGCGTCGTCCGCGCCCGCCGTCCGCGACGTTTCGATGGGATTGATGGAGATGCGGTAGCGCATAGCGTCGGCGGCGATGGCCATGGGGAACGCCCCGTTCGATCCTTGGCGCCGGCCAATGCCGCTGGAGAAATAGACGAGGGCCTTTCGCTCGCTCAACGCCGCCAGCATGCGCATTGCGCTGTCCAGAGCTTGAAACCGCGCCGTCTCAGGTGGCGGCGGCTCGAAGCAGAATGCCGCCCCGGTTGACTCACAGGGTGGAACGGGCAGGGTATCGTCGGAAAGGTGTTGGAGGACGGCGGCGAGCGCCGTGCGATCATCGGTGAAATCGCTGAGGATCGCCAGTCCCTCTCCGCGCAGCGCGAGTACGGCCACAAGGTCCTGCGGGGCCATGCGAGTTTCAACGAATTCCAGCGCGGCGGCTTGCGCGCTCGCTCGCTCCGCCGCCGGCATGTCCGTCGAGTCGAAGTAGAAGACCAGTAGCCGCCGGTCGTTGTATAGGAGCGAACCCGGGCGCTCGGGCTGCAGCGTGACGGCCGCCGGAGCCGTGGGCGGCCCAGGCGGGAACTGCGTGAAATCCTGGTAGGCGCATACCACCACCCGCTGCGGCTTGCCGTCCTCGGTGACCGCAAAATTCTTTAGGGAAAGATCCGTCACCGGCTGGCCTGCGGCGTCCTGTACGGTGACGGCGATGGCTCGGAGGTCGGAGAAATGCGATATCTGCGCCGCCAGGTTGACGGCCATGGATAAAGCGCAAAGCGAACCTGCCAGGCATCTTGCCGCGATGGCTCGCATGGCTAATTGACGTCGGGTTCGGGGAACTTGTTACTCGAAGTGAGTACCGTTCGGCGCTGCGGGCGGCCGCATCGGGCCGCTTTTCACGCTACATTGGAATCATCGCTCGCACTCGCGTAACGAACGGGAATGTCTTCCATGTTCAGCATCGTCCTGATGGTTATCTGCGCCAGCCAGCTCTACTGGTTCTGGCGCGCCGCCGCCCGCATCCGCAAGGCCTTCCGCAAGACATCCGCCGGACTGGCGGTATGCGGCGCGGCGCTGGCCGTGTACCTTCTCATGCTGGCCTTCAACGTCGGATGGTTAAATGGCAGGACCACGCCCACCCACCTGACGCCCGGTGAAGCCCTGCTGGGCGCGCCGTTCACCTTGTGGCTGGCCGGTTCCCTGGTTGCCTCTCTCCTCTTGGCCGTCTTCTGGATTGCCGTGTCCATTGTCCGGGCGCCGTTTTGGGCCGCGCGGAAATTGGCGCGCCGAACGCCCGCGCCTGAGATCCAATCGCCGCAGCGCCGGGCCTTTCTCAACAAGACGGCCAACGTGGTTGCCGCCGCGCCTTTTGTCGCCGGCGCGTACGGTTTCTTCAAGGGACGGCTGGATCTGGAAGTCACCCGCCAGCCCATCCATTTGGCGCGACTCCCTGCGGCGTTCCAGGGCTTCCGCATCGCGCAACTCTCCGACATTCACATAGGCCCATTCATGACGCAGGACCAAATCCGGAAGTACGCGGAGATGGCCAACGCACTCAAGCCCGATCTCACCGTGCTGACCGGCGATTTCGTCACTTGGGATGGGGCCACGCAGTATGCCGTCGTCCAGGCGCTTTCCGGTCTCACGGCCCCGTTCGGCGTCTTCGGCTGCCTGGGCAATCACGATGCCTACGCCAGGGTTCAGGATTCCATCGCGCAATTGTTCTTACAAGCCGGCATACGCATCCTGCGCCGGCAAAGCGTCCCCCTGGCCACCCGCGGCGAATCGCTCAACCTGATGGGCATCGATTACGCCGGCAAGTTCGTCATGGGGTCGAAAACCGAGGGCGTCTCCGACCATGAACTGGACCGCGTGCAACCGCTGATCGACCCGGACCGCGTCAACATTCTGCTCAGTCACAATCCCAACACTTTCGACCGCGCTGCCGAACTGGGCATCGATCTCAGCCTGGCCGGGCACACGCACGGCGGCCAGGCCGCGCTCGAGTTCATCAGCCCGGACCTCGCGCCCAGCCGCCTGGTGACTCCCTACGTGGCCGGGTTGTTCGCAAGACCCGGCGGCCAGCTTTATGTGAACCGGGGCATCGGCACCATCGGCGTGCCCGTCCGCCTCGGCGCGCCGCCGGAAATTACGCTCTTCGAACTGACGCGGGGCTGACCCACAACCGCACCTCGTTGTACAGACTGCTAGCATGGGTACGTCTGTATGCCAAGAGGAGCCGAATGAAAATTGGAGACAGATTTGCGCGCACCTCTGTATGGGGCGCGGTTGCCGTGGGGGCGCTGTTTCTCGCGGGCGGCGGGCAGTCGCAGGATCTGCCTTGGATGAACCGGTCGCTGACTCCCGAGCAGCGAACGCAACTCCTGGTCGCCGCCATGACGCCGGATGAGAAGTTCCAGCAGATGGTGGGCGCCGCAGGCGTGATTCCCGAACTGCCGCAGTGCTACGGGGCCCGGCACGTGCCGGGCGTGCCGCGGCTGCGAATCCCCACGCTCCGCATCACGAACGGGCCCCTGGGCGTCGGGCAGAACGACTGCGTTCCGCCGAACACGCCAGGCGTTCCGGTGGCGGCGTTCGTCAGCGCGATGTCTGCAAAGGCGACCGCATTGCCCTCCGCTATCGCCGTGGCCGCTTCATTCGAGCGGTCCGTGGCGGCTCAATTCGGAGACGTCATCGGCCTCGAATCGCGCAATCTGGCTTTGAATGTTGTGGAAGCGCCCGGCATCAACATGGCGCGCATGCCGCAGGGCGGGCGCAATTTCGAGTATTTGGGTGAGGACCCCTTCCTTTCCGGGTCCATGGCGGTGGCGGAAATCCGCGCCATCCAGGCGCACGGCGTGATCGCTATGCCCAAGCACATCGTCGGCAACGACCAGGAAACCGACCGCATGTCGTTGAACGCCATCATCGACGACCGCGTGCTGCACGAGATCTATCTGCTGCCCTTCGAAATGGCCGCCAAAGAGGGCGAAGTCGCGGCGTTCATGTGCTCGTACAACAGCGTGAACGGCAGCCAGATGTGCGAGAACAAACACATTCTCACCGACATACTGCGCGGCCAGTGGGGATTCAAGGGCTACATACAGTCGGACTTCTTCGCCGTCAAAAGCCTAGCCGCGCTGCGCGCCGGGATGGACCATGAGATGCCGGGCGTACAAATGGGCCCTGCGGCCCGGGGGTACGCGACGTGGTTCACGCCGGAGAACCTCAAGGCTGCGCTCGCCAAGGGCGATATTGCCCAGTCCGACATCGACCAGGCTCTGGCGCGCCGCTACACGCAGATGTTCCGCATGGGCATCTTCGACCGGCCCGTAGCGCAAGCGCCCGTTGATGTGGCGCGCGATGGCGCTCTGGCCGCCCGGATCGGTGAGCAATCGGCCGTCCTGCTGAAGAACAAGGGGCCGCTGCTGCCCATCGACGCCAAGGCGGTGCGCGCCATCGCGCTTATCGGAAAGGCTGAGTATGCTTCCCGATCGGTGGACGGCGGCGGTGGCAGTTCCGAAGTGATCCCTTATTACACGGTTTCGCCGCTTGAGGGGATGAAGAAAGCGCTGGCCTCGCTCAATTCGCCGGCCACTGCTAGCCTGACGGTGGTCGCCGACGACAACAGCGACCTGGCGGCCGCGGTGGATGCCGCGCGCTCGGCGGACGTAGTCGTTGTGCTCGCCGGTATCCTCAGCGCGGAAGGCCGCGACCTACCCGGCATCGGATTGCCCAAGGGCCAGGACGCGATGATTGCCGCGCTCGCAGCGGCGAATCCTCGCACCGTGGTGGTGTTGAAGGACAATGCCGCCGTGCTCATGCCCTGGATCGACAGCGTCCCGGCCGTCCTCGAAACGTGGTTCCCGGGACAGGAGGACGGCAACATCGCCGCACGCCTGCTGTTCGGCCTCGCGAACCCTTCGGGCAAGTTGCCGGTCACGGTTCCGCGCCTGGCGACCGACCTGCCCGCTCGTACGCCCGAACAGTTTCCCGGCGTGGTGAAAGACGGGCGCCGGAACGTCACCTACTCGGAAGGGCTGCGCATCGGTTATCGCTGGTTCGACGCGCAGGGCATCGCGCCGCTGTTTCCTTTCGGCTACGGCCTGTCCTACACCACGTTCGCGCTGTCGGGCTTATCCGTCACGCCGAAGACTAGCGACGGAACCCGGCCCATCCAGGTGCGGTTCTCTGTCCATAACACGGGCAAAGTGGCCGGCGCCGAAGCGCCGCAGGTGTACCTTGAATTTCCGGCGGCTGCCGGTGAGCCGCCAAAACGACTCGTCGCGTTCGAAAAGGTGCAACTGCGGCCCGGCGAAAAGCGGCAGGTGGAGCTAACCATTAATCCCGCCGCGGCGAACCACCCATTTGCCATCTTCGATTCGGCCACGCAGACTTGGACCACCGTCGGCGGCGCCTTCAAGGTGATGTTAGGCACGTCGTCGGCGGATATCGCGTTGTCGGAGCCGGTCACCATTACCAACGCGCGGAGCCGGTGACGTCATGAAACCGTTTCTGGTCGCGGTTATTTTCGCGATAGCGGGGGGAGTTGCCGCGGACCCGCCCTCGCTCACCGGCGAGTGGAAACTCCACAACAACGTATTCGGGAATGAGACCGACCGGACCTGCACTTTCGAGCAGCAACAACAGGAGCTGAAGGGGACCTGCACCGATGGCCAGGTGACTGTCGCAGCGATTGGGACGGTCGAGGGCAAGAAAGTCACCATGCGACTCCAGACCAAGGAAGGCAATGACACGGTAACTCTCGATTACACGGGAACGCTGGTTGCGGATGACAAGGTCCTTGGAACAGTTACCGTGGTCGAAGCCGGCGTCGACGGGGATTTCATAGCGACGAGGGCGAAATAAGGACAAGGAGAGTAACTCGATGGACAGAAGGAGTTTCTTGGGCGCTGTTGCAGCGATGGCCGGTTCAGCCGGTCAGGCGGCATCTCAAACCAACCCGGTTTCTAAGCGCGTCGAAATCGATTTGCGCGGTAAGACAAGTCCCTTTCCGCATTACTGGGAGAAGACGGTAGGATCCGACCGGACCGCGGTGGCCTTTCGCTCGCAGTGGCAGCAGGATCTCGCCCGGGTGCGGGAACTCACCGGCGTCAAATCCGTGCGATGTCATGGGCTGTTCGATGACGAAATGGGCGTCTTCCGCGCCGCCGGCCCCCAGGGACCCGAGTTCAGCTTCCTCTACATCTCGGAGGTCTTCGACAAGCTGTTGGAGTTAGGCGTGAAGCCGTTCGTCGAACTTAGTTTCATGCCGTCCCGCATGGCCAGCGGTCAGAGCACTATATTCTTCTACAGGGGCAACGTTACGCCGCCCGCAAATATGGATTACTGGGGGCAGTTGATACGCGCCTTCACCGCGCACTGCGTGAAGAGGTACGGCATTTCCGAAGTAAGTCAGTGGCAATTTGAATGTTGGAATGAGCCGAACCTGCGTTACTTCTTCGCCGGCTCGCAAGACCAGTATTTCGAGCTTTACAGGCAAACCGCGATGGCCGTGAAGTCCGTGGACCAGCATATTCCCGTGGGCGGTCCATCCACCGCTCAAGTCGCCTGGATTCCGCCCTTCATCGAGTACTGCGCCAGCCACAACGCGCCTTTGGACTTCGTCTCGACTCACATCTATGCCAGCGATCCTCAGCAGACGATCTTCGGAAAAGCGAACGCCTGGCCCATGGAACAGGTGATGCCGAAGGCGCTCGCGCAGTGCCGCGACCAGATCCGCTCCTCGAAAATGCCCAACTTGCCGCTGCTCATCACGGAGTGGGCGTCGCAGAACCCCGCTTTCATCGCGCAGACAGTGCGAGACTGCGCCGGCCTGGCCGAAACGATGTCGTATTGGACCTTCTCGAACGTTTTCGAAGAGATGGCTCCCATCATGCAGTTCTTCAACTCGACCTTCGGGATGATCGGCCAGCGCGGCGTGGCCCGGCCTTCGCTCCACGCGTTCACCCTGCTGCATCGGTTGGGCGACCGGCGGCTCTCCGCCGCGGACGGTCCGGTCCTGGCCACGGAGCGCGCCGATGGCTCGCGAGCCACCCTGGTATGGAACCTGCCGACGAAGTTAGCGCGGCAGGGAGGAACCTCCGCGGCAGGAACCGGGTTGGACCCGGTGGCTCAAGCGAAGACCGAAATGGACGGCGACCCTCTCAGCTTGACCCTGCATTTCACGGGCCTCGGGAACACGCATGCGAGGGTGACTTCGATCGACATGTTGAAAGGCTCCGCGCTGCCGGCCTGGAAGGAAATGGGCGGTCCGGAGTATCCGACCGCCGCGGAGATACAGAAGCTGCGGGATGCCGCGACTTTGCCATTGCCGGAGAGACATGCGATTCAGAAGGGCGAGCTGACGTTGGATCTGCCTCCGTCGGGGCTGGCGCTGGTCGAGGTGGACAAATGAAACGCGACGACGGATGGCTTCGCAGGGACGCGCTCAAGACCCTTGCAATGATGGCCGCGCCTCTCACCGCCCAAACCCACGGTCCCGGCCGAGGTTCCGCCATTGGTTCTCAGGCCGTTGTGGCGCCGGGCAAACGCAATCAGCCATTCGATGAAGGCTGGCGATTCCTTCGCGAAGATGCTTCCGGCGCGGAGCAACCGGGCTTTGACGACGCGACTTGGCGGACACTCGACCTGCCGCACGATTTCAGCATCGAGGACCTGCCGCCGCGCCCCTTCGATGCAAATGGCGAAGGCAGCCAGTGGGGCGGCACGCCAACGCCGATTCGCGTGGGACCTTTCGACACGGAACTGAGCCCCGGGGCGATGTTCGGCTGGTTCGTTGGCGGAATCGGCTGGTACCGCAAGCGCTTCACCGCCGCCGCCGTGCCGGCCGATGGCCAGGTGGAAATTGTCTTCGATGGCGTCTATATGAATAGTGACGTCTGGCTGAATGGCGCGCTACTCGGCACGCATCCTTACGGGTACACGGCCTTCGCCTACGACCTGACGCCTCATCTCCATCGGACTGGCGAGAACGTGCTGGCCGTGCGCGTTCGAAACGTGGGGCATACCGCTCGCTGGTACTCCGGCTCCGGCATTTACCGCCATGTCTGGCTGAATGTTACGGACCCGGTGCGCGTGCCGCTCTGGAGCCTGTTCGTGACCACCCCGGAAGTTTCACGGGAAAGCGCCGCAGTCAATGTCGCTCTGGAGATCGAAAACCGGGGCCAGGCGGAGCGGGATGTCATCGCCCGTATCCGCATCTTCGATTCGAAAAACGTGAGCGCCGGGACGCGCGAGGTGCGGCGCACCGTTGCCGCCGGCGGAAGCGCGGCGATCGAAGAGTCCATTTCCGTCGCCGCGCCGCAAATGTGGTCGCCCTCCACTCCGCGACTCTACCGCGCGAATGTGGAACTCCTGACCGCCGGCAAAACGGCTGACTCCGCCTCGACGACCTTCGGCATCCGAAAGGTGCAGATGGATGCGGAACACGGCCTGCGCATCAACGGGGAAGGCCTGAAGCTCAAGGGAGGATGCCTGCACCACGATAACGGCATGCTTGGCGCCTGCGCCATCGACCGGGCCGAGGAGCGCCGCGTCGAGCTGATGAAGGCGCACGGCTTCAATGCCATCCGCACCAGCCACAATCCGCCGTCGGCGGCGTTTCTCGATGCGTGCGACCGCCTTGGCATGTTGGTCATGGACGAAGCATTTGACCAGTGGGAACGCCCGAAGACCCCGGATGACTATCATCTGTACTTCAAGGAGTGGTGGCAACGGGACCTCAGTGCGATGGTGATGCGCGACCGCAATCATCCGAGCGTGATCCTTTGGAGCGTCGGGAACGAGATCCCCGAGCGTATGGATCCCCGCGGCGTCGAGATCGCAAAACAACTGCTCGATTGCATCAGGAGTCTGGACCCAACCCGGCCGGTCACCGCCGCCGTTAACGGGGGGATTATGGGCGCGGGCGGCACGGCGCCGGTTGAAGCGGCGGTCCAACAATATGACATCGCGGCGTACAACTATATGTGGCGTTCCTGGGCGGACGAACACGGCCGTCATCCGCAACGCGTGATCCTCGGGACCGAGTCGTACCCTTTTTATAGCTATGCCACCTGGCGAAATGTGGAGAGCAACGCCAGCGTGATCGGCGACTTCCTGTGGACCGGCATGGACTATCTGGGCGAGTCGGCGGTTGGCAATGCGCAATTGAATACGCCGGGGGCGACTGCGACGCAGATGATGATGAATACCGTCGGGTTCCCGTGGTTCAACGCCAACTCCGGCGATATCGATCTGATCGGCCAGCCCAAACCGGCCTGGTATCCCCGCCGCGTCTTCTGGGGACTCAGCAAACTGGAAATGGCTGTCCAGCGTCCCGTTCCAGCGGGCCGCAGCGAAGTGGTCACGCGATGGGGTTGGTCCGAGGAGTTAAGGAGTTGGACGTGGCCCGGCGCCGAGGGCAAGACCGTAAAGGTACGCGTGTACTCCTCGGGCGATGAGATCCGTTTGTCGGTGAACGGGAAGGAAATCGGGACCAAGGCGGTTTCACCCGAGTCCGAGCAGAAGGCGGAGTTCGAGACGGCGTACACTCCCGGCGAGCTGACGGCCATCGCATTTTCGAAGGGCGTCCAGATCGCGGCGTTGACCTTTAAGACTGCCGGTAAGCCATCGAAATTGCGATTGTCGGCCGATCGGGCGTCTATCCGGCGGGACCGCAACGATTTGTCCTACGTGACTCTCGAGGTGCTGGACGAGGCGGACCAATTAGTGCCGGACGCCGTTGCGCCTGTGAGCTTCAGCATCGGCGGGGCCGCGGAAATCGCCGCCGCCGCAAATGCCAGCCCGAAGGACATCTATAGCTTCCGCCAACTGCACCTCAAGACATTCCGCGGCAGGTGTCTGGCGATCGTCAGACCCAAGGGGGCGGCGGGATCGGCGACACTGCGGGCTGAGGCGGCCGGGCTGAAGCCGGCGAGCATTGCGATCGAGATGAAGTGACCCGTTGGGACGGGCCGGGGCGCCCACGCCGCTGGTGGGCCCGCCTGCCTTCCGAAGGGTTGACATAGACAAATAGCGCCTGTATGCTTTCCTCAGGAACCGGCAAACATGATGTCCAAAAAGCTTTTTGCGATTCTAGCAGTCCTGGCGATGGCGGCCTTGCCCGCCCTCGCGAAACCGAATTTTAGCGGCGACTGGAAGTTGAACGCTGCCAAGAGCACCTTCGGCCAGATGCCCGCGCCCAGTTCGATGACTATGAAAGTCACTCACGAAGAACCTAAGCTCACAACCGCTATTAAGCAATCGAGCGATATGGGCGACTTCGACATGCAGGCCAATTACACCACCGATGGCAAGGAGTGTACCAACGAGGTCTACGGCGGTGCGTCTATGAAAAGCACTCTGAAATGGGATGGCGATACTTTGGCGATCGATAGCAAGGGCCAATTCGGGGACAATGAATTCACCATGTCCGAGAAGTGGGACCTCTCCGCGGACGGCAAAACGTTGACCCTCACACGCACGTTCAAGAGCGCCATGGGCGAGGGCGAACAGAAATTGGTCCTCGACAAACAATAAGCGCCGGCTGCGCCGCGTTACAATACTCCTTCTTCAAGGAGGCCGCCATGAAACGCTTCCAAACCCTGGCCCTTACGTGTGTTGTAGCCGGGCTGGCGCTGGGACAGAACGGACCGCAAGCGCCGCCACCCGCCAAACTCCAAGTCCTCATCGTCACCGGCCAAAACACCACGGGGCACGACTGGCGCTCCACCACGCCCGTGCTGCGCAAGATCCTGGAAGACACCGGCCGTTTCGAAGTGCGCGTCACCGAGGAGTTTCGCGGCGCCGGGGCAAACACGCTGGCGCCCTACGACGTCGTCCTTCTGAACTACTACGACAATAAGCGTCCGGACCAGCGCTGGGGCGAACAAACCGACGCTGCTCTTCTAAACTTCGTCCGCGCTGGAAAGGGTCTGGTGGTGTATCACTTTTCGCTCGCGGCCTTCGAAGGGTGGACGGAGTACGACCAGATCTGCGCCGGCAACTGGCGCACGAACAATGGCCACCACTCCGCGCGCCACGACTTTACCATCACCGTCCAGGACCGCGACCACCCTATCACGCGCGGTCTGAAGACCGCCTTTCCGCAGGCCAACGACGAGTTGTACGCAAATCTGAAATGGCAGCCGGCGGGCACTTTCCACGTGCTGGCCACGGCTTGGGACGATCACTCTCGTTACCCGCAGAACGAACGGCAGCCGCTGGTGGGAACCGGAATCGCCGAGCCGATGCTCTGGACCGTGAATTATGGCAAGGGGCGCGTATTCGTTACCGCCCTGGGGCATGACGCCGATGCCATGAAGAGCGCCGGATTCGCCGTCACCCTGGCAAGAGGCACGGAATGGGCCGCCTCCGAAAAGGTGACCATCCCCGTACCGCCGGAGTTACAGTAACCGCCGCTCTCTACTGGATGACCAGCCAAGTCAGCCCGCGCGCCGGTACTTTGACTGGCACTTCCACGCGGTATTTCCGGTCAAGATCGTAACGCCTCGGTTTTCCCTCCTGCTCGCGGATCAGAGCCGACTTAGCGAGGCCGGTATAATACAGCGGCAGCGTCACGGTCTTCCCGATCTCCTGGTCGAGCGGGTTATAGATGACGGCCAATCCCTTCTCGGGCAGTCTAGGATTGACGTGCAGGATCGCGTCCAGATCCCGTCCGTCGGGCCGGCGCACGTGAATGATGTCGGAATCCAGAATGGCGCGGTGGCGCTTATAGAAATCCACCCAGTGCTTTACCAGGGCCTCGGTCTCGTCTGAGTCGTACAAGCGCGGGCCGCGATAGCACGCCTGCACGCCGGAAGCGAAGTTCTGCGCCAGGTGCGCGCCGTAGGCGTCCAGGTGATCGCGCAGAGGCTCCAGCGTTGCGGCTTCGCCGCCGCCCTGATACTGAACCAGCGGCACGAACATCCATCCCATGCTGGGCGCCTTCTCCCACGTGCCATCGAAAATGTTCTGGCGTCCCAGCAGAATCTGCCGATCCCGCGGAAGCGACCAATTCGTCTCGCGATAGCCCATGGCCTCCTTCGTGGAGCCTTCCAGAAAATACCAGTCGGGCACGTTGAGGTATACGCCGCGCGCGCGGCACCATGCATAGAAGTCCGAGATGGTCTTCCACTGCGTCCACTGCGAGTCTTCCAGGCCGCGGTGTCCGGGATGCGTGGTGGAAGCGCAGACATCGCCCGGATAAGAGCCGTCATGCTCCAGCACGGCGATGCCGGTCTTCTCGATGAAAGACCGCACCTTGCGAAAATACTCGATGCCCCACCGGCTGCCGAGACACGGCGAATTGCCGAAGATGGCGCCGCCCGGCTTGCCTGTCGCCGGGTTGATCGCGTCGTTGTCGGCGTCGATCTTGCGGCTCGCCAGCAGCGAGTAGCCGCCCAACTCCACGCCCTTGCTCTTGCCGTAATCCACAAGCTGTTTGACCTGCGCCAGGTAAGCCGCGTCTTCGTTCTCGATGTTGAAGCCGCTGCCGAAACTCATGATGACCATCTCGAAGCCCACCGCCGCGCACTGGTCGATGGCCAGCTTCACGGCCTCCGGACTGGCGTTGCGAACATGCATCAGGATCGGGTTCTCGGTGGTCCACGGCGCCAGCGTGCGATACATGCGCCGCACTGCCAGCCCGCGGCGCTCCCGCTCCGTGTTGTCGTGAATCAACTCGAAGATGCGAAAAGTTTCGAAGGCGCCGCCTGGCGCCACAACCTGCGCCGGTCCCAGCGACGGCCTAGTCTCCAGCATCAGGGGCGCGTCCCGTTTGTAATTCACTTGAGTCATGTATTGCGTGTCAGGGACCCAGTTGGCTACCTTGTTACTCCCGCTTCCCGCGTGGGTCGCCAGGAAGGAATAATCCGTCTCCACCTGAATGTACGGGTTTTCAGAGACGCCGGGGATCTCCACTTGCGATTCGTATTCCACGGCGGCCAGGATCTCGCTAGTGAACTTGTTGACCGTGACCGGCCGCTGGCTGCCATTGCGGACCTCCAGCCACTTCGCCAGCAGCGGGATGCCGTCGAACATCTCGTAGTGAACCAGAATGGCGATGCCCTTGAGGTCCGCGTGCTCGAAACGGAGAATCAGCGATGCGCCGGGCGGCGGCCACGGAAGATCGTCCGCACGCCGCACGCGTTTCCATTCGAGCCGCGCCACGGTTTTCCCGGTCTCAAAGCCGGTAAAGTGGAAGGCCGCGGGATCGGCCGTCATCCGGTCGAGCCATTCGGGGCGAAGATAGGCGTAATCCGGCTGGCCTAAGAGTCCGCCGACGTTGTATGGATGCCCGTCCAGCGTGACGGCGGCTTCAGGCTTGACGCCGCGCAGCAGCGCCGCGCCGGTATCCAGGTTATCGAATGCCACAGAGGCCGCATCGGGCGCCAGCCTCCACGCCCGCCGGATCAGTCCGTTGGACATCTCGATTTCATTCCGATGCGCGCCGCGGCAGACCACGGCATGCGCGGCAACCCCGGATACCAGCCAATCGGATTTCAGAGCTTGCGGTTGCGCCAGGCAGGCCGGCAGTTCTTCCGCCGTTGTAGCGAACAGCGGCAAAGAGAGGCACAAGATCAAGAGATAGCGTTTCATCCTATATCCGAACCCATTGAAGCATAGCGCGAGAGTTCCAGGTTATCCTGGAGCTCGCAATGGCCTTCCCGCAAATCGCACGGCTTCGGGTGCTTTCCGGGGCGCTGCTGATGCTCGCCGGCATCGCCTCCGCCGCCCAGCCCGCCGCTTCCGGCAAGTACATCCTTACGCCCAAGCCCGGCCCCTCACCGAAGATGAACGGTCCCACCGTTTACGGCGCCCGCCCCGGCCACCCGTTCCTTTACCGCATCCCCGCCACTGGCGACCGGCCCATGCGCTTTAGCGCCCAGGGATTGCCGGCATCGCTGCGGCTCGACCCGGCCACCGGCATCGTCACCGGAACCGCGCCGGGGAAGGCTGGGGAGTACGCCGTGACGCTGCGCGCACAGAATTCGCGCGGCGCGGCCACTCGGCCCTTCAAAATCGTGGTGGGCAGCGCGCTCGCCCTCACTCCGCCCATGGGCTGGAACGATTGGTACACGCACTACGACCACATCACCGCCGACCTGGTCCGCCGCGCCGCCTCCGCCATGGTCTCTTCGGGCATGGCCGATTTCGGCTACCAGTACGTCAACATCGACGACTGTTGGATGGTGAAGCCCGGCTCCACGGACGCCGACCTCGGCGGAGAACCTCGCACCGCCGACGGCTCCATCCGCCCCAACCGCCGCTTTCCGGACATGCCGGCCCTCACGGCGTTCATCCACTCCCGGGGACTGAAGGCTGGCATCTACACCTCTCCCGGTCCGCTCACCTGCGGCCGGTTCACCGGCTCCAACGGCCATGAGGAAGCCGATGCTCGCCAGTTCGCCCAATGGGGGTTTGACTTCCTCAAGTACGACTGGTGCAGCTACGAACGCGTGGCCGGCGGCCAAACTCTGGAAGACCGCATGCGCCCCTATGAGCTGATGGGCGGCATTCTCGCCAAGCTCGACCGGGACGTCGTCTTCAACCTCTGCCAGTACGGCATGAACGAGGTGTGGAAGTGGGGCGGCTCCGTGGGCGGCAACTGCTGGCGCACCACCGGAGATCTGGGCCTCGAAAAGAGCGCGCGCCTGCCCGGTTTCTATTCCATTGGATTCAAGAACGCCGAGCACGCCGATTACGCCGCACCCGGCCGCTGGAACGACCCCGATTACATCCTGATCGGCTCAGTGGGCAACGCCAACCGCTTCACCGACCCGCCCACGCCAACCTCGCTCACCGCCGACGAGCAGTACAGCTACATGTCGATGTGGTCCTTGATGGCCGCGCCGTTGATCTTCTCCGGCGACATGAACTACCTCGACGATTTCAGCGTGAACGTGCTCTGCAACGCCGAGGTGATCGCCGTCGATCAGGACGCCCTGGGTAAGCAGGCCCGCGTCGTGCGCCAAACCGACGACGAGTTCGTGCTGGCGAAGCCCATGCAGGACGGCTCGGTCGCGCTGGGCCTCTTCAACTTGAGCGAATCCCCGCGCCGAATCGCCGCGACGTGGGCGGACCTGGGCCTCAAGGGAGACCGGCGCGCACGCGATGTGTGGCGCCAGAAGGACCTCGGAACCGTTTCCGGCAGTTACGCCGCCGAGGTCCCCCGCCACGGCGTCCTCTTCGTGAGGCTGTTCCCACGCTGAGCGCCGTCAGCCGATCAGGCGTTCCAGGTAGGCCTTCGCGGCCAGGATATCGGCGGTCTGCTTCTCGCCCCGGATCTCGCGCTCGATGGTCAGGGGATTTGTGTAGCCCAGCTTGCGCAGCCGCTCCACAATCCCGGGGAAGTCCACCTTGCCTTGTCCGATGGGAACCTCTTCTCCCAGCTTCCGCGTGTCGGTTGGATACAGCCCGTCCTTGGCGTGTACGCCCAGAATCAGGCTCCCGAATATGTCCACGGCGTCCAGCGGATTCGCCTTGCCGTATAGGATGAGGTTCGCGAGGTCGAAATTCACTCCGACGTTATCCAGGCCGACGTCGTGGATGGCGCGCACCAGCGTAATGGGCGTTTCCTGCCCGGTTTCGCAGCGGAAGGTCTGGCCGTTCTTCGCGCAGTATTGCGCCACGGTGCGGATGGCTTCCACCGCTTCCCCGTAGAGCGGGTCGTTGGGGTTCTCCGGGATGAAGCCGCAATGGCTCTGCACGCCCGGGATTCCCGCCATCTTAGCGAAATCCGACACGCGTTGAAGCTGTTGGATGCGTGCGGCGCGCGTGTCGCGGGGTACCAGTCCGATGGTCAGCGGTCCCTGATAAAAGTCGTAGACCTCGCGGCCCGGTCCGCCTCCGATGGCCGACGTGGCTTCCACGCCGTACCGGTCGAGCACCTGGCGCAGTTTCGCGGCGGAGGCGCTATCGAGCGCACTGGGCGAAACCTGGCAGGTGGGCAAGCCAAGGTCGTGGACCCGCTTGATA
Organism: uncultured Solibacteraceae bacterium; assembly: GCA_964457555.1. Taxonomy (GTDB): domain Bacteria; phylum Acidobacteriota; class Terriglobia; order Bryobacterales; family Bryobacteraceae; genus BOG-224. The sequence goes on from CAYWHA010000023.1 coordinate 38,781, forward strand.
TCGGCCTCAGGATCGGCGGAGACGCCGGTCACCACTCCCACGCGCATCTTGCGCGGTGAGGGCGTTTGGGCAACGGCCCGCCACGCGACCGCGGCGGCCGCGGATTGCAGAAAGCTTCGGCGGCTGGCATGTGTCATAGGCGACAACGCCATTCTATCAGGCTGCCGAAAAAACGCTCGCTTGGGATGCGATTTGGGCAAATGCCCAAGCCCCGCCCGTAACTTGCTGATTCTAGGTTGGCCCCCCTTAGGTTTTGGGCAAAATGCCCAAAACGGGCAGGCGCTACTTCTTGGATGCGCGCTTCAGCGGGTCGGCGGGCCGGTAGTCGAGTTCCTTGGCCAGAATCTCCACCAGCTTTCCGAGGACCCTGGTGCGCGCCCAATACTTGTCGTTTCCCTCCACCAGGCTCCATGGCGCGGTGCGTGTGCTGGTCTTCACCAGCATGTCCTCGGCGGCTTCCTCATAGGCGCCCCACTTGCGCCGGTTGCGCCAGTCCTCGTCGGTCAGCTTCCAAGCCTTGTAGCCGATGGCCTTGCGTTCCTCGAAACGGCGAAGCTGCTCATCCCCGGAAATATGAACCCAGAACTTCGCCAGGATGGTCCCGAAGCTCTTCAACTGGCGCTCGAAGGAATCGATCTCCTTATAGGCGCGCGTCCATTCCGCCTCGGTGGCGAAGCCTTCCACCCGTTCCACCAGCACGCGGCCATACCAGGAGCGGTCGAAGATGGCGATCTGCCCCTTCTCGGGCAGCCGGCGCCAGAAACGATAGAGATAGTGGCGCGTCTTGTCCTCGCCCTGCGGAGCGGCAATGGGATAGACCACGTAGCCGCGCGGGTCCAGCTTTTCGGTGATTCGCTTGATAGCCCCGCCCTTGCCGGAAGCGTCCCATCCTTCGAACAGGATCATCACGGGGCGTTTCCGAAGGTAGATTTGGTAACCCAATTCGCGGAGCTGGATCTGGCGCCGCGTCACTTCGCGAACGTAGGCCTTGCGATCGAGCTTACGCGTGAGATCGAGCGTTTCGAGCATCAGATCCCCTCCGCTCCCAGCGAGTCCATAGCCGCGCGCAGCTCCGCGTCCTTGGCCGTCGCCTTGGGAATCTCAGTGGCTTTCGGCGCCTTCGCGCCGAGACGCTTTTCCAGGGCCGCGACGATCGTCTCGAAGATCCTGCTGCGCGCGTACCACTTCGAAGTAGCCGCGACGATGGTCCATGGCGCCAATTCCGATTCGGTCAGCTCCAGCATCTCTTCGACCGCGGCCAGATACTCTTTGTATTGCTTGTGACGCGCCCAATCGGCGTCCGTGACCCGCCAGGCTTCGAGCGGATCGCCTTCGAGAGCGCGGAACCGCGCCTGCTGCTCTTTCTTCGAAATGTGCAGGAAGAACTTGAGGATGACGGCGCCATCGGCGGCGAGCATCCCTTCGAATTCGACGATATCGCGATAAGCGTCGCGCCATGCCTTCTCGGGGATGGCGCGCTCCACGCGCTCGTCGAGGACGCGAACGTACCAACTGCGGTCGAGGATGACCATCTCGCCTTTGTTGGGAACCTTCAGCCAGAACCGCCACAGCCAGGGCCGCTGCTGCTCATAAGTGCGCGGAGCGGTGATGGGGTAGAGCTTGAAGCCGCGCGGGTCCAGCCGCTGCGTCAAAGCGGCGATGGCCGTGCCCTTGCCGGAAGCGTCCCAGCCTTCGAACAGGATGATACTGGGTATACCCTGCTCCCAGCACGCCCTTTCGAGGTCGTAAAGCCGGCGCTGCAGGGCGGGAAGCGCCTGCTTATAGTCGTTGTGTGAAAGCTTCGCCTTGAGGTTGATGTTCTCGAGCATGGCGCCCTTGGACGATTCTAACCGACTTCAAGCGCCACGGGCGATCTATTGTAGTGCGGCAAGCAGAATGCCAAGTACCCAGAGCGCCCGTGAAACCGCTCTCTTACGTTCGCGGCTCTGCAAAATCAAGCGCTTCGAACCGAGCCGCGAACGTAAGAGAGCGGTCGCCGCACACCATTAGTTTGCCTGGCGGTTCGGCGCCCGGCCACCCATCGGGCCCGGACCGCGCCCGCCTTTGACCACCGTATAGTCCGCCGGCGCCTGGAACAGGGCCGGGTCGGGCTCAGCCCGCACGATGTTGGTCAACTGCGTGGTGGTGGTCCCGAAACGCGGGTCGCTTTCCCGGACCAGCACGGTCACCTTGAGGTCGGTAGACACCCAGGTTTCCCGCACCGTCTGAATCGTCTGCGCGTTGCCGATCTGGCCCGCCGGAATCGTGCGCGTCACGCGCGTGCCGGTCGCCAGCACGCCGTTGATGCTCTGCGCCGGCAGGGATTCAATAGCCACGTTGGGGTCGGCCGCGGGGCCCCTGGGATTGGGCCGAGCCGCGCCATCGGGCCGGGGACCGCGGCCGCCAGGCGCGCCGTTGACGTCCCCGCGTCCGGCGAGATTGGGCATCGACATTTCGCGCGATACCTTGGCTTCCGGATCGAGCTCACGCGACACTCCCGCCACCGGATCGAGGATCCTGATGAACGTGCGCGGCGTCTGCCCGGCCGTCTGTCCCGCCGCGGGTCCCCGCTGCGGCAGCGTGGTTTCCGTGCGGACGCGCCCCATCCCGTCGCGGTACACATTCGACTGGGTCGTTCGCGAAATCACGTTGCCGTTCGGAAGCGTTTGCGTGCTTTCGGTGGCTTCCACGGCGGAGTAAGGGGCGCCGGCGATGGTGCGAGCCATCTCGCCCCCACGCCCCATTCCCATCATCCCTCCGGGGCCGCCGGGCCCCATGCGGCCAGGACCTCTACCCGGTCCCTGCGCGAACAGGGTCGCTACAGCGCAGAATCCGAAAACCAACACGCTCTTCTTCATCGGCCAGCCTCCAGGAGTTTCGAGCGGCGTTGCAATGCCACCATACAGTATTGTCCGCGCGGGGCGAAAAGTTCCATCTGCTCCCATGATATTTCCGTCTCGCGGCTCCCGTGCCATAATCGAGGCAATGTTGGCCGCCCACCGGACCGCTCTCGTGGCGCTGGTCGTTGCCGCGTTGGCCGCCTCCGGCTGCGCCCATAAGCAGCGCGCGCGATCCCCCGTTCCACCCCCCGCCGTCCGCCCCGGATACACCGAGACCGGCGTGGCAAGTTGGTACGGTTATCCCTATCACGGCCGGCGAGCCGCCAATGGCGAGATCTACGACATGGAGACGTTGGTAGCGGCCCACCGTACACTGCCCCTGAACACTTGGGTCCGAGTGGAGAACCTGGCGAATCGGAAGACCGTGGAGGTACGGATCATCGACCGCGGCCCCTTCGTCGACGGCCGCATCATCGACCTCTCCCACGCGGCGGCAAAGCAAATCGACCTGATCGGTCCCGGCACGGGGCGGGTGCGCATGGTGGTGATCCGGGAGCCTCAGACCGTTCCGCCCGCGCTCTTTGCGGTTCAAGTGGGTGCTTTCACCCAGCGCGCCAACGCGGACCGATTGTGCACGCAGATGGCCGCTCGCTATGGCTCCGCCAAGGTTGTGCTGCGTTCCGAAAATCCTGACGTGTGGCGCGTCCTGGTGGGCGCCGAGGCAACCCAGGAGGGTGCCGAGGCCCTCGCGCAACGCATCCGCGAAAATTCTGTTGAGAATATCGCCGGCTTCGTCGTACGAATTGATCGGTGAACAAAATATGACGGCCCCCGTGGCGGATGCGGTCCACTCGCTGGTTGGATCGTCGTCGAAGATCGGAGCGGTCCGCCGGCTCATCGACAAGGCTTCCAGAAACCGCCTCCCGGTCCTGCTACTGGGCGAAAGCGGTTCCGGTAAAGAGGTGGTGGCCCGCGCGATTCACCAGGCTAACCCACAAGGCCAGTTCGTGCCTATCGATTGCGGCTCGCTGGTGGGAACGCTCATGGAGAGCGAGCTGTTTGGACACGTGAAAGGGTCCTTCAGCGGCGCCGTGGAGAGCAAGAAGGGGCTGGTGGAACTGGCCGATGGCGGGACCGCCTTCTTCGACGAAATCGGGGATCTGCCGCTCGAGATGCAGGTTAAGCTGCTACGGCTCATCCAGGAACGCGAATTCCGGCCGGTCGGCGCGGTGCAGTCGCGCAAAGTCGATCTGCGCATTATCGCCGCCACCCACCGGGATCTGGAGGCGGAAGTCGCGGCTGGCCGGTTTCGCCGGGACCTGTTCTACCGCTTGCACGTGTTCCCGATTCACTTGCCGCCGCTGCGCGACCACAAAGAAGACGTCCCGCAACTCGTGGATCACTTTCTCCGCGTGGGCCAGGCCGCCGGCCTTCCGGATTTCCACCCTGACGCTGCGGTCTGCGCCGTCCTGCTCTCCTACGATTGGCCGGGCAATGTGCGGGAACTCAAGCACGCCATCGACCGCATGGCCGCCCTGCACTCGGAAGGCGCCTTGCAGCTTTGCGAACTCCCTTCGGCGCTGCAGAATCACCTGGCGGCCTCCACGCTCGATCGTCTTTCGAGCGCCGTCCAGAGCACCCCGGCCGAAGGCTTCACCCTGCTGCCCAGGAGCCCGGTGATTTCCCTCCCACAAAGCGAGGCGCAGGCCATTCGCAATGCGTTGGAGGCGACCGCAGGCGAGCGGGGAAAGGCGGCGCACCTGCTGAAAATCGGCCGCACCACGCTGTATCGAAAGATGAAAGAATACAAGCTGGCTTGAAAATCGCGCTGGACGCAACCTACAGTATCGGCGAGCAGCTTTCCGGCGTGGGCCTATATTCCCGCGAGATCCTGCTCGGAATGGCCGCATCCCATCCCGAAACGCGCTTCGACTTCTGCTACCGCCCGCATCGCTATTTGCGGGCGTGGGGCGGCGCGCTGCCGCCGAACGCGCGGCGGCGATTGCTGGCCGAGCCGCTTGGCCCCCGTTTTGCCGACGTGTTTCACGGTCTGAATCAGCGTCTGCCGCGTCTGCCCTTACGGCGGGCGGTCGCCACGTTTCACGATCTCTTCGTCATGACGGGCGAGTATTCCACCCCTGAATTCCGCGCCCGGTTCACGGCCCAGGCGCGCCAGGCGGCCGAGCGCGCCGGCATCCTGATCGCCGTCTCCGAATTCACCAGGACCCAGGTTGTTTCGCTGTTGGGCGTGGAAGCGTCCCGGGTGGTGGTTGTGCGTCACGGAATCCGGCCGCTGGCCTATCCGCGCCGCGCCGGCAAGCCGCGTGAAAAGGTGGTACTCCACGTCGGCGCGATCCAGACCCGCAAGAACGTGGCGCGGCTGGTTGAGGCGTTCGAGGCTCTGGACCGCGAATGGCGGCTCGTGCTGGCCGGGTCGTTTGGCTACGGCGCGGACCGGATTCGCGCGCGCATTGAGAGCAGCCCGGCGCGGGAACGCATCTCCGTCCTCGGCTACGTGGAGCCGGACAGTCTGGCGGCGTGGTACGCCCGCGCCGCCATATTCGCCTTCCCGTCGCTTGACGAGGGCTTTGGCATGCCGGTCCTGGAAGCCATGGCGGGAGGCGCTCCGGTGCTTACGTCTAACCGGTCTGCCCTGCCGGAGGTGGCAGGCGATGCGGCCATCCTGGTGGATCCCGAGAACTCGGAGGCTCTGATCGCGGCGCTCCGTGGCCTGGCTGGCGACGAAGGCTTAAGGCAGGATCTGAGCGCGCGCGGCCTCGCGCGGTCGCGGCTGTTCACGTGGGAAAAAGCCGTCCGCGAAACCTGGGAAGTCTACGAAGAGGCGCTGCGGCGGCTCCCTTGAACCCGGCGCTACCAGGCGAGCACCAGCAGGGAGACGCCGTGTAGCGGCAGGTCGAATTCCAGTTGGGCGCTGCCGTCCTGGGCCGAGATCCAGCGGGGAGATTCCAATAACTGGAGCTGGCCGGCCCGTTCGAGCTGCTCGTACTGCTCCGGGGTGGGCTGCTGGGGCGATCCCATCTGCTTCCAGAGTTCGTAGGAGTTGCTGTACCGGTCGTCCACGCGGTAATGATCGAGCAGCGCTCGGCCTTGCGGGAGGCCGGAAATGGCAAGGTCGATGTGAGCCGCCGGTCCCGGCTTGGCGGAATCGTGGTAGTTCGAGATGAGGATGGCGGCGGAGTGCGCACCGGCGCTGGCCATGGCGTGTACGTCGGGCTTCTGCTTGACGCCGGCCGCCAGCATGTCGTCGAGAGATGCGGCGGAAGGGTTCTCCACGGCCACGCGGGCGCCGGTCATCATGCCGAGCATTCGGAAGACATCGAGCACGGGCTTGTCGATGCCGTTTGTGGCAAGGTCGCGAAACCCGTCGAAATAGGGCTGGTCCTCAAACTCGAATGCCCAGGTGACCGCGCCGAGCAGATTCACGCCGTATTTTGCCGCCAGATCCAGGTGGCGCGGCATGACGGCGGCGGTGTAGCTGGCGTACATCACGCCGTTGCGGTAGGAATTTTGGGGATAGACGCGCGAAGAACAAGCGGCGCAGCCCTCCGGGTCGGACTCGCCGACGATGACCGGACGGCCCTTCAACTCAGGGTATGAGACGACGATTTCGAAGCCCTTGGACAAGTCGCGAAGCTGATTCTCAATGCCCATGACCACGCTGCCCTCGACGAACCGCGGCGAGCCCTTGGCGTGGAAGCTGACGAAATCGAGCGGCGCGCCGGTCTGGCCGGTCGCATAGTTCTTACCGTGCAGGGCATGTTCCAGGAAGTTGCGCAGAAAGGTTGCGGCGCTGGCGCCGGCGGGTCCGGTGGAATCGGGTCCGCCCACGCGGGCTGACGGAATGGCGCGGCGCACGGCATCCACCGAGTAGTCGTAGAGCTTGTGATATTCCTCGGGCGTGCCTCTCCAATACCCGCCGTTAGGCTCGTTCCAGACCTCCCAGAGCCAGCTCTCGACTTCGGCTTTTCCGTAGCGCTGTGAGCAATGCAGGGCCCATTGGTAGACCAGTTCGGCCCACTTGGCGTAGTCTTTGGGGGGATATGCCCAGCCGGTATAGATGTCGTTGTAGTTGTCGCCGGGCTTCCAATGGTGGCGATACGGCTCGGGGTGGGTGGAAAGAGCCTCCGGCATGAAGCCGATTTGCACCAGCGGCTTCATTTTCCGCTCGATGTAGGTGTCGAAAATGCGGTCGGTGACGGTCCAGTCGTAGATCGGCCGGCCGGAGGCGTCCTCGGTGTAGGCATTGGTGGATCCCCACTTGAGGGCGGCAATGCCATCGCCCGTCACCAGGAGGCTGTGGACGCGGACATAGACGGGAACGGAGCTGAGGGCGGAGAGTTCGGAGAGCAGCTTGCGGCCGTCCTTCATGTAGGTGTAATTGGGCTCGTCGTGGCCAAAGAACGACCAGATGGACCCGATGGGCGCGGCGCGATTCGCCAGGTCCACGCGAATCGGTACGGACTGCGCGACCGCGCAGGCGACGGTGAAAAGGGCCAACGAGAGACTTTTCATGATGGTTACTCCCCGCAAGGTCAGAATACTACACGGTAGGGGGCGGGCCGGGGTACCCACTGCCTCCGTGGGTCCGTCTGCCTTCTTCGCCTTTGTTTTCACCCCGCCGATGCAAAATGTTTGCGGAGGAGACTGCATCGTCCCCCGATGTCAGTTACACGCCGCCTTATATTCGCCATTGCCGGATTTCAAGCGCTCACAGCCGCCCTGGCTGCCTCGGACATTTATCCCCCGCCGGGTAACGCCATGTACGATTTGCAGCAGGCCAGACAACGCGCCATGAGCTCCGGCAAGCTGCCGATGGTAATCTTCGGCGGCAACTGGTGCGAGGACTGCCGGGTGCTTCACGCGCGGCTCGATGAACCGCCCGTCCGCGACTATGTGGAGAAGCACTTTGAGGTCGTCGGCATCAACATCGGCGAGATGAACGCCAATCTCCAGGTCGCCAGGGATCTCGGTGTGACCCTCGCCAAAGGCGTCCCGGCGGCCGGCTTTTTCAGTCCTGACGGCAAACCCGTCGGATTGACCAATAACGGAGAGCTGGAATCCTCGCGGCAGTATAGTGCGCGGCACGTCCTCACATTCCTCCGCAAGGTGGCCGAGGAGCGCGCGATCGAAAAGCCGAAATAGGAACTCTCCGCTTTTCTTCCTCCTCCGCGGCGCCTGCCGGTACTCACGCCTTCTCGCGCCCGATGCGAAAAGCGTACTCTGGGTCACACATGACGGCGGAACACTTGGAGAGACCGTCACCGCGCTTGATAGACTGTCAACACGCGGAACGCGATCGAACAGGAGGGAACACATGGACAACGCGAATGTTACTAGCTCACGGGGAACCATCATCAAGGTTCCGGACACCACGCCGGGAGTCATCTACGCCAACGGCAAGCATCTGGAGTTCAAGATCGAGGGCGTGTGGAAATCGCCTGTCGCTCCAGCCCCGAATCAAACCGTGGATCTCGCATTCAGCGGCGACGGCTGCATTTGCGCCATCACGGTAGTGGATTCGCAACAACTCGCGAAAGAACGCCTCAACTTACTGGGTGGCGCCGCCCAGGAACACGGCAAGGAAGCCGCCAAACTCGCTAAGCAGGGCGTCGGCGCGATGGCTGCGCGGATGGGCAAGGTCGCTTTCGGCGCGGCCGTACTGGTCTGGATCGTCTGGTTCCTGTTCCCCGCGGCCGGTCTCTCCGGCGGAGGAGGGGGGCCTTCTCAGTCCTACACATTCTGGAGCCTTCTCGGTACCGATTTCAGCAGTGTGCTTTCGCTGATGGGGTCCGGAACCAGTCATGGCCTGTTTTCGATGATTGGCCTCATCGCGATCCTCGCGCCCTTTGCCGCCCCATTCATTCCAACCGCCTGGGCGCGGTACCTGAACGCCGCGCCGCTGGCCTACGTTCTGATCGCCTGGATCGCCATCTACCTAAACCAAAACAAGGCCTTCAGCGACCTCGCCAAGATTGCGGGGGCAAGTCCGTTTTCGTTCAGTTGGGGAATCTTCCTGTTAGCGATCGCCGCCGTCGTACTCGCCGCGGGCGCGCTACGGCAGCCGGCGGTTTGAGAGTCACCGCCGGCGGCGATTTCCGGCCTGCCGGCGATCCCGAGGTCCGCCGCGCCCCAGGCGCCTTGCCGATCCGAGGGTCTCCAGCCAGGATGTGTTCACAGGCGCGTAGGGCAGCCTCCTCAAAATCCGGAGCATCGGCTGGAAGGACCTGCCAGCCGGTTAGACCCTTTCCCAATGCCTGGATCGATCGCATGTTCGGGAACTCACGGCGCAGGCTCTCGTGCCGATCCTTGGTAGTTGCCAGCCACACTCCGTTGTCTGCTGTTCGGTCGCGCCTGTCGCGGAGGATGAGAACAATTTTGTCCCCGACGTAGATAGCGAGGCAGCCGAACATAGGGCGGGTCGTAGGCGCCAACGTCGCCAAGGCGTCAAGCACGAACCGATGCGGAACGGCCTTGCGCTGCTTGGCGGCGAAGAAAGCGTCGCCCGGCGTTGGTGGGGGAATCCCGTGCCCGGCCTTCGACATCGGGATCAGCCCGCCCCTTGGGCACGCGGGTGCCTGGGCTCATAGAGTCCGATCTCGCCTCCGCCCGGTAGCCGGATCTTCGTCATGGATCCCCAGCGCAATTCCACCGCTTCCGCGCATTCGACGCCCTTGCCGCGCAACACTGCCATCTCAGCCTTCAGATCGTCGCACATCAGGTAGAGTTCATGACGGTCGTTTTCCTCGGCTGGATGGAAGGCCGCTTCCGCCGCCGGCAAGGCGAAGATCAGCCATCCGTGACCGGCATCCACGGACGGAAACCCCAGCCTGTCGCGAAAGAAGGCCCGGTCCGCCTCCGCGTCCCCGCTGTAGACCACCACATGCGCGCCATTGATCATGAGGGCTTACTCCCTTCACTCAATCATAGATGCTGAGTCACGCAGTATCACAGCGTCACAAAATGGGTGCGGACGGTCTCGAAATCGAGCGTTCCCAGTTGGCGTTCGCTGGCGAGTTTCAAGTACTGGAGCGTATGCCAATCCAGGTCGAAGTAGGCTTTGGCGGCGTAGGCATCGAGGGCAACCGGGTCGGTTCCGGCAATCAGGGTTTTCCGAAAAGCCACGTCCGCAAGGTTCCCTCCGCCTGGCCCGTTTCTGAGAAGCACCCGAAACGCATCGACGATGGTCAGGGTCGGACGCATGAAATCGGCCAGATCCACCAGGCTTTCGTGAATGCTTTGATGCAGCCGCTGGCGCGGACCGCCCAGAATGCCGTACCAATTCTTCATGCCGAGAGAGGCGCCGGTCAGGCTGTGATGCTTGGCGATGGGGATGTTGATCGTCTTGTCGGCGCTCAGGAACGGCTCCAGCACCGGCCAGGAATTGAGCGTCCGGCCGCGCAGGTCCACCTCCCGGAACAGGCGCTCTTCGGGAAGGACCACCTCGGCGCCGGCCGTGCGGGCAGCGGCGGCGATTCCGCTGCGCGCGAAGCAGGACCGGGCGTCGTTGATGCTCACATCCGTCACAACCACGCGCCGCGCGCCCGCTTCCAGGCAAAGCCGGCAGACTTCGGCGACCACCGCCGGATTGGTGTTGGCGGCTTGTTCGGGAGTGCGGTCCCAGGCCACGTTGGGCTTGACCACCACCACGTCGCCGCGCGAGACGAACCGACGGATGCCTCCCAACTCCTCGACAGCGCGCCGCGCGATGCGTGCGGGGTCGTCACCCTGGACCACAACCATAACGGGCAGAGCGGCATTCGCAGGAACCTGGAAATTCGTCCGCACGGAAGGGACTGCCGGCGGGGCAGGGCGCTGGCCGCGGTCGTTGAGCCACACGCCCAGCCCGGCGGCGGCGGCGGAAACTCCGCCCAGGCGAAGCAGCCGGATCATCGCTTCGCGCCGGTTGGCCGGTATGGGTTCGGGGTTCACGGCTTTGACTTCAGCACCAGTTTAAGCCTTATCGTGGAGGTGTGAAGTCCGTATGCGGAGTTCGGGCGGTTCTTATCCTGATTGGCTTCACGGCCGCCATCGCCCAGATCGTGCTACTGCGCGAACTGATGGTGGTATTCCACGGCAACGAAGTGTCCATCGGGTTGATGCTCGGAAGCTGGCTTTTCTGGACGGCCGCCGGCAGTAGCCTGGCCTCCAAGAAGGCAGGCCAGGAGGCCCGCCCCACCATGGCCGGCGTCCAGGCCGCGATTGCCGTCATCCTCCCCTCGACCGTCCTCGCCGTGCGCGCCGCGAAGGTCATGCTTCAGACGGCGCCGGGTGAGGTACTGGGGCCTGGAACGATGCTGCTGACTTCGCTCTGCGCGCTCGGTCCGCTGTGCATTCTTTGCGGCGCTTTGTTCACGGTGGGCAGCAGAGTGGCAGGCGAAAGCGCTTGCCCCACCTCGCTGAGCGAGGCTACCGGTTCCGTGTATCTATGGGAAGCCGTTGGGTGGTCGGGCGGCGGGCTGGCGGCCGGGCTGCTGCTGATCCCCTACTGGAACTCGATGGAAATCGCCTTGCTGGTGGCCGCGCTGAATCTGATGGCGGCGTGTGGGATGGCCATTGCGGCCCGGCCGCTACGCTACGCCGCCATGGCCGGATTCGCCGGCCTTGCCGCGGTGTCTGGGTGGCGTGGCTGGCCGCGAGAACTGGAGACCGCCTCCCAGGCGCGTCTTTGGCGCGGCCAGCGCCTGGTGGCAACGCGCAATTCGGTTTACGGAAATCTGGCCGTCGTGGGGACGGAAGGCAGCCTGAGCGTTTACGAAAATGGCGTGGTGCTATTCACCGTGCCCGATCCGGCGGCCGCCGAGGAGGCCGTTCACTACGCGCTGCTGGAGCATCCGTCCCCGCGCAGTCTGCTGCTGATTGGCGGCGGCCTCAATGGCAGCATCGCCCAGGCTCTGCGCCACCCCACTCTCGAACGCGTGGATTACGTGGAACTCGACCCCGCCATTCTGGACCTGGGGCGAACGTATTTCCCGGCCGAGTGGCGGGCGTTGCAGCAGGACACCCGCGTGCACGTGCATGTGACGGACGGGCGGCTGTTTTTGAAGACTACACAGTCCACGTTCGATGTCATCGTTGTGAATCTGCCCGAGCCGCAAAACGCCCAACTGAACCGGTTCTATACGGTCGAGTTCTTTCGCGAGGCCTTGCAAAAGCTCACGCAAACCGGCCTGCTATCGTTCCAGTTGACTTCTTCGGAAGACTACATCGGCGCGGAGTTGGGTCAATACCTGCGCGTCATTTACGCCAGCCTGCGGGCGGTGTTCCCGGAAGTCACGGCGATTCCCGGGGAGACGGTCCACTTTTTCGCGGCGCGGCAGGCCGGCACGCTGGCATCGGGCGCGGACGAACTTCTGCAGCGACTGCGCTCGCGCCAGCTTCGAACCAGCTATGTCAGCGAGTATTTCATCCCGTTTCGGATGTCGCCGGACCGCGTGGCCGACCTGGATGCGCAGCTCCGTTCGGACCCGGGGGGACCGCTGAACCGCGATTTCGCGCCCGTGGCCTACTACTTCGACGTGGCCTTGTGGAGCAGCCAGTTCCACCAGGGCTATCGGCGGGTTTTCCGGGCGATGGCCGGCGTCGATTTCGGAGCCGTGGCGGCCACGCTCGGGGTGGCGCTTTTGGCGTTGGTTGCAGCAGGGCGCTTCTTGACGGATAAGCGGCGCCGGTTCGCGGCCGGTTTCGCAACAGCCGCCATGGGGTTCACCACCATCGGTCTCGAGATGCTGCTGCTGCTGGGGTTCCAGGCGGTGTACGGATACGTCTACCGGCAACTTGCGGTGGTCATCGCGGCGTTCATGGCGGGGATGGCGCTGGGGAGTTGGATGGCGATGCGGCGAACGGCGCGCGGCGGGATGCGCGTCCTGACAATCGCGCAGACGCTCTCCGCACTGGCGCCGCTGGTTCTGCTGGGACTGTTCCAGGGGATTGGGCGGGCGAACAGCGCTGCAAGCCTGCTTGCAAGCCAGATTGCCTTTCCGGCGCTCGCGCTGCTGTCCGGCATGATCGGAGGATACGAGTTTCCGGTTGCCAGCCGGATCTTCTACGGCGAAAGACTGGTGCGCGATCCAGCGTCCCAGCGTCCCAGCACGCTCTATGCGCTCGACCTGGCCGGATCGTGCCTGGGCGCAGTTCTGTTCAGCGCGTGGTTCGTTCCGGTATTCGGCTTCTTTAGAACGGCGTTGCTGTCGGCGATGGTGAGCCTGGCGCCGGCGGCCACAGCGCTGCTAGCGGGTTCCGAAACAGCTCCAGCGGAATGAGCGATTCGAGCGGCTTGCCCTCGCCGAACACCAGGGCGGTGAAACGGAACAGGTCGGCGCCGGGATCCTGCCAGGCGCGGCCCGGCAGGCCGGCCTTGTAGCAAACATTCTCCAGGAGCTGTGCCCGGTCCCAGTGCTCCTCGGTTGCCACCTGCGGCAGGAACAAACCTTCATGGTCGCTGGTGTGGATCAGCACGCCGTCCTTCCCGATGCGGATCTCCCCGGTATCCATGATGCGGCGCAGCGGCGACAAGACGGAGATTTCGTATTGGAGGCTGCCCAGTTCGCTGGCCGCGACCGGGTGGAAGCGCGTGTCTTTGAGCGCCGCCATCATGGCCACGTCGCGTACGGCGATGTAGAGGGGCTTGATGGGCGCGACGTATCCGATGCAGCCGCGCAGATCCCCGTTCTTATTGATGGTAACGAACGCCCCGCGCTCCCGCCCGAGCGCCTCCGAGCCGCCCGTGGCGGGTTCGTATTGCTTCCCCGTGCGGACCGAAGTTTCCACCGATTGCCGGGCAATCTTGAGAAGCGCACTCTTCTCCGCGCCGGTGAGCGAGAACGGCGCATCCTCGGCCTTTGCGCCGGCGGCCTTGACCAAAGCCACGGCGCCGTAGCCCACCACCCGGCTGTGGTCGCCGGTGACGTCGCCGGTGTTGGCGTAATGCAGCACCTTGGCCTGATTGGCGCCCAACCGCTCGGCGGCGATCATCGCGGCAACAATGGGCCCGCCGCCGCAAGCCTCCCAAACTCGCAGATCCAGGTTGCGCGCCAGATCGAAGTAATCGTACTCCCCGATGGCATTCAGCGTCTTGTGGTCCAGGCCCTCAGCTTCGTCGTAGGTATGGTAGTGGGAAAGATCGGAGCTGGCCACGATCAGGGTGTTCGTGCCCTGGACCAGTTTCGCCAGCGCCACGCCCAGGGCGCGGCAGCGATCGTAGTCCTGGTTTCCCATGACAACCGGCACAAGCTGGAACGTCCCGAGCAGCCGCTGCAGGAAGGGCAGTTGCACCTCTACGGAGTGCTCCGGATGGTCCGCCGACGGCGTATGGCCCACCCCCGAAAGCTTGATCGTGGGGCTGGCCTTGGCGAGTTTAGCGGCGAAGTCCTTGTCGATGGAAACCTGGCCGAACGGAGTCGTGTAAGCGTCGCCATCGTACACGGACGAGAAATTGAAGGCCTCGTAATGCGAGGGCGCAATCACCACCACGCGGTCGAACTTGCGGCCCTTCAATAGGGCATAGGAATACGCGGCCACGGGACCGGAGTAGATATAGCCCGCGTGCGGCGCCGAGATCGCCACCACATTCTGAAGCGGCGGAGGCGCGGCTTTCGCCAGGTAGCCGTCGAGCATGGCGCCCAGTTCCTTCGCGTCGGCCGGATAGAACGAACCGGCCACCGCCATCGGCCTGATCTTGGGCGCCGGCGGGGCCCCTTGCGAAGTCTCGTCGACTAGAAGCATGCCGGCCGCCAAGGACAACGCGGCGATGCAGAATGGCAGAATCTTCCTCATATGCGTCACCCTTCCCAAATGCCCGGGATGGCTTGGTGGCAGAAGCGGCACTTGCCCTTATCGAGGTGCAGCGCTCGAACGGTGAAGCCGGCGCGCTCTACCACCACACGGCGGCACTTCGGGCACCAGGTGCTTTCGGCCGGATGGCCGGGAACATTGCCGATATATACGTAATGCAGACCTTCGGCGTCGCAGATGGCCTTGGCGCGTTCGAGCGTCGGAACCGGCGTCACCGGAAGATTCTTGAGCAGGTAGTCGGGATGAAACTGCGAGAAGTGCAGCGGGACGTCGGGGCCGAGTTCCGCGTTCATCCATCGGGCCAGCCCGCGGAATTCGTCGTCGGAATCGTTCAAGGTGGGAATCACCAGGTAGACCACTTCGTTCCAGACGCCCGATTTGCGGATGGCCACCAGGGTGTTCAACACCGCCTTGAGATCGCCGTTGACAATCTCCTTGTAGAACTTATCGGTAAAGGCTTTGACGTCGATCTTGATGGCGTCCACGCGCCGGCACAACTGCTTCAGTGGCTCCTCCTGTACGTAGCCCCCGCTGATCACCACGCTCTTGACGCCGGCGGCGCGGCCGGCCTCCGCCGAATCGAGGACGTATTCGCAAGCGACCACCGGCTCGCTGTAGGTGTATGCAATGGAGGGGCACTGGCTCCGGCCGGCCAGGCCGGCCAGGTTTTGGGGCGAAATGAAGGTGCTGGTCACCTGCTCCGGCCGGGACTGCGAGATATCCCAGTTCTGGCACATCTTGCAATTGACGTTGCAGCCCGCCGTCGCCACCGAAAAGGCCATGCTGCCCGGGAGGAAATGGAACAGCGGCTTCTTTTCGATGGGATCGACATGAGCGGCGCACACGCGCGAATGGACCAGCGAGTAGTACGTGCCGCCACGATTTTCGCGGACGCCGCAATAGCCGCGTTCCCGATCGTCAATTGCGCACTCGCGCGGGCACAGCTTGCACTTGATTTTCTTGTAGGGCAGCTTGTCGTAGAAACGCGCTTCGACGGTGAATCGGGCATCGGACTCCACGGCGCCAAGACACGGGAGCGCAAGCGCCTGAAGAAATACCCTGCGGTCCATCGACTCAAACCTCCACTACGTCGATCCGCTGCGGATCGTTGATTCCCAGCCCGTGGCCGGCCGCGGTGGCGATGTAAACCGGCTCGCGCTTCATTTCGCGCAAGGTCTTCATCCCCTTTTCCGCCCGCTTGCGTTCGAGAATCTGCCAGCCGGTGTAATCCATCGCCACCGGGTCGCGCGCCACCATCAGGCCGTTGAAAGGCCACGACCATTGCGGCATATACGAAGGTCCGCCCTCATACTGGGCTGTCAGGGCGTCGCAGATGGTGAAGCGCACCTTTTGCCGGATCGGCGGAAACATATTGACGTCCGCGACATACGGGTCGCCGGCATTGGTGTGGTACTTGTTCGGATTGTGAATGGCGCCGAACAGGTTCTTGAGCGCCAGCGTGACGCCGGCGATGCCGTGGTCCTTGAGCACGGGCAAGTTGATAACGGCGTCGCAGGTGCGCGTCAGGGTGTTCGAAAGCAGGCTGCCCGCGCTCCCATAGATCTCCAGTTCGGTCCCGTAGCCGACGGCGTCATTGCCGATGCAACGGATCCGGTCCGTGCGGGACGCCACGCGGTAACCGGCGCTTTCGAGATCGGAATTGAGGCGGTCCCAGATCACGATGTCCTTCTGCGGGATTCCGGCTTGCTGTAGACGCTCGCAGATGGCTTCCACCAGCACGGGGCTGGTGGCCGCGCCCTTGCCCGAGAGGCAGTTCACCTTCAACCCGACCGATTCGCCGGGCCGGACCGCTCTCTTCCAGGCGTCCATGGGCGAATCGCCGCCCCAGAACGACTGCATGGCATGATCGAGCAACTTCAATACCCGGCCGGAATCCGGGGCGCCGGCGCGGAGAGCAGGATCGCGCGCGATGACCACTCGGGACTTTTCGGCAGGCGCCGCGCCGGCGACCAGGGCGCCGCCCAATCCGGCCCTGAGCAGGCCTCTGCGGGTGGCGCCGTATTGTGGCCCGATGCGCATAGTTCCGGGGCCCCTGAATCCCCGCCGATTTCAGGTATTCCGATTCTGTTATAGCACTCAGCGCGGATGCGGTGGGGCAGGCGCTTTCGCCTGCCAACGGCCATGCGCAGGCTGCTCTATCCCGCGCCGCCGCGTCCTCTGCCACCGGCGGGAGGCGCCGGCAGCTCCGCCGGGAGCCGGTCCTTGCACAACTCCAGAATCTGTATCGCCATAAGCGAGTTTTGCGCCGTGGTGTTGGTGGAAATGCCGGGCGCTTCGTCGATGGGGTTCATCGCGTCGGAGCCGGCTACATGCCGGGTGGCATAGAGCCCGCCGGCCGCGCGTTGAAAACCGCCGCCGCCTAGTTGGGACACGGCGCGGGCAATAAAGGCCGGGTTGCGGGTTTTCGAGTACGCATAGGCCGCCATCCGTCCGGCGCCCGCATAGGCGCCGTCGCTGCCCTCCGCCCCTGTGGTCATGTCCGTGGCAACCACGGCCTTGGGAGCGCCGGTCAAGCGGCAGTATTGCAGGAAAGCCTTCTGCCAGCCCGGGTGGTCGATCAACTGGTTCAGTTCGAATGCCACTTCGGCGCCGCCTTGAATCACCTGCAGGTTGTAGACGCCGAAACCATCTTGAACCAGCGGGTAGAGCATCCCGGTCTTGGGGTCGTATCCGTACAGCGTGTTCGGCCCCGTCATGAAGCCGTAGGGCATCTTGGCGATGGAGTCCATTCCCGCCAGAATCTTGTCGCGGTACTTCGTGTTGCCGGTGCGCTCCCACTCGGTCATCCAGTTGCCGACGCATGCCAGCCAATCCGGGCCGCCGCGGATCCGTCCGGGATAGGGGATCGGCCCGGTTCGCGGAGAGGCCAGGCGCATGGGATCGATTTCGACGATCTTGTTATCCACGTCCACCACTTCGCGCATCATGTCGCCGGTGCGTTCGTCGGTGGTGAGGTAATAATGGAAGCGGCGGAAGGCCGCCTGGCTGATGCGCGCTTCCTTGGCGCCGCAACCCCAGTGGCGTACGTTGTGACGCGAGCCCAACCCGGCGAAGCGGCCCGAATGGTACGTGTCCACTTCGCTGGTGTGCCGCGTCATGGCTTCCGCCATGCGGAAGATGTCGGCGCGTCCGGTACGCAGGAAACTGTACCAGAGCCACATATCGGTGCCCAGCTCGGTGTTATCCCACGCATAGCCGCCGATATCGTAACGCCACACGTGGCGCGCCGCATCGTAAGCGTGCATCACGTCGCCGTAGTCCCAGAATCCGTACCAGTGGCGCTGCTCCACTTCCTTCTTGTATAGCTCCAGCGCGGCATCGAGCTGGTCTTCCACCGCGCGCTTCAGTGCCGTGGCGCGGTCCGGCAGGCTCCAAGGGCCGAAAACCGAAACCGCGTAATAATGCTCCGGCGCGCACACCAGAAGCGGCGGCTCCGCGTTCATGCGGGCTTGCGCGCTAGTTTCCTCTTTCGCCGGGACGCCGGCGCTTGGGTACAACGTTAGCTCGCTGGTGCGCCCGACTCCGTTGGCCGTGCTGAAGCCCGGCTGAACGTCCTCATAGCTGGCATCGAGCCCGTGATTCCTGGTGTCGTAATGGCGAAGATCCATCGCCTGGGCTTCGGGCGACCACAGCCACACGCGCAGTTCCGCGGAATCCGCAGTGGCGTGCAGTACCTCCAACGAAGCCGGGTGGGATTGCCAGAAATTCTTCAAAGCCACGCAGAGCCCGCCGCTGACATCGCCCGTGAAAACCAGCCCGGACGCTCTTTTCCCCGCGCCGGCGAACAGCCAGCAGCTCTGCGGATTCGTGCGCTTCTCGATCTGGAAACCGTCGGCGTTGGGCTGCACCAGCTTGTAGGAATCCCAAACCGCCCAATTATCGATCAGGGACTGGCCCTGCGGATTGTACTGCGCCTTGTCGGGCACGCGCTGGCCGGCAAGCTGCGTGGCGTAGATCTCACCGCCCGGACGCGCTCCGGGAGCGAACGCCGCGGCTGCGGCGGCGCCGGGTGCGGCCAACATGCGCGCTCCCGTTAACGGCTCCAGCGGCTCCGACCACAGCCCCTCGCCTTCGCCTGAAAAACGAACGTGCCGGTTGTGGATCTGCTCGCGCATCGGTACTGCGAAAACCACGCCCAAGCCGCGAATGAAGTCCTTTTCCTGGTCGCCATCGAATACGATGGTATGCACCATCCGCACGGCGGCCTGGCCGGCGTAAAAGTAAAGGCGGACGGTGAACGGCAGCCATTCCCGTGTGCCCTTCTCCGCCTTATGCGTGCCTTCAATCTTGACGACGGCGCGCACCGGGCCGGTCTGCTCCACGGTGACTTTCTTGACGGCGCTTGTGAAATGCTCCAGGCGAACCAGATCCGGGTCGGTGTGGTCTTCGAGCGTACACTCGAGGCGCCCCTGGCGCGCCACCACGCGGCCCTCCATGGTCATGGAGTCGATCAGCGCGGCGCCCGTTCGCATCAGGCGGCACTGCAGCGCGCCGGTATCGATATCGATGGCGTTGGCGCTCTGCCGCACCGCGACGGGCGTTGCCGGGGCGCCGGAGGGTCCCGGAGCAATGCGAAACGGTCCCGTGGCGCCTGCGCTGGCGACCGTCGCGAACCCACTCCATTTCAGTGACCCATCCGGCCAGTAGGCCAGCGGCCAAACCTGCAGCGGAAGGGTCTTGCCATCGGCGCCGGTCAACGTGAAAGACTGGTCCCTGCGCGTGGAACCGCGCGCGAAAGGTACGCCCCAACTGATGCCGCTTGCTGCCAGCGGCGAGGTCCCGCCCAGCCAGCCGACGGAAACCTGGCCGGGCTGCACCGCGGGCGAATCCTGGGCTTCCGCCACGGCGCGCGCGGCCAAGCCCAGGCCGGTAACCGCCGATGTCGAGAGAAAGGTTCTACGTCGCATGATGTGCCCCTTTTCTTTTTTACCGCGATTTGCCGCTTGAATTTCAGCGGCGAAACAGGAGCCTATACACGACAAAACCGGCGCCCCTCGTCATCGAGGAGCGCCGGCTTGTTTGAAACAGCGGAATGTTCTTCCGGTTAGAACATGAACTTGCCGGTGAGAACGACGTTCCTTCCGCTCACCAGCCCGCCTTGGCCGGAGCCGTAGATACTCGTGGGAGGCGCTACGTCGCCGGTGGTGGTCCCTATGGTACCGGAAGTGATGGACGCCGTCGGGTTAGAGAAGTTCGGGTGATTCAGCACGTTGAACGCTTGCACTCCCAACTCCAGCCCGTATTTTTCGTGGATGGCGAACCGCTTGTAGAGGTTTGTGTCCACATCGAAGTAACCCGGCCCGCGGAACACGCCCGGTCCGGTAATGCCGAAGTTGGTCTGAACCGGGGTGTTAACACCCGAGGTGGAGTTATAGGTCATGAAGTTGCTCGCCGTGAAGCAGGGAGGGGCGGAGCCGTTAATGGCCGTGCAAACCGGATTCACGGGAGTAACCAGCGACGCCAGGAAGGTTCCGCTGATTCCGCCGCCCGAGTTGATCTGGGCGGAGATCTTGGAGTCCGAGGAGGAGAACGGCCGGCCCGTGTATTCGTAGTACTTGAGCGCGAAATTCCAACCGCCCAGCGCCCCATTGACGAACTTGTTGGAGAACTTGTGCGGTTCTTTCCAAACGAGGTCTCCGGTGATGGCGTGGCGCACGTCAATGCTTTCGTTGCCATATCCGAAATTCAGATTGTAGGGATTGTAAACGCTCGACAGCCCCAGCGCGTGCGACCACGTCCAGCCCAACTCGCCCTGGAAGCCCCAGTGCATGGAGTGCCGCCAGGCCGTGGTCAGGCCGTCGTAGTTGGAATAACCCTGAAGGAGGATCTGCGTGACCGTTAAGAACCGCGGGTCGGGCGCCGATGTGGGGAGGCCGCCGAAGCTGGTTCCGTAGTACTTATTGGTCCCGTTGGTGAGCAGGAGGAACCCGTTGGCAAAACCGTTGGAGAGCGACTGATTGTAACTGTGGTTGCCGGCGTAGGTGAGTGCTAGCACGTCGTGACCGGTGAAGCCATGTTCCAACCCGAAGCTCCATTCCGTGACTTCCGGCACCACGAAATTGTTGGGCGGCGAGTAGTAATTGGGTGCGGCGAAATGGATCGGAGCCACCGCGGCCTGAAGCTGCGTCAGGGTGTCGCCCGCGGCAAATCCTGATTCGAACGCGTTACGAGCCGAAAGGGCCGCGGCCGCCGAGCTGGCCGGATCGCTCGGCAGCCCCACTTCCCCGAACTGCACTGTGGGCGCATACACGCTCGGGGGGTTGCGGTAGATGCTTGAAGCGACGCTGCCCGCGAACAGGCTGGAAAAGCTGCCGATGCCGCCGCGAAGCGACGTGTTGTGGCCTAGGTTCCAGGCTAAGCCGAAGCGCGGTTCCCAAATGATGGACTGCAAGCTCTGGTACATGTTGTGCAAACCGGTGGTAATGGTTTGGTTGTAGGGGATGCTGGCGCCGCCCACGTAGCCCGACGTGCCGAACTGAGTGTTCATGCGGGCGAAGCAGTTATCCAGGCAGGCCGGATCGTTGTCGTGCTCGATGCGCAAGCCCAGCGTCAGCGTGATGTTGCGCCGCACCTTCCATTCGTCCTGGACATAAGCGCCGAGGGAAGCCATGCGGAGGTGTACCTGCATCAACTTGGGGAAGGACTGAACGAAGCTGTCCCCCTTAGCCGTAGCGTTGATTTGCCCGTCGGTAAAAGAAGTCAAATCGTCGAAGGTGTAAAAACCGTTGTAAGCCTCTTCGTTATTGGTGAAATCGGTGATTTTGTTGTACCGATAATTGATGCCGGCCTTGAACGTATGGGTGCCTTTAATGAAGGTCACATCGTCCACGAGTTGAGCCTGACCCACATTACGGCCCTGAGGGAAACTGGTGGACGTGCCGGCCGATGCGATGCCGCCGTCGGACGGGCTGAGCGTCTCCGGCATCAGCGCCAGGGCCGCCGACTCGCTCGGGTAGCCGAAAATCGCCGTGTACCACGAGCCGGAACCCACAAATTTGTTCACCAGGTTGGGCGTGACCACCCAGGTTTCCGTCAATTGGCCGTTATCGGAGGGTTGGTTGCTTTGCTCGTTGAACGCGGGGTTGAGGAAGCTCGGTCCGGTGGCTTGAAGACCCCAATCGTAGTTGTAGCGCAGGCTGAGCGTGTGACTCGAGTTGATGACGTAGTCTGTCTTAAACGTCAGATACGATTCCGAGTTTGTCTCGCTAGCGTTGGCCCTCCATTGCTCCGTGCATGCCACATTGCCCGGAGTGTTGGCGCCGCCGAAGATGCCGCCGTTGGGGGCCTGGAAATTCCCGTTCCAGAACGTACCGGTCCCGCAACCCAAGTGGTTGTTGCCGTCCTGGAACAGGCCCGTGCCGTTGGTGGTGAGGACCGCGCGCGAGGCACCCGGTGCATTGTTCCACAAATTGAAGGCATCCTTATATAGGGGGATTGCGCCGGGGTCCGTGGTCGCGAGCTTGGCCAGCGTGTAGGCCTCCAATTGCGGCGAAGGGATCGTTACGGTACTGGCAGTCGGCAAGGCGTAGCGCAGGCTTTCGAAATCGACGAAGAAAAACAGCTTGTTCTTCTTGATGGGGCCGCCGAAGTTGCCGCCGAACTGATGGGCGTCCGAGCGCGGCTCCTGCGTGCCGGTCTCGTTGTTGAAAAAGTCGTTGGCGTTGAAAATCTTGTCGTTGAAATTGTGGAACAAGTCGCCGTGGAAGGTATTCGACCCGCTCTGACCGATCCAGTTAACCTGCGCTCCCGCCATGCGGCCATATTCCGCGCCGAAGGCGTTCAGCACCACGGACGCCTCACCCACCTCGTTTTGTCCCAGGGTATTATTGCTGGCTCCGGAGTTGTTAATGTTCAGATACGGGTCCATGTCATCGGCGCCGTTTAGGGTATAGAGCGCCGACGCGCCCGGAATTCCCTGCACGTTGAAGTTGCCGGAGGCGCCTCCACCGGGAAGCACCAGAATGCCCGGGACCGTGAACGCGACGGTAGTCAGGTCGCCGCCGTTCGCCGGCAGGTTCGTCATCTGAATTGTGTCGAAACCGGTGTTCAGTTCGGAGTTCTGCAAGTGCAGGATCTCGGCCGTGGCTTGCACTTCTACCACCTGCGTGGCGCCCTGAACCTCCATGGTGAGGTTGACGGTCGCCGCCTGCCCGACCAACAACGTAAACTTCTCGGTCTTGGACTTCAACGAGGCGGCCTCGCCGCTGACCTCGTAATCGCCCGGTTGCATCAGCGAGAAACGATATTCGCCTGTCGTGCCGGTCGTTACGCTGCGGGTCTCGTTGGTGGCGACGGATTTCACCGTCACCTTGGCGCTGGGCACAACGGCCCCGCTGGCGTCGGTGACGATTCCAACGATATCACCCGAAGTCATGTTCTGACCCCACGCCGCCGAAGCCCCGGCGAGCGCCAGAACAACAGCCATACCGGCAATAACCAACCAAAAATGCGAGCGTTGCAGCCCGTTCATGTCAAGACCTCCTTGGTCTAGATAGCGAAATCCTTAATCCCCGTGCGGCTAACCTCTAACTGTCGTCGCGCACGAGAACGGACCTGGTAGTACTGAAGCCACTGCTAATTGCTTCAGCGAGGTGTGAGAACCATTACAAGGCCCGAAATTCCGCTACGTTTTAATGACAGAAGTATCACACGCTTGGCGTGTAGCGCGCAAGCAAAAAACGCCCGATTGCCCTGATAAATTAAAGTGATGGCTCCGGATTGAAGCACCACCTAGACAAGGTGCTATAGGAATCTTAATATTCCAACGGCGCGATGGGCATCCTCCTTCCTTGGGACGTAAGTCTGTTATGCTCGATGGTCACCCTTATGTCACGAAAATCCTTCCTCATCGTAATGCTGGTTTTGATGGTCTCCGTGCTGCTCGTCGCTCAGCAGCCGGTGGAGCGGATCGACCTGAACGTCATCCACAAGATCAAGGCCGCGGAAATCGGCGGCGGACGCGGGTTCGGTGGCGGCGGCGGCGCCGGCCGGGGCGGCCGCGCGACGCCTCCTCCCATCATGGAAACGCTGTTCAATCTGACGGACCATTACGGCCCGCGGCTGACCAATTCGCCGCAATTTCGCGCCGCCGGAGAATGGGCCGTCAAACAGCTCAATGAGTGGGGCCTGAGCAATGTTCATCTGGAAAAGTGGGCTACCGCGCCGCCTCCCGGCGCCACCGATGACAATGCGGCGGCAGGCCGCGGCCGCGCCGCGATTCCAGGTTGGGAATTCACGGAATATGAAGGCGCCATGGTCGAGCCTACCTACATGCCCATCATTGGCTACCCGCAGGCATGGAGCGGCAGCACGGATGGGAAGGTCACCGGCGACGCCATCATGGTCGCCACCCCCACCACCATGGCCGACATGGACAAGCTGAAAGGAACCCTGAAGGGAAAGGTCGTCCTGATCGGCACGGGCCCGCTGGATTTGGCGTTTCCGGATACGCCACTCGGCGAACGTTACACCGCGGCGGAGTTGGCTGCACTGATTCCCGAAGCGCTTCCCACTGGCGCCCCCGCTGCCGGACGCGGCGGTCGAGGCACGCCCACCGGGCCGGCGCTGTCTGCCGAAGAGCAGCGCGCCCTCACTGCCCGATTGGCCACTTTCTGGAAGGATGAAGGCGCCTTGCTGACCATTTCCGCTACCGGCACCACGCGCGGATCGAGCGGCGTGGTTCCCACCAGCAACGGAGCGTCCCGCACGGGCGATCCCACCAAGAATCTGCCCCAGGTCGCCGTTACGGCGGAGAACTACAACCGCGTCGCGCGCTTGCTGGCGCACAACGTTCCAGTGAAGCTCTCCTTCAACATCCAGACCAAATGGGACACCAACACCGATTCGTTCAACGTGATCGCCGAAATCCCCGGCGCCACCAAACCGAACGAACTGGTCATGGTGGGCGGCCATTTCGATTCCTGGCACATGGGAACCGGCGCCACCGACAACGGGATCGGCGCCACGGTCGCCATGGAAGTGATGCGCCTTTTGAAGTCCTCGAACCTGAAAATGGACCGCACGGTCCGCATGGCGCTATGGGGCGGTGAGGAAGAAGGCCTCCTCGGTTCGGCCGCGTATGTCAAGGATCACTTCGCCGATCCTGCCACCATGAAGCCCACCAAGGAACACGATGGCTTCGCGGGTTATTTCAACATCGACAATGGCACCGGGAAGCTGCGCGGAATCTATCTGCAAGGCAACGAAGCGGAACGGCCCATCTTCGAGCAATGGTTCGCCGCCATCAAGGACCTGACCGAGGGCGTAATCACCTCCGCCAACACCACCGGCACGGATCACCAGTCGTTTGACGCCGTTGGATTGCCGGGCTTCCAGTTCATCCAGGACCCCATGGACTACGAAACCCGCACGCACCACACCAACATGGACACCTACGAGCGCGTGCAGCAAGCCGACGCGGAGCAGATGGCTATCATCGAAGCCTACTTCGTCTATGAGGCCGCCACAAGGCCCGAGAAACTGCCGCGCAAGGACCTGCCCGAGCCCCGCCCAGCAGCCGGCGGACGCGGGGGGAGAGGCGCTAACTAAACAGATCCGCCGTAGGGGTCGGGCATGGCCCGACCCCTGCCCGGCAACCGAACCGCGCCGGCGCATCGCAGCCCGCATCCTCCCATCCTGGCTTTCGGGCATCATGGAAACATGGCGATGAGGAAAATGACCTTCAGCGTGCCCGAGCCGTTGGCTGTGCAGTTTCTGCGCCGGGTTGCCTCACGCGACCGTTCGCGTTTCGTAAGTGACGCTCTGGCTGCACGGCTGAAAGAGCGCGACGCTGAGTTGATCCGTTCCTGCGAGATTGCGAATCAGGACCCGGACGTAGCCGAAATCGAGAAGGAATTTGACGAGATCCGCGGCCTCTCGCGGCGGTGAGTGACCAAATCCGAGAAGGGCGCGTCCCCCTCAAGCCCTACTGCGCCGCGCCCGGCGGACCGCCGGCAGCCGGCGCATGGAATTCGTACTCTTTGGGAGGTTCCGCCCCCAGCAGATAGCGCACTAAGTAATCCCAGCGTTTGCGCATCATGTAGTTGGCGTCGGGGCCGTAGCCGTGGGCGCGATTGGGGAAAAGAACCAAATCGAAATCCTTATTGGCCTTGATCAGTTCCGCCACTACCAGGAGCGTATTGTAGGGCGGCACGTTGTTATCCATCGTGCCATGCGCCAGCATCAGATGCCCTGTCAGGTTCTTGGCGAAGTTCTCGTTGGCCTGGCTGTCGTAGTTGCTCTTTCCGTCCGGCGTCTTTTCGAGCAGCCCTTGCCACTTCTCGGCCCAATCGTCCTCGTATTCGCGATTGTCGTGGTTGCCGGACTCCGCAATCCCCACCTTGAAGAAGTCGGGATAGTGGAACATGGCGCCCGCCGTGGCATAACCGCCGCCGGAATGCCCATAGATGCCGACGCGGTCGAGATCAATCCACGGGTAGCGCTTTCCCAGGTCGTTCATGCCGGATACCTGATCGGGCAGAGTGTTGTCGCCCATGTCGCCGAAGTAGGCGTCGTGGAACTTCTTGGAGCGCGACGGCGTGCCCATTCCGTCGATCTCGACGACGATGAAACCGAGTTCCGCCAGCGCCTGCGCATCGCCGCGGCCCGTGGAGAAACTGCGGCTGCCCACGCTGCCGGTCTGCGGACCGGGATAGATGTGATTCACGATCGGGTACTTCTTTGCGGGATCGAGATTCGTGGGCGCGTACATCAGCCCGTAGAGATCCGTGACCCCGTCCCGCGCCTTCACGGTAATGGGCTGCGGCGGCTTCCACCCGGAGGCCAGCAGCTTGGATATGTCGGCCTTTTCGAGCGGCGTAATCAGCTTGCCGCTGTTGTCGCGCAACGCGATTACCGGCGGCACATCCGGCTTGGAGTACGTATCGACGAAGTACCGGCCCGATGGGGATAGCTCGATCGAGTGATTGCCGTCGTCAGGCGTGAGGAGCTTCTGGTTCCTGCCATCGAAGCCGACGCTGTAGAGGTGGCTGAAATACGGATCGCGCCCCTTTTCCTTGCCCACGCCGAGGAAATAGACCACGCGCGCCTTCTCGTCCACCTTGAGGATCTGCGTGACGTTGCCTTCGCCGCTGGTGATCTGGTTCTTGAGCCGATTCACGCCGTTGAGGTCGTAGAGATAGAGCTGGCCCCAGTTGTCGCGTTCGGAGAACCAGATGATTTCGCCGCTCGACGGCAGATAGCGCCAGTTAATGCGCCCGTTGCCGGACTCGAAATAGGTCGCCACCTTTTCGTTGAGCACCTCATGCACAGCGCCGGTGGCGGCGTCGGCGATCATGAGGCGCTCCTCCTTGTGATCGCGCGAGGTGGAGACAAAGGCCAGTTGCGTGGCATCGGCATTCCACTGCATGTCGAGCGAACCGCTGCATGTGAGGTCGTCGCACAGCGTGGAGCGGTGCTGATCGGGAGGCATTTGCAGCCGGACCACCTTCGCCGCGGCCACGTCAATAATCACCCTCTGAATCGTGGTGACCACCGGATCGCCCGGCAGCGGATACTTCCACTCCCGCAACGTTGGATGCCCGGCCGTGGTATTCACCAGGTACATATCGCCGACTCCGCGCTGATCCTGCTGGTACGTTGCGATCTTGGTGGAATCGGGCGACCACAGCAGGATCGCGCGGTCGCTCGACTGCCAGCCGGCGTTGTCCGTGGCATAGCCGAAGTCCTTGACGCCATCGGTGGTGAGCTGCGTCTCCTTGCCGCTCGTCACATCGCGGACCCACAGGTTGTTGTCACGGATGGTAACGGTGCTCTTGCCGTCAGGAGACGTCGCTCCGCCGCCGGCCGCGCCGCCACGCCCTCCACCGAACCCCCCGCGCCCGCCGCCTCTGCCCGCCCCGCGCCCGCTGCCCACCGGAGGAGCGGTTTCGGGGGTGGTATCTGCGGCGCATGACTCGCCCTGGCGGCCGCACTTCCACCGGTTGGAACCGACGGTAACCGAGATGGACTCTCCGTCGGACGACAGCGTAAACGACTGAAAAGGCAGGTGCGCGCCATCGTAGGCGGCTCCCGCCGCCTTGGAAAGCGCCGCCGCCACCCTGGCATGGTCGAACGCCGGCTCCCGCACGCCGCGGGCCGGGTCCACCAGAACGAATTCGTATCCTTCGGCCGTGGTGACGCGGTACCACATGCGCTCGTCCGGCAGCCAGTTGGGCTGCACGGAGGATCGGACCGCCAGGCCGCTGGTGTTGTAACTCATGAGTTTTTCCGCGCGGGCGTAGTCGGCGGCGGTAAGGGCGCGAGACTGGGCCCGGCCCGGGACCACGGCGAGGCTCGACGCCAAAATGGCAAGAGACAGAAAGAAAAATGGCTTCACAGGTCTCATCATACTAATTCCGGCCATCGGCCTCACGCCTGCCAAACTTGTAATCTCTTTGTAATGGAATTACCATCGGTCTGGAAGGGACGCCACAGTTTGGCCACGCCGCCGCAATCTCACCTGCAAGCCGTGCTCCAGCAGGACATCGATCTGATCCGCGCCAAGTTGTTGGAAATGGCGGCTTTGGACGAACAGGCGCTGACTCGCGCGCTGCATGCGTTTCTGCGCCGCGATCGCCAGTTGGCCTACTCCGTGATCCTGCGCGATCAGGACGTGGACGCCCTGGACGCGGCCCTCGATCAGCTCTGCCTGGAATTTATCGTTCGCCATCAGCCCAGCGCCGGCCATCTGCGATTCGTTTATTCCGCCAGCAAGATCGTCAACCTTCTGGAACGCTGCGGCGATTACGCCGAGAGCATCGCCCGCCAGGTGCTGCTGCTCAGCTCATTGACGTATGAGGCGCCGGTGGACAAATTCCACCAGATCGCCAACCTTGCCATCCCCATGCTGCACAATGCGGTGCACGCCTTCGTGGACGGCAATGCCGATCTCGCCCGCACCACCATGGCCATCGAGCCGCGCGTCAACCAGATTCGCGATGGCCTCAATGCCGACCTCGTGGAGTTGCGCGAGCAGGGCCGTTTGCCCCTCGAAGCCTTGAATCCGCTCACCACCATCGCCCGCCGCTTCGAGCGCGTTTCCGATCAAGCCACCAATATCTCCGAGCAGGCGCTCTACTTCGCCACAGGCCAATATCTGCGCCACCTGGTGCGCCAGGATTTCCGCGTCTTATTCGTCGACCAGACCAACGGCTGTCTCAGCCGCATCGCCCAGGCCGTGGGCGAGCGCCTCGGCGCCAAGCGCTTCACCTTCGATAGCGCGGGCATGGTCGCCGGCGCCGTGGAACCGCAAACCATCCGCTTTCTGGCAGAAAAGGGCGTCGACGTCTCGCACCAACCTTCGAAATCCGTGCAACAGGTTCCGAATCTGGAGCAGGTGCAGGTGATCGTGGCGCTCTGCCGCGAAGCCGAGGGCGCGTTCCCGCAGAAGCCCGGCAAGTCGCTGGGGTTGCAGTGGCTGGCGCCGGACCCCTCGTTGGTCCGCGGCACGCCCGAGGAGCTGAACGTCGAATACGAACGGGCGTTCCAGGCCCTTGCAACCCACGCCCGAGACCTGGTACAGGCGATCCTCGGAGAAGACCAGATTTCTCACCCACAACAACCGTTATGACACGTCCCACCGCCCGGCGTTACCGCCTTATCTTCACGATTGGCCTTCTGGCCCTTGCGTTCCTCGCCGCCGCCTGCTCGCGCTCCAAGGCCCGCACCAAAGCCGTAATCCAGGACACCGGGTCCGACACCATGGTCAACCTGGCCCAAGCCTGGGCCGAAGAGTACGCCAATGTGGATTCCACGGTGTCGGTTGAGGTTTCCGGCGGCGGGTCAGGCACCGGCATTGCCGCGCTCTCCAGCGGGACCGTGGATATCGCCAATTGCAGCCGCCGCTTCGAACCGGGAGAGATCGAGCAGGCCAAGAAGAATACCGGCAGGGAGCCGCGCGAACTCATGGTGGGATTCGATGCCCTGGCGGTCTATGTCAACAAGAACAATCCGCTGAATGAAATCACCATCGCCCAGTTAGCCGGCATTTACGCCGAAGGCGGCAAACTTACCAAGTGGTCGCAACTGGGCGTCAAAATGCCCCCTGGCTCCGATGAGATCATCTGCGTCGGCCGGCAATCCAACTCCGGAACGTATTTCTATTTCCGCGAAGCCATCCTGGGCAAAGAGCGCGATTTCAGGCTGGGATCGCGCGACATGCAGGGTTCCAAAGACGTGGTGGAACTGGTCGCCAATACGCCCTCCGCGATTGGCTATAGCGGGATGGGCTACAATACCCCCGCGGTCAAGCAATTGCGCGTCTCGAAGGCGGCCGGCCAGCCTGCCTACCCGCCGACGGTCGAGACCACTCTCGATCACACCTACCCCATCGCCCGGCCCCTGTTCATGTACACCTTGGGTGAACCCACCGGCGCCGTAAAGAAGTATTTGGATTGGGTGCTTTCCGACGGCGGACAAAAGATCGTGCTGACAAGCGGCTACGTTCCGCTGCCCAAAACCGGTAAGTAGTCCGATGCCAGCCCTTCCCAAGAGGCCCGGCATCGACACCCTCGCCGAACGCGCGATTGAAGCGCTGATTCGCCTGTGCGGCGTCAGCGCCATCCTGTTTATCTTCGGCATTTTCTTCTTTGTCTTCCGCGAAGGTTCCCAATTCCTCTTCCACGGCTTCAAGTTCCGCGAGTTTTTCTTCAGCCAGGAATGGTACCCCACCTCGCAGAGCCACGTGCGGTACGGAGCGCTGGCGCTCATCGCGGGCACCGCCAGCGTCACTCTGCTGGCCATGGCGCTGGCTGTGCCATTCGGCCTCGGAACGGCCTTTTTCATCTCGGAATTCTGCGGGCCGCGCGCCAAGGAGACGCTTAAAATCACCGTCGAGCTCCTGGCCGCCATCCCCTCCGTAGTCTGGGGATTCGTCGGGTTGACGGTGATGAACAAGCTCATCATCGAGATCTTTCGCACGCCCATCGGTCTCAACGTGCTCAACGGCGGCGTCATTCTGGCGCTGATGAGCGTGCCCATCATCGTCTCCATCGGCGAGGACGCCTTGAAGGCCGTGCCGGATTCCTACCGCGAGGCCGCCATCGCATTGGGCGTGACGCGCTGGCAGTTGATCTACCGGGTGTTGGCCCCGGCCGCCCGCAACGGCCTATTGGCGGCGGTGCTGCTCGGCGTCGGCCGCGCCGTCGGAGAGACCATGGCCGTGCTCATGGCCACCGGACACGCCGTCAAAATCCCCACCAGCATGCTCGATTCGGTCCGCACCCTCACCGCCACCATCGCCGCGGAACTGGGCGAAGCCGCCGTCCATTCGGATCATTACCAGGTGCTCTTCATCATCGGCATTCTGCTCTTCACCATCACTTTCGCGATCAACCTGGCGGCCGATTTGATCGTACGCGGAGTGCGGCGCGGATAATGTTCCAGGCTACCCGATTCTCGCGCAGAAAGCGGCGATACGAACTATTGGCCCGGGCCGTGCTTTTCCTGATGACCCTGTTGATTGTCGCTCCGCTCGTTCTCATCGTGGGGTATCTGGTCTATCAGGCGTGGCCCATCCTTTCGCTCGATTTTCTTCTTACCAATCCGCGCAACGGCATGCGCGCCGGCGGCATCTGGTCGCCGCTGCTCGGCACCATCTACCTGGTAGTCATTTCCTTGCTGGTTGCCACGCCCATCGGCGTGCTGGCGGCCATCTTCCTCAATGAATACACTCGCGAAAACTGGCTCACGCGCGTCATCAACATGTCCGTGTTGAATCTGGCGGGCGTTCCCAGCATTGTGCACGCGCTCTTCGGACTGGGCGCGTTTGTGCTCTTCGCCGGGCTGGGCAAGAGCGTACTGGCGGCGTCGCTCACCCTGGCCGTGATGACCCTGCCCGTGATTATCGCCAGCACCAAGGAAGCCTTGGCCGCGGTGCCCGTGCCTTTTCGCGAGGCCTGTTGGAACGTCGGCGCCACCCGCTGGCAAACCATTTGGCACGTCGTGCTTCCCAACTCAGTCGGCGGCATCCTCACCGGCGTGATTCTGCAGGTATCGCGCGCCGCCGGTGAAACCGCCCCCATCATGTTCACCGGCGTCGTCTTTTATAAGGCTATCAAGGAAGGCGATCCCTTCGCCTACAGCCTGTTCGGCCAGTGCATGGCGCTCTCCATGCACCTTTTCACCATTTCCACGCAAGTTCCCGGCGTACCCAAAGCGCTGCCCTACGGTACCGCCGTAGTTCTGCTGGGCGCCGTGCTGGCCGTCAATGCGCTCGCTATCCTGGTCCGTCTCCGCCTCCGTTCGAGGCGAAAATGGTGACCTCCGCGAACATGATCGAGATCCGCGGCCTGAGCGTCCGCTTCGCTCGCCACGAAGTCCTGAAGAACGTCGATCTCGACGTCCGCCGCAACGAAGTCCTGGGCATCATCGGCCCCGCGCAATCGGGCAAGACCACCTTGCTGAAAGTGGTTAACCGGACCATCGAAGACACCCTCGACGTTTCTGTCACGGGAACCGTCCATGTGGATGGCGCGGACATCTGGAAGCTGAAAGACCTTCCCGCGCTGCGCCGCAAGATCGGCATGGTCGCGCCCCTGCCGGTGGGCCTGCCGCTTTCCATCTTCGATAACGTGGCCTTCGCGCCGCGCATGGCCGGCCTCCGCGATCGCCATGAGATTGAAGCCCGCGTCGAGCGCTGCCTCCGTAAGGCCGCCCTCTGGGAAGAAGTCAAGGACCGCCTCGATAGCCTGGGCACGCGCCTCTCCGGCGGGCAGCAGCAGCGCCTCACCATCGCACGCGCCTTGTCCCACGACCCCGAGATCCTCTGCCTCGACGAATTCTCCATCGCCATCGACCCTGTCACCACCATGCGCATCGAAGACGTGCTCAAGGAGATGCGCTCGGAAATCACCATCATCCTTGTCACCAACCTGGTGCAACAGGCCCGCCGTATCGCCGACCGGACGGCCTTTTTTCTGAATGGCGAATTGGTGGAAGTCGGCTCCACGGAAGCGATTTTCTCGGAGACCCCGGCCGACCGGCGAACCTTCCAGTACGTGCGGGGGATTTTCGGATGACGCCCGCCGGCCAGCGCATCAGCATTCGAACGCGCGATCTGAACCTGTGGTATGGCGACTTTCAGGCGCTCAAGAATATCAACCTGAGTGTCCGGCAGGGACAGATCGCCGCGCTCATCGGTCCTTCCGGCTGCGGCAAGACCACACTCCTGCGCTGCTTCAACCGCATCAACGAACGCTATGGGTACGTCCGGACAACCGGAGGGATCGAGATTCTCGGGCAGGACATCTACGCCCCGGATGTTTCTCTCACCGAGCTGCGCAGGGCCGTCGGCATGGTCTTCCAGCGGCCCAATCCGCTGCCGATTTCGGTTTACGACAACATCGTCTTCGGCCTGCGTACCCACACCCCGCGCGGAGAGTTGCGAAAGTTGGACCTTGACAGCGTCGTGGAGAAGGCCTTGTGCGAGGTCAACCTATGGGACGAGTTGAAAGACAAGCTGCAAACCCGCGCCACCTCGCTGCAACTGGCCGACCAGCAGAAGCTTTGCATCGCGCGCCTGTTGCCCTTGAAGCCGGAAGTCATTCTGATGGATGAGCCGTGCTCGGCGCTGGACAGCGCGGCGACGCTGGCGGTGGAGGAGTTGATGCTGGCGCTGGCCGGCCGGTACACTATCCTGGTGGTCACCCACAACATGGCGCAGGCGCGCCGCGTGAGCAAGGAATGCGCCTTCATGCTGATGGGAGAGGTCATCGAGAACGGCCGCACGGAAAACCTCTTCCTGACGCCTACCGATAGCCGCACCGCGGACTACGTCGAAGGCCGTTATGGCTAACGGCTAGCCAGCTAGATCCTTCGGTCCCCGATGCTGGCTAGCGCGGGAGCCGGATTCGGAGGCTGGCGTTTTCCTTCTCAACTCCATTTTCTTTGTGGCATTTTCGACGGCGGTCAGCAACGCGTCGGGAAGAAATGGCTTTTGGATGAACTCGAAGGGAGTGCTCAGACGCTTGTGCCGTTCGGGCTCAGGGTACCCCGATATCAGGACAATCGGCAGCGCGGGGAACAGTTCCCTTGCGGCGCACACGAAAGTCATCCCGTCGCCACCCGGCATTTGGACGTCGCCTACGATCACATCCAAAGCGTCACCGAGGTTTTCGACCATGCGCAGACCCCGTAGGCCGTCCGGAGCTTCAAAGGTCCGGAAATGCTCCCGCTCCAGGATGGACTTCACGTAGGCCCGTACGGACGATTCGTCATCAACGATCAGGCAAGTCCTTGGTGGCGTCATTGACGACGATCCTCCTTTCCATCGCTAACACTTAACATAGCCTCATGAAACGGCCCCATGCAACCCTCATCGAACCGGGTTCGGGCGCGCGCGCCGGGCTTTGCCGCTTCGCGCGCGGTCCATCTTACCGGTCGCGGTCACTTCGATTTTTGCTGTGCGATCCATTTGTCCGTGCGGGCATCGAGGAGGTCGAGAGGGAGAGATCCGCCGTCGAGCATCTCGTCATGGAATCGGCGGATATCGAACTTGGGGCCCAGTTCCCTCTGTGCGCGCTCGCGGAGTTCGCGGAACTTGAGCTGGCCAAGCTTGTAACTGAGGGCTTGCGCGGGCCACGCGATGTAGCGGTCCGTTTCGGACTGGATGGTGGGCTCGTCCACGGCGCCGGACTCGCGCATGTAATCCACCACCTGGTCCCGCGTCCAGCCTTTCGAGTGAATCCCGGTGTCCACCACCAGGCGTACGCCCCGGAAAAGCTCCGAAGCGAGACGGCCGTAGTCCGAAACCGGGTCCTGGTAAAAGCCGACGTCCTTGCCGAGTTGCTCCGCGTACAGACCCCAGCCTTCAACGTACGCGTTGAACCCGAGGTTATGGAGCCGAAACTTGGGCATCCCGGTGAGTTGCTGCTGGACCGATAGCTGCATATGATGTCCCGGGACGCCTTCGTGGTAGGCAATCGCCTCATCGTCCACTAGTGAGCGTTCCGCGAAGTTGGAGGTCGCAACCACCACCCGGCCTGGGCGCTTGCCGTCCGGAGTGCCGGTGACATAATGCGTCGCGGCCGCGGCCTGGAAGTCGGGTATGGCTTCGACGGTGACCGGCGACCGGGGAAGGATGGTGAAGAGTTCCGGCAGTTTAGGCTCCATCTGCGCAATGCAGCGGCGGAAATCGTCGAGAATTTGCGCCGCGGACGTTGGAATGTACTTGGGATTCGTCTTGAGCGAGGCTCGGAACGACTCCAGGTCGGCGAAGCCCTCCTTCCGGGCGATCGCGGTCATCTCGGTCTCGATGCGGTCCACCTCGCGCAGGCCGAGTTGATGGATCGCTTCCGGCGTCATGTGAGTGGTGGTCCGGCCGTAGATGTCGTTTTCATAGCGCTTCTGGCCGTCCGGGAGCGAAGTGACGGCGAGCGCGGTTCGTCCCGCGGGGGCGTATTCCGTGCGCAGAAAACTGGCGAAACTCCTGTAGGCGGGGATTACGTCCGTGTTGATGGCGTCCGCGATCTGCCGGGTCAGGCGCTTCTGGTCTTCGAGGGATATGCCAGCGGGATACTTCTTCGTCGGGAGAAGAAAGGGGTCGGCGTCGACAATGCCCTGACATTGGACGGGGAGCTTTTCGATGAGGAACCGGACGGGCATGAGCTTGTCCTTCATGCCGGCGCGCAGGACCTCGGTGGTCTGGTTCAAGACTCGAGGAATCTGGTGAAGGCGTGCGATGTAATCCTCATAGTGTTTGACGGAGTCCAGCGGGACGGAAAGCGGCAGATCCGCAAGGCTGGTATGGATCCCGTTCTGCTGATTGACCGGCATTTCGTACTCTTTGAGATCGAAGTCCGCGATGCGCCCTTCCAGAACGCGGACCAGAAGATCGTGCGAGAGTTGGTCCTGGTCGGAAAAGCCGGCGGTGGGGATTGCTTCGAGCCGTGCGAGAAAGGAACGGTCGGTTCGATTGCGTTCGGCGATGGCTGCGAGCGAGTCCTCCGGAAGTTTGTCGTTATACCGGTAGTCGCCGAAAGCCGTGGCGCGCTCCGGAAAAATGCGGAGATCGGACTCGTACTGTTCCTCGAAGAGGGCGTTCTGCATGGCCAGGCGGTCGGCGACCGGTGGGAGGCCTTGTGCGAAAACGAAACCAACCGTGGCGGCAAGGAAAAACAGGCAAGCTCGCATAATCTGCACAGTATATACCGGATGCACGGCCATTCCTGGAAGAGGCGTTGGCGGGCCTGTGCGCAACTACTGGCACGCGCCACGCCGAAGGAGCACTCCGGATCGCCAACCAAGTCCAGACATGTCTTGTCCTGCCGAAATCGAGCGATCTCAAGGGAACCATGTGCCAAGCCATCAGTACGATCGCGGAGATGGCTCCCCAGAATGCAACTGAAGCGCTGTTGGCCGCGCAGATGCTCGCGACTCACGAAGCGGCGCTATTGTTCCTCAAGCGCACGACGTTGGATGACCAGAATCTTGAAGTCATGAAAACCCACGCCCTATGGGCAACCCGGCTGATGCGGGTTTTCAACGAACAGCTTGCGACCATGCAGAAGTTGAAGGGCAAGGCGGGCCAGCAAAAGGTGACTGTGGAGCACGTCCACGTGTACTAGGGTGGCCAAGCCATTGTTGGCACAGTGAACGGCGGCAAGGAGGGGGCCGGGGAGGGGGAGAAATGACCGAACCCGACGGAATACCCTGTGAGAAGCGGCGTGGCTGGCTCAAGCACGGCAACCGGCAGGGCGATTTCGCGAAGGCGCCGCGGTGCGGCGCGAAGACCAGGCGCGGGTCGCCGTGCCAGTGTCCCGCGATGAAAAACAGGCGTTGCCGGCTCCACGGTGGGCTCAGCCCTGGGCCGAAGACGGCCCAGGGCATCGAGCTCGCCAGGAACGGCCGTTTGCCGGACGGCGCTTCCCACAACGCCGTTTAACCGGCCAACAACGCATTGAATGGCGGGAGGACTGTTCTCGAAGCGCTGCGGAAACAGACATCTAGACTAGGGAGCAGTTGTGGAGATCTGCGAGAAGGCTGTCTGAGATCCGCGCGCGGACGGGCACGCTATTTGGATACTATAGCTGATTCATGTCGCGTCTTGGTTTCGACCACCTTCCCGATCAGAGGGCTTCGCCGCCGAGGGGAGTTTATCGGATCGGCGGGCCTGCCCCGCCCACGGGTTTCGGCGAAATCGACGCGCTCTTGCGCGAACTGGAGTCGCTGGACCGGCGAGTCGCCCAACTCGAGGCTGTTTACAACCGCCTGGCGAAGACCGCGATTTGGTTCACACGGCGGTATCGCCGGCTCGGCCACATGCTTCTGAAAGGCCCGTTCGCCGGCGTGGTGCAGCGATGGATGGGGTCTCTGGCTCCTCAGGAACAATACCGCAATTGGCTGGCTTTGCACCTGGCCACGGACCCTTATTCGGGCCTGAGGGCCAAACCGATGGGATCGGATGAGGCGGGCCCCCTGATTACTGTCATCGTTCCGGTTTTCCAGCCCAACCTCGCCTGGCTGGAGACCGCAATCGACTCCATTCGCGCACAGTCCTATCCACACTGGCAGTTAATCGTCGTGCTGGATGGCCTTCCTGAGGACGCGGTGCTGACCTACTGCCGGTCCTTGATTCAGAACGAGTCGCGAGCGCGGATGATTTTGGGAGAACGAGGCGGCATTTCGTTTGCGTCCAACCTGGGCCTGAACGCCGCTTCCGGCCCCTACGCCGCATTTCTCGATCAGGACGACTCTGTCGAGAGGTCCGCTCTCGATCATATAGCGGCTGTCTTGCGCTGCGATGATCCCGATCTTCTGTACACCGACGAAGACTATGTGGACCAGGAGGGACGGGCTCAGTTACCGGTGTTCAAACCGGGCTGGTCACCCGCTCTCCTCCTTTCCTGCATGTACCTGAGCCATCTGCTGGTGGTCCGCACCGAAAGGGCACGGGAAGTCGGCGGGTTCCGGTCCTTGCGGGACGGCGCCCAGGACTACGACCTCGTATTGCGATTGACCGATGCCCGGTGCAAAGTCGCGCACATTCCATTCGTGCTTTACCACCGCCGGCAGCATCCGTCGTCTACCGCGCTCAATTCATCGGCGAAGCCGCACACGCAAGACGCCGGGCGGGAGGCTCTTGCGGAAGCGTTGGCTCGCCGTAAAATCAACGCGGAAGTCTACGATCGGCCGCATGCGAATACCTACGGGTGGACTGACAAGAACTTCAGGGCGGATGGGGTCTCGATCGTGATTCCCACCCGAAATCCCGCCCTCCTTCAACGCTTGCTCGGCTCCATTTTAGCGACGCGCGATGGACAGGGCGCGCGGATTCACGTTGTTCTGCACCGCAGCAAGGACAACACGAACGAAGCTATCGCGACCGTCGCACGCCGGTTCGGCGCGGAGAGTGCGCAATTTGCCGGACCGTTCAACTTCAGTTGGATGAACAATCTGGCGGCCAGCCAGACGACGGGCCCGTTGATCTTGTTCTTGAACGACGATGTCGTCGCGCAGGCGGAGGGATGGTTGAACGGCCTGTGCGCGCCGTTCCTCAGGCCGGAAGTAGGCGTAGTCGGCGCCGACCTGCGCTACTTCGACGGCACGATCCAGCACTCCGGAATCGTGCTGGGGATCGGCGACGGGGTAGGACATGCCGGCCGTTTCCAGATCGGAAGCCCATTCTGGCCGTGGCTTGGCCTGACGCGCAACGTCTCGGCAGTGACGGGAGGCTGCCTGGCTATCCGGCGGACACTTTTCGAGCAACTCGGCGGATTCGACGCACGACTCCCGGATAACTACAACGATGTGGACCTTTGCCTGAGAGCGCGGCAGGCCGGATATGAAGTCGTGCTCAGTTCTGCGTCGCTTCTCCACCATGAGGAAGGGCGAACGCGGAAGATGAAAACGCGTCTGACCGAGAGAATGGCGCTGTGGACGCGGTGGGGCGAAGCCCTCAGGGAGCCGGATCACTTTTACAGCCCCAATCTTTCCCGGCGTTTAGAGAAAATCGAGCTGTCGGAGGTTTCGCCGGTGACGGTCGGCATGCGGTGGCCCGTAACCGATCCTGCCGGTTCGCCCGAGAAGAGAGTGAAGGATGTCGATCCAACTGTTCGTCCCTAGTTACCGAATCGATGAATGCCTGAAGGAGATCCGCGAATGCCTGGAAAAGGGCTGGACCGGTCTCGGCTTCAAGACGGTGGAGTTCGAGAAGGCATGGGCGAACTACGCCGAGATGCCGCATGCGCACTTCCTGAACTCGGGCACGTCCGGACTTCACTTGGCGGTGCACATCCTCAAGACACGGCTCGGCTGGGACGACGACGATGAGGTCATTTCGACGCCCTTCACCTTCGTTTCCACCAATCATGCGATCCTTCATGCGCGGCTTCGTCCGGTATTCGCCGACATCGACGATTTCCTCTGCCTGGATCCTTCGAGCGTCGCTTCCCGAATCACATCTAGAACCCGGGCCGTCATGTTCGTCGGCGTGGGCGGCAACGCGGGGCAATACGACGCGATCGTGGACCTGTGCCGGCAGAGGGGTCTCCGGTTGATTCTGGACGCGGCCCACATGGCGGGGACGCGCGCGGGCGGCCGGCAGGTGGGTCCGGAGCCCGACGCGGTGGTGTTCAGCTTTCAGGCGGTAAAAAACCTGCCTACCGCCGACGCTGGGATGGTGTGTTTCAAGGACGGGGAAGACGACGACCGGGCTCGAAAGTTGAGCTGGCTGGGGATCAGCAAGGACACGTATTCCCGAACCGCTGCCCAAGGCTCTTATAAGTGGATGTATGACGTAGAAGAAGTCGGATACAAGTATCACGGGAATTCGATTATGGCCGGCATCGGGTTAGCGCAATTGAAATGGCTCGACCAGGACAACGCGTACCGCCGACAGCTTGCCGCCTGGTACCGCGCGCGTCTTCAGGATTGTCCTTCCGTTCGCGTCGTCGGGATCGCCCCGGGGTGCGAATCCGCGACCCACCTGTTTCAGGTCCGCGTCAACCAACGCGACGCGGTGATGCTGGCGCTGAACGGGCATCAAATCTATCCCGGTGTCCACTACCGCGATAATACCGAGTACAAGATGTATTGCCACGCCGCAGGGACTTGTCCTAAAGCCGCGCGGGCGAGCAGCGAGGTGATTTCACTTCCCTTGCATATGAGCCTGACCTGCGGCGATGTGAATCGGATCGCCGATCTGCTGATCCGGTTCAGCAAATGAAGCCCCCCTTACAAAGCTTCGGATCCGGCGGGTTGACCTTACGGCCGATCATCGAGTCGGATCTGGACCTCACCTTGAGCTGGCGCAACCGCGAAGATGTGCGGATCTGGTTCAGGACTTTCGACCGGATCGATCCGGGCCAGCACCGGGCGTGGTTCGAGCAATATCTGGTAACAGACAACGATTTCGTGTTCTTCGTAGAATTCGAAGGCGCGCCGGTGGGACAGGCGTCCGTCTACAGCGTCAACCGGGCGGACGGGACCGCGGAGGTGGGCCGTTTCATCGCCGCGCCGGAAGCGAGAGGACGAGGCTTGATGGATCTGGCTTGCTCTGAACTCCTGCATTTTTGCGCCAACACCCTGCAACTGACCTCCGTCTACCTCGACGTGAAGGAGGACAACGCGAGAGCGATCGGGCTGTACCGGCGTCAAGGGTTCGAAGAAGAGGAAAGGCGGGGCGGGATGATCCGGATGCGGCGTTCGCTCACACGGGATGGAGGCCGCGGCTGATTCATGCGATTCGAATCTCAATTGCTGGCCGACAGTGTTGCGTCCGTGAGAGTCTGGCGCGTTTGGTGGTTCCTGGGAACGCAGGACATCAAAGCGCGGTTCCGCAGGTCTTTTCTCGGACCGGTATGGATCCTCTTGAACATGTTCCTGTTCGTCGCTGGCGTAGGGGTCTTGTATGGGGTCTTGATCAATCAGCCGATGCGGGAGTTCTTGCCTTATCTCCTGACCGGCTTAGCCCTGTGGGGGATGCTCGTCGCTTCGCTCACGGAATCGGGCTGGAGCTTCGTCAACGCGGAGGGCTACATCAAACAGTTCTGCTATCCGAAGCAGATCTACCTTCTCCGAACTTTGGTCTCTACGTCGATTATTCTGGCGATCTCGCTGACGACGGTGGTCCCTGTGCAGGTAATCTCCGGCAGTTTTTCGATCCTGGGCTGGGTGCTGGCCGTTCCCGGCCTCGTCATCCTGTTGCTGGCTTCTTTGGCGCACATCGCTCTTTCAGGGTACCTCGGCGTGCGCTTCCGGGATTATCCTCACGCCGCGGGCGGCATTCTGCAAGTAGCGTTCTTTGTGACGCCGGTGATGTTTCCGACGAAGATGTTAGACGAGAGGCACTTATCCCTGATCTACCGCCTCAACCCGTTTTATTACCTCATCACCGTTGCGCGCGAGCCAATCCTCCGCGGAGCGCCGGCTGCACCGGAGACGTATCTATGGGCTTGTCTCTACGTCCTGGCGGCTTGGGCGCTGGCGGCCCTGGTCGCGAATTCGCTCGACTCGCGGATCGTGGTCCTGCTATGAAACAGGTCTACCTTCGCCTGCGCCAGGTCGGGATGACATTCGAAGGGCAGGTCGCGGGTCTCGACACCTTGAAATCGTGGCTGGTCCGGCGATTCATCAAGGAGCCGCTCAAGCCAGCCCGGTACCGGGTGGAAGCGTTGAAGGACATCACGCTGGAGATCAAGCGGGGAGAGCGAGTGGGCCTTCTGGGCCTGAACGGCGCGGGCAAGAGCACGCTTCTGAAGGTAATGGCGGGAATCTATCCGCCAACCGCCGGCCGCGTGGAAAGAAGCGGCCATGTTTGTCCGATGTTCGAGTTTGCGACCGGGTTCGAGATGAACCAGTCGGGATGGGACAACATTCGAATCCGCGGGCTCTTGTTGGGCATGTCACCTGCAGAGATCGAGGAAAAGTTGCACCAAATCGGTGAGTTCACCGAACTGGGCGAGTTCCTTTCCTATCCCGTCAGGACTTACTCTTCGGGCATGTTCATCCGTCTGGCGTTCGCCATCTCGACCAGCATCAATCCGGAAATCCTGTTGCTGGACGAGGTGATGGGCGCCGGGGATATCCGATTCGCCGAAAAGGCGAAGCGGCGGATGATGGAGTTTATGGAGCAGGGCGAAGTGCTGGTTTTCGCGTCCCACAGCTTCGACCTTCTCGACAAGTTCTGCGAGCGGACGATTTGGCTGGACAAGGGTCGGGTGGTTGCCGATGGACCCACCCGCGAGGTGACGGGCATGTATCGCGGCGAGGTTTCGCAGTAATCGACGTCATTCGGGAGGACGGTTGCAAGACGACCATATTTCGGTGTTGATGGTGATCGAAGGCGAAATCGCAACCACCCAACTGCTGGAACAGGTCTTGCGAGCCAGTCGCCGGTTCGGCATCGCTTACCGCAAAGCGCTTCTCTCGTCGCTCACCATTGCGGACTTGGACCCGGGCACGGTTCCTTTGTTCGTTCGTTGCGGGGATCGCTCGCTCCGGTTTTGGATCAAGCTGTTGAACGACGCCCGTCATCCGTATCTGTACTACCTCGACGACAACTTCTGGGAGATTCAGGGGGATTCACCGGTAGCGCTCTACTATCGGGATTCCGAGGTACGGGACACTCTACGGCTGGCCGTGTCCCAGGCGCATCAGGTCCTGACCAACTCGGAGGTGCTCGCCGTCTATCTCGCAAATCTCACATGCCGCGTCCGCGTGCTTCCGCCGTTCTTCGATTTCGGGTTGATCGAAGGCTGTGCTCGCCCAGCGACAGCCGAAATCCGGATCGGCTTTGCCGGGAGCGGCACCAGGCAACCTGACCTAGAGCTGGTTCGCCCAGTGATACAGCCAGTCTTGGATCATTTTCCAGGGGCCGTTTTCGAGTTCTGCGGCGCGCTGCCGGCCGGCGTTGAGCCAGGACCAGGAGTCCGTTTCTTCCCGTATGTGGACTCTTACGCGGAGTTCATGCGCTTCCAGGCGGGACGGAACTGGGCGATCGGTCTCGCACCGCTACGCGACACGGTCGCCAACCGGGCAAAGACCAATAACAAGTACCGGGAGTACGGCGGCTGCGGCATAGCGGGCCTGTATTCGAACGTCGATCCTTACCGGAGTTGCGTCGAGCACGGCGTCACGGGCTTCCTGCTAGACGATCGGTCAGAGTCCTGGCTCTCTGCCATCTTGCGGCTCGCGTTCGGCGCGGAGGAACGGCGAAGGGTGGGAGAACGTGCGGCGCAGGACGTGCGTGCCAAGCACTGCGTGAGTTCCGTGGCTGGAGCTTGGGTAGAGTGTATCGGCGAAACCCGGCTCGAACTGCGCCGGCGGCCGAGCCATCTGGCGCGCGCGTATTGGACCGGGGCCGTGGTGGAGCAAACTGCCCACAATCTTCGGGTTCTGGGTCTGCAGATCGAGGACGCTTACCGGAAGGGCGGCGCCGCAATGGTAATCTCCAGAAGCGCGCGCCGCGCCGCGGAGGGTTTCGCGAGGATGATCCGGACACGCTGACGCCCTACGGCTTGCGAAAGCAGAACACTTGACGGAGGTCGGAGAAGTACGCGTTCTCGACTCCCTCCGGAAGCAATTCCGATAAGAACGGGTCGAACCGGGCAAGCAGATCGTCATCTCCGCCGCGCAGGCGCAATTCGAACTTGAGGCTTTCCTTCAGCGAGCGTCCGTCTTTTTGGACGAAAAACTTGGCGCCGATGTCCTCGGCAAGTTCCATCAAGTCGTACAGCGAATAGAGGTATTTGTCGCCCGCTCCGAACCTTCGCAAGAATACCGGATCGGCGCGGCGCGGGCCCGTTCGTTCGACGATGTATTCCTCAATCAGGCGGACCTGCGCGGCGGTGTCCTCTGGAAACGTCGCGACTCTCCTGAACATGCGGATGGCGGTTAGGAAAAAGAGATACCCTTCAAGGCACGGCTCGCAGAAAATCAGTACGCCGGGAGAGGCGAGCTTTTCGTACAGGGCGCGAACCGCGCTCCGGTAGTTGAGCACGTGGTGCAGGACCGAATGGGACTGAATGACGCTGAATAGCCGTGCTTTGAAAAGCAGCGGATCCTGCGGATCGAGGATGGCCGCGGCGGTCGCGGAATCCGTCCATTTGGGGAGATTCCCGGCCAGCACCGGAATGAGTCGCGCGAAAACGTCGCTCGCAACGTAAAGTTCAGGCCTGATTGCCTTCAGGGTTCCATACGCGAGTTGCCCGAACCCGGCGCCTATCTCTAGAATGCGGCAATTCTCGGGTTCGACGCCGGCAGCCCGGATCATCGGGAGATGGAACTGCGTAAAAAACGAAATGGATGACGGCATCTCGGGAGCGCCGATTTGATTCTCGACATCAGGAACCTCCCTGCATGGCTCGCTAACGGAAAGCAACGGCAACCCCTCCCTGGAGAAGCTGACGTGGTCCGCGACCGAGGACCAGTCGAACGCGGGACATGGGCTAGAGTCCATATTCTTGAAAGTGGGCGAACGGCAAGCGCTCTTTCACCGACGATAGGCCCGAATACCGGATCAACTCCCAAATGGCGACCGGGGCGCTCACATCCTTGGCGAACACGCGCAAACGCCAGAAAGCGCCGGGATCCTCGATAACCGAGGCGATTTCGAATCTCGTCGGGACGTCGTGCCGGATCATCGCGATCGGAACCACGGCCCGCGCCAACACCCGGTGTTGGGACGAAACGATCTCGATGCCGACGCTGCCCTGTTTGCTCCACTGTAAGGGACGGATGGCAAGCGACACGGCGGCGAGGCGTTTCGGGCTAAAGGGCACAACGTACTCGCGAAACGGAATGGCCGCAAGGTCGGCGCCAAGCACCAAACGTGTCCTAGCCACCGGCCGGAAATACCGGTCGGTATACGATTTGATCTCAGCAAAGGCCGGCGAGACCGAATCCCAGAGCACGTCCTTCCAATCGAAAATCGACCGAAAACTGCTCATCCTCGAGGCCTGGACAGCCGATAACTGCGAATACAACTCGCTGACGATCGCCTTATCCTCGGCCCAGCGGCCTGCGAACCGATAGGCCGCGCCTGCCTCCCGCTGTTGGCGACCGCCATCGTCATGCCCCGTCTCTTGAGCATGCGCATGCGCCTTGGCTGCCTGTTCGCAACTGGACCGCGCAACGCCGGGGGCCGGACATACCGATTCGGAGCCGATCAATGCCTCCAGGAATCGCTTTCGCTCGAGCGATTCC
Organism: uncultured Solibacteraceae bacterium; assembly: GCA_964457555.1. GTDB lineage: Bacteria > Acidobacteriota > Terriglobia > Bryobacterales > Bryobacteraceae > BOG-224. The sequence continues at coordinate 83,594 of CAYWHA010000023.1, forward strand.
GGAGCGTTGCCGGTTTCCACGAGCGACACAACGCTGTCCAGATACTTACGGGCCATCACCTGGATATCGTAAACCGACTCTGCGCGCCGCCTGCCCGCGAGTCCCATTTGCCGGCGCAACGCCGGGCTGCCGGCCAGGGTCAGCATCCGGTCCGCCAGTGCTTTGCTGTCTCCGACGGGGATCAGGAAACCGTCCCTGCCGTCCTCCAGAATCTCTTCGGGGCCGCCGCAACGAGTCGCTATCACGGGCTTGGCGTAACTCATGGCCTCGATTACGACCATGGAAAACGGTTCAAACTCCGATGTGACGACCGCCGCGCAGCAACGCCGGTAGATCGAGTCGACCTCCTGCTTCGGGCGCAGAACGAAGTCACCCTGCAAGTTCCGCCGCTGGATCATTTCTTCGAGGATTTGGCGATAGCGCGGCGATCCGTCGCCGTATACGAGGAAGCGAGCGCCGGAAGGCCGCTTTGCCAGGAAGGATGCCGCGGCTTCCAAGAAGACGGGGACTCCCTTGTGCGGCTCCAGGGTGCACAGCATCACGAACTCCGGCGCATCCGGCCCCGCGGATTCAGTCTCGAGGCCGTCGGCGGGCGGCAGTTCCGTTCCGTTGAATAGCACCCGCAGGCGCGACTCGGGTACGTGGCAAACCGCCCTCAGGTAGTCGTAGACCCATCGGGAGGGCGTAAGCACCATATCCGCCATGTAGGACTGGAGCACATCGAGCGAGCGCCATGCCGCCATGTCCAGATTGGGAAATGCGCGTGGCAAGAGCGGGCCGTGGCAATGCACCAACAGAGGGACCCGCGCGCGAACCGCGGCAGCGGACGCTGCATAAACCACGGTCGTATTCACGACCACCGCATCCAACTCCAACTCACGGTATAGATTCGTGAAAGCGGTCGTTTCCCGCTGCAACCGCTCGAGCCAGTGGGAGTCCCCGTGGTTGGGGATGGTAAAGCCATAAGGCAGCTCGAACATAGGGAAGGGGAGCGCCTGCCTGGCCATTGCTTTCACCGGTCCCTCCGTTGAGGGGAAAATAACCACCGGTTGTATTTCGCCTTCGGGAAGATTTTGGAGGAGACCGAGAAAAAGACGCTCGGCGCCCGCAATCCATGGGGAATGAGAGACAAAGGCGACGCGAGGTCCGGCCTTTCCGGTCATCTTGCCGCCGCTTTCTCCAGGTGGAGCGCGCCGGATGCGCGCATTAGAAAGTCGAGGAACCGAGGGAGCGCTACCGGCGTGTCGAAATGCGCCCGCACATCGCGCTGCGCGTCTTCGATTATTGCGGATCTGCAACCTGGGTCGTCGAGCAGAAAAGCTATAGCCGATTCCCACGACTCGGAGTCGTTTTCGACCAAAATGCCGTTCTCGCGATCTCTCACATAGCTAACGTAAGGCGCTAGGTTCGAGTACACTCCGACGGCGCCGCCGGCGGTAATTTCCAGATACTTATTGGGGCACCGGGATGCGTCCGAGCGGGTATCCTCAACTGGCGCCAGCAAGATGTCCGGCGCGGCTTCGCACAAGGCTGCCGCATAGCGGGAGTATCCGAACACATACTTGCAGTGGATGAGCCGCTCGGCGGGAACTGACAAGAGGGCGTTCGGCAGCGTCAATCCCATGACGAATACATCGAAGTCGTCGCGCTTCTTCGCCAGGCTCGCAAGAGCCTCGAATGGAGCCTCCACACGGCGAGGCGATCCCACGTAACCAACGCGGAGGCGACGATCCGGGCGGCGTTCTGCCTGCGGAAAAAGGGAAAGCTTGACGTTGACCGGAAGCACCTCGAGATTGCGGCTGTAGGGCTGCAAGTCCTCGGCCAGAATTGGATTGTAGGTAAGCGCATAGTCCGCCCGCGTCAGACAGTACAAGAAGTCTTTATAGGTCTTCGCCTCAGATGTGAAAACATCCGCGTACTCTTTCCACTCTTTGCCAACGGCGAACCAGTTATCATCCAGCATGTAAATCGTAGGGATTCCGAAACGCATACAGCAATCCATCAGGCGGCAGGCGTTATCCGAACGAGTACGGCTGAAAATCACTAGGTCCGCTCTCGTGACATCGTGTGGCTGGGCGGCCGTGTCCAGAATGACCCTCCAGGTAAGCGCGCCATTTCCTTCGAGCAATTCAAAATAGTTGAAAAAGCAGAGCTGGTTGTGCGCCGGCTCATCCATTCCGCCGAGAACGACAATGCGCAGCGGGCCCGAATCTCTGGAGGGGGATGAGTCCCGGGAGCTTTCGATAGCTTCCGCGCGCGCGTCGCCATCGGCCGCCCGCCATCGCCGCAACAATCCCTGGACAGCTTTCCGCGCACCAGGGGAAAGGTCGGCAGCGAAGGCGCCGGCATCAGCCCAGTCGCACGAGTCGTGAAGTTCCCGCGGCGAACCGGATCGCCGGACGACACGGCGCGCCACCAGGTCGCCACTGAGACCGAGGTCGTTCGCCAGGGGAAAATCCGCGGCCGACCAACGGCATGCGGGGGCTTCCGAATTGAGCATAGCGATGGAATCGGTCCTGGTCGCCCGCGCGGCGAACTCCCACCAAAACCCACGTTGCAGGAGAGGCGACGATGAGAAGCCGCCCTGCCGCAAGAAATAGTCCCGGGAGATAACCGACCCGGCCATAGGAACGTAGTCGAACATCTCCACCCAGCCCCCGTCGTACGCGGACGGGACGGTCTCCGAGGCGGACCACCTCCAGCTATGCAACGGTTGTTTTCGGACGTTTTCAGGCGATGGACGCGCGGCTACGAAGCTCGGCCGCGAAATTGAGGAAGTATCGTGGCGCCATCGCTGAAGCCAGACCAGCCAGGCGGCAAAGTCAATTCCGGACCAGGCGAAGGCAAGAAAAGACCCACGAGCCTCGCGTGCGCCGTGATTGAACAGTAGTGCCGGGAGTTCCGGGACGCCGACGGGCGAAGCGATGCGAACGTGACGGCCGGACAGGCTTGCGAATGGAAGGGCAAGCCGCCAGGGATCGCCGTGAGGCACAAGGATCAGTTCAATACCGCTGGACTGGCCAGAGTAGTTTTCGACTATGTCGGAGGCAAGCCGGTCCACTTCCGCATATATAGACACGTCATTGCCGAAGACTGCGATCACGGCTGACACCGTCGGAGGATCAGTGCGCATCAGCAACATTATAACTGCCGCCAAATTTGGCCACTCTTACCGGATCGCGGTGGAACTTCCTGGGGTGCGTGCAATGGCCCTGCTGCGGCTGCCCGGCGCATCGCGAACTTCGCACAGGTCGGGAGCCGGTATTATCTGGTTCCTAAGCCATCGGTGCGAGGTGATGAACGGACGCGAGTCTCCGGGGGAGACGACACCCTGCTCAGCTTGTTTCACGTCTAGGACGAAGCACTGAAGGCGCTCAACGGCCAATTTGACGAAATCTATGACGAGGATGATCGCAGGTCGAAAGTCTTCGGATGGTCGAAAACGGTCGCGCAGGGCAGGCACTCGCAAAGGCGCCGCTGAGCCCTCGCCGGGATCTTCTCCAAGCGATTTTGACTCTCAATAGCCTCTCAATACTCCGACCGGACTTACGAACCCCCGCTTTTCAGCAGCCTGCCCCGGCCATAGCTGTCGCGAAATCCCCTTCGCACCAGCAAATGCCCAGGAAGTCCGCATCTGGGGAGCTTGAGCCTGCGAACCATCAATTGCCGCCCGGCACATTGGGCTTTTACGGGCCGCCGGCGCTGTCGGCAGGGCGCCAGCACCCCATGCACCTGACCGTCTTGGGCTGGCAGGGCATCTCCGCCGCCGCCGGGAGCCATTGAGGCGGCCGTGGCCGCCGGACAGCGCCTCGCGCAGCCGTACGAAGCCTGGATCGCCGCAGACCCGTTCCGGGGCGGCGTCCGGGCTCGGATCGCGGGGCCGCGAGGCTTCGAAAGGGTGCTGGCGTTCGCTCCCGACGAAGCGCCCAGCGCATCGTACTCCCCGCCGCGCGCCGCCCGGACCAGTGCGGCCAACAATTCAACGCCGGCGGTCGCGCCGCGCGACGCCGGCGTGGCGATGCCGGAAGCGCCGGCTGGCGGGCCGTTTCCCTGCGGCATTCCCGACCCTAGTGGCCTGTCGCGGTGAATTCGTTAGCATGGCCGCACCCGACGACGGGCAT
>CAYWHA010000024.1:0-86939 GCA_964457555.1 uncultured Solibacteraceae bacterium
CAAGGCGCCGCCCTTGCGCCGCGTGGACAGATCCGTCTGTCCCTGGTCGGGGTCGGCGTGGGGTCTGTACGTGTGGGCTCCGTCGCTCGCCCCCGCCGCTCTTGCGCCGCGTGGACAGATCCGTCTGTCCCTGGTCTTCCACGTTTGCGCCGCGTTTCGAACTGCCTGATTTTGCCGAGCCGCGAACGTAAGAGAGCGGTTGCGCACTACCCTAATCCGGCGCGAAAGCGTGGACGTAGTTCCGTTTTGCGTCGGGGTCCTGCATTTCCTTCAGCAGGAAGCAGTTGCCAATCGCAAGCGCTTCGATTTCCGTCCCCATGAAACAGCGGTATGCGTCTTCGGGGGTGCAAACGATCGGCTCGCCTCGCACGTTAAAGCTGGTGTTCACAATCACGGGGCAGCCGGTGCGCTCCTTAAACGCCGAAATCAGAGCGTGATAGCGGGCGTTGGTCTCCCAGTGCACCGTCTGGATGCGCGCCGAATAGTCCACATGGGTGACGGCGGGGATCTCCGAACGGGGCACCTTCAGCTTCTCGATTCCGAATAGCTGTTGCTCCTCGGCGGTCATCTGCCGGCGCCGGGATTCGGCCACGTCGGCCACCAGCAGCATATAAGGGCTGTCGCAGTCCAGGTCGAACCAGTCGGCCACATCCTCGCGCAACACCGAAGGGGCGAAGGGCCGGAAGGATTCCCGATATTTGACTTTCAGGTTGAGGACCGACTGCATGGCGGGCGAGCGCGCATCTCCCAGGATCGAACGGCCGCCCAGCGCGCGCGGTCCGAACTCCATGCGGCCCTGAAACCAGCCCAGCGCCTTTCCGTCCGCTAAGGCCTCCACGCAGAGTTTCAGCAGATCGTCGTCATCCGCCACGGAAAAGTGGGCGCCCACCGCCCGCAAGCGCCGCTCAATCTCCGCTTGTTCAAAAGCGGGACCCAGGTACGCGCCCTTCATGGAATCCTGGAAAGTCGACACGCTGCGAGGCTGGTTCCGGTAGAGATGATGGGCAGCCAGCGCCGCGCCCAGCGCGCCTCCGGCATCGCCGGCAGCGGGCTGAATCCAGATTTGCTGGAAGCGGCCGTCGCGCAGCACCTTGCCGTTCGACACGCAGTTCAGCGCCACGCCGCCAGCCAGACAGAGGTTCTTTGCGCCGGTTTCGGCCGCCAGCGAGCGTGTCAATTTCAGCACGATCTCGTCGAGCACCAGTTGAATCGAAGCCGCCAGATCCATGTGCCGTTGCGTCAGCTCTTCTTCCGGCTTCCGTGGGGGACCGCCGAATAGACCGTCGAACCGCGCATTCGTCATGGTCAATCCGGTGCAGTAGTTGAAGTAGTCCAGGTTCAGGCGGAATGAGCCATCCGGCTTCACGTCGATCAGGTTTTCGCGGATGCAGTCGGCGTATGCCGGGTTGCCGTAAGGCGCCAGACCCATCAGCTTGTACTCGCCGGAATTGACCCGGAATCCGGTGTAATAGGTGAACGCGGAATAAAGCAGGCCGAGCGAATGGGGAAAATGAATCTCGCGCAGAACTTGCAACTGGTTTCCGCGGCCCATGGCCACCGAAGTGGTAGCCCACTCGCCCACGCCGTCCATCGTCAGCACGGCGGCCTCTTCGAACGGGGATGGGAAAAAGGCGCTGGCCGCGTGGCTGAGATGGTGCTCAGTGAACAGCAGGCGCTTTTCCAGATCCGGGCGCGCGCCATACCGTTTCAGCTCATTGCACAGCAGCTTCTTCTGGAACACTTTCTCCCGCACCCACAGCGGGATCGCCATGGAAAACGAGCGGAAGCCCTTTGGAGCAAAGGCCAGGTACGTCTCCAGGAGTCTTTCAAATTTCAGGAAGGGCTTGTCGTAAAAAACGACGTAGTCCACCTCATCGAGCGTGACTGCCCCTTGCTCCAGGCAGTAAGCCACCGCATGATGGGGAAAGCCAGGGTCGTGCTTCTTGCGTGTGAAGCGCTCCTCCTGAGCGGCCGCAACAATGTCGCCATCGTTCAGCAGCGCCGCGGCGCTGTCGTGATAAAACGCTGAAATTCCGAGTATCCGCATCGCAGCCGCTGGTTTCCTCCTGGTCGCTTAGAACTGGTTCGCCATACTTTCCGGGGCCGGCCCCGGCGGTTGGCGCGGCTCCCAATAACTGACGGCCTTCTTGTCAAAACGCAGCCGGAGCAGGTCCTTGCCGCTCAGCCGGAACAAGAGCGCGAACGGCGTGATCGCCACAAAAAAGAAAAGTCCCGCGATTACCGGCGCAAACACGCGGTGCAGGATCCCGCTGAGCCACGCCGCTGCCCGATTCAAAGGATGAAGACTGGAGGGGAAAGCCAACGCAGCCAGAAGAAAACCGCCGCTCAGCGCCACGGCCCACCAGCGGACCGGCCCGTGATGCACCAACGGCCAGAATCCAATCAGGGCGAAAAAACCGCCGAAAGTCAGGCCGAAGGTCCGGTCCGCCGAAAGCCTGATCTCGGCTTTGCGCGATAGGTCTTCGTGAAACGACTGCCGCTCTTGAATGTCCTTTTGCTGGTTCACTGCGCTCCTTACATGCTTGTTAGGCGCCAATTCGCCAGGACGCCCGCTGGAACCCCTTAAATCGGCGGGATTTTCCCGCTTTGGCGGCGGCTGCCGGACGCTTACCGCCCAACCATGTGCCAACTCCTTTCCAGGAATCCCATAATCTCGCCTATCGGTCCCTGCGTCCTTCGCGCCTCCTGCGCGCAACTCAGGCTTCCCAAGAACGATTATCCCAGTATTCCAAACGCTGGCATCCAACGTGCTCCCGCTCGGCTACCAGGGGCGACTTGTACCCGTGCGGGCCACCATGGAGTTAACCATCTCGGTTGTCATCCCCGTTTTCAACTCCGAACGCTACCTCCGCCAGTGTCTCGATCACCTGCAGAGGTCCACATTGACCGATTACCAGTGCATCGTCGTCGACGATCACTCGACAGACGGATCGGCCGAAGTTGCGGAGCAGCGGGGCGCGACGGTTCTGCGCATGGATCGCCGCCGGGGTCCGGCGTATGCGCGCAACCTGGGGGCGCAAGCGGCCACCGGCGACATCTTGTTCTTCATCGATGCCGATGTCTGCGTGGCGGCGAATACCCTGGCTCGCGTGCGGGCCAATTTTGACCAGGACCCGGAGATCGTCGCCGTAATGGGGTCTTACGACGACTCCCCGGCTTCACAGGATTTCCTGTCCCTTTACAAGAACCTGATGCACTGCTACGTGCATCACAACGCCCGCCGTGAAGCCAGCACGTTCTGGAGCGGTTGCGGCGCCATCCGCCGTTCGGTCTTCCTGGAACATAGCGGCTTCGACGAATCCTACGACCACCCGGCCATTGAAGATATCGAGTTGGGGTATCGCCTCAACCGTGCCGGGGAAAAGGTGATTCTCGACCCGAAGCTGTCCGTAAAGCACCTGAAACGGTGGAGCTTCATGAACTTGGTCAAGACCGATATCCTGGACCGGGGCATTCCCTGGACGGAGTTGATCCTTCGCGACCGCAGCTTCCCCAACGATCTGAACTTGCAATTGAGCCAGCGTGTCAGCACCGCGCTGGTCTTTCTGCTAATCGGCATGGCCGCCGCCGGGGTGTTGTACGCCGGCCAGTCGTTCCTGTTGACGCTGCTGACGCTGCTGTTCTTGTTTCTGGTGCAATTCGAGGTGGAAAGCACCTGGAAGATGCAGCCTAAGGCCATCATCGGCACCATTCTGCTGGTGGCCTCCATCGTGTACCTTGCCTACGTCGACTGGAACCGCTGGCTGATTCCTCCGGTGCTGCTGGCTTGGGTGCTGCTCTTCGTGCGTCACAGGTACGCATTCACCACCGAACGCCGCCGGCGCATTACGGGAACCGTGTGCGGCGTCTATCTGTTGTTCGTCCTGCTTTTCGTGATTGTCTACTTGCCGCATCACCCGCTGGTGTTCTGCTTCTTTCTGGTGCTCAGCATCGTGGTGCTGTTAAACAGCCAGTTCTATGTGTTTCTTGCCGGCCGCACAGGGCGGTTTCTGGCTTTGGCCGCGATACCGTTTCATCTCCTGTTCCACTTCTACAATGGGATCTCGTTCCTGATCGGCGCCATCCGCCACTTCGGCCGCCGGATTCTGTCCCTGGAAAGAAAGCGCGTCCCGGTTTCCCAGGACCGATGAACCAGGCTCGCTCCATTCTGACGTACCATTCGCTGGACGATACCGGTTCGGTGATCTCGATCCCGCCGGACCTGTTCCGGTCTCAGATGGAGTGGTTGGCAGCCAGCCAGGTTCGTGTCGTGCCGTTAGGGGAAATCCAGAGTACGCCGGGCGCCGTGGCACTGACCTTCGACGACGGGTTCCGCAACTTTTACGAACATGCCCTGCCCGTCCTTGAGCAGTATCGGTTTCCGGCAACGGTCTTTGTGGTTTCCGGCCATTGTGGGACCTCGAATCAGTGGACGCAGACGGTGGGCGGTGTCCCGCGACTTGAGCTGATGTCCTGGAGTGAGTTGGAGGTGGCGGCCGCGGCAGGCGTAACGCTGGGATCTCATACCGCCACGCACCCGCACCTGAGCGGACTCGATGCAACGGCCCTGGAACGGGAGTTGGCCTCCAGCCGGGCCGCTATCGAGGACCGCACGGGTCACGTCGTCGACACATTTGCGTACCCTTACGGCGACGTCAACAAGCGCGTGCGCCATGCGGTGGGACGCCACTTCGGGCTCGCCTGTGGCACAAACCTGGCATTCGTGTCGCCCGATTCGGATGTTCTGGAACTGCCGCGGCTCGACGCGTACTACCTGCGAAACCGGCGCTGGTTTGAAGCCTTGGGACAAGTGGGCGGAGCCGTTTACATCACGGCGCGCCGTTGGATCCGGTACTGCGGGCGGTATCGATCTTTTTTGCGGAACTAACGGGGCCCGCGTCGCAAGAACAGATGGGAGGATAACCGAAGGTGGGAGCGCTTCTGGCGGAACAAGGCAGTAAGAGGATGGAGCCGGCCTTTCGGGCCAAAAGGCGCCCGCTGGCGTGGCTGCCGTATGCTCTGGCTGCGGCCTTTGCCCTCTGGTCTCTTCGCGGCGCCTCCAACCTGAACATTGCGGACACCGATGCGGCGCGCCATTTTATGAATGGCGCGTTCCTGCACGACTTGATCGCCAGTGGGCGCGTCATGCACCCCATCCAGTTCGGCAAGGAATACTACGGCCATCTGCCGGCGCTCTCGATGCCCTATCACCCTCCGCTGTTCCCGGGGATCGAGTCGCTGTTCTTTCTTGTGTTCGGCGTGAAACTGCTCGCCGCGCGGGCGGTCGTGGCGCTCACCGTGGGGATCTCCGTGGTTCTGTTCTACCGCCTCCTTCGCGCCACGCACGGCTCCGATCTGTTGGCCGCATGCGTCACCATCAGCCTGTTTTCCCTGTGGATCTCGCAACTGGTGGCCACCAGCGTGATGCTCGAGTACCCTTCTCTGGTGTTCACACTGGCCGCGCTTTATTGCGTGCGGGATTTCGACGAGGGTTACCCGCTCGGCCGGGCATTACTGTTCGCCGTCTTCGCCGCGGCGGCCGTTTGGACCAAACAGTTCGCGGTGTTTCTGGGAGCCGTGCCGCCTGTCTGCGCCCTCTTTCAGAGACGCTGGAGGGTGTTGTTTGGCAAGGCCATGTGGATTTCGTCGGCGCTTTTCGCCTGCGCCGTCGTCGCTCTGATGTCACTGTCCGCGCCATTCCACGGCGCCGGCGTGAGCCAGGTCCCGGCTGAGTCACACGCCATTACCGCGATGCTCAAGCTCAACCTGGTCTATTACGGGCCCGACATTTTGACCTATATGGCCGGGCTGCCTGGCGTGTTCACAGTCTGCGCGGCGGCCTCATTGGTCTGGTTGGTCTACAAAGGCGCATGGCGGCGCCTGAATCTCGGTTTATATGTCGCATGGGCCGTGTTGCCGATGCCTATCCTGCTGCTTCTTTACTACGACGACCGGTATTTCTTCATTTTGTTCCCGGGTCTGATCACGATCGGTTTTGTGCTGATGTTCCGCGCCGGCGCCCTGGTTTTCGGCGAGCGGCGGGCATGGATGACGCCGGTCGCCTTCGCGTCGGCCTGGCTGATTGCGGGACTCTTCTTTCAGCCGGAGTATTTGCGCGGTCCGGCCGAAGCGGCAGCCATCGTGGTGCGGGCCGATCCGGCGCGGGTGCTTTACGCCGGAGACGCTGACGGGAATTTTATCGCCGCTGTTCGGATGCTCGAACCCAGGCTCGAAACCAGCGTAATCCCCGGTGAAAAACTGCCGCCGGATACGTTTCATGCGGCTGCGTTTGAGAGCTTCTGCCACCGTTATGGAGTCGGCTGGATTGTGCTGGAGAAGTCTTCCGGGCAGGAGGTCGGGGCAGCAGAGAACGAGTGGGCCGGCCTGCTGGCCTCACCCACGCCATCCATGAAGCTCGAACGGTCCATCCCGCTTGCGTCGTCGCGCCCGCGCTGGCGCGGGACCGTTGAGGTTTATCGGTTTGTATCGGCCGCCGCGAAGCCGGAAGGCGGTTTGGAACTTCATTCGAACGAGATCGGCGGCCAGGTTGAGGCCGAGCCTTGATGCTGCCGTCGTAGACCGCGGGGTGACGGGATGGGACTGTCTCGTTTGCTGATTTTGGCGCTGGGTCTGGTTGCCACCGCCAGTGCGCTCGCGGCAAGTCCCCAAGTAGTACTGGGTCCCGGCTGCACGACGGCCTACCATATCGATTGGGATTGCGACGGATATGGCGTTGGGACCGATCCGAACGATCCCAATCCGCTTCTCGGTCCCGATGCCGACGATAACGACCCAACCGTCAACACGCCCGCGAGCATGTTGGCGAAGTGGGGTTCGGTATCCGCGTTCCTGGCGCACCTGGGATACAACCCAAACAACATCTGGTATCTATCCACAACCGGTAACGATGCCACTTGCGCGGCGGATCACGTTGAGCTTCCCTGCCAGACTTGGAGCCACGTCTATTCGGCTTCGTCCGCCGGGGACGCGATCTTAATCAGGGGCGGGACATATATACAAAACCCCGACGCCAACTTCTCGATCGGCGCACGCCCGACCACCGCTGCTCACCGCGATCTCATCATGGGCTATCCCGGAGAACTGGCGATCCTTGACCACTCTGCCGGAGGATGGTTCGGAATCAGCAGTGACTTGGGAGCGGTCACCTATACTGTCATCGATGGCATCAAGCTCCAAAACACGCCACTGTCTTCTCCATCCAATATCGTGCAGGGCTACGGGATCAACCTGACCTCCGCCGCGCAGATCGATGGAATCGTGATTCGGAACTGCGAGGTCCGGGATTACTACCGCGGCATCTGGGCGATTGCGGGGCACAACGGCACGCTAGTCGAGCGAAATGTAGTCCATGACAACTACGGCGGAGGCAGCGGCGAGCACAACATTTATCTGGGTTCGAATTCTTATGGCGGCGTGTCCACAGGCGTGGTCGTCCAGAATAATATCCTCTATAACGCGGCATGGGACAACTTCCATTTCAACGGCCTGTGCAATAGCTGTATGTTGAGCGGGAACATCATGTTCTCGGCGAACTTGAGCGCCGGCGGGGGAGCTGGAAACGTTGCTCTCCAGGAAGGCTGGAATCACAGCACGGTCCAGAACAATATCATCTTCAACGCCTCGGCGTCGGCGGTTCAGGTTTTCGACTACGACGATGACCAGGCCCCGGTGATTCTGCCTTATGACCAGAACTACAACGTCTTCCGCAACAACACGTTCGTCCACACCGGGCAGGACTGGTCCGGGCAGACGCTGGAGGGGTATGAGCCGATCTCGATAATCAACGGCTCCGCGCAGACATCTCCGCTCTTAGACTTGGGCCACAATACCTACGACAACAACGTCTTCGTGGAAATGGCTCCGAAGTTGGGCTTCAACGCCGCGGTGGTGCGCTACGGCTACTTCAGCTCCTCCGATCTGAACTGGCTCTCGACGGATACGTGGCGCAATAACATCCTGTACGCGGCCAACGGCGTCCCGCCGCTCTCCATCGGCATCGGCACAATCCCTCCCAACGAGGACTGGTCTTACTTTGCGGCCAACGCGCTCGTGTTCACCAATAACTCCCAGGCCAACCCGCTGCTTCTCGCCGCTAATAACGCCTGGTATAACTCGCCGCAGGCCTGGAACCTGCAGGTGGCCGCGGGAAGCCCGGCCATCGGCGCGGCGCTGGCTTCGGATGCGCCGGCTACCGATATTATGGGACAGCCTCGCGGCGGGGCGCCGGACATCGGCGCCTATCAGCACGGGGACAATTCCACGATCGCGCTTACGATCAGCACCGCGGTATTGAACAGTGGGATGGTCGGGATAGCCTATGCGCAGGGGTTGAATGCCAGCGGCGGGACCACGCCTTATAGCTGGCAGGTGACCTCCGGTTCTTTGCCCGCCGGCCTGGCGCTTTCCTCCAACGGACTGATCGGCGGCACGCCAGTGACAGCCGGGCAGTCGAGCGTAACGGTGGAAGTGCGGGACAGCGCCGGGCATAGCGCCTACGCGGCATGGAGTATCGCGATTGCCCCCGCCGCCGCCGTTTCCTCTTTGAGTTGCGCTCCCGAACGCTTGACCTCGGACAGTGCCGCTACCTGCACAATGACGTTGACCGAGGCGGCGCCGGACGGCGGCATACCCGTTTCGCTCCTCAGTTCCAGCCAAATTCTTAGCGTTCCGGCCTTGGCGGTAGTGCCGGCCGGCGCCGCCGCCGCGACCTTCAGCATCAGCGCCGGCGCGATCTCCTTTTCCACCGTGAGTGCGGTCACCGCTACCCTGAACGGAAACTCTTTGACGACGAGTATCGTCTTGCAGGCCCCAGCCAGACGCTCTCCTCCGAACCCTCCGCCACGCCCGGGAGGCATCTTGCAATAGTTCCGCGTGGACGGAGAGAAAACTTCGAACTCTATCCAAATATTCCGCATCTTACGCGGTTATTAGCGCCCCATGAAGGCATGGCAATACGCGTGCCGTTGAGGAAGGGCCCATGCGGCCTCCACCCATAATCCAACCATCCCAACGAACCGATGCCGCATTGGCCGCGGCCGCGGAGCTTTCGGCCCCCGTCCCGAGAGCTCCCGCCGATTTGTCCAATGGTGCTCCCGCCAAGGCGCGGGATGCCAGGGTGCTCAATGCCACGCCGCGTCTGGGACCCTTTCTGGCGCTTGCGGCGCAACTCGCCTTGCTGTTGCTGGTTTTCAGCGTGTTTAACCTTGAGAGAGCCGGCTTTGGCCGTTTGTTGGCGGCGGTTTTCGGGGCTTTCCTCATTCACTACTGGATTCCTTTTCGTTTCAAGGAGCCGTTTTGGGTGGCCGTATCCGTCGGCGCAGCCTTTTGGCTGCTGGCGCCGGCGGTCGCCGCACTTCTGATGGCCGTCGGAGCGGCGTTCTTCCTGACTCTGCGGAGCGCGATGGCGCTCCGGTGGCGAATCCTCCTGGTAGGAGCCATTTTCACGGTGTTGGCCTACGGCCGCGCTACCGGAACCCTCGCCATTCCGGTCGCGTTCTATCCCGTGTTCGGCGCCATCTTCATGTTCCGCATCATCATCTATGTCTACGATCTGGCCCACAGCCGGGAACGGGCCCGGTTGCTGCCTTTCCTGAGTTACTTCTTCGTGCTGCCCAATTATTACTTCACGTTCTTTCCCGTGATCGATTTCCAGACGATGCGGCGGTCGTACTACCAGCGCGACATTCACGAAATCGCGCAACAAGGCATTCGCTGGATGACGCGCGGCGCCATCCAACTGGCGCTTTACCGCCTTGTCGTTTATTTCAACGACGCATACTTACCTGACCTGGTCACTACGTTTCACGCCTTAGTCTCCACCATGGTCCTGACGTATCTGCTGTATATGAACGTCTCGGGGCAATTCCACCTGATTGTGGGCCTGCTGCACCTGTTTGGCTACGACCTTCCCGAAACCAATCGCCGCTATCTGCTGGCCAGGAGCCTCACCGATTTCTGGCGGCGGGTCAACATCTACTGGAAGGATTTCATGGTCAAGATCGTGTATTTTCCGATCTACTTCAGGTTCCGCAAGAGCGGTGAACCGCGCGCCCAGGTTGTGGCGACGGCAGCCGTATTCGTGGTCACCTGGGCTCTGCATATCTACCAATCCTTCTGGTTGCTGGGAAAGCCCAGCCTGAGTTGGCCCGACACCCTGTTCTGGACAATCCTCGGGCTGTTGGTGGTCGGCAATACGCTCTATGAGACGCGACACAAGCGCCAGCGCCGCGGCGCCGGGTGGCGCGCGCGCGCAATGGAGGCCGCGCAAGTGCTAGGTACTTTCACGCTGATCTGTACGCTGTGGTCTTTGTGGTCCTCGCCCACCGTGAACGCCTGGGTCTATCTGATGACGCACTGGGCCCGGAGCAACGGATGAAGAATCAAGTCCAAACGAAAGGCTTCTGGCTTCGCGCCGCCGGTACGGCCGCCACTCTGTTGGGACTGGCTGCCCTGGCGTGGGCCGAAGCCCCCATGTACCATACCGCGCATGGCCGATTTCCCGCGACGCTGATCTCCGTAATGCGTAGCCGGGAGTTATTGGACAATCCCGGAGTTGCCGGATACTATGAGAGGCTGTTCGCTAAGACCGGCAACCTGGACAAGAACTATCTCTTCGATGGCAGCTTTCGGGTTTTTCGATTCAAGCCGAATCTCACCTGGCAGCATGACCTGGTGACGACCAATAGCTTCGGTATGATCGGTCCCGAGCGTTCCTTGCGCAAACCGCCTCACACGCGGCGGGTGGCGCTGCTGGGGGCATCGCTAACGGCGGGTCACATGATTCAGGCCGACCAGACTTTTGGCGCCTTGCTGGAGAACCGTCTGAATGCGACGGCGTCCGCCTCATCCCAGCGGTTCGAGATTTTGAATTTCGCCTGCGTGGCGTACACACTCACACAGATACTCGATGTCGCCATGGAGGACGCGCCGCGCTTCGACCCCGAGGTATACATGGTGGACGTCAATGAACTTGGGGTCTTCAGACAGTGGGACAGACACCTGGTCCAGGTGATTCAGAAGCGGATCGACCCCAAGTACCCGTTCCTTCGGGAGGCGGTGCGCCAGTCCGGAGCATCCGCCGGAGATGACGAGCTCACGCTCTACGGCAAGCTGGCGCCTTATCGGATGCAGGTACTGCGGGAGACCTTGGTGGAGCTGAAGTCCGCGGTGGCGAGCCGGCGCGCGGCGTTGATCGTCATCCTTGTGCCTTCCATCGAGGCCGGCGAATTGAGTAAGAGGCGCGTGGAGGAGATTCGGCCCCTGCTTGCGTCGCTCGATATCACGGTGGTCGATTTGCTGGATACGTTCGACGGAGTTCTGGACAGCGCCCGGTTGGCCGCCTACCGGGGAGATGTCCACCCCAACGCGGAGGGTCACGCCATGCTTTATCGGAATCTATACGCCAAGCTACGGGCACAACCGGAGGCATGGGCAGCCCTTGTGGGAAGCGGAGCGGAGAGCGCGGTGTCCAGACAATGACCCGCGCGCCTGAAACGGAGGCCGCCCAGAGCAGTTCTTCGCGCATGAACTGGTATCTCTCCGAAGAACAACTCGAATTACAGAATGCCGCTATCGAGTTTGCCCGGTCTGAGCTGAACGACGATGTGATTCGCCGGGACCACGACGAAATCTTCAGCGAGGATGGCTGGAAGAAGTGCGCCGGTTTCGGCGTGCAGGGGCTGCCTGTGCCCTCCGAGTATGGCGGGCTGGGGCTCGGGATCACCGACACGATCGCGGTAATGGAGGGACTCGGCTACGGCGCGCGGGACCAGGGTCTGCTGTTTTCCATCAACGCTCACCTGTGGACGAATTCGCTGCCCATACTGGCCTACGGTTCCGAGGAGCAGAAGCGAAAGTATCTTCCGGGATTGTGCAACGGCGAACTGATCGGCGCCAACGGCGCCTCAGAACCGGATGCGGGTTCCGATGTCTTTTCCATGCGTACGCGCGCGGAGAAACAGGGGGACCGGTACGTTCTGAATGGGACCAAGACATTCGTCAGTAATGCTCCGGTGGCCGGCCTGTTCACGGTTTACGCCACGGTGGACCCGGCTTTAGGCCCTATGGGGATCACCGCCTTTCTGGTGGAGCGCGGCACGCCGGGCTTGACCGTGACTCGCGGCCTTGAAAAAATGGGCCTGCGTACGTCGCCGATGGCCGAGATCGTGCTCGATAATTGCGCTGTGGCCGCCGCCAATCGCCTGGGGCGGGAAGGACGCGGCGTGGCCGTGTTCGAGTCTTCCATGGAGTGGGAGCGGGGTTGTATTCTGGCCAATTACCTGGGGATGATGAGAAGGCAGCTCGAAACCTGCATCGAGTATGTGCGCGCGCGGAAGCAGTTCGGCAAGTCCATCGGCAAGTTCCAGTCGGTGGCCAACCGTATCGTGGACATGAAGGTTCGGCTGGATACATGCCGGCCGCTGGTGTACCGCATCGGATGGCTGAAGGAACACAATCAGCCGGCCATGGTGGAGGCGGCGGTCGCCAAGCTATACGTCGCCGAGAGCCTGGTCAAATCCTGCCAGGACGCGCTTCAAATCCACGGAGGCTATGGCTATATGGTGGAGCAGGGCATCGAACGCGAGCTGCGTGACGCTCTGGGCAGCACATTGTATTCCGGGACGTCGGAGATTCAACGTAATTTGATCGCGAAGGGTTTGGGGATTGGATGATGAGCAGCGTAAACGAAGACATACGGCAGTACATTCTCTCCGAGTTCCTGCCTGGAGAGACAGCTTCCAATGTAAGAGACGACACTCCGCTCCGCACCAGTGGCATTCTTGACTCCATGGCCACGCTGCGTCTGGTAAGTTACATCGAGGAGCGCTACGGCATTGAGGTGGAAGCGCATGAAGCGAGCGTCGACAATTTCGAAACCGTCGGCTCGATTGCCTCGTTCGTAGCGAGCAAGGGCGGTTCCTCTTCTTGAGGGCCACGGGACAGACGGTGCATCTCTGCGATTATCTTGAAGCCAGCGCCGCCCGCTATCCGGAGCGCATCGCCGCTGTCGATGCCGACGGTGTGGCGCTTACGTACCGCGAACTCGACCGGCGTGCGAGCCGCGTCGCCGGATTCCTGGCGGCGCGCGGGGTAGCACCGGGGGACCGCGTAGGGCTGGCGCTGCCCAAGACCATCGCCGCACTGACCGCTGTGTTCGGCATCCTGAAGGCGCGAGCCGCGTACGTGCCGGTGGATTGGTCGGGACCCGCCGAACGGGTCCGGTCCATCCTTACGGACTGCCAGGTTCGCGCGTTAATCGTGGACTGCCGTCGCCCCGATCTGGTGGACTGCGCCGAAACCACGATCGTACTCGGTACGCAAGCCGGAGACTCACCGCCTTCTTCCGCAGCCGGTCACTTCGACTGGGAATCCGTGCTGAAGCACGAACCCTTCGAAGGCGATATCGCATCGCGCCATCCGGATGACCTCGCCTATATCCTCTACACTTCCGGCTCCACGGGAGTACCCAAGGGAGTGATGCTGACTCATCGCAACGCCACCAGCTATGTAGACTGGTGCTCTGAGGTATTCCAGCCTGGCATAGAGGACCGTTTCAGCAGTCACGCGCCGTTTCACTTCGACCTTTCCATCCTGGACATTTATGTCCCGGTGAAACACGGCGCCAGCATACATCTGATTCCCGATGAGCTGGGAAAGAACCCGAAGGATCTGGCGCGCTTTATCGCCAGCAGGAAGCTCACGGTCTGGTACTCCACGCCTGCCATCCTGGGTCTGCTTGGAGAGTTCGGCGACCTGGCCCGTTCCGATTATTCCAGCCTGCGCCTGGTGCTCTTTGCCGGTGAAGTATTTCCGGTGAAGCAACTGCGCCGGGTGGTTTCGCTTTGGCCTTCCCCCGCCTATTACAATCTCTACGGCCCTACCGAAACCAATGTCTGTACCTTCGCCCGGATTCCCACGCCCGTTCCGGAAGACCGCTCGGAACCCTATCCCATCGGATGGCCCTGTTCGCACTGCGCGGCCATGCTGCTCGATTCCGAAGAGCAACCCGTGGAGGCGGGCCAGGAGGGCCTGCTTTATATCTCCGGGCCATCTGTGTTTTCGGGTTACTGGGGCCGGCCCAACGAAAGCGCGGCCGTATTCCGCGAACGCGGAGGGGTCCGCTGGTACAACACCGGCGACGTGGTGAAGCAAGCCGGGGGCGATGGTTTTCTCTATGTGGGACGGCGCGACCGCATGATCAAACGGCGCGGCTACCGCATCGAGCTGGGTGAAGTGGAAAGCTGTCTTTACCGGCACCCCGCCATCGTGGCCGCGGCGGCGGTCGCCTTGCCCCATGCCGAAGCGGGAGTACGGATCGCCGGCTGCCTGGTGGCCAACGGGGCCAACCGGCCGTCAATTGTGGAGATGAAGGCTTTCTGCAATCGCAATCTGCCGGCCTACATGAACCCCGACATCTTCGTTTTTCTGGAGTCACTGCCGCGCACTTCTACTAACAAGGTGGACTATCAGGCGTTGATCCGGCAACTTCAGCAACCGCGGCCGGGCGCCGGTGTGAGTCCTGTCTTAGAGGCCTCTCACAGCTAACTTGGCGGTCAGTTTCCGGATCCAACCGATCTGGTACGCGCAAATGCCCAAGGCGGTGCCCAGGGTGTTTGTAACCAGGTCAGTCAACGAGGACGAGCGGCTCGGGAGATACGCCTGCCAGGTTTCCATGCCAAAACTGATCGTCATACCGAGCAGGATAACGGTCGCAGCCGTTAGCGCGGACGCGCGCGAGGACGAAAAGGCGGCGTAGAAGAAGAATCCGAACGGCGCAAACCCGGCAATGTTCAGCAGAATATCGCTCAAATCCCTACGGTGGGGACGCGATGCGTCCAGGTAATGCGGGTGGATGGCCGTATAACGCACCGGCATATTCAAACCGGCTCCGGAGCCGAGCGCCTCGTGAGCCACGGTCCCACGGTGTTCGTCGAAAAGATACAACCAGACACTCCCCGTGCCGGCGAGGGATTCGGGCCGGCCAGTTTGGGTCCACACTTCGTAGTGTTGAGCCGCCTCTGCGGGGGTCAGCGCCCGTTCGTAAGCGGCGATGCCCAGTAACTGCCCGGCCCAGCCATCGTCCGCATTGTGGGTGCCCGCTATGAGCTGTCCCTGTAGGTTTTGCAAAGCCAGCGGAAAGTCCGGCATCGTCTTGGCTAACACCCCGTTGACGTAAACCGACGTCACATTCGATGTCGATGCAATCGTGAGAAACACGGGTTTTCCGGAACTGAATAGGTCGCCGAGACGCTCATAGAAGTGCGGACCGTTCGGATTCCTCTCGTTGTGAAGCCGGAATCCCAGGCTCGCGCCCTCCTGGAAGAGCGAGAACTCGGTGGGCGCCGTGGGACTGTAGAACGCGACGATCGTGCCTGCCGCGCGGGTCCTTGCGGGCTGTAGCCAGATCTCCAGGGAGCAGGGACCGGCCGCCGGCGATCTTGCGGGTGGCTGCGGCCCTGACGCGAATATGACGCCGTGGCCGCCGAAGCGGATTCCATTTCGGCCTCCAACCCACGCCGCGTCATTGCGGGGCGGGAGAAACGGCCATAGCCCAGCGGTCAGGATGACGCACAGAATCACGCCGCAGAGAATCCTTAACGGCCAAGCTGTTTTCACCCCTCTTCCGCCACTTGGGCCATGTTACGCTGGGCGGCGCGCACTTTGCTGCAAAGCTGATCTGCCAGAGACCTGCCGGCATCGATCATCGGTTCTTCCAGCCAGCGGTATAACGCCCACGGCAACCCAATCATGATTACGGTCAACAACGTCCATCGCGCTATTAACGGCAAGAACGCCAGCTTCACAAAGGCGAGCCATATCACCGGCATGTGGCACAGGTAAATGCCATACGAATACTTGGCGACAATGTGCGCCCCCTTAGTCAACCGGGAATCCGGCAGTTCTCGAAACATCGGAATCAGAACTCCGAGGATGAGGCAGGTCAGATATCCGCCGAGCAACATCTTATATTGGTCCAAACCCGAGCTTCTCCAGAGGACCGCGTGAAGAGCGGCGACGACGGGCAAGGCCACCGGCCAAAGCCACGCCGGGAGCCGGCCCTGCCTTCCGTTTCGTATCGCCTGATAAGCGATCAGTCCACCCAAAAAACATGGGGTGAAATCGAGGATGTTCGGCGGGCTGAGAAGACGTCCCGCGGCGATGGCGATTCCCCAGAGCGCCAGCCCGTACCAGACGCTGCGCCGCGCAAA
This sequence comes from uncultured Solibacteraceae bacterium, assembly GCA_964457555.1. Taxonomy (GTDB): domain Bacteria; phylum Acidobacteriota; class Terriglobia; order Bryobacterales; family Bryobacteraceae; genus BOG-224. The sequence continues at coordinate 16,230 of CAYWHA010000024.1, forward strand.
CACAAGAAACAGCACGGGGAGAACGGCGTACATCTGGACCTCAAAAGGCAAACTCCAGAGTGTCGCGGGAATTCCCAGGGTGTGCGTCAGATTCTGTGTGAGCGCGAGATTCGATAATAGGTCCTTTAGACTTGTCGCCTGGTACACGACATCCGGTGCGCGAGGGACATGCAGAAAGACCACAGCCAAGACCGTAATCACGCTAAGCGGGTATATCCGAAAGGCTCTTCGTATATAGAAACTTACCCAGGTTCCGGCCAGGCCATGACGACTCCGTTCCAGTGAGAAGAGCAAGACGAGACAAGTGTGAACGAAGAAAATCAGGACCCCGAATCGAGCCTGCTGATAGAGGTGAAAGGGCAGATGCAGGACAAACTGCTGGATGTGGGAAACGAAGACGGACAGGACCGCGAAAGCCCGCAGGACGTCAAGGTTCTTGGAATCGCGGGAGATCATTGGGTATTCGTGGCGCTCCGGCGCGAAGCACAGCGCAATTGCAGTTCCACTCATAGACTTGGCGCAGACTGAGCCGGACGGCCTTAAGAGAGCGGCGGTTCCCCCAAAATCGTCCACAGTGCGAATTAATGGCAAGAGGCGGGGGCCGCCGGACGGTTTGCCGGCGCTGGGAAGTTGGTAACCGTCTTGCTTTACATGGGCAAATGGCCCCTTCCTCCGCGGAAGCGAAGCCGAGCCACGGTGAACGCCCTGCAAATGTCTCCGAAACCCGTACTCCGATGCGCGGCGTGACCCGCTGGCAATGGGCGTTGCTCGCCCTCATACTGGCCGTCGCGTTCCTCCTTCGGGCTTACGATCTTCCGCGCGTCTTCATGTGGCTCGATGAGACCGATTTCTTCAACGAGCACGTTTATCGCAATCCTCCGTCAGCGCTGATCGACTTTGCCGTGGCGACCAAGAATGCCACCACGAATACATGGGGATGGCCCGCCGTCATCTGGGTGGCCTGCCGGATATTCGGCGCCACCATCGGCGTCGCGCGCATGCCTTCGGTGCTGGTTGGGACGGGGGCGGTTCTGCTGCTGTTCGCGTTGGTATACCGTATGCTCCCGGCGGCGCTCGGGGGCAAGCGCTTCATTCCGGCAGCGATCGCCGCAGCCATCGGCGCGGTCGCCATGCCCCAAGTGGAGTTTTCGCAGCGCACCTATCCGTACGGCGCAACGCCGTTCCTGGCCGCCGCATTCCTGCTCGCCCACCTGGGACTGCTGAACGCTCTTCGGAAAAGGCCGGACGGCCGGAGCCTGCCGCGGGCTGCAATCCTTTACACCCTGGCCGGCAGCGCGGCTCTCTGCGTTCATGTCAGCCTGGCCTTGCTGATTGGGGCGTCGCTGGTGTTTCTGGCGCTGCCGGCGATCAGGAATTTCGCGGAGCGACCGGCGCCGGAGCGCAGGCGGCTGGCTGCGCTGGCGTGCGGCATGGCCTTCACATTCGCGACGGCGGCCTTGCTGAACGCGAAAAACCCGAAATATGGGTTTCGCCCGTATCTGGAGCGCTATTACCATCAGCCTTCCCTGCATTCTCTGACGACGCTCGCGCTGCACTTTTACGATTTCGGGACTTATCACCTGAACCTGTTTTACAATCCCGCATTGTACTGGCCGGAAGGCGCCAATTGGGCGATCCTGCCGCTCGTCCTGCTTTGCGTGCTGGGATGGGGGATGGCGGCTGCCGGGAGGTTCGGATGGCTGGCCAGGCACCTGGCGCTTTTGGGCATGTTTGCCGTGGCGCTGACCGCCGGCTTGTCGCTGCTCAGGATGTTCCCTTTCGGCGGCGTACGCCAGACGCTTTTCCTCAGCCCGTTTGTCCTGGCATTCACGGCGCTGGGATTTTATGCGTTAAGCGCGCGCCCGGCGCTACGCGTTCTGGGCGGCGTGGCCGCGGTGGCATATCTGGGGCTGTGGGGCGCCAACCTGCCGCGCTTCTACCGCGAGAGGGTGACGCCTTACAGCGTCCAGGAGCTGGTCGCAGCCTGGCGTCAGAACGGCGGAATCCAGGTCTACGTGCGCGGGGGAAACGAGCGGGAAATCGAATACGCGCTGCGCCAGCATCCCGAGATCCCCCTTGACAGCCTGCCGCTGCTGTCGAAGGCGCCCTACCTGCTCATCACGACGCATTATCAGATCGACGATCCAGTTTGGTTTGCCGGGTATCGGGATTACCTGTCCAAGTCGCACTACCAGGTGGCTCTGCTCGCCGAGAGACCGCCGGCCCATCCGGAGAGCGAACAGTATTCCACGTGTCTCTACTTCCCTCCCAACGGGCTTTGGATATACAAGGTGACCGCCCAGTGAGATCGGACTTTGCGAAGAACCTGCTGCTGGCCGCGGTCTCGGGAGCGGTTTGCCTGGGGGCTGCAGAAGCCGGCGCCCGCTGGTTTCTGCCGGAGCCCGCCCGCCTGGAACAGACGCCCGTTTTCGGCACTCTCCACCGGCCGGACCCTCTTATCGGCTGGGTGATGGGCGACCGTCCCATAAGCTTCCGCCATCGTCTGACCGACGACCACGGGGTGCTTCAATACGACGTTGTGTACTCCGTTGCCGGCGGCACGCGGCTCACTTCGAAGGTGGCGCACGACGGTCCCGCACTGATCGCGACGGGCTGTTCCTTCATGTTTGGCCACGGAGTCAAGGACGAAGACACTGCGCCCTGGATCCTGCAGGAAGACCTGCCTCAATATCGCGTGATCAACGCAGCGGTCATGGGTTACGGAACAGACCAGGCGCTGCTGGCGGCGGAGAGGCAAATCGAGCGGAATCCCGGCCGCTCCGCCGCCGTGGTGCTGGGATTCGGCGATTTTCAAGTTGAGCGCAACCGTTCCGCGCAGGGCTGGCTAGTCCACGTATATCCGTTCAGCAAACCGTTGTATCGAGTGACCCCGAACGGCGCCGAATACCAGCGGCAAGTCCGCTATTGGACCGGCGGCGCGCTGGCTCTCCATTCCGATTTGTTCGCGCACGCTATCAATACGTTCGCCAACCGCGCCAACGGGATCGCGTCTCACGAACAGGCCAGGGAACTCACGGCGGACATTATCATCAGCTTCGCCAAGCGCTTTCAGGCGGCGGGCATCCGTTTCGCCGTGGTGACGATGCCTTACCTGGGAGATCAGGGTCCGGCGGCGCACGCGGACCGTGAGTTCGTAGTCGAACGCCTGCGCGCCAGCCGGATACCGGTATTGGAGCCGGAATTCCCGCGGGGGAAAGACGGCGGCATCGAAGGGCGTGACTTTATGGTCAGCAGAATCGACCGGCATCCCAACGGACATTACAACGCGATGTTGACGGCGCAGATCCTGCCGTTCCTGCGGGCCAACGGTATCGTCGCGCCTTGAGCGGTCTCATGCGACGATCCCCAATTGCGTTTCTGACGTTTCACCTGGCGCTGGCTGCGCTCGTTTTTTCGATGCACCACACCGTCGCCTTGTGGGAGAACGGCGGCGACTATACGCCGTTCGGAGTATCGGAAAACGTCTCGGCAATTACTCTGGATGAAACGCATTACGCGGCGCCGGCCGTACACCTGGCGGTTCTGCACAGGTTCGCCGCGGAAACCGACATCTATGAACACCGGGACCTGCATGCCAATATTCCGTTCATTCCCACCGGCATTCTGGCCGCGCTGACGCTCGCGTCCGGCAGTATCGAGCGGGCATTCGTGTGGAGTGACGTTCTATTTCCCCCACTCCTGCTGCTGCTGCTCTACATGCTTTCAGAAGGGCTGGTGGAGAACCGGTTCTACCGGATGCTGATTGCTTGGGGTACCCTCGCGATACCGTTCGCAATTCGGGATTTCACGTGGCTTGGATATGAGAGCCGCCTGAACCCGCCGATAGTGACAAGGACTCCGCAACCGGAAATGTCTCTGGTTTTCCTGCTGGCCGCCATGCTTCTGCTGGCGCGTTCCCTCACGCTGCCATCCCGTTGGCTACGCGCGTTGACGGCCGGATTGTCGGTCGGGCTGCTGATCTATTGCTATTACTTTTACTTTGTGGCCTCTTTCGCGGCCGTCGGACTGTTGTTCCTATTGGGGTTGGTTTGGCGCAACCGGCCTTTGGTCCGCGCCGCCGCCACGGCCGTTGCGGGAGCCGTATTGGCGGCTTTGCCCTATTTGGCGGTGCTCCTTCTAGCGCGCCGCGAAGGCGGGCAAGCCTTTATCCTCGGACGCATGGCCACGTACACGCGCCATCTTTATCCGGAGCCGCTGATCGAGGGCATGGTTCTGTTGGCGGCGATCGTCGCCTATGGCCGCCGGGCATCCATGAAAAGCGCGGCTCACATGCGGTACCTGGTGACGGCGGTCATGATTGCGACAGGACTGCTCATCTCCAACATCCACGTCATCACCGGCATCGATGTGCAGAATGCGCATTTTCTCTCCCGGCTGAGCCACCCGTTGCTCTTCTTTCTGGCTGGAGTAACGGTGTTTCATTTCCTGGAGCGAGGCTTTCTTAGCTGGGTTTGGGCGAGGAATGCTCTACGCGTTGCGTTCGTGCTGCTGGTCGGCAGCCTGGCCGCCCACCAGGCGTTGGTGGCTTCCAATGTGGCGCCTTACCAGAGGGAGACGAGTTCCCAGATGCAGCTTGTTTTGTGGCTGCGGTCCAACGTGCCGCCGGAGAGCGTGGTAGGCACGGTTTCGCCCAGCCTGATCTCTCTGATTCCGGCGCTTACGGCCGATTTTTCTTACGTACCAACCGGAAATCGCTCGATGACGGCCACTCCCGAGATCTTCGAGCGCTACTATGAGCTGGCATCGGCGCTAGGACTGTCTCAAGCGGATGTGGCTCACATCGGCGCCAAGCCCGGCAAACTTCACCCGTCCGAACTGCTCTTGACCTTCGGGTTGCGTCCGAACAGGATCGGCGAGTTGGTGCATGGCTTTGGCGCCTTTCTGGCAACCGGGCGGCCGGCGCTCAAATACCGCCTGGATTACGTGGTTTTACTGGCGTCGGAGGCGATCCCCAGTTCTGTGGCCGCGCTCTACCCCCAGGCGGCCGAGGTTTACCGGAACGTCGATTTTGAGGTGGTCCGGTTGCGTTAGCGGCATGGCAAAGCGGCCACGATGATCGCGCCGGCGACCGCTCTCTTACGTTCGCGGCTCGGTTCGAGGTGCTTGATTTTGCGGGGTTGTTGGGGCGTTTAGGACAACTACAAGGGAAAAATCTAACTTTTTGGGAAAAACACGGCCTCGATCCGCAGATTGGCTCTCTGGAGGCATTGCCAAGGCCTGCCGGGGCGTGGCAGGTGAATTGCCCGCCTGTAAAATCATGCTCTTGGAGCCAGCCAGACCGCCACGCCCGAACCTGGGCCCAATCTCGATCGTGCTGCTCGCGCATAACGAGGCGGAGGTCATTGAGTCCGTCATCCTCGGTTTCCACGAGGCGATTGTCGCGAAAATCCCCGGTTCGGAGATCATCGTCGCCGAAGACGGCAGCACGGATGGTACAAAGGAGATTCTCGCCCGCCTGATTGGGACGCTGCCCGGGCTGCGATGGGAGGAGGGAAAGGAGAAGCGGGGCTATGTCAATGCCTTCAAAAAGGCGATGACGCTGCCGGTGAACGAACTGATCGTCTTCTGCGATTCCTCAGGCAAACACGATCCCGAGGACGTCTGGCCCATGTATGACATGATGGCGGACCACGATATGGTGCTTGGCTATAAGGTCAACCGCGCCGACCCGGTCTACCGTAATGTGATGAGCGCGGTTTTCAACCGGGTGGTGAATACGTATTTCAAGGTAGGTTTCAAGGATATCGACTGCCCGCTGCGCATCTTCAAGAAGACTGCGTTTCAGGACATCGCCGCCATGCAATGGCGTGAGCGCGCGCTCATTAATTTCGAGCTGACGCTGCGGTTTCAGTACCGGGGCTATAAGGTGGCGCAGGTTCCGGTTCGCCACTTCGCGAGGCAATTCGGCGAGTCTCGCGGTCTGCCGCCCAAGAAGCTGCCCAGGGTGATTGTGAACACGCTGCGGAATTTCTCCGCCATCAAGAACGACATCACACGTAGCGGCTTCAGGACAGTGGCATGAGGGTAGGCATTTGCGGAGGCGGCGTCGCGGGGGTGAGCCTTGCGCGTTTCCTGGACAGAAGACACCAGATCACGATTCTTGAGGCGGAACCGTCGGCCGGCGGCCTAGCCCGTTCGTTTCCATTCCGGGGCTTTTCGTACGACGTCGGCCCCCACATTATTTTCAGCAGGAACAAGGCGGTCCTCGACGATATGCTGGCCCTCGGGGACGGCGAACTCATGCCTCATGAGCGCAGCAACCAGATCTGGTATAAAGGCCGGCTGATCAAGTATCCCTTCGAAAACTTTCTGGGATTGCTGCCGCCTGAAGAGGCCGCCCACTGTCTGGAGACGTTCCTCTCAAACCCGTACGAGGACTACCAGCCGCAAAACATGTTGCAGTTTTTCCTGCGCACGTTTGGCTCTGGCATCACCGAGTCCTATCTCCGTCCGTACAACGCCAAAATCTGGAAATACGACCCCGCGTTCCTCGATTTACAGATGGTGGAGCGCATTCCAAAACCGCCGGCGCAGGACATCATTAGCGGCGCGCGGGGCGAATTTAAGGAAGGCTACACACACCAGGCTCGATTCTATTATCCCCGCCGCGGCGGCATCCAGGTGTTTTTCAATAAGATGGCCGAAGCCCTGCCCGCCAATGCGAGCCTGGCGGTGGGGCAGCGCGTTTCCACCATCGAGCGGGCCGGCGCGGGCTGGCGCGTGCGTTGTGAAAGTGGGGCTGAGTGGGAGTTCGACCGCCTGATCAACTGCATGCCGCTGCACGATTTCTTTCCGTGCCTGCGCTTCGAGATTCCGGAATCGGTTTGCCAGGCGTTGAGCCGGCTGCGGTACAACTCCATGTTTTACGGCGTCGCGGTCTTTCGCAAAGACAATGCCGGCCACAATTTTGCGCTGAATATTCCCCAGCCCGGCGTGCTCTTCCATCGTGTTTCCAAGTTGAATTTCCTGGGCGAAGAATCGCACGAGGAATCCGGTTTCCTTTTCGAAGTCACCTTCCGCGCGGATTCGCCCGTGGCGGCGTACTCCAAAGCAGAGCTGGCCAGCCGGATTCTGGACGGCTTCGAAACGATGGACCTGGCGAAACGCGAGGACTTCATCGACATCGATATCCGCCGGGTCAAGTACGCCTATGTCATCTACGACCTGACGCACCGGCGCAATACCGACGCCGTGCTCGGTCATCTTCGTTCGGCCGGCATCCCGTGCTGCGGCCGGTTTGCGGAGTTCGAGTACGTGAACATGGATAACGTCATCGAGCGCGCCATGAAACTGGCTGCGACTTTGAACCAGGAGTGGACGGCCGATGAGTGACGCAGCCATTGCGGCCGTCCGCCCGCCAACCAGCCGCTGGTGGCTGCTGGCCAGGTTCAGCGTCAGCGCCCTGCTGCTGGCCTATATCTTCCGCAACGCCCATTGGAGCGAGTTACTGGGAGTTCTGGGCGGCGCATCGCCCGTCTGGCTGATGGCGGGCTGGCTGTTTTTCGGCATTCCAATTCTGCTGACCAGTATCCGCTTGCGCTTGTTGTTGCAGCTTCAGGGAGTCTGTATCCCGCTCGAGAGGGTTCTCGCGATTACTTGCGTAGGGCAGTTTTTCAACATGTTCTTACTGGGGGCGACCGGGGGCGATGCGGTGCGGCTTCTCTACATTCTGCGCGAAGCTCCGGATGCCAAGGCTCGCGCGGGAATCGCCATGCTGGCGGACCGCGCGGTGGGGTTGGTGATGCTCGACGCGATTGCACTGGCGGCGGTATGCTCCAAGTGGAACCTCTTTATGGGAAGCGCCGACTTGCGCCGCATTGTTTGGATCCTCTGCGCCATATTGGCGGCTTCCATCATGGGAGCGGCTATTTTGATTCTCGCCCCGTTGCCGCGGCTCTCGGCCGCATTGCGGCTGCCCGCCAAGATTGCCGGCGCTCCGTTGGCGCTCCAACAGGTGGCGCGTCAATACGCCCGCGCACCCGGCGGCATGCTCGCTGCCGCTGCGCTCACTCTGCCCGTGCATCTGACAAGTATCGCCGGCGGTTATTGCGCCGCGCGGGCGTTGAACCTGCCCGTGGGCTACGCCTCGATTGCGGTCATACTAGCGATCGTGTTCTTTGTGATTTCCATTCCGGTTACGGTGAGCGGCCACGGTTTGCGTGAGAGCATCTTCGTCCTGATGTTCTCTTTGTTTGGCGTGGGCGCTTCGGCGGCCCTGCTCTACTCGCTTTGTTACCTGGCGTTCCTGTTGGCATGGAGCCTGGCCTGCGGTCCCGTCTACCTGGGCTTTCGCGGCCGGCCTGTGAGCGCCCGGATGAACGGTGTACCGGCATGAAGGCGCTGGTTACCGGCGGAGCGGGCTGCATTGGGTCCGATCTGGTAGAAGCTCTGCTCTTGCGCGGCCACCATGTAACGGCCGTGGATAACTTGAGCAGCGGGAAACTGGAGCATGTCAGTCCGTTTCTGAATCAGCCGGGATTTCGATTTGTCGAAGGCGACCTGCTCGATTCCAGCTTGCTCGAAGGGCTGCTGCAGGATGTTGAGTTTGTCTATCACCTGGCCGCCAATCCGGACGTAAAATTCACGCCGGGCGATGCGACCGATAAGGATCTGCGGCAGAATACCATCGCCACCTATAACGTGTTGGAAGCGATGCGCCGGAACCGAGTGCGGAAGCTGGCCTTCTCTTCCAGTTCCGCGGTGTACGGCGTTGCTCCGGTCCAGCCCATTCCCGAGAGCGTGTTCTACCCACTTCCCATCTCCCTGTATGGCGCCACGAAACTGGCTTGCGAAGCGCAGATTTCCGCTTTTCAGAATCTCTTTTCTATGCAGTGCTGGATTTTTCGCTTTGCCAATATCGTGGGACCCAAGACGCGCAGGATCGGCCGGACCGTAATCGGCGATTTTGCCGATCGACTTACCGAAAATCCCCACCGGCTGTTGATTCTGGGGGACGGACGGCAGGCCAAATCGTACCTGCTCAGCCGGGAATGCGTGGAGGCGATGCTCTATGTGGTGGATCATGCCGATCTGCCGCTGAACATTTTCAACCTTGGTTGCCAGGACTCGCTGACGGTAAACCGCATCGCGGAAATGGTGGTCGCGGCGATGGGCCTCAAGAATGTGGCGTTCGAATATACGGGTACGGAAGGCGGGTGGCCTGGCGACGTGCCGCGTTTCCAGTTGGACGTCAGCGCGCTCAACCGGCTCGGATGGAAATCACGTTACAACTCCGTGCAGGCGGTGACCATGGCAATCGATGCCACGCTTCGCGAGATGGGAATCGCGCGCCATAGGGACTTGCCGCAATGAAGTGCGCCATTCTTGCGGGAGGACTGGGCAAACGCTTGCGGTCCGTCCTCGGCGACATCCCTAAGCCGATGGCGCCGCTTGCCGGGACTCCGCTGCTCGAACGCCTGATCGGTCTTTGCCGCCGTTTTGGAATCGACGAAATTCACCTTCTGCTGAGCTACCGGCCGGAGGTCATTCGCGAGTATTTCGGCGACGGCTCGGCGTTCGGCGTCCGCCTTACGTATTGGCTCGATGAGCAACCTCTTGGCACCGCCGGTTCCATGGCGCCGGTGCTGTCGGCTCTCGGCGAGGATGTTCTGCTCTTGTATGGCGACGTGTTCGCCGAAATGGATCTGGCGCGCCTCATGGATTACCACCAGGCGCACCCGGATGCCGCGGCAACCCTTGTGCTCCATCCGAACGACCACCCATTCGACAGCGATCTTGCAGTCCTGGACGGTGAGCGCGTTGCCGGATTCGACCGCGCTCCCCACGCCGCTGGAGTGTGGCGCGCCAACCTGGTGAACGCGGGGATTCAGATTGTAACGCCGCGTCTGCTGCCGTACATTCCCGAGGGCCGGCCGAGCGATTTCGGCGTCGATGTATTTCCCGCGGCGGTGGCCGCCGGGGAGTTCCTCGCCGGCTACAATACTCCCGAATATATAAAGGATATCGGCGCTCCGGAGCGTTACCGTGAGGTGGAGCGGGACATCCTGGCGGATAAGCCCGGCCGCATCAGCCTTGCCAACGCTCGCAACGCCGTTTTTATGGACTGCGACGGAACCCTGAATGTGCTGGTCCCTTTTTTGAGCCGCCTGGAGGATGTGGAACTGTATCCCGCTTCCGCGGCCGCGGTCCGGGCCGTGAACGAGAGCGGCTATCTGGCCATCGCCGTCACCAACCGGCCGCAGGTGGCGCGCGGGCTGCTCACTCCGCCGCAGGTGCAATGCCTTCACAACAAGCTGGAGACACTGCTTGGTTATGAGCGAGCCAAGCTCGATGCCATCTATTATTGCCCGCACCACCCCGACGGCGGCTATGCCGGGGAATCGCCCGAATATAAAATCCCGTGCCGCTGCCGGAAGCCCGACACCCTGCTCTTTGAACAGGCGGCCACGCGGTTCCATATCGATTTGACCGGCTCGGCGGTGGTGGGAGACTCGGCGCGCGATATCGAGGCCGCCCGCAGGCTCGGTTGCCGGGCGGTGCTGGTGGAAACCGGACTCGCGGGCCGCGACTTGCCAGCGGACATCCGGCCCGACTTCGTCGCGCGCGATCTTCTCCAAGCCGTCGCCTGGATTACAGGAGGGCCTCTATGATTATTACCCGTGCGCCGTTTCGCGTCAGCTTCGGCGGTGGCGGCAGCGACCTCCCGGCGTATTACCGCAAATTCGGCGGATGCGTCCTCAGCGCGTCCATCAATAAGTACATCTATCTGGATATCCATCCGTTCTTCGATGAGCACCGCATCCAGTTGAAGTACTCGCGCACGGAGAACGTCGATTCCCCCAAGAGTGTCCAGCACTCCATCTTTCGGCGCGTCCTCGATCGCTTCAACCTGTCGGGCGTGGAGCTGACCAGCACCGCCGACATCCCGAGCGGCACGGGCCTTGGATCGTCCAGCAGCTTTACGGTGGCGCTGCTGCAATGCGTTTACGCCTATCTGGGCGTCCATCGCTCCAAGGCCTCACTGGCGAGCGAGGCGTGCACCATCGAAATCGACGAGATCGGCAGTCCGATCGGCAAGCAGGACCAGTACGCGGCGGCTTTCGGCGGTCTCAATTTCATCCGCTTCGAGCCCGACGATTCCGTGCTGGTGGAACCGGTGACGCTATCGCGCGAGAAGGTGCGCGATTTCAATTCGCGGCTGGTGATGTTCTACACCGGCATTACCCGCGATTCCAACGAAATCCTGGAACAGCAGGGCCGCGCCATGGAAGCCGGCAATGGCCGCGTCGAAGCCATGCACCAAATGGTTCGGATCGCGGGTGACATGCGGGCCTGCCTTCAACAGGGGTGCCTCGATCCCTTCGGCGAACTGCTCCATGAATCGTGGCTGCTGAAGCGTTCGCTCTGCGATCATATTTCCAACCCGCATATCGACGATCTGTACGCGCTGGCGCGCGCGGCTGGAGCTGTTGGCGGCAAGATTCTAGGCGCGGGCGGCGGAGGTTTCCTGTTGCTCTACTGCCCTCCCGAAAAGCAGCCTGCGCTGCTCCAGAAGCTGAGCTTTCTGAAGCCATTTCCTTTCCGCATCGAGAGCGGTGGAACGCAGATCGTCTATTACGAACAATGACCCCGCCAAAATCCGGAAGGCAAGCGGAACAAGATCGACCGCGCTGGCAGTGGGCCCTGCTGGCGGCTCTCGTGGCGGGCGCCGTATGCCTGCGGGCGCACGACCTCGGCCGCGTGTTCTTCTGGTGGGACGAATCCGATTTCTTCAATGAAAGCATCTACGGCAATCACCCGGCTTCGCTGATTCACTTCGCGCTGGCGGCCAAGAACAGCACCACCAATACATGGGGATGGCCGGCCATCGTCTGGGTGTTTTGCAGAGCGCTGGGACCGACGTTGACGGTGGCGCGCATTCCCTCGGTTCTGGCAGGCGCGGCCGCGGTCCTGCTGGTTTTCTTTCTGGTGTACCGGCTCCTGGCGGACGGTTTTTGCGGCAACCGCTTCTTCCCGGCCCTGTTTGCGGCCGCGCTGACCGCCATTTCGATGCCGCAGATGGAACACTCGCAGCGAATCTATCCGTATGCCGGCGTCACTCTCATGGCAGCCGCTTTGCTGCTGGCGCACCTTGAACTCCTGCGAGCGCTGCTCGAAAGAGTCGCTCAGCCCCGCCTTTTCAGGGCGGCGGCGGCATACACTCTCACCGGCGCTCTGGCGTTGTGCATCCATCCCTCACTCGGCCTGCTTTTGGCGGCATCGCTGGCTCTGCTAGGGGCCGCGGAGGTCCGCGCATTCTTTAAGCGGCCGCCGGCTTTGCGCCGCCGAATGCTGTTGATGGCGGGGAGCATGTCGGTGGTTTTGTTAGTTGCGGGTCTACTCAACCGGAAACAGCCCAAACTAGGCTTCCGCGCCTATCTGCAGCCTTATTATCATGAGTTCTCCTTGCGGTCGATGGCAAGACTGCCGATGCACGCTTATGACTTGGCCGCTTATCACCTCAATCTGTTCTATAACCCGTCTTTGTATTGGCCGCAAGCTCTCAACCCGGTCATCCTGCCATTAGTCTGCCTCTGCGTTTTGGGATTGGCGCTGGCATTCGCCGGCAGGTGGGGCGCCTACTTACGTCATTTTGCTTTGCTGGGCTTGCTGGCGGCTGCGATTCCCGCGGCACTGTCCATGTTCCGCGCCTTTCCTTTCGGCGGCGTGCGCCAGACGCTCTTTCTGAGTCCGTTCTTGTTTGCCTTTACGGCCCTGGGCTTTTATGCGCTGTTTGGGAACCGGTTGACCCGTCTGCCGGCAGCGGCAGTGGCTGTGGCGTACATCGCGCTTTCGATTTTCAACCTGCCGCGGTTCTATGATGACAGGGTGGTCACTTACCGCCCGGAAGAAATCGTGAAGCTATGGCGCGATAACGGGAATCTGCCCAGTTATGCCTGGAAGGCCGCGGGACCACTTCAGTATGTCTTGCGCGATTACCCCGAGATACACGTTCAGAAGCCGGCGGAAGAAGGTCCCCAAGCGATGGCGCCGTTTCTCCTGATCTCGCCCAACCATCAACTCGACAAGGACTCCGGTTTCGAGGAGACTCTGCAACGCGCCGGACTCAGACCGATCCTGCTGGCGGATAAGTCCACGATACATCCCGAGAGCGAGCAGTACCCGACCTGCCTATACTTTCCGCCGAATGGATTTGTAGTTTACAAGGTGCTCAAACAATAGCGCGGCGCCCGATCTCTGCGGCTCACTCGATATAGGCCACTTCGAGAGAGCCGCGGTAGCGAATGATGCTTCGGACGCCGACGCTTTGTAACAGGTTCAGTGTGGTCTCGGATGGCTGGATCAACGCGGTTTCCCGCGCATGCGCCTTGAGATCCTCAAGGGACCAAAACCTAAACGGATAATAGCGGGCCAGGCCCATCGCATAGCGGACCGTATTGAGCGTGCGCAGTTCCTTCTCCGGGGGAACCAACAGAAGGTAATCGCCGGGCTGACTGGAGTAATAATCCATCTCCACGTAAAGCATACCGTTGGAACAGAGAAAGTATCGCTTACCTTCGGATCGCAGCCCGTTTTCCAACTCGAGCATCCGCCTGGTCTGCGTTTGCTGATCGAACTGTTGAATCGACTCCGGGCTCCGCACGACGCCCAGTTGTGCGTATAGACCGACCGCGGCCAACAACAGCAATACCAGCGCTGAAACCCGCGGCGTTCCTGGAAATTGGCGGTGGAACCAGCAGGCAAAGGCGATCGCCAATCCGGGCATCATCCCCAGGAAGTACCGGGCTACGAAGGCGTTGGTCACGCTCAAAGCCAGAAGATATCCGGCAAAGGGGATGAGCAGGCACAGCCAGCCCGCCGATTCCGCTGACTGCATGGGCGCGACTGCCGTGTCGCGCCGCGGCCCGCGCAGGGCGAGCAGGATCATGATGAGAGCCAGCAGGAACAGGCCGTCTGGAATGAGATCCGAAAAGACGCCGCGCAGCCCATACAACGTCGGCTTAGACCAAAAGACCGCCCCATACTTGTTCGCTCCGAATATCTGGCGCGCTAGCAAAGCCGCCGCGGCGAAGATGCCCAAAGCGCCCGCCAACAACTTCGGCGAAGGCAGTTGCCAAGGCTTCCAGTGAGCGGCCTCCCATGCGGCAAAAGGAACCAGACACAGGACCATGTAATAGTGGAACAAGACGCCGGCGCACAGGATCGCCCCGAATAATGCGGCCGCGCTCCAGCTCTCCTTACGGGTCTGACTCCAGACCCAGAAACTGAGCGCCGCAAACATAAAGTAAATGCCGTAAGAGCGCGCCTCGTAGCCGTAGTATGGCATCAAGGTGCAGCCCAGGAAGGCGGCTGCCATCAAGCCGTGCAGAGTGTCGGTCAGGCGGCGGGCGCAATCGGCTGTAATCAGCAGGCCCAAAACCCAGGCGAGTGCAGAGGGCAGCCGCGCGGCCACTTCGGCCTGGGGAAGCAGCTTTAAGAAGGCATGCACCACCAGGAAGTAGGGCGCCGGCATGTTGTTATCCGCATGGCTGAGAGCGTCCAGTATGGTCGTGGCATTCGGGAGCCGCGAAATCAGGACCGTGAACAGCTCGTCATACCAAAACAGACGATGCGCGGCGATGTAGATGGAAGTCGCCAGGTAGAATATCGCTATCGCTGCTGCCGCTATCGGCCAGACATAAGAAGGAAAGGCCCTCGGCGCCGGACTCACACGGGTGAGTTCCGCCTCTTGTTCGGAGATCGGCATCTTTGCTTGCAACTGTCTTTACCTTGAGGGATGGCTGCGCGAGTCGTCTTTCACTCCGGCTGCCGGGCGGGACTCGATGTTATACGTGTCAGTGACCAGATAGATCGGTCTCTCCTTCACCTGTTCGTACAATCTTCCGACATACTCTCCCAGAATCCCCACGCTCACTAACAGGGCGCTGCCGATGCCGGTAATCGCCACCATGAGCGAACTCCAGCCGGTGACTGTAAACCACCCGAAGACGTGCGAGAGAATGGAGCGAACGGCCTCTTCCGCGCTGAATGCTCCCACCAGCAGGCCCAGGTGGAACGTGATCCTGAGCGGCACGGTGGAGAAGGAAGTGGCCGCGGTCCAGGCAAAGGCCAGCATTTTCCGCAAAGGGTACTTGGTCTCGCCTGCCGCTCGCGGCGCCCGCGAATACCCTACGGCCGCCTGCGGATACCCTACCCACGCCGTCATGCCCCGCAAGAACCGGTGGGTTTCCCGCATCTGGCGGAGGCCGTCCAGGCAACGCCGCGACATCAAGCGGAAATCGCCGGAATCCACCGGAAGTTCCTGGTCTACCAGGGCTTGCATGATGCGGTAGAATAACCATGCCGTAGCGCGCTTAAAGACCGTCTCGCCCAAACGCTTCTGCCGCTGCCCGTAGGCGACGTCGTACCCCTCGCAATACCGTTCGATCATCCGATGAATCACCGGCAAAGGGTCCTGCAGATCGGCGTCGATGAGCACCACGGCGTCACCCGAGGCGTAGTCCAAACCCGCCGTGGCCGCCATCTGATGTCCAAAATTTCGAGAAAGCTGGATGATTTTTATCCGCGGATCCTCAAGCGCCCAGTCGAGGATGAGTTCAATGGTGGAATCGGAGCTTCCGTCATTGACCAGAATCACCTCGGCTTCCGCCTGCAACTCCTTTAGAAACGCCTCAACAGCCGCGCGAAGCATCGGAATGGCCGATTCCTCGTTGTACATCGGGATGACGATGGACAGTTTCCGGGGATAGGGCCGTGGTACCAGCAGGTGGCGCGTGCGGGCGCCCGTCGCGGTTGGCCTGGCCGCCTTCGGTTCCTGACGCTCGACCAGAATTTGCGGCTTGGGCAGAAATCCTTCCTCAACAGCGCTTCAGCACCTTTGATTCCTAACCGGGGACCGAATGGAAGAAGGCGTGCGGGGACTGGGAATTCGCATGATCCAAGCGGAGGAGGCCAATCTGTCGCGGCGGTTAGCCCCCTTTTTTGTTCTGGTTGCCGCCAGCCTGCTGCTTTCCATCCCCATGATCCGGTTCGGGCTTCCGTTCGGCATGGATTCCGCCGAACACCTCTCGTGGTACCGGTGCTTCGCGCAGCAATTATGGTCCGGCGAAGCCTATCCGCGGTGGCTGCTGGGCATGAATGGGGGGCTGGGCAGTCCGGACTTTTTCGTCTACGGTCCGCTGCCCTATTATGTGGCCGCCGTTTTCCGCATCCTGACCATGGCGCACGGCCACGAATCCGCGGAGTTGGCGATCTCCCTTTGGCTCGCGCTGGCGATTTCCGGCGTGGCGGCCTATATCTGGCTGAAAGACCTGGTGGGCGGCATTTGGGCGCCGGCCGTTGGGGCGCTGGTCTATATGGCCGCCCCGTATCACATCAAGACGGACCTTTACACGCGCACCGCTCTGGCCGAATTGTGGGCCTTGGCCTGGCTGCCGCTGCTGGTATACTTCGCCCGGCGGGCGGTCCGCCTCAGGACCATCTCCGCGCTTTGGGGATTCGGCGTCGCCTACGCGTTGCTCCTGGTGACGCACCTGTTTACCGCCTTAATGTTCTCGCCCGTTCCACTGCTGTATGCATGGTTCCTGAGCGGTCCGGGGCGCAGAACTCGGGATGCGTCAAAGCTGGTTCTTGCCATGCTGTTCGGCGCGGCCCTGGCCAGCTTTTATTTGTTGCCGGCGCTGGCGTACCAGAAGTACATTTCCCCCTACAAGCTGATCGAAACGCGGCCGGATTACCTGTATTACCGCAATTTTCTGTTCCTGCCCGGTTCCGACGCATTCCTGCGCTCGGAAGCCTGGGTCACGGCCTGGACCGCGGCGGTGGCGTCGGGCTTCTTTCTCATCGCGCTCCTCTCGTCGACCAGAGACCGCCTTCGCGAAAGCGTTTGCTGGTGCGGTCTGGCGGCCTTGAGCGTGTTCATGATGCTTCCCGCGAGCGGCGCCATTTGGAAAATGTTGCCTCCTTTGCAGGCGATTCAGTTTCCTTCCCGCCTGAACGTGCTCCTGACGCTGGCCGTCGCGGCGCTGGCCGCGCTGGCGGTGGACGGCTTGCGCCGCGTCCACAATTGGCGAATCCATGCCCTGGCGGCGCTGACCTTTTTGATGGTGGCCGGCTGGAGTCTCCCCATCGTTCGCAGCATGGGTTATCAATCTCCATGGATTGCCGCCAAGGGCTCGGTCAACCTGGACTACCTGATCACCGCCTGGGCGCAATGGACGGATCCCAAACTCATCAGCCTGCGCGGCATCCCTTCGTCGGGGAGCGATGCCCAGGTGGCCGTGGATGGCGGTTCGGCGGTGGTGCAACAATGGCAGGCCCGGTCCATCGCTTTTCGCATCGCCGGGGATGCTGTACGCTGGGTTCCCGTGAGACAGTTCTATTTTCCCGGTTGGATCGCGCGGGACCGGGATGGCCGGTTTTTGGCCGTTCGCGCCTCCTCTCCGGAAGGGCTGGTTGAGATCCGCGTCCCGGCCGGTGAAACCGAGGTGCGGCTGACGATGCCTTACGGAATATCGGAGATTACAGGCGCTGCCGTTAGTGCGATCGCAGTTTTGGGCCTCCTGCTCGCATGGCTGTTCAACCGCCCGGAGAGGCGTCTAGCCTGATGGAAGCGCTTGCCAAAGCTGTCCCCGGCCAAACGGCGCCGGAGCCGCCCGCACCGCCCGCGCGCCGGCGGAGTGCATGGTACGGCGTCGCCGCGGCCATCATCGTGTGCATTGCCCTGGTGCGCATTGTTTCCACCTACGCCGAAACCACCGCGACTTTCGACGAACCGTTTCACATCGCTTGCGGGATGCAGTTGCTACGGCAGGGCGTCTACACCATCGAGTTGCAGCATCCTCCGCTGGCGCGCTTGATGGTCGCATTGGGACCGTACGCCGCCGGGTTGCAGATGCCGGCCGCCGGGGACGCCGTACAAATCGGCAATGGGATTCTGCTGACTGGCGGGCGTTATGAGCGAAACCTGATGCTGGCGCGCCTGGGTACGCTGCCGTTTTTCGTCTTGGCCTGCGGCGTAATCTGGTTTTGGAGCAAGCGCTTGGGAGGCCAATGGGCCGCGATGGTTTCGCTGCTGCTTTTTAGCTTGCTGCCACCGGTGCTGGCTCATGCCGCTCTGGCCACTACCGATATGGCATGCGCGGCCACCGTCGGCCTGGCGCTTTTCTGCTTCGCTCTGTGGGTGGAAAAACCCGGCCTCCGGCAGAGCCTGGCGTTCGGTGTTGCCACGGGGCTGGCGGTGGCATCCAAGTTCTCCGCGCTGGTGTTCTTGCCGGCTTGTGCGGGCGCATTGCTGATCTTGCAATTGGCGCTTGGAACCGCTTTCGCCCGTCGCCGCTTCGCGGAAATCGCACGCAACCTCGCGATCGCTTCCCTGGCGGCGTATTTCGTGATTTGGGCCAGTTACCTGTTCTCCATGCAACCCATTCTCGGAGCGCCTCCCCATCCCGCCACGGAGCGCCTGTTCCACGGCATTCCCGCCGTGAAGAGCGCGGTGAATGCGCTTCTCGACATGCGCGTCCCTGCCGGTCAGTTGCCCAGGAGCTTGATGGAATTGGCGGCCCACAATAACGGAGGGCACACCGCTTTCTTTCTCGGCGAATGGCGGAAGAGCGGCTGGTGGTACTTCTTCCCCGTCATGCTCCTGGTAAAGACGCCGCTGCCGTTTCTGCTGCTTGCTCTCACCGGAGCGGTCCTCCTGGGATTCCAGTTGCGTAAGGGCCGCGTTAGTCCGGCAGGCGCCGCGGGACTGTTCGCCTTCGCGATTCTCGTTACCGCGCTGTTCAGCCGCATCAGTATCGGCCTGCGCCATATTCTGGCGGTTTATCCACTGCTTGCGATCGCCGGCGGGCATGCCGTGTGCTGGCTATGGCGTGGGAGCGTGTGGCGCGGCGCTGGCCGGGTTCTGGCCGCCGCCGCCGTGCTGGGGGCCGTCGCATCCTCGGTTCTGGCGCACCCCAACTATCTGGGATATTTCAATATTTTGGCGTCCCGGCAACCGGAGCGGATCGAGGTGGATTCCGACCTGGACTGGGGCCAGGACCTCGGCCGCTTGTCAAAATGGCTGCGCGTCCACGACGTGCGCGAGGTTTCCATCGCCTACTTCGGCACGGCCGATCTCGCCGCGGCCGGTCTCCCGCCGTTTCATGAGCTGCAGCCGTATCTCAAGACCGGTGGCTGGGTCGCCATCAGCGCGTACGACCGCGCTCTGCCGGCCCCGTTTACCGTCACGCGCGTGCCCGGCCGGGCTGCATACTACGCGATACCGGGGAACTTCGACTCAATTCCGCATCATCAGGGACCGTTTGCCTGGATTACGAACTACTCACCCGTTGCGAAAATCGGCGGCTCGATTTTTGTTTACAACATCGCGCGTGGTCCGTAGGCGTGTGCGGCGACGGAGCAACCGCTCTCTTACGTTCGCGGCTCGGCAAAATCAGAGCGGCGCGATCATATTCGTCGCGATTTGGACGCGCGGCGCGACGGCGGTGCGCTTTCGCCGGATCCTCCGATAACATCCCAGAAGCACTCCGCCGAAAATCAGCCCCGCGCCGCCGCCGTAGAATAGCCAGTTCAGGCGGCTCTTTCCATAGTGACGGCTCAGATATTCCACCACGGCATTGAAATCGTCATCCGTGCCCTGCGCTCCCAGGCTGGCCATGTTATCCACCACCGCGCGCCACTCGGCGTTAGTGTGTCTCACCGAAGTAATCGGCTGCAGGGAGTGGCAGCTTGTGCAGATGTCTTCCACCTCCTGCCTGCCGTCGCCTTCGGGCAGGTCCTCCGCGCTCTTAGCAATGCCAGCCGCGCACAGAAAGGCAGCCAGCAGCCACATCATGCGGTCTTTCTTCATGGATAGGTATGGCTTGCATTTCGCGTGCCACGGCAGGCTGTGGAAACTCTTGAGAAATGGTAGCAGCCGTGCACCGCGTACAGGTAGAATGGTCATTCGTTCCATGAAGAAGATCGGTCTCGGAGTGCTCGCCGCCGGGGTCATGCTGGCGGTTACGGCGTACTTGATCCTTCCACGCTTCGCCTGGTGGAACCAAAACGTGAGCGATTGGAAAGATGCCGTCCTTGGCAGGGAAGCCGGCAGTATGGCGGCCGATCGCCCGGCGGCCGGCGACGTATCTTCCGGCCGGCGGTTTTTCTCCGACAACTGCGCCGACTGTCACATGATTCATGGGCAGGGCGGCACCATCGGCCCGGATCTTTCGAAACTGGGGCGGCAGCGAACTGTGGCGAGCATCGAGCGGGCTTTGCTCAACCCCAACTCCCTTCATACGCCATCCTCAAACCGGGTGGTCTCCATCCGCCTGAAGGATGGGCAGACCTTGCGCGGCATTGCCCGCAATGAGAGTACCTTCGACCTGCAGTTGCAGACGCTCGACGGCGAACTGCATTTTTTCTCTCAACCCGAAATCACTCAAGAAACCGTGGAAACCGGCTCCCTGATGCCGCCGCTGAAGGCTTCGCAAGAAGAGAAGCGCGACTTACTCGCGTTTCTGAGCCGTCTGGACGGTCATGAGACTGCGCCACAGTCTGCGCCGGCGCAGTCGGCAGGGCAGGTGGATTTCTCGCGGATCGCCAAGCCCCAACCCGGCGACTGGCCGACTTACAGCGGGCAGTTGAGCGGCAACCGTTACAGCTCTCTCACTCAAGTCAACGCCGCTAATGTGGGCTCGCTGGCGGCGAAATGGATGTTCCCAGTCAAGACTCCGGGCCAGCTCGAAGTCACTCCCGTCGTGGTCGATGGCGTGATGTATGTGACCGCGGCCAACCAGGCCTGGGCTTTGGACGCGCGCGAAGGGCGTGAGATCTGGCATTATTCGCGGCCACTCACCTCGGGCCTGGTCGGCGATGCCGCGACGGCCATCAATCGGGGCGTTGCGATTCTCGGCGACAGGGTCTTCATGGTCACCGACAACGCCCATTTGCTGGCGCTCGGCCGTACCAGCGGCAACCTTCTCTGGGACATCGAAATGGCCGACTACCACCAGAATTACGGCGCTACCGCGGCTCCGCTGGTGGTGAACGATCTGGTTGTCTCCGGAACGTCGGGGGGCGATGAAGGCGTACGTGGGTTTCTAGCAGCCTACAAAGCCTCTACCGGAGAAAGGGTATGGCGCTTCTGGACTGTGCCGGCGCCCGGCGAACCGGGCTCGGAAACCTGGGATGGCATGGATTACCGCCATGGCTGCGCCGCCACCTGGATGACCGGGAGCTACGATGCCGCCACGAACCTGCTCTACTGGGCCACCGGCAACCCATGCCCCGATTACAATGGCGACCCGCGCCGCGGCGACAATCTCTATTCCGATTCCATTCTGGCGCTCGATGCGGGCACGGGTAAGCTGCGCTGGCATTATCAGGCGACGCCCCACGATGCGCACGATTGGGATGCCAACGAGCCTCTCGTCCTCGCCGACGCGGATTTCCGCGGCAGCCCTCGCAAGCTATTGCTGCAAGCCAATCGCAACGGTTTCTTTTACGTCATTGACCGAATCGATGGCAAGTTCCTGGAGGGCGAGCCGTTCGTTCACAGGCTGACTTGGGCCAGTTGCATCGGCTCGGACGGCCGGCCCAAGGAATTGGGACTGGAACCCACCGCGGCCGGAACCGCCATTTGCCCCTGTATGCTCGGCGCTACTAACTGGATGGCGACGGCCTACAACGCCGCCACCGGGTTGTTTTATGTGATGGCCACGGAGTGTTGCAGCATCTATGCCAAGGCGCCCGCATCGTGGAAGGCGGGTCAGAGCTTTTTCGGCGGGACGGTCCGCCACGTACGCGATGACTACGATGCCAAATTCCTGCGCGCGATCGACATTCAAACCGGCAAAATCGCCTGGGAGCTTCCCATCGTTTGGACGCGTGCCTGGGGCGGCCTGATGAGCACAGCCGGCAATCTCGTGTTCTACGGCGACGAGAGCGGCGCCCTTGCGGCGGTTGACGCCAGAACCGGAAAGCCCCTATGGCACTTCCACACCAACCAGCCGTGGCGGGCGTCTCCCATGACTTACACAGTCGGCGGTAAGCAGTATGTGGCCGTGGCCGCCTCTTCGACGATTCTAGCTTTCGCTCTTCCCTAAGCGGCTGCGCGTATGCCGCACGGCCGGCATCACCGCGTCGCTGACGGGCGCTTCCGAGTGACTGGCCGGGGCGCCCGCGCCGGTGGCGGAACTCCAAGATCGATTCCGGCAATGAATGCGTCGCTTGCGCCTCCGCCGAACTGAGGTTGAAACGCCTTCACCGTGGGAAAATTCGCGGAAGACGTCTTTCCAACGATGTAGACCTTTCCCCCTTGGCCCGCCGCGACGTGAAAAGCCGCATCGTCCTTACTGCCGCCCAAGTAAGTCGAGAAGAGAATGGCCGAACCATCGTTGCCGATCTTCGTGAGAAACGCATCGTACCCGCCTGCATTGGCCGCTTGAAGCGCTTGCACGGCCGGGAAATTCGTGGAATTGGTTCGCCCGGTCAGATACAGATTGCCCGCGTCGTCGAGCGCCAAATCGGATACTCGGTCGACATCGCTTCCCCCAATGTAGGTCGAGAACATCAGCGCGGACCCGGCCGCATTCAGCCTGGCCACAAAGCTATCCATGGAGCCGCCCAGTGTGCGCTGGAGAGGGTTCACCACGGGAAAATTGGAGGAGGTTGTTTGACCCGCCACAATCAGATTCCCGCTCGGGTCCACCTTCGCCCCGCGAATGGCATCGCTTCCGGAACCGCCGAGATAGGTCGAGTAGAGTATCGCGCCCGTCGGACTCAGCTTCTGCACAAATCCGTCGGTGGAACCGCCGTAGGTTTTCTGAAACGCATGGACACAGGGGAAATAGCCTGCGCTGACGTCGCCCGCGACGTATAAGTCACCGGTTGCGTCGATGGCTACTGCATTCGCGAAGTTCTCACCGCCCACATAAGTCGCGTAGGCGACGGTTCGATTGGGGAATATCTTCAGCGCCATGGCGGAAAAATGCCTGCTCGGAGTCTTCGCCTGCGCGGCATGCAATACCGGAAAGTCCGGTGAGCTGGTGGCCCCGGCCGCATAGATGTTCCCGCCATCGTCAACCGCGATAGACCCTAAGTAGTCCATGCCGGAGCCGCCCAGGAAGCTCGAAAAGAGCAGGGCGTTCCCGCTGCTGTTGAGCTCCAGCACAAAGGCGTCCTGCACGCCATGGAGCTTTGACTGGAACGCGTGAACGGTCGGGAAGTCGGCCGCTTTGGTATACCCGACCAGGTAGGCGTTTCCATTCTTGTCGACGGTAAGACCGTAGCCCTCTGCCTGGTCGTTGGTCCCCCCGATGTAAGTGGAGTACGCCAGCCGGCCGGACGGATCGATTTTGGCGATATACGCCGCGCGGCTGCCGGCCTTGAAACGCTGCCCCGCCACGCTGGTTCGGCCGGCGAGCGAGGTGGTCGTGCCGCTAATGTAAACGTCGCCCTGAGCGTCTACCGCGATGCTATTGCCCGAGTCTTCGCCGGCGCCGCCGAAGTATGAGGAAAGCGAGAGCACGGGGTCGATCACCAGCGGCTTACGTCCGTCATAGTGAGCGATCTTGAATCCAATCCGGCCGCCGCCCAGCGCGACATAGCCGCCCTCAATCCGCTTTCGCCCCCGCGGGGTGTCCTGGTATACGGCTGGTTTCTTCTGCCGGATTTCCGCCGATCCGGCGCTCACCACGATGTCTCCGGTTTCATCGTCAATGCGAACGGCGCGGGCGCCTTCGAAAGCCAGTTGAATACGGTCTGTGTCCGCCTGTGGATTGAGGATGAAGTCATACTCCAGTTGCTGTCGGTTCCCGTAATAGACCAAGTCGATTCCCGGGTAGACGCCGTCGTATTCCACCCGGCCGAATTGGGGAATGCCGGTATGCCACAAGCCAGGCGCGTTCCCGATCAGGTAGTTAGCTTTGGCGGATTGAAGATTCTTCCCCGATGGCCGCGCCTGAGCGTTAGCGCCCAAGAGCTTCATCCGCAGCGCCGTATCCGGAGTGTCTCCGGTCTGACGCGCTGCCGGACACAGTTCGAAATCCGCTTCGTCCGGCTTCAGAAACACCGTGTAACCCACGCCTCGGGAGACAAAATCGATGTCGCGGGCCGCCTGGCCTTGGTTGGCCTCGAAATACTGCGGCAGGGATCGAGTGTCATGCGGAACTGGAGCCGCCGCGCATCGGGAGATGCCGGCAGCGGCGATACAGAGAAATACCGTGAGGCGGCGTGCGGTCGTCATCGCGCCCGCGATCCAGGCACGGCGATTGCGTCCAGGCTGGGCGTTTCGGCGGTCAGGAACCGCGCCACCTGATCTGCGACGAGCGCATTATAGCGGCGGTTCGGGTGGACGCCCACTGCGAATTGATGAGGGTCGATTCTTCCGCCGGGTCCGCGTGGGATGTCGACCTCCAAAACCGGTGTTGCCGCGGCGCGCAACCGGTCCACGATGAAATGCCGGTCAACCTTCGCTACGGCTGACTGGTCGTCCAGATACGGAAGTACGGCGACTACCAGCTTGACCCCATGCGCTCGATACCGCGTGGCAAAATTTTCAATCAAGGCTGCGGTGAGCTGCCTCGCTTCGCTATGGCTGGGTATCCTGTACACCGCTTGATCCGCGATCAGGTTCATGGCGCGCGACAGCAGGACCGAGCGGTCGAAGATGGCGTCCCCGAAGGCGCCGAAGGTCCAAAACCGGATCAGCCTTTTGTACTGCACCCCGGCCGCGGTTTGAACGAATTGGGGCTTGCCTGACGGATAGAGTTGCGCCAAATAGCTTTGAGGGCAGCGGTTCCGTTCGATTTGGAAATCGGCAAAACCGAGCACCACCGTGGAGACTGCGCCGGGGAAGCGCAACACCTCCCGCTCCGCGGCCAGCAGAGCCTGGTCCGTGCCATAACCCGAAGCGGCCACATTCACCACGTGATCCTCCGGCAAATGCTCTTGTAACATCCATGGCCATGAGTCCTGGTCCGTGATGCCATGTCCAAATGTGAAAGAGCAGCCGGTCGCGACAACTCTGGGTCCGGAATGGGGATTCGCTGACGTAAGCCTCTCACCGTTGCTGATGGAGAACACCGCATTGGACAGCTCCGCGTTACGGCTGACTACCGAGGCGGGTGTCAATACCCATCCGATTTCCGGATCGTCGGCATTGATCGGAGGCCGGAACGTGGGGGCCGTCCTGACCCGGTGGCTCTGCGCCTTGCGATACTGTGCCGGCAGGAGCCAACGCAGCGCCGCTTCGCCAAGCAGCAGCGATCCCAGGACGGAGCCGGCGGCCAGGAGCGCTTCCTTGCGAGTCATTCGATTGAGCAACTGCAATCCGGCGTCCGAATTGGTTTCAAGCAAGATGGCTACCGGCTTGCCCGTTTCGGCAGTTAGTCCCGGCCGCCGGTTCGCGCAGCCCGGTTAGACCTCTAAAGTTGAGGAAAGAATGCTACATCTGGGGATGATGGTGACGCCCTGGGGCGGCCAGGGGCGAATTCTGGCGCTTCGGTGTGGCGCCCGCATTGCCGTGAAACCCTTGTGAACTATGACTGAGAGCTTGAGGAGATCCTGGTATCTGGCGGCGGGCATTTTGGCGGTCAGCCTGATTTTGGGTGGGTGGCTGCGCCTTTCCGGCCTGGAAGCCAGGAGCGTCACGCATCCCGAAATGTACGTGCCGGGCATTCGCTTGCCGGAGGGCATCTCGGAACCGGCCGAGCGGTTGACTGTCCGCCGCGTTCTGACCGGAACGTTTTCCTCTGACACCCACCCGCCCGGGTATTACCTGTTGATGCTTCCCTGGACCCGGGTCGTAGGGACCAGCCTGCGCATGATGCGTCTCCCTTCGGCGCTGTTCGGTATCGGCTGCATCGCCTTGATCTTCTGGCTGGGCGCGCTCGTCGGACGGCCGGTTTCCGGCGCCGTGGCCGCCGCGCTGCTGGCTTTCAGCGGATATCACGTGTTCTGGAGCCAGGTGGCGCGCATGTTTGCGCTCGATTGCTTCCTGGGGCTGGCCGCCACCGTACTGTTGCTCCTGATCGCCCGTGGCGCGAGGCCGCGCGCCCTGTTAATCGCCGGTTACGTGGCGCTGATCCTGGCCGGCCTCGGAACGCACGTCTTCTTCTGGAGCCTGTTCGCCACCCACATGATCTGGGCGTTCGGCAACGCCTGGGGACGTCGTCAACTGCCGGACCTGTGCCGTGCTCAACTGTTCGCCCTGGTGATTGGCTCGCCGCTGATCGCGTTCGCCGCGTATCAGAGCGGGAATACCGTCGCCGAGTTAAGCGGCAATGCCTTCCTCTATCTGGCGGAGTTCCTGCCTTTCGCATTCCTGTTGCCCACCGGCGACTCCGGCTTCTTCCCAGCGGCCGTCCCATTCACGGGAACCGCCGACTTCTGGGCAATCCGAGCCGCGTTCCTGCTGCTGGCCGCGTTCCTGCTGGCGGCCGGCTTGCGCCGTTTGTGGCGATCGCAGCAGGGCGCCGCGGCTTTTCCCGAGCCTTCCTCCCGCCATCGTCTTTGGGCTTTTGCCTGGATTGCCGCAGGGGTGGCCGGAACCCTTCAGATCGCCGGATTCCTGTACCTGACGCGCAGCCTGCCGCCGGAGGATATCAACAACACCATCGCCGCGACCAGGTTTCTGTTGATTTTGCCGCTCGCGCTGGCGGCCGGCGCCATCCTGCTCGATCTAAAGTGGTCCGCATTGGCGCCGCCCAACGCCCTCAACCGGTACCTAAGAGGGGACAACGCGTTGATCGTCCTGTTGGCGTTCGCGCCTCTTGTGTTGTTGGCGGCGCTGGCGCAGCTCCGGCCCATTCTGAACCATCGCGGCCTCTTATTTGCCGCGCCCTACCTTCTTTTGTTGTTAGCTATCGGCCTGGTGGAGATCCGCCGGAGTTGGCTCCTGCTGGCGGTTCCGCTACTGGCCGTCGGCTGCGTCGCCAGTTTGTCGTCCTATAGCCGCATGACCGTGGACCCCGCGGACTACGCCGGGTTTGCCGCCGAGGTAAAGGCCGATCTTCGCGCCACCGACCTGGTTTTCATCCGCAAAGCCTGGTACGAAACGCCCATCCTGTACTATCTTCACGCGGACCAGTGCCGCCTGGTCGGCCGCGATTATGCGCTGGAAAGCGCCCGGAACCCGGATGCCAGGGTCTGGGTGGTGTTGCTCTATGACTCCGACCCGAGCGATGAGATGGCCCGCGCGCTTCCCGGCTACCAGGCCGTCAGAACCATTACCGCGCCCCATGCCAAGGCCATCTTGTACCGGCCAGCCTCGCGTGGAGACGGGAATGCGGACCGCCGGCAGAGACCGGCGGCGGTACTGGGGTTACACGGGAACGAAGGGCAGGAACCGGCTGGTGCGGCGGCAGTATTCGCCGTATCCCGGCAGGTCTCTCAATAGCTGGCTTTCCTCGCGGATGGTTTGCCTGCGGACGTAAATGGCCAGAGCCATGACCGCCACGGCGCACCACGAATTAAGCGCCAACTCCAGGCCCAGAAGCAGCAGCAGGTCGCCCGCGTAGATTGGATGCCGCACGTAACGGTAAATCCCGCGGGCTACTAAGGCGTGGTCTTGTTTGACGTAGGATTTCTCGATGTCGGACCAGTTCCGGCCGAGTTGAATGCGGCCGGTCATGGCGGCGAGTAATCCCAAAGTGTAGATCGCGGCGCCAACTGCCCGGAGGACGCCCGGGTCCCTCGAAACCGGCAGGAACTCCGGAAGCAGGGTCTGAGCGGCAATCGCCAGCAGGATTCCCACCTTGATGCCGGATAGCAGCCGCACTTTCAACGGCCGGACTGCTCTAGCCGGGGAGCCTCGCCGGTCGTTCATGGCCTCCCACAAGGCCTTGTGCAGCAACAATCCGGACAATAGATAAACACGCAGGAAAGATATTTCCATAATCAATGCGTCTGAAGGCGCGCCTGGTTGGTTTCGTTCCCGGAACTGCAAACGTAAACCTCGCCTCCCCCAAGGGTACCGGGAAAGACGGAGTCGGTCCTGAAGTCGGTTTCAATCGCCTTCCAAATGTCGGGGTGTACGGCGCGAAGTTCGATGGGCAAGGTATAAACAACATACGTCCGGCCTGCCGGGGAACGCAAGGCCTCCAGTTCAGCCGCCGTGCCCGCAACCGGCCAGGCAGGCTCGTAATAAGGCGGGTACACATGCTCCGCCAAGCCAGCCACCACCACCGTATCGCCGGGCCGGCGCTGCCGCTCCACGTAATCCCGCGCCCCGGTGAAATCCTGCTTGGGCAGCGCATAAACTCGCGGCAAGGTGACGGCTGACGCCACAATCATCATTCCGGCCAGCGCGTAGCCCAAATTCTCCGCCCATTTGCCCTGGAACCGTGGAATCAGCCGCACCAGGCGAGCCGCCTGCATCGCGCCATCCACCGCGATCAGCAGCCCGAATCCCATGCAGAAAAAGAAGAAGCGGGGCCACAGATTATGCCCCAACAGCAGCATGGAGCCGCCGCCCGCTATCCCCGGTAACACCATGGCCCAGGCGGCGCGCGGTTGGCGCCGGAGAATATCGATCCACCCCGCCGCCGCCATCAAGCCACCTCCGAGCACCACCGCCAGGGCGGCGAAGCCGATTTGCAGGCTGCGCAGGCTCTCGCGGATCACCCAAAGCGGATTGGTCCACTCCGTAGTTGGCGATACCTCCGAAAGGCCGGTTCGCAGGAACTCCGGCAGGGAGAGAGCGAAGAGTTGCAGGGTCAACGTACCGCATAGAAGATATGCCGCCGCGGCGCGGCCCAGACGCTCCGCCTCACGGCCTGATCGCAGCCAGGACACCAGGAAGATTAGGGCGTGCGTCGCAGCCACAAAAACAATGGTCATGTGGATCCACATGCCGAGCACGATGGAGACGGTATATCCCAGCCACGTCGCCCACGTGTCCCGGTCCATGGCTTCCAGCCAAAGCCAGGTTGCGACCAAGGTGAAGAACAGCAGGCCCATGTAGCCGCGAGCGTTCTGCGAAAACCAGATGTGGTGGTAGGAGACGGTCATCAGCGCGCAGGCCAGCAGCGCCTCCGTTTCGCCAATCAGCCGCCGGCCAAGCAAAAACAACGCCCAGATGCTCGCCACGCCCAACAATACCGACGGAAGCCGCAGCGCCCAGGCCGATTCGCCGAAAATGCGCAGGGAGACGTGCGCCAGCAGGGAATAGAGCATGTGCTGGTTCTGGTCCGGAAAACTTGTGAGGATGAAGCGCACGGGCGGGCGCGCAAATCGCACCATGGTCAGCACTTCATCGAGCCACATGCAGGAGTTCAGACCCGGAATGCGCAGCGCGGTGGCAACCACCGTCAGGCTGCACAAGACCGCCAGCGGCCGCCGGCCAATCGTGAGGAGACGGGGGCTTGCGTCCGTGCGGACAGCGATGCGGCTGGCCGCCAGCAGCACCAACCCGTGGAGCGCCAGCAGAATCCGGAACAGCAGCGGCCCCCAGGCCAGGGAACCGGGCTGCCTTCCGAACGCGCGTTCCAGAAGGGGATTGGAGACCAGGACGGACGCGGCCAGCAGCAGGATTCCCGCGAAAACCGCGATAGAGGCTGAAAACCGTCGGAATTTCATTGGTGGCATTTGCGCTTCGAACCACTGCCCACGGCACGTCACCTGCCAACCGCGGCGACGCGTAGACCGGTCGATTTTGGGCATGTTTGCCCAAAACAAGGGGGTCGCCAGTTTAGAATCAGCGCGTTGCAGATTGCGATTTGGGCATTTGCCCAAAATCCGTTCCGAAGTGAGCCGTTTTCCCGGCGGATGCTGCGATAATAAGGGCTGCCATGAAGGTCAGCGTTGTCATTCCCGCCTTCAACGAAGAGCAGGGCGTCGGACCGGTGGTCGTCGAGCTGCTTGAAACTCTTGGCCGGCAAGGCCTGGAAGCCGAAATTATCGTCGTGGACGACGGTTCCACCGACAAGACTGCATCTGCCGCCGACGCTGCCGGGGCCCGCGTTTTGCGGCACCGCAGCAATCGCGGTTACGGCGCGGCGCTCAAGAGCGGGATTACCGCGGCCAGCAACGATTACGTGGTCATCACCGACGCCGACGGAACCTATCCATCGAAGTACATCCCCGAACTGCTGGCCAGCCTGGAGACAGCCGATATGGTGGTTGGCGCCCGCACCGGCGCCAATGTGAAGATTCCCCTGATCCGCAGGCCCGCGAAATGGCTCTTGAACCGGCTTGCCAATTACATGACCAACGCGAAAATCCCGGATCTCAACAGCGGATTGCGCGCCTTCCGCCGCAACGTGGCCATGCAGTACTTCACCATCCTGCCGGACCAGTTCAGTTGGACCACCACCATTACCCTGGCGATGCACTGCGATAAGTACGCCGTGACCTATCTGCCTATCGACTACCTCGCGCGTAAAGGCCGGTCGAAGATTGTGCCGTGGGATGCGGGGAGCTTCGCCATTCTGATCCTGCGCACCGCCATGCTGTTCCGCCCGTTACGGGTTTTTGTACCGGTGGTAATGCTCTGCCTGGTCTACGGGTTCGTCAAGATGAGCATCGACATGACGCGCGATCCGAACATCTCGGCGTCCGCGCTGTTGGCTTTCGTGAGTGCGCTCATCATCCTGCTGATTGGCATGTTGGGCGATGCGCTGGCCACCCGCCTAGGGCGCTTGAACTCGCAGATTGTGGGCGTACGCACCGCGGAATTTGTGCGCAGCGACGAGGAAAAGCCGGCCGAAGCCCAGCGTCCCCGCTGACCGGTCGCCCATTCGCCTCAAAACAGGGTGTAGATGAACGGCGCGATGGCGCTGCTTTCCGCCAGGACCAGCAGGGCTCCGAAAATTACAGCCATGGTCACGAGCGGCAAGAGCCAGAACTTCTTCCGGACCCGCAGGAATTTCCAAAATTCAGCTAAAAACGACATAAAATTTCTCCTTGGCCCGGCGCTCAGCCGGCTTACGCGAACCGCCCTCCGGCGGCGGCCGCGGCGCGCAGGGGCGCCTCGCCTTCCGGCCTGCTGAAGTACCAGCCTAAAAACCGGTCAATCCCGGCCGAAAGATCGGTCTTGGGGTGGTATCCCAGAACCGCTTGCGCCTTGGAAATATCGGCGTAAGTGATCGGCACATCCCCCGGTTGATCGGGCAGCCACTCAATTTCCGCCTTCTTGCCGAGGGCGCGTTCGATGGTTCGAATCAACTCGATCAACTGGACGGGGTGGGAGTTACCCAGATTAAAAATCTCGAACGGGCAATCGTACCCGAGCGCGCCCATGATCCCCTGCACGGTGTCCTCGACGAAGGTATAGTCGCGGCCGCTCGATCCGTCCCCAAACACCGGTATGGGGCGGGAGCGGTCGATCATGGCGATGAACTTCCGGATGGCCAAATCGGGCCGCTGGCGCGGTCCGTACACCGTGAAAAACCGCAGACACACCACTTGCAAGCCGTACAGGTGAGCGTAGGTATAGGCGATCTTCTCGCCCGCGATCTTGGTGGCCGCATAAGGGGAAACCGGCAGATTGAGGGCATCCTTTTCGCTGAACGGGACCCGGTTGGCTACCCCGTAAATGGAACTGGAAGAGGCGAACACGAACTTCCTCACGCCCCATTTGCGGCTGGCCTCTAACAGGACGGTAGTGCCCTGCACGTTCACCCGGCTGTAAAGCACCGGTTGCTCAAGCGAGGGGCGTACTCCCGCCCGGGCAGCCAAATGGATTACCGCCTGCGGCCGGCTCTCCTGAAACACCTCCATCACCCGCGGTTCGTCGCTGATGTCGCCGTAGTAAAACTCCACGGGCCCGGATTGTCCGATGGCGTCCAGGTTGAACAGCTTGGCGGCCGGAGAGTAGAAATCGTTCAGGTCGTCCAGGATAGCTACGGAATGGCCCTCCCGGAGCAGACGCTCGCATACGTGAGAGCCGATAAACCCAGCACCGCCCGTGACCAGAACCTTCATGTGCGACTGCCACCCGGCATTTCGGGTACCACTTCACCAAGCCCGCGCTGGTGGGGAAAGTGCAGTAGGGTCGGTTTCTCGTGAAACCAGCCATTCCCAGGAAGCTCATCTATGCCGCATTCGGGGTGGCTGCCCCCTTTCTGCTGCTGGGCGCGGTTCGCGGTTCCACTGCGGTCGCCAACAGCGTGCTGGAGAAGCGCTACCCGCCGCCCGGGCCCATGATCCCCGTGGACGGTCACAAAATGCTGTTGTATTGCACGGGAAATGGCTCTCCCACCGTGCTCATTGAACCCGGCATGGGGGTGGACTGGGTAAGCTGGTGGCGCGTGATTCCCGAGGTGGCGAAATTCGCCAGGGTTTGCGTTTACGATCGCGCCGGATACGGGTGGAGCGAAGCCGGCCCCATGCCGCGCACGGCGGGCCGCATCGCCGGCGAGTTGCACGCCATGCTGTCCAATGCCCATGTCGACGGGCCTTATATCCTGACGGGGTTTTCGTTCGGTGGGTATATTGACCGGATCTATGCCAGCCGCTTCCCCGAACAGTTGAGCGGGGTGGTCCTGGTGGACCCGTCGCTCGAGGAAGACGAGGGAAATCCGGCCGATTCGCCCCACGTTCGCCACATTTTGGAACTGGTCCCGCCGCTCGGCACGGAGCGATTGGCGCGCTTGTACAAAGGCGAAAAGGACCTTCCCGCCGAGGTCGCGGATCTGCCGCCGGCCTTTCGGAACAGGTACCTGATTGCCTCGTCGTTAGTGCAGTTGAAGACCGAACAAAACGAGTTCGACAACGTCGTGGAAAGCGCGGCCCAGGCTCATCGAGCCAGTTTCCCCCGCCAACTGCCGCTCACCGTAATTACGGCCATGCTTCCCAAGCCCGGTGAAAGTCCTGGCGCGCTATCGGCCCGCCGGGAATCGCAGGACAGGCTGGCAGGGTTGTCCGTTTTCGGCCGGCAGATCCTGGCTGAAAAGAGCGGGCATACGGTTTCGATGGACCAACCCGAGCTGATTGTGGAGGCCATTCTGGAGATGGTGCGGCGGGCACGATAAGGCAGTGCGGCAACCAGAATGCGACGTATCCTGAACGCCCGGCCAACCGCTCTCTGACGTTCGCGGCTCAGATCTACCGCTTCAGTCTTCCACTACGTGTTCCTGAAACGCCTTCCGGCGCGCCGCCCAATCTTCACGGTTTAGGGAGCCGTCATTCCGAAGGCATTCGTCGAGGGCGTACGCCATCGCCAGGGCATGATGCGTATTGTCATGTGCGAACAGGCCCTGACGGCCAAAGGTGACCAGTCCTTCTATCCCGCCCAACCAATGGTCCAGCCGTTCGAAATGCTCCCGGTAATCGCGGGTGTAGATGGGGTATGCCTGCGCCAACTTCCGGCTGGCCACCGCCAGGATCGGCGAACGAACCGGCAGATCCGCCACCGCCAGCGCCTGAGTCACTACCTTCGCCAGCTCGGCATCGGATGCGCGCCAAACGGGATCTTCCATGGAGCATGGCAGCTCGGCGCACAAGACCGTGCGCCCCGGATTCTTCGCCAGGCCGTAGTGTTTTGGCTCGGAAAGACGGGTGATGGCGATGTTGAGGTCGGGGAAATAGTGCGCGTCGTATTCCGTGAACTGTTCCGCGTCCAGCACCAGGTAAATCAGGATCATGGCGCGGAACTTCAGGGCGCAGGCGGAGGCTAGGACCGGCTCCGGCGCGGCCGGCTGGATCAGCCGGGCCAATTGCGAGATGGGGATTGTCGAAAGGACCTGCGCCACATCCAGCCGCTCTTCGCCGGCCGGACCGAGGGCCCGAACCGCCCGTACGCGGCCGTCCGATGTCTCGATGCCCGCCACGCTCGTGCGCAGCTTCAAACGCGCCCCCGCCACTGCGGCAGCGGCGGCGTAGGACTCGGCAATCGCGCCGTAGCCGCGCCGGGGATAATAGAACCGGCCCGATCCTTTCTTTTTCAACCCCGGGACGGCATTCAGTATTTTGCGCGCCATTTTCAACATGGAGCCGGCCGAAACCCGCCGTCGGGCCTGCTCCGCATCCAGGTCATCGGGGTCCATGCCCCAGATCTTGCGCGCATAGGGGAAGTAGAAATTGCGGCAAATGGTGCGCCCGAGGCCTTCTTCCAGCGCGGAGGCGAATGTATCGCCCCGGCGCCGGCGTCCCAGGCGGCCCACGCCATCCCAAGCCACTCCTGTCAGGAAGGATGGCGGCAGATGCAGCGCGAAATCGACCGGCTTCAACGGGAAGTGGACCCACCGGCCAAGCAGCCGGATGCGCCCATGCCGCGGCCGGCTGAGCAGCTCTCCGCCCAGCATGTCTTGTATATCCGCCAGGATCTCCGGGGCGCAGGAGGGGTGCAGGCGATGGCTTCCGTAATCGACGCGCATCCCGCCCAACTCGAAGCTGCCGGCGTTGCCCCCCATGGCGGCTCCGCGCTCGAAGACGGTCACATCCATGGCGCCGCGGCGCGCCAGCCGGTAGGCCGCGCCCAGCCCGGCGGGGCCAGCTCCAAGGATCGCGATAGGTGTGCGGGAGTCGCTCATATAGCAGTACTACGGCTATGCAGATGCAGTTCCATAATTATGCCTCCTGGAGAATCCCAATAGTTCGGATAGTACCCGCTTTTTCGCATCGCGAGCGCAGCCGGAGGGATCGCAGCCAGCCGATACGCCCTGACGATATGGTACTCATTTTGCTTCAGTCCCATCGATGGCGACGAAACCTCAAGATATCTCAGTAGTAATCGCGTCCATAGTGGGCCCTCCATTCATCGATGAATGCCTGGAATCGATCGAGCAGCAGGCTAAGGACTGCGCCGCGGAGGTCATCGTAGTCGCCTGCGGGGACTCGGCCTATGCCGAACGGATCGCCCGCAAGTTTCCCTGGGTGCGGGTCATCCACCGTGCGGAGCGCGAGACCGTGCCGGAGTTGCGGCGCCGCGGCGTTAAGGAGGCGCATGGCAAGATTGTCGCGATCGTCGAAGAGCATTGCCTTGCCGCGCCGGACTGGCTGCGGCGCGCCATGGAGGCCCATGCCGGTGGCGATTATGGCGTTGTCGGCGGCCCGGTTGTGGATTCCGCCTACAAACGGCTGCGCGATTGGGTGGTTTACTTCTGCGAATACAACGGATACCTCCCTCCCTGGCAGGATGGCGAAACGTACAATCTGGGCAGCGCCAATATCGCTTACTCCCGAGCCGTGCTCCTCAAGTATGAGAGTTACCTTAGCCAGGGCTACTGGGAAGCCGGCCTGCATCCCCGGCTGATCGCCGATGGCGTGAAGTTCCGTTCCGCGCCGGCCATGGCGGTGCACCATCGCGGTCCTTTCGATTACGGTTACTATTTGCAGCAGCGTTACTGGTTCAGCCGCGCGTTTGCGGGCGCGCGCCGGCTTCCGGCCTCGCGGAAACTGGCCTATTTCGTGGCCGCGCCGGTTGTCCCGCTTTTGCTGCTGGCGCGCATGGCTCAGCGCGTGCTGCGGCAGCGCTGCCGCGTGGAAAAGTTCGCGCAATCCCTGCCGCTGCTCATTCCAGTGGTGTTTGTTTATGTGGCGGGTGAAGTCGTAGGCTATCTGGCGGGTCCTGGGGACGCGCTCTTAAAGGTGGAATAAGTAAATGACGCCGCCGGACAAACCGCTTGTTTCCGTGGTAGTGGCGATCGTCAGCGATACCACGGGCCGCCCCGACGCCAGTCATCTTAAGGACTGCCTGACAGCCCTGATGCGGCAAACCGGTGGACCGCCTTTGGAGATCGTGGTTCCGTATCATCCTTCCGTGGAGGGGATCGCAAGCCTGCGGCGGGAGCATCCCGGCGTGCGCTTCCTGGAGGTGGGGGATCTGCGCACCTATACGGGGCAGGGCGGCAGCCGGGAGCATCACGACGAATTGCGCGCGCGGGGCTTGGCCGCGTGCAACGGCGAAATCGTCGGCCTGATTGAAGACCACGGAATTGCCGCCCCGGATTGGAGCGCGAGAGTGGTGGAGGCGCACCGGCAGCCGTTCGCGGCAATTGGAGGCGCCATCGAGAACGGTATCGACCGCCCTCTCAACTGGGCCGTGTATTTCTGCGACTTCCTGCGCTACCAGAATCCTCTGCCGGAAGGCGAATCGGCCATCGCCAGCGACGCCAACGTCACTTACAAACGGGCGGCCCTCGATTCCATACGGCCGGTCTGGAACGAGATTTTTCACGAATCTTCGGTGAACGGCGCGCTGCGGTCGCGCGGTGAAAAAGTGGCGCTGGCGCCGGGTATTGTCCTCTATCAGCGCCGCCAGGGGCTTCGTCTGAACATGGCGCTGACGGAACGGTTCGTGTGGGGCCGCTCTTACGCCGCCACGCGCGCCGGTCTGGCGAGT
Organism: uncultured Solibacteraceae bacterium; assembly: GCA_964457555.1. GTDB lineage: Bacteria > Acidobacteriota > Terriglobia > Bryobacterales > Bryobacteraceae > BOG-224. The sequence goes on from CAYWHA010000024.1 coordinate 52,483, forward strand.
GTGCCGAAGCGCGCGTTCTGGGCCGCCTTTTCGCCCGTCCTTCCGGTGCTCATGCTGGCTCGCATGAGCTTGATGGCATGGCGGAAGCGGCGCACATTTGGCGCGTTCGTGAAGGCGCTGCCGCTCACTGCCGCTTTGAGCGTGAGTTGGTCGTGCGGTGAGTTTACCGGATACCTGACCGGGCGCGCGACTGCGGCCGGCACGCCCGCCGCCGAGGCCATCGCCCGCGGTTCGCAAGCGGCCTCCTAGCCATGCGAATCGGAGTCGATGCAACCTGCTGGCATAACCGCCGCGGCTACGGGCGTCATGCGCGCGCGCTCCTAAACGCCCTGGTGCGCCTCGATGCCGGCAACGCCTATACCCTCTTTTTGGATTCCTCGGCGCCGGCCGAGCCTGTGCCCGGCGGATGCGAAGTGCGGGTTCTGCCATCTTCCGCTCCGACGGTGCAGGCGGCCTCCGCTAACGGCCATCGCTCGGTGGCGGACATGTGGCGTATGTCCAGGGCCCTCTCGGCGCCCGAATTCGACGTGCTCCTTTTTCCCACGGTGTACAGCTACGTCCCCGTTTTCAGCCGGGCCCGCAAGCTGGTGATGGTGCACGACGTCATCGCGGAAACGTATCCCCAATTGACGGTGCCGCGTCCGGCCGCCCGGCTTTTGTGGAAGGCCAAAGCGGCCATGGGACGCGCGCAGGCCGACGCGCTGATCACCGTTTCAGACTACTCCCGCGCCGCCATTCTCAAGCGCTTCCGCCTGGACCCCAAGCGCGTGTTCGTAGCCGGCGAGGCCGCCGATGGGATATTCCGGAAACTGGAGCAACCCGTGCCCGGCGCCAAGCTGCGGAATGCCGGCATCGATGGATCGCGGCCGATGGTCGTGTACGTGGGCGGCTTCAGTCCGCATAAGAACCTGGAAGCGCTGGTGTCCGCGTTCGCCCGCATCGCCGCACGGCCGGAATTCGCCGGAGTCTTGCTAGTAATGGTGGGCGAGACATCGGGCGATGCCTTTCACACTTACTTCGGAACCATTGCCGCGCAGGTGGACGCGCTGGGGCTACGCGGCCGGGCGATCTTCACCGGCTACCTTCAGGACGAGGACGTGGTGGTGCTTTTGAATATGGCATCCGTGCTGGCGCTGCCCTCGCTCATGGAGGGATTCGGCCTTCCCGCCGTGGAAGCGGCCGCCTGCGGATGCCCCGTTATCGCGACCAAAGCCAGCCCGCTCGAGCAATTACTCGGAGACGGCGGCATCTACATTGAACCGGGTGAGGCGGATATTGCGCGCGCCCTGGAAACCGTGCTCTCATCCCAAGATCTGCGGATGCGCATGGGCGAGTGCGGCCTGGCTGCCGCCCGACGCCTCACCTGGGAAGGCGCCGCCCGGCAGATGATGGAGATCCTCGGAAAGGTGGCGCCGTGAGCCGTCCTTTGAATTTCCTGCACCTGACTACCTTCTACCCGCCTTACAGCTTCGGCGGCGACGCGGTGCAGTTGTATCGCCTGGCGCACGCCCTGGCGGATGACGGCCACCATGTGGACGTGGTCCACTGCGTGGATTCCTATCACCTGCTGCACCCGGCCGAGCCACCCGTGAAGTATGCGGAACATCCGAATGTGGTGCGGCACGAACTGCGCAGCGGCTATCGGGGCCTTTCGCCGCTCCTGACGCAGCAGAGCGGACAGCCGTGGCTCAAGCGCAAAGCCATTGGCGAAGCGTTCCGCATGCGCCCGTATGACGTGGTCCATTACCACAACATCTCCCTGCTCGGCCCCGGCGTGTTGGCGGCCCAGCCCGCGCGCGGCCAGGCGGTGAAGATGTACACCACTCACGAGCACTGGCTGGTGTGCCCGACGCACGTTCTTTGGAAATTCAACCGCGCGCCCTGTGAAAAGCCGGATTGCCTGCGGTGCACCATTCAGGCCAGGCGGCCTCCGCAAATTTGGCGCTACACAGGGTTGCTGCCCCGCATGGCGAAACATGTGGACCAGTTCGTCGCGCCCAGCCGTTTTACCGCGCAAATGCACGCCGACCGCGGTTTTCCGCAGCCGGTGGCGTACCTGCCGAACTTCCTGGACCGCGTGGACCAGGACTGGCAGGACCCGGCGCCACGGCCGCAGGAAGCTCCTTACTTCCTCTTTGTCGGCCGGCTGGAGCTGATCAAGGGTTTGCAGACCCTCATCGCGCTCTGGGACCGCGTGCCCTACGATCTGCTGGTGGCCGGCGCGGGAACCTATGAGCCGGAGTTACGCTCCATGGCGGCGCGCAATCCACGCATCCGGTTCTTAGGGCAGTTGGCGCAGCGGGAACTGGGCGCGCTTTACCATCACGCCCTTGCCTGCATCGTTCCATCGGTCACTTACGAGACATTCGGAATGACCAGCGTGGAAGCGTTCGCGCGAAAAACACCGGTGGCGGTGCGGGATCTGGGGGCATTGCCGGAGGTGGTTCGGGATAGCGGCGGCGGGTTTGTTTATGGCTCCGACGAAGAATTGCTCCACGCCCTGGAGTGTTTCGCCGGCTCGCCCAGGCTTCGCGCCGAACTCGGAGAGAAGGGCTACCAAGGCTTTCTCCAATGGTGGAGCCGCGAAGCCCATCTGCGCACTTACTTCGACTACCTGAATCGTAACGCAGAGAAGAAATTCGGCCGCGTCCCCTGGCAGTAGTTGGCCGGGGAATTGCAACGGCTGAACCGTACAGCCGACCCGGAACATCCAAGAAACGTACCGGCCGGCTTCGAGGAGGACAAATGCAAGTGAACATGCGGCGCGAGCCGCGGCGCATCGGCAGGCAGACATACACATTATGCTGGCAGCTTGAGGATGGCAAGATGCGCTCTGTCGAAGCCGATGGCGTCGACCTCTCCAGGTCCGGCCTCCGCGTCAGCTTGTCCATGCGGATTCCGACGGAAACTGTCGTGTTCATTCAATCCCATGGCAGCACGCTGGCGGGCTATGGCGTGGTCCGCCATTGCGCTCCGCACGGCGACACTTACACCGCCGGGATCGAGCTGAATGACGAGACTAAGACGACCGTCGCACTCTCGGAGAGCGCCGACGTCGATTATTACTCCTTTCTCCAAGTCAACCCCAGAGCGGACTGGTCGATCGTCCATCGCATCTACAGGATGATGGCGGGCCGCTTTCATCCGGACAACCCAGAGACCGGCGATCCCGAGAAGTTCCTGATTCTGCAGGATGCCTACGAAACCCTGTCGGATCCCCAGCGCCGGGCCGCCTATGACGCCAGCCTCCAGAGCAGGGAGACCGGGACGCTTCCCATCTTCGAACTGAGCGAGTTCGTCAACGGCATCGAGGGTGAGATGAACCGGCGTCTTGGGGTCCTTTCTCTGTTGTATAACCGGCGGAAAACCAGCCCTCACAGCCCGGGTGTTTCGCTGTTCGACCTGGAAAAGCGAATGGGCATACCGCGCGAGTACCTGGAGTTTTCCACCTGGTATCTCAAGAGCAAGCAATATGTGGTCTATGGCGACAACTCGGAGCTGGTGCTGACGGCGGTCGGCGCGGACTTCGTGGAAGCCAACTGCACGAAAACGCCGATTCTTCAGAAGCTGCTGGAGTGCGGTCCCCGTTCGGTTACCAGTTCGAGCCACCCTCCGGGCCGCGGCGCTGAGGATTTGAGGGACAGGCGCCAGCTACAGAGTCCGTTGAGCGGCGACTGACATCCGACGTCCAGGCCGGCGCGGTACCATTCCTTCATGGACCGCAGAACGTTCCTGCAGAGCGCCGCGCTCGCCGCGGCGGCAGGGAACTCAACCGCCGCGCCCGCCGCTGCGAGGATGGTAGGCATCCAAATCGGGGCCGTCTCGTTCATTGACGAAGGCGTCGAGCCGGTGCTCGATATTCTCCAGCAATCGGCCTCCGTCAATACCCTGTTCGTCGCCACGTTTACCTACGGGCGCGGCATCGCCGGGCGGCAAGTGCCGGGTCAACCCTTGCCCGACCACGGCAAGCAGGAATACGACAACGGCTCCGGCATGGGCGCGTTCCACGGCGGAAGCTATACCAACATCCACTCGCAATATTACCGGGATACCGTGATTCAGGACTTCCGCGCGCCCGAATTCGGCGGCTACGACGTGCTGGCGGAGGTCCTGCCCGCGGCCCGAAAGCGCGGGATCAAGACCGTCTGCTGGTTCGAAGACGTTTTCAGCGGACAGGGTCTGAGCATCCCCAACATCCAGCAGGCGCAGGAGAAGCGCCTCGACGGCCGCAACTCCGATACTCTGTGCTTCAATAATCCGAATTACCGCAACTGGCTGCTGGGTGTGGTGGAGGACTACGCGCGCTCCTACGAGATCGATGGCATCATGTGGGGATCGGAGCGTCAGGGAGCCTTCGCCAACATGCTGGCGTCGAGCCATGGCGGGAACACGGACACTGGCTCCGTGACGTGCTTCTGCGATTATTGCCAGCGCAAGGCGCGGGAGCGCGGCATCGACCCCGACCGCGCGCGGGCAGGCTTCCAGGCGCTAGGCGCATTCGTTCAGGGGGCGCGCCAGGGCCGCCGGCCGGTGGATGGCTACTACGCGACCGTCTGGCGGCTGATGTTGCGCTACCCCGATATGCTGGCGTGGGAGATGCTCTGGACCGACAGCCTGCGGGAGACTTACGCCGCCCTCCGCAACAAAGTGAAAGAGGTCAAGCCGGCGCTCGGCGTTGGCTGGCACATCTGGCACAATAACTCGTTCAGCCCCATCTACCGCGCGGAGCAGGATCTCTCCGAGATCTCGAAGCACTCCGATTTTCTCAAGATGGTGATGTATCACAACTGCGGCGGCGAGCGCATGGCCGATTACATACGCAACGTCGATGCAACCATCTACCATGATGTCCCGGCGCAGTTGCTGTTGGACTTCCACTACGGCGTCCTGGGGTACGGGCAGGAGAAGAACCTGGCGGAAATCCCACGGGCCGGATTGTCGGCGGATTATGTGTACCGCGAGGCGCGGCGCGCCAAGCAAGCCCTGAGCGGGACCAGCACGCAGCTCTGGCCGGGGATCGATATCGATATCCCCACCCGGGCCACATCCAGCAAGTCCACTCCGGAAGGGACCCGCGACGCAGTGCTCGCGGCCTTTCGCGCGGGCGCGGAAGGCGTCATCCTGTCGAGAAAATACTCCGAGATGAAGCTCGCAAATTTGAAGGGCGCGGGCGAGGCAATCAAACAGGCGCCTACAGCGTAATCCGCGTGGTCCATACCGCTTGCGTCTTCGGATTCGCGGCGCGCAGCAGAATGCGGAACAGCCGCTCGCCCCACGTGGTGCGCAGCCGCGCGTCATCCAGCTTGATCTCTTCGATGGTGGGCGTGAACGTTTGTGGGTCGTAGAGCACCTTCGCCGTATTGGCAAGGGCCAACACGCCGGGGCTGGGCTGCGTAACCGCGCACGGCGTCATCAGAGTCAGCGTGATTTCCCTGGCGGCCTGGCTCAGGCTGAAATCGTCCACCACCTCGATTTCGTCCCTTCCACGCAACAGCCGCAGCGTGCGGTTCCAGCGCTCCAGATTCGCCTCTTTCGGATAGGCGGCGGCAATGTCCAAACGAAACTCCGCCGCGTTGTCGTCTGCACGGTACGCGACGTCCGTCGCCCGAAACTGGCGGCCGGCGGATTGCATTACGCCGTCGATCGTCGGGCAATTGTGGAATGCCGACTGCATCGTCCAGATCTCATAGCGCTGCGCGCTGAACGTCTTCGCGGTATAGGTCTCCACGCCCACGTCGATGATGGCCGGCTTGCCGCCGGCGTACGCCATGAAGTTGCCCACGTCGTTGTGATTGTGGCTTTCGCCGTTGTGGCCTCCCTGCGCGGCCAAGTATAGCCCTTGGGGCGAGCCTTCCTTGATCCGCGCGGCCATCACCTGGATTCCGGGCAGCCACACGTCGCGCCCTAGCGCTTGCTCGCGCGGCGCCTGGCGCAGCGCCGCCAGATTGAAGAGGCCCGGCAACTGGCGCCCCAGGCTCTCGCCGGGAATGCCCGCCGGATCGCGGAAGAAGGCGGCGAATGCGCCATGCTTCATCATCTGCGCGTCGTCCACGCGCTTGCCGAAGCGGTAGACAAGATCGCCGTTGACGTCTACGCGCGCCGGCGCATCGGCGAAGTTGGTGTACCAATCGTCGTAGATGTGCGCGCGGCAGATGTAACGGCCAATCTCGCGCACCAGAGGTTGGCGGAAGGCGTCCGCCGCGGTCCCGCCGCACGCTCGGTCCAGCAGATCGAGGCATTCGAACAGAGATGCGCCGGCGCGGTCCCAATAGCCGGGGCCTTCGTCGCAGCCGCCATCGTCCGCATATCCGTCGAGGAAGTTGTCGAGACAGCGCAGCGCCTTGTACACGGCCGCCTGGCGCCGCGTCTCGTCGAACTCCTGGAGCAGCGCGGCGGTGAGCCAGTTGGAGCAGATCCACGGAGTCCAGTTGTTCAACTGCTGGCCGGTAAAGCCCATCCAGCCGAAATTGTCGCGCGCGAGGCACGGCGTCAGAATCCGGCGGTCGGTCTCCAGGCGGATGCGCTCCGGCAGCAGCTTGGAAACCGCGGCGAGTTGCGGGCCGATCAGGTAAGCCGTCCAGGACAGCAGGTTGGCGGTCTCGCCGGCGAAGAGTTCCACGATGGGCTCGGCGACATCAGGCAGGCCCACGCCCGCCTTCTGCTGGCCGAGGTGCGCCGGCAGGCCCCAGAACGATTCCTCGCAGATCAACCAGACGCCGTTGGCGATTTCGTCAGCGAAGCGGCCCTTGCCTTCCACGCACTCGGCCATCGTCAGGTCCTGCAGTTTCTTGCGGCGGCGGTCGCGAACCGCCTCAAAGCGGGACCGGTTACCGTTGCGCGCGTATTCCAGAAACAGCGTGGCCGGCATTACCTCCCAGGCCGTGGTCAGTTGCTTCTCGCCGCTTTGCAATAGCGCAGAGCGGGCGTCGGCGGGCAGGGCTTCCCACGCGGTGCGTTCGGCTGCCGTTGGGAATGGGTGGAAGCGCTCGCGCGGCAGGAGCGTCGCCGCCACCTTGGCCGCGGGCCACAAGGATGTCAGAAGATTGCGATGGGAATCGGCGGCTAGGGCAGGCAAGAGGGGGGCAACGGCGGACCCCGCCAGGAAAGTGCGTCTACTGAACTGCGGCATGAAGACTGTTGTAGCGCACGGCGCCCGGGGTGGGGCGGACCCCAACGAACGCTAACCTAAGACGAGAAGAGGAACCTTCGCGGCGCAGGGCGGAGGCGGAGCGAGAGTCCACAGGGCCAAGCTTCGACGTGACGGGGACTTCACGGGACTAATGGTCGAACGGCGCCCGGAGGCGACCATTCTCCGAGTGGGGGACAACACGCCCCGAGACGTCGGTAAACGCTACGGCGTTAGGGAGGAGTAATCCCACCAGGCTCCACTGACACTCACGCGCAACTTGGCGAAACCGTGTTCCGGTCAGAGATCAGCCGCCCCCGGCGACGTTAGTGCCGTAGGCCTATCCAAGAGCTTGTTCTGTCAGCGCGTCGCCCAGCCGGGATCTCCCTTCCCAGGGGACGGGTTCTTATCGAAATTCTGCCTAACCTCCGCAACATTAAGACGTCCTTTATATATAGAATATCTCTAGATGGACATACTGCAAGGCACCTTGGACATGCTGGTGCTCCGGACCCTACTACTGGCGCCGCTGCACGGCTACGGGATCGCGAAGGCGATCCGCGCCAATTCCGGCGACTCGCTGGACATCGAGTTCGGGTCGCTGTACCCGGCCTTGAAGCGTTTGGAGTTGAAAGGCTGGATCGCTTCGAAGTGGGAGACTTCGGAGACGAAACGGCAGGCTAAGTACTACCATCTCACCGCGGCTGGGCGCAAGCGCCTGGCGCGGGAGCATTCCAAGTGGTCGGACTTTGTCAGCGCGGTGGCGCGCGTGATGGGTCCACTTCCGGGAGGCGAAGCATGAACCGGCAGGATCGCGAACGCGACATGCAGGAGGAATTGAAAGCCCTGGAGGCCATCGCCGGGCGCAAGAATCTGGGCAACCTCGCCTTGGCCGCCGAGAACGCCCGGGCCGTGTGGCGCTGGGGGTGGCTCGACGGTCTGATCGCCGACCTCCGCTACGGCCTGCGGGTGCTCGCGCGGCAGCCCAGCTTCGCGGCCGTGGCGGTGCTCTCGCTGGGCCTGGGAATCGGCGCCGATGCCGCGATTTTCAGCCTGATGGATACGCTGCTCTGGCGTCAGTTGCCCGTGCGGCAGCCGGAACGCCTGGTGACCTTCGACTGCTGCGTCTCTTACCCCACCTTCCAGCAGTTTCAGGCCCGGTCGAAGGCGACGCTGGAAAGCGTCCTGGCCACCGCCGGGGCGCAAACCCGCGACCTGGATACGGGCGGCGGCCCGCAGGCCGGCATGGTGGAACTGGTTTCGGGCAACTATTTTGGCGCGTTGGGAGTGGGATCGGCGTTGGGGCGCACCATCGTGCCGGAAGATGACCGGCGCGGCCAGGTTGGGATGGTTGCCGTGCTCAGCCATGCGTATTGGCAGCGCGCCTATGACGGCAATCCCTCGGCGGTGGGGCGAACCATCCGTGTGGGGAAGCTCCCCTTCACCATTTGCGGCGTGGCACCGCCGGAGTTTTTCGGCGTGACCGTGGGCCAGACGCCCGACCTGTGGTTGCCGCTGGCGGCCTTGCCGATGGCGTTTCCCGGGCGGCAGTGGCTCGACAAGCCGAATACCAATTTCCTGTGGCTACTGGGACGGCTGCCCGGCGGCGTTGCGGCGGAGAGAGCCTCGGCGGCTCTCACGCCGATTTGGATTGCGCTCGATCTGGAACGCACCGGCCCGGGTCTGCCAGACTGGGTCCGCAAACAGATCGAGGGCCAGCAGCTGAAATTGACGCCCGCGAGCAACGGCCTGTCGTCCCTGCGGCGGCGGTTCTCCAAGCCTTTGCGTGTGTTGATGGCGATGGTGGGAATCGGCCTGCTGCTGGCCTGCCTCAACGTGATGAGCCTCCAATTTGCCCGCGCGGACCAGCGCCGCCGCGAGTTGACCGTGAGGCTGGCGATTGGCGCGGGACGCTTCCGCATCGTGCGTCAACTGCTAACCGAAGCGCTGATGCTGGCGTTCGGCGGCGCTCTGCTGGGGCTGGCGATATGTCGTCCCGCGGCGGCGGCGCTGGTGTCGCTGATTGCAAACGGCGGAAACCCGGTGCAGTTGCCGATGCGCATCGATGGCGCGATGCTGCTGTTCGTGACGGCGGTCTGCGTGGTGGCCGCTCTGCTTTGCGGGCTGATTCCGGCGTTGCGCGCCAGCCGCAGCGAGCTGGTGAGCGGATTGCAGCAGTCCTCGCGCTCGGCCGCGGGTCCCGCCAGCCGGTGGATGGCCCGATCGGCGGCATCCCTGCAATTAGCCCTGTCCGTGGTGCTGATCGCCGGTTCCTTTCTCTTCGCGTCCAGCCTGTACCGCCTGGCGCATTTCCACACCGGGCTGGACCGCACTGGCTTGGTGGAGTTGGACGTGGACACCCGCGAAGCTGGATACCAGGGCCCGCGCGCTACCGATTTCAACCGGCGCCTGCTGGAGAGGCTGACGACGCTGCCAGGCGTGCAGGCGGTCACTTTTTCGGAAGACGGCGTCTTTTCCGGGCGCAACTCCAATGCCCAATTGGGGGCGGAGGGCTTTGTTGCGCCCGATGGCGAACAGCGGTCGGCGTTCTACGATACGGTGGGGCCGCGCTATTTCACCACCCTCGGCGCCCGCCTGGTGAGCGGGCGGGATTTCGACGAAAAGGACAATGCCACCGCGCCAAGAGTGGCCATCGTTAACCAGGAGTTTGCCCGCCATTTCTTCCCCGGCCAGAATCCCATCGGAAGGACAATTTACCGCCTGGATGAGAAGCATCCGACGGAGGTAATCGGTGTAGCCGAGGATATTCGTAGCGATGTGCGCCGGATGCCGCCGCGCTATTTCTACGTGCCCCAATGGCAAAGCGGCTACGATCTGTTTAGCACGCGCTACTTGGTGCGCGCGCGACCGGCCGCCCGCCTCTTCAGCGATCTGCGGGCCGCCGTCCGTGCGGAGGACCCGGCCGTCCGGATTATCGGAATCGATACGGCCGACAGTCTCTTGGACCGTACGCTGGATCTGGACCGGCTGATCGCGGCGCTATCCTTCGGTTTCGGCGTGCTGGCGCTGACGCTGGCGGCGGTCGGGACCTATGGGCTGTTGGCGTACGACGTTACGCGTCGCACCGGCGAGTTAGGAATCCGCATGGCGTTAGGCGCCACGCGGACGCGCGTGATGGGGCTGGTGTTTCGCGAAGTGTGGCTGGCCGCCGCGCCTGGGATCGTGTTAGGAACGGCAGCCTCTATGGCGCTCGGCCGGCTCGTGGCTGGGCTGGTTTTCGAGATGCGGCCCGCGGATCCGCGCGTGCTGGCGTCTGCCGGACTGGTGCTGGCGGCGGTTGCCTTGTGCGCGGCCTGGATTCCGGCCCGTCGTGCTGCGCAACTCGATCCCATGGGTGCGCTGCGCAACGAATGAACAGCGTGGCCGAACAGAGCAACACCACAGCTTGCTCCGCCGGCATCCGCCCGACAGATGCCCAAGGGTCAGATCCTTCTTGGTCGCGCAGCGTTTACCGATGTTTTTGGCTTCGGGCGGAATACGCGCCACTCGGACATTGATCCGGTCCCGAGCGCGGCCCTCAGGGCTGAGCGCTGACGGATTCCTCTCGTGAAACGCCCGTCACGGAAATTGGGAACGGCGCGCCGGCTTGTACCCGGTAATCATTTCGTTCTCCTTTACCTGTGGGCGCTTAGGGTAGCGCTTATTGGGCGGACCAGGGGGTCTGCCCCACAACGCCGCTCAGGCGTAGCAGCGGATCTCGAAAATACTCGCCAGGGCGTCTCCGTTGGTCGCCTGGACCTCTACCCGAATGGACTGCGCTTCCACCGGGTCAAAATGATGGCGGTTGAGGCGCTGAAAGTTGCTCTTCACAACCGCCAGCGTGCGGTCGCCGCCATCCGAAGCGCGGCAGGTCAGCGTGTAGTCCTTCACCGTCTCCGGCTGCGGCGCGCGCAACAGGTTGATGTTCTGAACCTCCTGAGCGCTCAGCGTTAACTGGCGGCGGAAGCCGGTGTCGAACGCGATCTGCACTTCGCGCAGCAAGCGGGGCCGGTCCCATCGCAATTCGATCCAGGCTGGGCGGCCCTCCGACACCGGCGCCGCCCAATGATGGACTTCCACCGGGTCGCCGTGTTTGTCGGGGATGTCGCGCGTGAATCCGTCGAGCGCCAGCGCCGCCTTGGCCGATCCTGCTTCGGCTGAAGCGATGGCCGTGGCTTGACGGGCCAGGTCGAGCGGGTCGCGGTTGGGGCGGCCCTTGATGGTCTGGTCGTCGCGCAGCAGGGCCTCCTGAAGCCGCGCCACCTGGCCTTGGTCCCGCGCCAGCGCGCGCGGTTCGATTCCGCCTGCCACGCATTGCGCGGCCGCCACGCCGATGGCTTGTCCTTCCACGGCGCACGTCGCCATCACGCGCGCGGAGGTGAAAGCCACGTAGCTGGCGCTGATATTGCGGCCGGCCATGAAGAGATTCGTAATGTTCCGGCTGTAGAGCGAGCGCAGAGGGATGTCGTAGACTTCAGGCGGGGTAACGGTGGTGTTGGGCGGCAGGTCCGGCCGGTCGAAACCCTCCGGAGGATGTGCGTCCATGGCCCATCCGCCAATGGCCACGGCATCCTCGAAACGGCCGCTCATCAGGTCCTGCTGCGTCAGGACGTGATCGCCCGCCAGCCTGCGGCCGCCGCGCTTCCCGGGCATCATCCCAATCCAATCCATGGCCCAGTATGCGCTATCGGGGCAATCGCCGCTGTTCTTGATGTAGTCCCACACGCCCATCACGATGGAGAGCAACTCGAAGCGGATGCGCTCGTTGTCCGCGATGATGTCATGGTCTCCGCCCCACTCAATCCACCAGTAGCCGTACTCCCAGGAATCGACGGGACGGCGGAGCAGTTGCTGCTTGCCGATCTTGCGCGCCCATTTCGGCGCGGTGAACGGCATGGGGTTATGGTACAGGCGGGAGGTGAACAGGACGCTCGATCCCAGCGTCAGCCCATCGGGCTTTTCGGGCGCCAGCGACTCGCCGAACTCGGCGCGCGCCTCCCGTCCGGAGCGCATCTCGGCGCCGGCTTCCAGGCCCAGGCGGCAATCCCCCGTGCAGTCGCAGAAAATCCGCGCGCGGATACGGTAGATGTGTTCGCTCTTATCGCAGCGGGCCGTGACTTCGGAGATGCTTCCCCCGCGGACGGCGGCCGAGCACAGGGTGGTCTCGAGCAACAGCGTAATGTTCGGCTCGCTCACCACCTTGTCGTAGAGCAACAGGTCCCACAGTTCCCAGCAGCGCTGCGGGTTGTTGACCGCGTCGGCCAGACGCAGTTCCTCGATCAGCCCGCCTTCGCGCCAGCCTGGCCGCCCGTTGTGCTGATTCGCGCCCACCACGTGCATCTTCACTTCGCTCGACGAATTGCCGCCGAGCCGCGAACGGTCCTGTAGTAGGACCACGCGTGCGCCATGACGCGCAGCCGCAATCGCCGCGCAAACGCCCGCCAGGCCGCCGCCTGCCACCACTACGTCGGTTTCCAGATCCACCAGCCGCAGGTGCGGTTCGGCTGGGGCGAAGGCTGCCTGCGGCGGCGCAATGCGGCCGAAATCGGGACGCGCGGGCTCGCGTTGCTCCGGGGAAACGCTTTGTCCTCCGGCGGTGTCCGCCAGCACAATCAGGGAATAGCTCCCGAATCCGGCGCGTGCTAGAAAATCCCGTCTGTTCAATAGAGTCCTCTTCGCCATTCTATCCCGCAGCGCCGTGGGCGTAGAATGCTAGTTGGAGGGGGCGGGCCTCAGTACTGCGGCAGTATGACGTGCGCGCGGTCCATACGCGTCCGGGGCGTTGTCCAGGGGGTGGGATTTCGTCCTTTTGTATTCCGCTTGGCGTGCGCCAACACTCTCGCGGGCTGGGTACGCAATGGCGAGGATGGAGTAGAGATCCACCTGGAAGGCGCCGAGCTCGCGATGGACGCGTTCGTTCGCGACCTCCAGGCCCAGCCTCCGCCGGCCGCGCGCATCGTTGCGCTCGACGTGCGCTCCGCCGAGCCTGCCGGTTTCGAGGGCTTTTCCATTCGCGAGAGCCGTTCCCAAGGCGATCCATCCGCGCGCATCTCGCCCGACCTGCCCGTGTGCCAGGAATGCCTGCGGGAACTCTTCGATCCTTTGGACCGGCGCTACCGTTACCCGTACATCAACTGCACGAACTGCGGTCCGCGCTACACCATCACGCAGGCGCTGCCCTACGACCGGCGCAATACCACCATGAGCCAGTGGCCTCTCGACGAGCCATGCGCCCGCGAGTACCGTGACGCTGCCAACCGCCGGTTCCACGCCGAGCCGGTTTCGTGCCCCGCCTGCGGCCCGCATTACTATTTTCTGTGCGGCGATCGAACCGTATCGGGGGATGCGCCCGCCATCGCCGCCGCGGCGGAGTCCTTGTGCGCCGGGAAGATTGTCGCCATCAAAGGGATCGGTGGCTATCACCTGGCCTGCGACGCAGCCAACCCTGCCGCCGTTCTGGCCATGCGCGATCGCAAGTACCGCAAAGAGAAGCCGTTCGCCGTCATGGTGAAGAACCTGGATGCGGCCCGCGCGCTGGTGCATCTTACGCCGGACGCCGAGGCGTTGATCGCGTCGCCGGCGCGGCCCATCGTGCTCGCGCCGGCCCTTACGGAGCTTGCCGGAGTGGCCCCCAACAGCCGCGAGCTCGGCGTCATGCTGCCCTACGCGCCGCTGCACCACCTTCTCTTCGAGGCCGGCGCTCCGGATGTGCTGGTGATGACCAGCGCCAACCGATCGTCGGAGCCCATCGCCTACGCCGACCAGGACGCTCTCAGTCGTCTCGCCGGCATTGCGGACGCATTCCTCATCGGCGAGCGCCCCATTGCGCGCCGTGTGGACGATTCCGTCGCGCGCGCGGGGGCTTTCGGTCCCGCTATTCTGCGGCGCTCTCGGGGCTATGCGCCTGGAGCCGCGGCGAAATTCGCGGTGGACCGGCCCATCCTGGCGGTCGGCGCCGACCTCAAGAACACGGTCGCTCTAGTGGTGGATGGCCAGGCGTTTATCAGCCAGCACATCGGCGACCTCGACCATTACCAGGCGCGCGAGGCCTTTCGTGAAACCATCCGCGACCTACTCTCGATGTACCGGGTTCGCTCCGAAGATCTCCTGGTGGTTTGCGACAGTCACCCCGAATACGTTTCCACCGCGCACGCGTTGGAGCTGCCTGCCGCAGAACGGCGGTCGGTACAGCATCATCGCGCCCACATCGCCTCCGTGCTCGCCGAGCGCGAGGCTTGGGACGAACCCGTTCTCGGCGTCGGTTTTGACGGCACGGGCTACGGCGATGACGGCGCTATCTGGGGCGGCGAGATTTTCGCGGGCAGCATCGTCCGCGGTTTCGAGCGCGTGGCTCATTTGCGGTATGCGCCGCTGCCCGGAGGCGACGCCGCCGCGCAGCGCCCGGTGCAAGCCGCCGCCGGCTTTCTGTTGCACATGGACGGTCTTCCCAATCTGACCGCCGCTCCGTTTTTGTTTCCCGAGCGCTACGAGGCCGCGCGCAGGCTGGCGCAATCCGCCGTGCGGACTTTCCTTACCAGCTCCATGGGACGGCTATTTGACGCGGCTGCGGCGTTGCTTGGATTCCTGGACGCCGTCAGCTTTGAGGGCCAGGCTGCCATGTGGCTGGAGCACCTCGCGGGCGCCGCTCCGTCCCGCGACGCGTATCCCTTTCCCCTGGCCGGCATGGAACTGGATTTCCGTCCTCTGCTGGCCGCGGTAATCGATGACCGCCGGCGCGGGCGGGACCCGGCCGAGATCGCGCGCGCTTTCCAACTTGGCATCGCCGTGGGTCTCTGCGAAGCCCTCGAAACGCTGCGCCAGCGGACCGGTATCGAAACGGCTGTCCTCTCCGGAGGAGTCTTTCAAAACGAGATGCTGCTCGGAGACATTCAATCGCTGCCCGCCGCCGGCTGCCTTCGCATTTGGACCAATCGCACCGTCCCGGCCAACGACGGGGGCATCAGCCTGGGGCAGGCCGCCATCGCCGCCATGGGAGGACGCCCGCATGCATGAGCTTTCCATCGCCGTCAGCCTGGTGGAAGCCGCTCAGGAGGAAGCTGCCCGGCACGGCGCGGCCGCGGTCTGCGCGGTGCGCCTCAGGCTCGGTCCGCTGGCGGGAGTCCAGAAGGAAGCCCTGCTCTTTTCCTACGATCTCGCCTCCGAAGGCACCCCGCTCCAGGGATCCCGTCTGATCGTGGAAGAGATGCCGGTCATGGTCTTCTGCGCCGACTGCCGCGAGGTGCGTCCCATCCGCTCGCTGCAGTCCTTTTGCTGCGCAACCTGCGGCGCGCCGTCCGCCGAAATCGTCCAGGGAAGGGAACTGGAAGTGGTGGGGCTGGAGATTGACCAATGAGCGCGGAACCGCGGCTAGTGGAGATTCGCAGGAACGTTCTCAAGCGCAACGACGTGATTGCCGGCGAGCTGCGCACGCGCTTCCGCGAGGCGGGCGTCTATGCGGTGAGCCTGGTTTCAAGTCCCGGTTCCGGAAAGACGGCGTTCCTCGAGAAGACCCTCTCGCTTCTTGGCGCAAGCCATCGCGTCGCCGCGCTGGTCGGCGACCTTGCCACTGAGAACGACGCTGCCCGCCTGCGCCGCAGCCTCGCTCCCGTAAAACAGATCGTCACCGGCACGGTCTGTCATCTGGAAGCGGAGATGGTGCGGAACGCTCTCGATGAATGGAAGCTCGAAGATCTCGACTTTCTGTTCATCGAAAACGTCGGCAACCTGGTCTGTCCCTCCTCCTACGATTTGGGCGAAAACCTGCGCCTCGTTCTGCTCTCCGTGACGGAGGGCGAGGACAAACCGCTCAAGTACCCCACCATTTTCAACAGCGCCGACGTGGCCGTAATCGCCAAAATCGATCTGGCCGCCGCCGTGGAGTTCGATTGGCAAGCCGCGCTGGCCAACATCCAGTCCGTACGCCCCGGCATGACGGTGCTGCGTGTTTCAGCGAAAACCGGCGAGGGAATGGACGAATGGCAGCGGTTCCTGGCGGAGCGAGCCGCCGGCGCCCAGTCTGTTGTACCATCCTGCTAATCGCGCTACGATGTCCCTCAACTGGGCAGGTTCACCATGAGGATCCGGATTGACAAAATGCGCGCCCGCTCTGCCGGGCTGCTCGTCATGCTGCTCGCGTCGACGGCCTCCTTCGCCGCCGATCTGCCATCCATCTTCATTGCCGGCGATTCCACCGCCCAGCCAGGCGCACCAGGCGCTATCGGTTGGGGCAAGCCCTTCGCCGCGTTTTTCGACCCCTCCAAAGTGGCCGTAGTGAACGATGCCCGCGGAGGCCGCAGCAGCCGTACGTTCGTCGCCGAAGGCCTCTGGGACAGCCTGCTCGCCAACGTCAAGCCCGGCGACTACGTGCTGATCCAATTCGGCCAGAACGATGGCGGCGCCATCAACGGCGAGCAGATCGCGCGAGGATCGCTTCCGGGCCTGGGCGAAGAGACGCAGGAAATCGACAATCTTGCCACCAAGCAGCACGAAACGGTGCACACCTTCGGCTGGTACATGCGCAAGATGGTCACGGAGACGAAGGCGAAGGGCGCCATGCCCATTCTGTTCTCGCTGACCGTTCGCAATTTCTGGACGAACGGGCGGGTCGAGCGCGGCTCCGGGAAGTATGGCGAGTGGACGCGCGAACTGGCGCAGTCCGAACAGGTGGCCTTCGTCGATCTGACGAATTTGGCGGCCGACAGATACGAGCAGATGGGAGCAGCCGCGGTGAAGCCTTTTTTCCCCGTGGACCCCGTCCACACCAGTGATGAAGGGGCGGAACTGAACGCGCGGCTGGTCCTGGCAGGGCTGAAGGCGCTGCACGAAAACGGAATCATCCGAACGTTGTCGGCTGCCGGCCGCGCCGTGGAAATCGCTCCGCCGGAAGCCGTGATGGTGGCCAATGTCGGGCGCCCTCCGCGGGAACGCGCCGCCTTCCTGCACTGGCTCAATCTGCCCGAAATCGCCGATCCCGCGCTGCCCTCGCTGATTCTGATCGGGGATTCAACCGTTCGCAACGGACGGGGAGACGCGGTGGATGGGCAATGGGGTTGGGGCGACCCGCTCTCCGCTTATTTCGATCCGTCCAAAATCAACGTGGTGAATCGCGCCGTGGGCGGCACCGGCAGCCGCACATTCATCGCCCAGGGTTACTGGGATATGGCGCTGGCCATGCTCAAGCCCGGCGACACGGTCATCATGCAATTCGGGCACAATGACAATGGCCCGACCGGACCTCTTCACGGAACAGGCGAGGAGACTGAGGACCGCGCCGCGCCCGACGGCAGCCATGAGACGATTCATACCTACGGCTGGTACCTTCGCAAGTACATTGCAGAGACGCGCGCCAAGGGCGCCACGCCCATCGTCTGCTCCCTGATCCCGCGGAACATCTGGGACAACGGCAAGATCATCCGCAACCGCGACAGTCACGCCGATTGGGCGCAGAGCGTCGCCAAAGCCGAAGGCGTTGGCTTCCTCGATCTCTACGAAACCATCGCGCAGCGCTACGATCCGATGGGCAAAGATGCGGTGACTGCGTTATTCGCCGACAAGGCCGTGCATACCACCCGCGCCGGCGCGGAACTCAACGCCGCATGCGTCATCTCGGCGCTTCACCGCCTGGCCGAAAATCCCACGGCGAAGTTCGAACGCGCTTCGCCCGCGGCAATCTGGTAAGTTGACTATTTCCGGAGGTGAGTATGTACAGTGAATTGACGCGCCGGTCCCTCATGCGGGATCTGACGGTGGGCGCGGGGTACGCCTTTCTTCACCGGAGCGGCTCGGCCGCCGAGAGTGGCGCGCCGGTCACGGTGGCGGAGGACGATTCCGCGTATACGCTCGCCAACGGCATCGTGACGGCGCGCGTGGCCAAGAACTCGGGCGACCTGGTCTCACTGCGATACAAGGGCACGGAAATCCTGGCCACCATCCTGCGGCCCGACGGCCTGCCCGACACGGCCATCGATAAGC
Organism: uncultured Solibacteraceae bacterium; assembly: GCA_964457555.1. Lineage (GTDB taxonomy): Bacteria > Acidobacteriota > Terriglobia > Bryobacterales > Bryobacteraceae > BOG-224. Next base: position 70,580 of record CAYWHA010000024.1, read on the forward strand.
CGGGCGCCAACAAGCGCGGCGGCGGCAACCGCTATACCGATCATCAATACGGCTTCTGGTCGCATGACACCGACGGGCCGCATACCGTCGCCAAGGTCACCATCGATCCGAAATCGAACGGCGGAGAGCGCGCCGAGATTTCCGTCAAGGGCATCTCGGACGGCAAACCGATGGGCGCCGGTCCGGGCGGAAGCTTCATCTCCGATATCGAAATCCGCTACACCATGGAGCGCGGCCAGTCGGGCGTTTACACCTGGTCGATCTTCGAGCACCAGCCCGATTATCCCGCTTCGGCGCTCAGCGAGGCGCGCTTCTGCGCAAAACTCAACGACACGTTCGATTGGATGAGCGTCTCCGCCAAGCAGAACCATCTCTATCCTAAGGAGAGCGGCCCGCACGAAGATAAGTACGATTTCACGGTCGACCAGTTCGAGAATCCCGTCTTCGGCTGGTCCAGCACCACTAAGAACGTTGGCTTCTGGTTTGTGAATCCCACCGTGGAATATTTGAGCGGCGGGCCGACCAAGATCGAGTTCCAGGGCCATCGCGATACCAACCAGGTGGCCGCGCCCTGCGTGTTGAACTATTGGCGCAGCAGCCACTACGGCGGCGCCGTTGCCGACGTCGCTCAGGGCGAGCACTGGACCAAGGTAATCGGCCCGTTCGCCATCTACTGCAACTCCGGCGGAGATCCTCAGGCGCTGTGGAAGGAAGCGCGCGAACAGGGCGCCGGGGAGACCCGGAAGTGGCCGTATGACTGGGTCTCGGGCGTTGATTATCCGCACCGCAGCGACCGGTCCACCGCCAAGGGACAGATCGTCCTGAGCGATCCGCAAATGCCGCGCGGCGCCAAGGCGTCGGGCATGTTGGTCGGCCTGACCCATCCCGCCTACCCGTCTCCGATCACCCGCCCCGGCGTTCCGGCCCGTGAGATCGACTGGCAAAACGACGCCAAGCACTACGAGTTCTGGGTGCGCCCCGACGACCAGGGCCGCTTCACCATTCCCAACATCCGCCCCGGCGCATACACGCTGCATGCGTTTGCCAATGGCGTGCTCGGCGAGTATGCCAAGCCCGGCGTCACCGTGGAGCCCGGCAAGCCGGTCGATTTCGGCAAGCTGCAATGGACGCCCGTACGCCGCGGCAAGCAGTTGTGGGAAATCGGCATCCCCAACCGCGACGGTTCCGAATTCGTGAAGGGCGACGAATACAACCACGACGGCATGTCTCTGCTCTACGCCAAGCTTTTTCCCAACGATGTCAATTATGTCGTGGGCAAGAGCGACTTCCGCAAAGACTGGTATTACATGCACGTCCCCCATTCGGAGGACCCCAACGCGAAGCCGGGCATTTTCGGGCAGGGCCAGGGAAACGGCCGGGCCACTCCATGGACGGTGACGTTCGACCTGCCGCATGATCCGCGCGGCAAAGCGGTGCTGCGCGTGGCCATCGCGGGCGGCGGCGGCAGGCAGATCGCGGTCGCGATGAACGACAAGCCCGCCGGCTCCATCGACCGGTTCCCCGATTCTGCCATTTCCCACAACGGCATGTTGGGAATCTGGCGTGAGCATGAGGTCCCTATCGACGTCTCCTTGATGAAGGCCGGACCCAACGTCCTGAAGCTCACCATGCCAGCCGGCCCCGTCAACAACGGCGTCGTTTACGACTACCTGCGGTTTGAGCTTGATGAATCCGCGTAGCTTCCGAATCGCGGCGCTATTCCTTGTGGCGTTCTCTCTCGATGCGCGCATCACGCGTATCACGGTAGAGCAGCGCGTCTCCCCCGCTTACGGCGCCCGATCGTTCGGAAAGGCTGGCCAGTACGAAACCCTTGCCGGCCATTTCTATGGCGAACTTGACCCGCGGGACCCGCGCAACGCCATCGTCAACGACATCCAACTCGCGCCCCGCAACGCGCGCGGCATGGTGGAGTACTCCGCAACCTTCATGCTCGCCAAGCCCATCGACATGTCGAAAGCGAGTGGCGTGCTCTACTACTCCGTGCCAAACCGCGGCAACGGCGCGCCCGCCGCTTCCGAAGCCGGCGACGTCAGCCTGGTCAGCGGATGGCAGGGCGATCTGCTGCCGCGTCCCAACGCCCAAACCATCGCCGTACCGGTGGCGAAGAACCGCGATGGCTCGCCGATTACCGGCCCCGTGATCGAACGCCTGATCGACCTGCCGCCCAACACCAATACGGTCGATCTCCGCACGACGGCCTATGTCGGCCTCACCTACCAGCGCCCGCTCACTCTCGATACGGCCAAAGCCACCCTGACTCGCCGCACCGCGCCCACCGCGAGCCCGAAGCGCATTCCGCCCGCCGACTGGGCCTTTGCCGATTGCACGGCCTCGCCTTTCCCAGGCACTCCGGACCCAACGAAGACTTGCGTAAGAAACGGCTTCGATCCGGCGTCCGAATACCTCATCCAATACACTGCCAGGGACCCGTTGGTCTTGGGCATCGGCTATGCTGCCACCCGCGACCTGAATTCCTTCCTGCGCTATGCCGGCCAGGATGACACGGGCACGCCGAATCCCGTGGCCAATGCCATCAAGTGGACCATGAGCCGGGGCGACTCGCAATCCGGCAACTTCATCCGCAGCTTCATCCACCTCGGCTTTAATCAGGACGAAAACGGCAGAATCGTCTGGGACGGCGCCATGCCCCACATCGCCGCGCGTCAGTTGGCGCTCAATTTCCGCTTCGCTGTCGCTGGCGGAGCCGCGGGGCCTTATCAGCCCGGCAGCGAATCCGTCCTCTGGTGGAGCGACTATGCGGATCGCGTCCGCCATCGCCCTACTGCCGGCATGCTCGATCGCTGCCGCGCCAGCAACACCTGCCCCAAGATCATGGAGACCTTCGGCGCGCTGGAGTTCTGGTATCTTCGCGAGTCGCCTAACCTGGTTGGGACGGATGCGAAGTCCGATATTCCGCTGCCGCCGAACGTGCGCCGGTACTTCTTCCCTGGGACAAGCCACGGCGGCGGGCGCGGCGGCTTTAGCGAATCGACCCCCGCGCCACCCAATGGCTGCGCGCTCCCCGCCAATCCGAATCCGGAATCCGATACCATGGCCGCCCTCCGCGTCGCCATGGTCGATTGGATCTCCAGAGGCATCGAACCCCCGCCCAGCCGCTTCCCTACGCTGGCGCAAGGTCAGCTCGCGCCCCCCACCAAAGCCGGGATCGGCTTCCCATCTATCCCCGGCGTCCCCTCGCCCGAAGGCCTCCTCAACGTCATATACGATTACGACTTCGGCCCGGGTCTCAACTACAACGATCTTTCCGGCGCGATTACGAAGTTGCCACCGTCCGTCAAGCAGGCGATTCCTGCATTGGCGCCCAAAGTCGATACCGACGGGAACGATCTCGGAGGCGTTCCATCCGTACTGCGCCAGGTCCCGCTCGGCAGCTATCTGGGATGGAACATCACCGCCGCCGGATTCGACAAGGGCAAGATCTGCACGCTCAATGGCGCGTACATCCCGTTCATCAAAACCAAGACCGAGCGGCTTTTGAGCCACGACCCTCGCCCGTCCCTGGAAGAGCGCTACGGAACGCATGACGCCTATGTCGAAGCCGTGAAGAAGGCCGCCGCGCAGGCCGTGGCCGAGCGCTTTCTTCTCCCGGCCGACGCGGACCGCCTCATCGCGGAAGCCGCCGCCAGCAACGTCCTTCGATAAGATGAACGGGTGATACTCTGCTGGTAGGGCGGACCTCTTGGTCTGCCTTCTTGCCGAATTCCAAGGAGGTTGCAAGTGGAAACGATCTCAAACGTACTGCGGCCGTGTGCCGTGGCGCTCGGCCTATTACTGGCTGCCAGCCCGCTAATCCTGGCTCAAACCGGCAACGGAGTGAACCTCCAGATCAGGGCGGATCAGGTCACGGCGCACGTCTCGCCGAATATGTATGGCCTGATGACCGAGGAAATCAACTACTCCTACGAGGGCGGTCTCTACGGCGAATTGGTCCGCAATCGCAATTTTAAGGAGACCGTTCCCGCGCGCACCAACCGGCAGAACCCCGATCAATCCACGCCGGTCAAGGAAGCCAAGGACCTGGTGCACTGGTCGCTGGTGCAGGAACGCGGCGGCGCCGGCTCGATGACGCTCGATACGGGCGCGCCTTTGAACGCGGCCGTTCCCGCCACCTTGAAGCTGACCGTCTCGCAGGCCTCCGGCGAGCAGCGGGTCGGCATCGCCAACGACGGTTTCTGGGGCATCCCGGTGAAGCCGAACACCTCCTACAAGGCTATGTTGTATGCCAAGGCCGCTGTGGGATTCTCCGGCGGCGTCACAGTCTCCATCGTGAGCAGCGACGGATCGGCGGTCGCCGCCACCGCTCAGGTCCCGAAGCTCACCGAGACCTGGCAGAAGTACTCGCTCACGCTGAGGACGGCGAATGTCAAACCCTCCGCTCAGAACCGGCTGGTCCTCAGCGCGAACCGGCCGGGCACAATCTGGTTTGGATTCGTGTCGCTATTTCCTCCTACCTATAAGGACCGCGCCAACGGAAATCGCCAGGACATCATGGAACTCATGGCGAATATGCACCCGCGGTTCCTCCGCTTGCCCGGCGGCAATTACCTGGAAGGCAACACGCTCGACACGCACTACGACTGGAAGCGGACGCTCGGCCCCATTGAAGAGCGTCCCGGCCACATGGACGACGCGTGGGGCTACTGGTCCTCCGACGGCATGGGCCTGCTCGAGTATCTCGAGTGGTGCGAGGACCTGAACATGGAGCCGGTGCTCGCTGTTTACGCCGGGTATTCCATGCGAAACTTCCGCCTGAAGGCCGGCCCCGATCTCGAACCCTGGGTGAAAGACGCGCTCGATGAAATCGAATACGTGACTGGCGATGCCGGCACCACCTGGGGTGCGCGCCGAGCCAAAGACGGCCACCCCGCGCCCTTCAAGCTGGAATACGTCGAGATCGGCAATGAGGATTTCGCCGACCGCGAACACGGCAGCTACGACGCCCGCTTCACCCAGTATTTCGACGCCATCAAAGCCAAATACCCGAACCTGCAGCTCATTGCCACCACGGACGTCTACACCCGCGTGCCGGACGTGCTCGACGAGCACTATTACCGTTCCCTGGAAGAGATGGAATTGCACGCCAACGATTACGATGCCCGCCGCCGCGGCCAAGGCGCGCAGAAGGTATTTGTCGGCGAGTGGGCCACGCGCGTCGGCAGCCCGACTCCGAACATGACCGGGGCCCTCGGTGACGCCGCCTGGATGGTGGGAATGGAACGCAATGCCGACGTGGTGGTCATGCACAGCTACGCGCCGCTGTTCGTCAACGTCAATCCGGGCGGCATGCAGTGGCCGACGGATCTGATCGGCTATGACACAATGTCCGCCTACGGATCTCCGGCGTATTGGGCGCAGCAGATGTTCAGCACGCATCATGGGGACGCGGTGCTCTCCATCACGGCCGCCAATATCCCCAACCGCGAATGGCAGCAACCCGCGCCCGGACGCCGTGGCGGCGCCCCTCCCGCGGCGAATGCGGGCGCTGGCCGTGGCGGCGTGACGGATACGCTGACGCCGCTGACTCCCATGCCCCACCAGCTCCCGCTCATGTTCTTTGACGCCACCCGCGACACCGCCACCGGGACCATCTACGTGAAACTGGTCAATCACACCGCGACGGCCCAGCCCGTTCATGTCTCGGTCAGCGGAGTCACTGTCGCCCCGAACGGAAAGACCGTCACGCTCTCCGCGGCCGGCATGAACGACACGAATACAGTCACCGAGCCAAACAAGATTGTTCCCGTGACGGCGGATGTGACCGGGCTGGGTGCGGACTTTACGCGTACGGTCCCGGCCTACTCCATCACCGTTCTCGAAATGAGCGGCAAGTAACCCGGTGGGGCGGGCCTCCTGGCCTGCCTTCCCCCAGGCCAGCCAGCCCGGCTCGGCCCGTCTACGCCTGCCGGATCCAGATCTCCGAAGCGACCGGACGGCTCGGGCGCGGTCCCTGCCGCTCCCCGTTCTGCGCACCCGCCTGCTGCGGCGGGCTCGGTCCCAGATACAGCGATGGGTCGGCGGCTTGCGGCCCGGCTTCAGGTACAAGGTTCTTGTCGCGATTGACGCGCGCGTAATTCGGGATCGCCACCATCGGACTCCCGTCGGCGAACTCTCCTTTGATCGTCATCACGCCGCCCAGCAGATCTCCGCGCCACTCCGCCGTCAGTTTGGGGTCCGCGGCCAAAGGCTTCGTGATGTCCTGGTCCACCCGCTCGATGTCGTAGATCAGCGGGCCATATCGCAGCGCCACTTTTCCGCGAAGGGCCGCAATCTCATCCGCCGGTTTCAGAAGCTGAACCTTCAGCGGCAGCTCCAGCTCGATCTTATCCCCCGCTTTCCAATCCCGCGTGACCACCGCGTAGCCCTTCTCAATCGCGGGCTTCACCGCCTTCCCATTGACGGATAGAGACACAATTCCATTCACCGCCGGAGCCGCCGCATACAGTTTGCTCGTAGTGCGATTGGGAATTCGCAGCCGCACCGTGAACCTCTTTGGGACCTTCGGTTTCACCGTGATCGCCACATTCCCGCTCCACGGGTAGTCCGTCTCCTGTACCATTTCGATATCGGTTCCAGCGGCGTTTTCAAGCGTGATCGCACTGCCGATGTACAGGTTCACATACACGCCGTCCGGCGCTTTGGCGTAGGTCCATGTCGGCGTCATCAGCAGCGTTCGCGGGATGTTGCCCACGCAGCACGGGCACGTGTGCCAGGAGTTGCGCGTCGCGTCGGCGTCCAGCGGATTCGTGTAATAGAAGTAGTTTCCTGTCAGGTCAATCGCGCCGAGCAGCGCGTTGTACAGCGTCTCTTCGTAGTTGTCCACGTAGCGCGCGTCGTGGTACGCCAGGTTCATCTTCCAGTGGAAGAACACCATGCCGCAGCTGGAACAGGATTCGCAGTATGCGTTGTTCCGCAGCGAGTAGTTCGGGCCGAACCCTTCGGACGTTTCCCCACTGCCGATCCCGCCCGTTACGTAATACTTCTTATCGACAATGTTGTTCCACAGCGATTTGACGGCGCTCTGGTAATCCGGATCGTGCGTTTCCACCGCCACATCCGCCATGCCGGAATACGTGTAGGTTGCGCGCACCGCGTGGCCTACCGCCTCGTACTGCTGCGTCACGGGCAAGTGGCTCTGGTCGTATTCCTGGCGGTCGCGGGCCGGGTTTGCGGCGGCCGTATAGCGGCAGTCCAGCAGAAACTTCGCGGTCTGAATATACCGGTCGCCTTTGCCGCCGCCCTCTGTGTCGTTGACGAAGCGGCCGAAGCGCACCAGCGCCTGCTCCATTTCCTGGTGCCCGTCGTACCACGGCTTCTTGGGCGCCGGGCCCAGATTGCTCGACCAGCAGTCCGCCAGCTTCTTGGCCGCGTTGTACAACCGCGGGTCCCGCTTCTCCGTCATCTGGTAGTGGTTGATTGCCGATTCCAAAAAGTACCCGGCGGTATACCCCTCGTGGTCGCCGCGATGCGCCGGGTCCCAATGCTCGAACTTGCTGCTCTCCACAATTCCCCCGCCGCGGCCGCCGGGCCGGTCCAGCGTGAACGCCGTCTGCAGGTAGCCGTCGGGCCACTGCGCCGCCAGGATCTTCGGGATCCAATCTTCCAGCGTGGCGCGGAACTTCTCCTGCGCGCGTATGATCTCCTGGTCGCCCTGCGGGTCCATCATCAATGCGATGCTCATCGCCTCCACGGTCTGATGCACCCACGCGTTCGAGAACACGTAGCCCTTGTGAAGGCCCGCCGGTTCACCCCGGAGCTTCTTGCCCGCCTCGATGAAGTTGTCGATTCCCCCGGGACCCAGCCGCACATCGTTGCGGTTGATGATGTCGATGCAATGGGGAATCCAGCTTACGATCAGCGCCTTGGCCCTCGCGTTCCAAAGCTTGCTATCGATCTGAAATCGCCGGGCGTAGACGGGTTCGAGCTGTTTCGCGGGAGGCGGCGTGTCCACGGAAACATGCAGTGTCGAAGAACTCTCGTTCCCTCCGCCTGACGCCGTCAGTTTCAGAACGTAGTCGCCGGGAGCCGTGAAGGTAGCCGTGGTGGTCAGCGCATGAGGGTCTTCGAACCTCACCTGCCCGGGGCCCGATTCCTTGGCCCAAACCGTGGAAGGCGCAGGCAGGGGAGCGGGCGCCGCCGTCGCCGTCGTCTGGTTCGCTTGCAGCAGTTGCGGCCGTTGCGGACGCGGAGGATCGCCGTATCCCGCCCATCCGCGCAGATACGTCTTCCCGGGCAGAACGGTCGCCCGGTCAATCCCCGCCGCCGCGTTCACAGGCGCCTGATCGGCCGCGAGCGCGCAGGAAACTATCGCTCCGGAGGCGGCGGTTTTGGCAACCGCGCCGAACATCTCGCGCCGGGACATTTTGGATTCGTTCGCATCCTCACGCATAAGAAACCTCACAGGCTGAAATCGAACGCCGGATTGCAAATTCATTGTCTCTCGCGGTACGCCGCGCCGCAAGGCCCGGGCAACCGCTCTCTTACGTCTCGAACCGTCTTACGAACCGCGCCACCCTCTAACGATCCGCGCCGCTCTCTTACGATCCGCGCCACTATCTTACGATCCGATCCGCTCTCTTAGATCCGAGCCGCGAACGTAAGAGAGCGGTTGCCCCTTGCAATAGCGTTATTCTATCCACGGAGGAACAATCCACCCCATGGACCATCTTCAGAAACCGAACCGTCGCGAACTCGTTCAGGCCGCCATGGGAGCAGCCAGTCTCGCTGCGCTCACCGCTCCAGCCGTTGCGCAGTCCGCAAGACCGCCGCTTCCCACGAGCCCGGCTGTGCCCCCCAACCCGGTGGTGGAAACGGCTTCGGGCAAAGTCCGCGGCTACTCCAGCCGCGGCGTTGCCGTTTTTCGCGGCATCCCCTACGGCGCTTCCACCACCGGCGCCAACCGGTTCATGCCGCCCCTCAAGCCGGAGCCTTGGACCGGAGTGCGCAACTGCCTGAGTTACGGACACTCTTGTCCCGAAAGCGGTCCGGTTCCCATCGAAAATGACGCGCAGCGCCGCAATACCGACGAGGATGCCTTTCTCCTCTACCGCACCAACGGCTGGACCCGCGGCGAGGACTGTCTGCGGCTGAACGTATGGACGCCCTCCCCCGCCGCTTCCGGCCGCAAGCGCGCCGTCATGGTCTATATGCACGGCGGAGGTTACACCGGTGGCAGCGGCAATGACTTGCTCTGTTACGACGGCGAGAACCTCGCCCGCCATCACGATGCAGTCGTCGTCACCCACAATCACCGCCTGAATTTGTTCGGCTACCTGAACCTCGCCGAGGTTGGCGGGGAGCGCTATGCTTCTTCCGGCAATGTGGGCATGCTCGATATCGTGGCCGTGCTGGAGTGGGTGCGCGACAACATCGTGAACTTCGGCGGCGACCCTGGCAATGTCCTCATCTACGGCCAATCCGGCGGCGGCGGAAAAGTAAGCGTCTTGATGGCGATGCCGGCCGCCAAGGGCCTGTTCCATCGCGCCGTGGTGCAAAGCGGTTCCACCCTGCGCGTCGGTTCCGCGGAAGCCTCCGCAAAGCTGGCGGCCGCCGTTCTCGAAGAACTGGGTATCCCGAATACGCAACTCGATAAGCTGGCTGCCGTGCCGGCCCGAACCCTTTGCAGCGTGCAGTCGGACGCCCAGCGCCGCCTTCGCGCTGGCGCGCCCGCGGGTTCCGCTACGGCCACGGTCGGATGGGGGCCAATTCTGGACGGCCGCGCCATCCCGGCGCATCCCTTCGATCCCGGCGCTCCAGCCATTTCGGCGAACGTGCCCATGCTGATCGGCTGCTGTCTGAACGAGATGGTCAACGGAACCGACAACCCCGATCGTGACACGCTCACCGATGCCGCCCTCTTGCAGCGAGTCACCGACAGGTACAAAGACAAAGCTGCGGATATCGTCGCCGCCTACCGCAAGGAGTATCCCAAGGAATCGCCCTTTGGACTGTGGGCTGCCATTTCAGCCTCGGGTATGCGGCAGAACGCTGTCACGCAGGCCGAGCGCAAAGCCGCTCAGGGCGCCGCTCCCGCCTACATGTATCTGTACGCCTGGCGCACGCCGATGCTTGGCGGCAAGATTGGAACCTTCCACAGCAGCGAAATCACTTTTGTCTTCGACAACGCCAGCCTCTGCCCAAACTACTCAGGGGGAACGCCGGAGGCGCTCGCGCTATCCGGCAAGATGGGCGAAGCCTGGGCGAGTTTCGCGCGCACCGGCAAGCCGGGCCATGCGGGCCTTCCGGAATGGCCTCCTTATACGGAGAAAACCCGGTCGACCATGGTGTTCAATACCCCCAGCGCAATCCGTAACGACGTCGATGGCGCCGGCCTGCGGTTGATCCGCCAGACCGTGTAGGGACGGCGCAAGCGGCGGGTTTCCGCTTCACTCGCGTCCGTCCGCAAAGCATCGTCACGACAGTGGCACGCCACTTGCATTCACACGCGCGTTTTTTTTCGCCTTCGCATGTTCTCGCCGTTTCGTGTATCGCGAGACGGAGACAACATTGTTACGGCTTAGCAGCGTCTCATGTGAACTTGCCGGTCTGTTAGGTGGGAAGATTGACGCCTTGTTCTTCGCAGAAGTATTGCACGAACCCTGGGACGTTTTTCGACAAGCGCTCGAGGAGCTGCTGAAGCGTTAATCCGATCGCACCCGCCTGTTCGTGCAGCTTGTGTACAAACAGACCCAGGTTCAAGATCGTAGATTCCGCGCAGGAACGTGGATGGTCCCTGTACTTCGATCTCCCACGGCTGCACCGAGGCATCCGGGAAGTCCGGCCGGTTGTAGGTCACGATCAGTTCAGAGTGAGACCGAACCGCAGCCGCGAGCACATGGCGATCTTTGGGGTCCATCCATGATCGCCTGCGACCAATTCGGCAAATAGAGCCGTGGGGCTTCCGCCATACGGAGGAGAGTGTCGGCCAGCGGCATCGGAATGAGCACGCACGCGTCGAGGACGGCGCGATAGTCGGCTCTCATTCGTCCTGGCCACCTTCGGGCATGCCTGTGCGATCGTACAGCCCCGATTCAAAAGCTTCTCTTGCGATCCGGTCGAGCGACGCTCTGCGCTCCGCATCGCGTCGTTTCTGGTAACCAACAAAATCCTTTAGGTAGATGCGCCGGTGGCTGCCGACCTTGTGGTACGGCAGTTTTCCGCTTTCCAGCAGTTTGACCAGATGGGGCCGGGAAACCCCCAGGAGGTCAGCGGCGCGCTGCGTGGTCAATTGTTGATTTTCGGGAATCAGGACAATGGCCCTGCCCAACTGCATGTTACGCACGATGTCCTTGAGCAATAGGAAAACGACATCCGGGATCGCCAGTCGCTCGCCATCGGCTCCGACCAAAGCAGGTGTTCCGAGTTGGAGCATCCGATTCAATTCGCGAATCTGAGCTTCGTCGGACTCGGGCAATGTGACTGGTTCATTAAGCATGGTTCTCGCCTTCCAACACGACTCTAACACATAAACGAAATAAACGCAACGCAAGCGAATTAGTCGAATGCTGCTGGCTGATCGGTGAGTTTCGGACCGTCAACCACCTGTTCGGAGTCGCTGCTTTCGTCGAACCGACGTTGTTGGCCTCTTCGCCCCGTGGTCGAAATAAGGACAGAGAACAACGCGCGACGCGCCCCATGGCTACCAAGGCGAATGAGTTTGGGTTTAGACCCAGTTGAGGAGGCCGCGAGGCTTCCGAGGTCGTGTAAGTCTTTGAGGGTTTTGGTCGGGCCGCCGAGATTTGAACTCGGGACCTCTTGCACCCCAAGCAAGCGCGCTAGCCAGGCTGCGCCACGGCCCGATATTGCATGTCGCGGCCATCGCCGGCCGCCAACACTCATGAGTGTACCACGGCTCTGCCGCGCGGTTCCGTGCATTCGCCGGCGCCCGCCCGCCGTTCGCCGAATTTCCGCTGACCCGCCGCGTCCCTCCGCCGTACTCTTGGATCATGCAACCGAATGACCCTCGCACCGACCGTCACTGGGATTCCGGACGCATCATCCCCGCCATCGTGTTGATCGCGGTCGGATCCCTCATTCTGCTCGGCAACCTCCACCTGATCCCTTTGACGAACTGGTGGGATTACTGGCCCGTCATCTTGATCGTCATCGGCGCCCTCAAGCTGGCGGAAGGCAATCGCAGGGACAATTACACCGGCGGCGCAATCATGCTTTGCATCGGCGCAGCCTTCCTGGCAAGCAACCTGGGAGTTCTGCCGTTCGCGCCCTGGGATCTCTGGCCCTTATTGCTGATAGCCATCGGCGCCGCCCTGCTCTTTCAACGCCTCTCGTTGCCGGATCTGGGCCGGTTCGACTGGCGCGCCGCCAACGACTGGCGGTCCGCCAACGCGGTCGCCGGCGACGTGAACCTCACTGCTGTCTTCAGCGGCGGCAAACGCAGAATCGTCTCCGACGATTTCCGCGGCGGCGTCATCTCCGCCGTGTTCGGCGGCTTCGAACTCGACCTTCGCAAAGCCGTCATGAAAGCCGATTCCGCGGTAATCAAAATCGACGCGGTCTTCGGCGGCGTGGAAATGAGAATCCCCGAGGAATGGTGCGCCGTGGTCGAGGGCGTGGGCATCTTCGGCGGCTACTCCGATGAGACCATCCACCCGCACATGACACCCGAAACCAAGCGCCTCATCCTCAAGGGTGGCGCCGTATTCGGCGGCGTCGTCGTCAAGAATTGACCCATGCACCCCATTCTGGCGTCGCCCCGGCGTCTGCTGCTCTACCTGCTTTCATGGACGGCCATCTTCGCCCTGCTGGTTGCGGTCACCTGGGAATCGAGCAGCGCGCCATGGTCGCAGGCCGCCGCGGCGCTGGCCCCGGCCTGCGCCCTTCTCGCCTTCATTTGCCTGTCGCCGTTCTACATCTGCCGCAGCCTGCCCATCGGCCCCTCTAGCGCGCCCAACCTGATCCTCACCTTCGGCGGAGCCGCTGCGGCCGGCGGCCTGATCTTCGCCTGGATCGCCTGGGAGACCGCCTTGGCGCTCGATCGCACGGCGCCGTTCCGGGGCATTGGCGCTTTGCGGACGCATGTCCCCATCTGGTTCGCCATCGGCGTGCTGCTCTACCTCCTATCGGCCGGATTGCACTACGCGGCGCTGGCCGTGGGCGCTGCCCGCCAGGCGGAACGCCGCGCGGCCGAAGCGCGCACCCTCGCGCGGGAGGCCGAGCTGCAGGCCCTGCGCATGCAAATCAACCCGCACTTCCTCTTCAACAGCCTGCATTCCATCTCGGCTTTGACCGGCGCCGACGCCGCCCGCGCCCGGGAAATGTGCGTTCGCCTGGCCGCCTTCCTGCGCACCAGCCTGGGCCTCGGCGACCGCGCCAACATCCCGCTCAGCGAAGAGCTCGCGCTGGCCCGCGCCTACCTCGAAGTCGAGCGCGTCCGCTTCGGCGCGCGCCTTAGCGTGGAAGAGGAAATCGAGCCGGAGTGCGAAGCCTGCGGCGTTCCCGCCCTCCTGTTGCAGCCGCTCGTCGAGAACGCCGTCAAACACGGCATCGCCGGACTGGTCGAGGGCGGGCCCATCCGGCTCACCGCCCGCCGCCGCGGCTCGGCCGTCGCCATCACCCTCGAAAATGCCTTCGATCCCGAAGCCTCCGCGCCCGGCAAGATGGGCATCGGCCTATCTCACGTCCGCCGCCGCCTCCAGGTTCGCTATGGAGACGACGCCGAATTCGCAGCCGGTCCCGCCGGCGCCGTTTACCGCGTCGAGTTGCGGTTTCCCTGCGAATCGCCCATCGCTTCCAGCAGCCGCGCGTAACCCGCCCGGCTCACCGGCAGCCGCGTCCCATCCGCCAGAATCGCCAGCCGGCTTTCCTTCCCGTAAGGTTCGATGCGCGCCACCCGCTCCAGGTTCACAATCGCGGAACGGTGTATGCGCACGAAACGCGCCGGGTCCAGCGTCGCCTCCAGGCTGGCGATCGGCTGCTGCTTCAGATACTGCTTCCCGCCGCTGTGCAGCGCCACGTAATCGTCCTGCGCCTCCGCATAGTCCAGCTTGTCCAGCGGGATCACGTGTACCCGCGTCCCGTCCTTCACCACGATGCGCTCGGGCCGCTGCCCCGGCGGACGCGCCGCGCCCAAATCCGCCGCCGGCCGCCGCTCCCCCAATCGCGTCTTGGCCCGCTCCAGAGCGCGTTCGAACCGCTCGGCGTCGAACGGCTTCAGCAGGTAATCCGCCGCGTGCGCGTCGAACGCCCGTATCGCGTACTGGTCGTACGCTGTCGTGAAGATCACCGCCGGCCCCGGATCGATCAGCTCCAGCACCTCGAAGCCATCGAGCTTGGGCATCTGCACATCCAGGAATAAAAGGTCGGGAGCAGACTCCCCGATCGCCTTCACCGCCTCGAACCCGTTAGCGCACTCCGCCGCAATCCGTATCTCCGCATGCTCGCGCAGCAACTCCCGCAGATACCCGCGCGCCAATTCCTCATCGTCGACGATGACCGCCCGTAACGGTTCCATAGACAATGTCAGAAACGCTGCTGGTATCTTGCGCTGATCCGAGCGAGCGCCGCGGCGTAGTCCAACCGCGTCTCGTTGTAGTCGGCCCACTCGAACGGATACGGCGCCGCATTGGTGGCCTTGAACCGCAACACCAGGAACTCATCGAACTCCGGCGCGGCGTCGGCCCGCAATCGGCGCTCAGCTTCCGGCGCTTCTTGAAATGGATGCAGGAAACCCTGCTTGCCGGTTGTTGGAAAGGGCCGGTCGCCTTCGTATCCCACCACACTCTCTGCTCGATTTATGCCCACCAAGGCGACGCGAATCGGGCTTCCACCGCCGCGTTTGAATTGGGCCGCTTGATTCCGAAGGTCGTTGGTCACGCGGTCGATCTGCTTGATCATTGCCTTCGCTAAAATCTTCACTTCAATGCCGATCTCAACTGTGGCAATCGGCCCACGGGAAACCAGGTAACCGCTATCGCTTATGGGCGCCTCACCCGGAATGATCTCGCCGAACGTCCCATCCCCACGCCGGGCCGCCACGCCGCGCCGTTTGTTCTGGACGTTCAAAACGCGGTCTTTCCGGCGGATCGTCGCCTCAATAAGCTTCGGAGAGCGGCCTATCGTAACCAGGTCTTCGTAGAGATGCATCGCTTCCGCTGGCAGCCGGTATTCGCGCTGTGTGGACGTCTCTATCAACGATAACCTCTGCCTCTATCGCTCCAACGCATCGAGGTTGCCGCGCGCTTTGGGTAATCCTCCGCCGGGCGATCTCGACATAGGCAGGCTCGATCTCATTGGCGATGGAATTTCTGCCTGAGATGATAGCAGCCTGTGAGGTCGATCCGGTACCGGCGAACGGGTCCAGAACCGTATCGCCCGCGAACGAGAAAAGCTTGACCAGACGCTCGGCAAGGTCCACCGGGTACGGCGCCGGATGTCCGTCCCGCGTGGATGCGCCTGGAAGATCGCTCCAAATCGATCTTTGCCAGCTCCTCATCTCTTCCTTGGTGAGCATCGAAAGCGCCTTCTGAATCGCCGGAGTGGTCCGGTACTCGCCGCCCTTGCGCAGAAAAAGAATGTACTCGATGTCGTTCTTGATGATGCCGCCCGGCTGATAAGGCTTCCCGTAAAACCCCGCGCCGTTTCCTTCGGCCTCCATGGCGCCATTCGCAATCTTGTGCCAGAAAATCGGTTGAAGGCAATCCAACCCAAGCTTTCGGGCGCGCACCTGAATGTCCGAATGCAGCGGTACCAGATAGTGCCGTCCGCCGCGCTTCCTCGGAATACAGACGTCGCCAACCACGCAGCAGATTCGGCCGCCGCCCACAAGTACGCGGGCGCACTCGCGCCAAACACGATCCAACTGACAGAGAAAGTCCTCGTAGTCCGCGAAGTGCCCCATTTGATCGCGGTTGCCCGGGGCGTACTCCTTCAACGTCCAATAGGGCGGCGACGTTACTACCAGATGAACCGAGGCATCCGGTATCCACGACAAATCGCGGGCGTCTCCCAGGTGAATCTGGTGTTTGGTCCGGCGGTACGGTTCCGGCCAAGCCGTCTCGCGGTAGTGGGCGTTGGCGGCGAGGAATGCTCGAAGCCCTTCTGACGTGTTGTCTTCGGCCGGCAGGGTGGGCGTGGCCCGTTTCGCCCTCTTCCCGGCGCCCCTGCCGAAAAGACCCTCTTGCGGCGTGCGCCCGTTGGCGATGGCTCTTCTCAATCTTCTCCTATCCGGCAGCGCCATCCCAAGACAAGCTTTCCTCTGAACTCGATTGTATCGTTCTCCAGCTTCGATTCGCCCATCCTTTTTGCTTATTGTCGCGGCAAAATGATAATGTCCTATTTGGGCAAAGTAGAAATGTCCTATTGA
>CAYWHA010000025.1:0-82378 GCA_964457555.1 uncultured Solibacteraceae bacterium
CCGAAATGATAGTGGATCGCCGCCAGGTTCACGCCAGCGTCGGCGATGATGTGCCGGAGCGATGTCTCCGCGTACCCTTGCTCGCCGAACAAGCGCTCGGCGGCGTCCAGGATCTTGTCTTTCGTTTCACTCATACGAATGATTGAATCAGTCGAACGACTTAACTATACGAATGAATGCTGAGGCGCGCAATAGGGTGAATCCCCTATGTCTCCGGCTCGCAGGTTGGAAGATGCCAGCCAATGGGAATTCAACATCCAAGTGATAGGCTTGAACTTGGGGCGCGACGTCGCGCTGGACCGTGTCAATGCGACAAGATAATGCCATGGAATCCCACAACGGCATAACCCGGCTCGATTTTCTCAAGCGTTCCGGCCTGGCAGCAGCGGGCCTTGCCTTTCTTCCGCATTCCGTATTGGCTGCGCCGGCAGGGTATCGGATCGTTGTGCCGGACCAGGCAAACCCGGTAGAGCAGAAAGCGGCCGAGAAGCTGCAGCACTATATAAACGAGCTGTCGCATACGGACCTGGTAATACAGAAGGAGGAAGACTACCGGAGCGGACCTGCTTTTTTCATCGGCCAGACCCGTTATGCGAAAGCGCGGCAAATTGATTTCCGACAACTCAAAGACGATGGATTTGCCTGTTACCCTGCCGAACAAAACCTGATTATCGCGGGGGGCGCCGGCAAAGGAGTGCTTTACGGCGTGTATGCCCTGCTTGAGATCTGGGGCTTCAGGATGTATACCTCCACATCTGTCGACGTTCCGAGTGTGGATTCCATAGGCATTCTCCAAAAGCCCCTGGGTGCCGTTCCCGCGGTGCAGTATCGCACGACATCCTACCGGGATGCCAGCGACCCGGAGTATGCCGATTGGTATAAGCTTTCTTCCCGAAGCGATTGGGGGCTGTTTGTCCACACCTTCAACACGCTGGTGTCTCCGGACCAGTACGGCAAGACCCATCCGGAATACTTTTCCCTGATTAACGGCAACCGCCTGCCGGGCACGCAGTTATGCCTCTCCAATCCCGAAGTACTCGCCCTACTGATCGCCAATTTGAAAGAGAGGATCGCCGCGAGGCCTGACGCTACCTATTGGTCGGTCAGTCAGAATGACAATGACCAGTATTGCCGCTGTCAGCCTTGTACTCAACTCAACGCACAGTATGGCGGAACGCCAAGCGGGTCCATCCTGGATTTCGTCAATAAGGTCGCCAAGGCTTTTCCCGCCAAAGTCATTTCTACCCTGGCATACTGGTATTCCAGAACGCCGCCCCAGAATATACAAGCGGAACCCAATGTCAACATCATGCTATGCAACATTGAAAGCAGCCGCCAGGGTCCGGTCTTCGAGACGGACCCTGCCTTCTCCCGCGACCTGTCAGCCTGGGGTAAGCTGTCCGGCAACATCTTGATCTGGGATTACAATATCCAGTTCGCCAACCTTGTTAGTCCGTTTCCCAACCTTCATACCATAAAGCCCAACATCAAGTTCTATACGGACAATCATGTAAATTCGCTCTTTATGCAGGCGAATGGCCAGGCTGGCGGTGAGATGGCCGGACTGAGGGCCTATCTGATCTGCAAACTGATGTGGGACCCGAACGCGGACGATGGCGCGCTTATCGATGAGTATGTGAACGGCTATTACGGCAAAGCCGGACCTTACATCCGTCAATACATCGACACAATGCGTGAATCGCTACTGAGCAGCGGCTTCAAGCTCAACATATTTGGCAGCCCCGAAGACGCGAAAGACGCCTATCTGTCCGCCGACATGATTAAGGTATACAACGGGCTCTTTGACCGGGCGGAAGAGGCGGTGGCAACCAATCCGAGCTTGCTCAAGCGCGTAAGCATCGCGCGCCTGCCGGTTCTATATGCGGAAATCCAGATCGGGCGAAACGAAGTGGACACGCCCCGAAGCATGTTTGCGCATACGCCGGACGGAAAGGTAACCGCAAAACCCGAAATGAAGTCGCTCGTCCACCGATTTGTGAGCGGGTGCAAGGACGACGGAGTTACGAGGGTAAGAGAGCGAACCACTACCCCGGATGATTACCAGTCCTCCTATGACAGGATCTTTGCCAAAATGGCAGAGACGGCACGCTCCAAGTCATTCGGGAAGACAATCGTGCCGGTCACGCTGCCTGAAGGCGGAGAAGCCAAAGCACGGCGCTTGACGGATGGCATGTTCGGATCTTATGAGTCCTGGAGCGCTCCGGATGTACATTGGGTGGCTTATCGGGGCAAACATCTGGACTTCATTCTGGATCTCGAAGCGATTATGGATATCCAGTCCATCGACATGGATTTCCTCAACGCACAGGCCCAAGCCGACTGGAACCTGCTGGTCCTTCCCGAATATATTACCTATGCCACGTCAGGTGACGGAAAGACATTCGGCAACGAAGTGAAGATAGGCAATCCGCATAATCCAAACCCAAAGGAAAATCCGGATATCACCAACGTCCCAGTACAATCATTCCGGGCCGGCCTGGGAGCGCCTGTCAAAGCCCGGTACATAAAGGTCCATGCGGAGAGTGTGCTTCGCATGCCTTCCTGGCATATCCGCGCCGGGTCCCCGGCCTCGATTTACACCGACCAAATCGTGGTTGAGTAAGTCGCACCATCCGATGGTCCCAGGCGCATCCCCGATTCCTTCCTATCCGCCGTTTAGTCATGCCGTAGAGCCGCGATTGGATCGATCGCCGCCGCACGATAGGCTGGCAACCCGCCGGCGATTGCGGCCGCTCCAATAAAGACGGCCATCGCCGCGCCGATAGCGAGTGGGTCGATAGGATCGATTCCAAATAGCAAAGACTGCGTAAGATGCATCAGCCCAAGGGCGCCAATCAGTCCGGCGATCAATCCGGCCGCCATCGTAGCTGACAGATCTTTCAGGACAAGACCGTAGATAGACGCTCTTTGCGCGCCCAATACGGCGCGAATGCCGATCTCTCGCGTCCGCCGCGTCACCGAGTAGTTCAGTAGCCCAAACAGGCCGGTGGCCGCCAGTATCAGACCGAGAAACGCAAAGGCTCCGCCTACGCCCGCCAGGAGTCTCTCCGTTCGTATGGTGTTCCCAACCAGCGTTTTGAGCGTAGTAACATCCCGGACCCTCACCCCAGACCCCACTGCCTCGGCTTCGCGGTCTACCATCTTCGATACCGGGACCGCATCCAGCGGCGAGCGCACATATAAGATGAATGACCGCGGCGGCTTCATCGGCATGTACGCGATCGGTTCGGGTCCGTTGCGCAGACTGCCAAAGTGCGAGTTGGCAGCCAGGCCGACAATCTGGTGGCGCACGCCATCGTCGCGCCGGAACTCTCTGCCGAGCACCGGGTCGTTTCCGAAGTACTTTCTCGCAAATGCGCGATTCACAATGGTTGGCACAGGTTCGTCGTCGTTATCCCGATCGGTGAAATCGCGGCCGCTCATCAGAGGCGTGCGCAGCGTTGCGAAGTAGCCGGGCGAAACCCGGTAGAAAGTCTCCTCCTGTTCGGATGGCTGCTTGCCGGGCAGCGCCACTCGTTGCGCACGGCGGTCGCCCGCGAAGACGGCCATCCAGGCTGTAGCCACGCCCTGAACTTGGGCCAGCGCGGCGGTACGCATCTGGAGTTGCCGCATCAGTCCGAGTTGACGGTCTATCGGCTGCGCGATGTTTATGGTGAGAACCGTGACGCCCCTTTCGTCGAACCCCGTGTCGACCTCGGCCAGGTTATGCAGGCTAAACAGGAAACCGGCGCCGCCCGCCACCAGACAAAACGCGAACGCCACCTGCACTCCCACAAACAGGCGTCCCAGCCGCAGCCGGCCGGCCTGTCCGCCGGCATGGCGCAGGTGAACAATGGGGACTGTGGCCGTCGCCTGCCAAGCCGGGAGGAGGCCGAAGAACAGCGCGGACAGCGCGCAGAGGGCTGCGCAGAAGAGCAGCAAGTGCGTATTCGGCGCCAGATCGAGCTGCACGGGATGGGCATCGGTCGATACCATCGTCACCAGCGTTGGAGCCGCAACCCTGGCCAGGAGCCAGCCACAGAACGCCGCCGCGAAAGCGAGGATCAGGCTCTCGGTCAGCAGTTGACGCATCAGGCGCATCCGCCGCGCGCCTAGAGACACCCTCAGCGCCATCTCCGCGGCCCGGGCGGTGGAGCGCGCCAGCAGCAGGCTTGCGACATTGGCGTTGGCAATCAGAAGAATGCAGGCGGACACGCCGAACAGGATCCACAACGGCCGCGAGAACGCCCTGCGGAACCCCTCTATCCCATTCGCCGCGGACTGAGCCAGCAGCGCCGTCTCCCGCATCTGCTTCTCTACGGCGGGAGGCAGGTCGCCCTGGCCGCTCCTCAGATCCTGATAACGGTGGAACTCGGGCTGTAGCCGGGCCGCCAGTTGTTCCCTGCCGACGTTCGGCGCAAGGCGTCCCATCAGGTGGAAGAGCCTCGCCTCGTTGGTGAAGACGCTTGGATCGGTCACGGTAACCGGCAGCCATGCATCGACAAACCGGCCAGGCTCCACGCCGGAGAATCCCTTGCGTGCAATGCCGAGGATGGTATACGGCCTGTTGTCGAGTGTGAATGTGCGCCCCAGGATGTTGGGATCGCCGCCGAACCTGCGCTGCCAATAGGCATAGCTCAGCACCACGACCGCGCGAGGCGCCGGGTAGTGGTCCTCGGCGGGCGAAAAGAGAGCGCCCAGCGCCGGCGGAACGCCTAATATTGAGAACGCATCCGGCGAGACGAGCTGCCGGGTTACCTTTTCGTATGGCGCATCCGCGCCGGGCCCCTTCGCTTCCGCGCGGTTCGGCGAATCGAAAAGAGCAAGGCGCGCGGAATCGCCCGCCGCGGTTCTCAATCCCTCATACAGCGAATAACTGAAAGCATCGTTATCGGCGGGCGCTGGAATCGCCGCCTGGCTGTTTTCGGAAGCTGCCAAAGTAATGAGCCGGTCCGGCTGCGGCAACGACAGCGGGCGCAACAGGGCCGCATCGACAATGGCGTAGATCGCCGTGTTTGCTCCGATAGCCAGACCGAGAGACGCGATCGCGGTTACGGCGAAAACCGGATTTCGGATCAGGCCGCGCCAGGCGTAGCGGACATCCTGAAGGGTTCCTTCGAGCGCCGGCCAGAGCCTGAGGTCCCGGCTCGCCTCGCGAATTCCGGTAAGATTGCCGAAGGAACGCGCCGCCTGGCGTTGAGCCTCCGGGCCGCTCACTCCGCGGCGGCGAAGATCCTCGGCGCGGCGTTCGATGTGGTCGCGCATCTCAGCCGCCAGATCTTCGTCCAGCCAGCGCGGGTTCCATGCGTTCTTGAATCGTGAAAACCAGGACACGGCAATCCTCCAACATCGATTTGGCCGGCGTTACGCATAACGGAGAACGCGGGCCACACCGGCCGAGAAGCTACTCCAGCTCTCCTGTTCGGCCGCGAGCTGCTTAGTTCCGGCGCGGTTGATGCGATAGATCCGCGCCCGCCGTTTGTTCTCCGTGACCGTCCACGCCGCGGTAATCCATCCGGCCTCCTCCATACGGTGGAGCGCGGGATAGAGCGACCCTTCATCCACGCGAAGCGCCTCTTCGGAAACTCCCTGAATCGCGTTGGCAATGCCGTAGCCGTGGGTCGGGCCGCGGCGGCTGAGGATGGTGAGGATTAACAGGTCCAGGGCGGACTGCGAAGAAGTTGAGCCAGGCATATACTCCGATCGCTAGGGTAGCAATCTAATGAAACCACCAGCGGCGCCTCTTTGTCAAGGGCGGTCAACGCCGCGCCGCGCCGAGAAAGCAGACACGCGCACCTTTCGGGGAAGATTGGCGTGCAAGCTCAAATGCCTGGGCGCGACCGCCGGGCGAGTCGCGCGGTTAAGCGGGCACGTACGTCAGCCTAATCACGTCCTCGGCAACGAGATCGCTGGTCACAAGGCGGAGCGGCTGCCGGGGGCCGGAGAAGAATGGCTTGCCACGACCAAGGACGATGGGGTGGAGGTAAAGTCGATACTCATCGATAAGACCAAGTCTGGTTAGACTTCCTGCTAAGTCCGGTCCGGCAACTGCAATCTCCCCAGATGCCTGAGACTTCAGCCCACGTATCACCGCCTCGATGTCATCCTCGACAAGTGTGGCGTTGGGTCCGACCGATTTCAACGAGCGCGACACAACCCACTTCGGCTGGCGCCGCCACGCCGCCGCGAAGTCGTGTTCCTCCGCTACCCAGTCCGCACCGTCTTCGTCCCAATAACGCATTACCTCATACATGCGGCGACCGTACACAATGCCCGTCAGGCTGCGCACATGCTCTATGAAGTGACGAAAGAGCGCCAGGCTCGGCCTAAACTCCAGATGGTCGACGTAGCCATCCAAGGACTGGTTCAATCCATATACGAGCTTTGCCATGGTACAAAGTCTCCACCACAGGTTATTCAGAATAGCCTGAGCCGGCCGTTCGAGGTTTGCACGAAGTGTATGAATTGCCACATCCCCGGAGGGCCAGACGCACCTCGTCTGCATACCCGCGTATTGTTCGTGCTAGAGTGAACCAAGCCGCAGCGGAGGGAGATAATCTTGAACATTCGCAAAAACACAGCCATAAGTCTGTTATCTGTCGGAATTATGGCTTCATTCGCAAGCAATCTGAAAGCTGACGATTACGGGTACATGATCGGATCGCAGTATGGGGGGAACGCGAGTCCCTTCGGGACCGTCGACCTCAACTCTGGCGCGTTTACTTTGATCGGCAATCTGGGACCCGGCGGGTATACAGGCCTGGCGGTTGCGAACGGCATTGTCTACACCGAACAAAATGGCATTCTTTTTTCTGTCAATACGAGCACCGGAGTCGCCACGCAGATCGGAGGCATAACCGGCAACAATTTGGCCACGTTCGGCTCAACCACCACCGGGCTGTACGGCTTGGCCGCAACGGGTAGTCAAAGCGTCGAAACCCTATTCTCGATCAGTCCCGAGACGGGCGCCATGACGGCGATTGGTCCAGTCGGCGCCAACATCATCGGCAACGGCCAGGGATACTACGCCCGGTTTTCGGTCGGTTCCGGCACGCTGTACATGGAAAACGACAGCAATCTTTATACGATCAACACCGCGACTGGCGCGGGAACGCAGGTGGGCACGGTGGACAGTAACGACTATCTGACCTCCGTGCTGCTCTTCGAAAACAGCACTTATTACGTTGGCGCCGGTTCCGTGTTTGGCACGATCAACACTGCCACTGGCCAAATCACTCCTCACTCCTCGGTTTTCGGAGGACCGGGATCTATCATCGGTCTCGCGCCGCTGAGTTCGTTGGACAACTATTACTTCTCCCAAGTCGCGTTTGGCGGCGGCTATCAGACGACGCTCACTTACTTCAATTACACCCCGCGGACGGTCACCTGCGTAACCAATTTCTATTCGGACCAAGGTGGCCCACTGGCGGTTCCCTTCAGCCAGGGAACCATTTCCACCCGGACCGACGTGCTTGCGCCGGGAGGGTCCATCCACGATCAGAGCGTGGCCAGTGTCACTGGCGCAAATTCGCAAGGATGGGCGCAGGGCGGATGCAACGGGCCGGTGGAAGCCAGCATGCTTTTTCGCTTCTACCAGGGCGGCGTTGCGACCGGCGAGGCCAGTGTCCCCGCCGAAACGGCGCCTACTACGGAGTTCGCCACGTTTGCCCAAACGGCAACGGGTGTCGCGTACGGGAATCCTTCGACCACGCAATCGGCCACGATTACGATCGCGGCATACAATGCAGCGGGAGCGAAGCTGGGCAGCCAGGAAATCGCTCTCGGACCGCTGGGTCACGGAGCGGCAAACATCGGGCCCCTTCTCGGCTTGTCGAGTTTCACCGGTGGCATGACGATAACTTCGACGATTCCCATCATCAGCCTTTCTTTAAACGCCGAGGTGTTCCCGGTGTTCTCGTCGCTGCCGTCGGGCGACCTGCCTGGCTCAACGCCGCTCGTACCGTGAATCGCGCGGGCAGGTGAACCGAACCCGCGTCTTCAAGACACGACGAGGCCATCCGTCGCGCCAAGCTCCCAAGATACGGCGTTCGTCGGCGAGTTGGCAAATAGCCGCCGGCGCGTAGAACCGCCCAGTCGTGGCCAACGCCTCAGATACGGCAATCTGGGAAGCGTGCGCCGACTGCGGACGCGGATTGCTCCCCCAACGCGGTCGGCGCCGCACCCCGGCCCCCAACAAGGGAAGCGGGATCTCTCCGCCGCGCTTCCCGCTATACTTGGTCCAGACGGAGCCGATGAGCCGGGTGCAGCGGCGTTTCTTCTATATCGGGCTGGCCATCGCCACCACGCTGTTGGTTGGAACGGTCGGATTCATGGTCATCGCGGGGTACCCTGCGTTCGACGCGTTCTACATGACCCTCATCACCATGACGACGGTGGGATATGCGGAAATCCATCCGCTCACGCAGGCCGGGCGCATTTTTAACTCCTTCCTGATGGTCTTTGGCGTCGGCACCATCTTCGTCGCCGTGGGCGCCATGACGCAGACCATCATCGAGATGGAATTGGGAGACGCCATCGGCAAGCGGCGGAACAAACGCATGATCGAAAAGCTCAAAGACCACTATATTGTTTGCGGCTACGGGCGGGTTGGCCTGGGCGCCGCGGCCGAATTGCAACGCGCGGGCGCGCCCTTCGTGGTGCTGGACATCCGGCCGGAGCGCGTCGATCTGGCGCTCCAGGCGGGTCTGATGGCGGTGGCGGCCGATTCCACGCTCGACGAGACGCTGCGGAGCGTGGGCATCGACCGCGCGCGCGGCCTGGTTGCGGCGCTGGCTACCGACGCCGACAACCTCTTCGTGCTGCTGACCGCCAAGGGATTGAACCCGCACATCTATGTCGCGGCCCGCGCGGGCGAGGAGGGCGCCGAGGAGAAAATGCGGCGCGCGGGCGCGGATGCCGTTTTCGCTCCCTATTCCATCACCGGCCACCGCCTGGCGCAGTCGCTGCTCCGGCCGCACGTAGTGCAATTTCTCGATTTCACCACCAACGACATCGGCATCGACGCCGGCATCGAACAGATGCGCGTTTCCGAAACCAGCGCGCTGGTCTCAAAGAGCATGCGCGAAATGCAGCTCGGCCGGGATATGGGGGTGATCGTGCTGGCCATCCGCAGGGGCGACGGCCGGATGCAGTTCAATCCGCCGGCCGATACGGCGGTCCACGGGGGCGATTATCTGATTGTGATGGGGAAGCATGAGAACCTGCGCACCCTGGAGGGTCTGCTGGCAGGCTCCGGGAGCGCCGGAAGATAGCCGGGCGGTATAATAAGCGCTCGGTGCGGCCCGGCTTCCGCGCCCTCCCCTTCCATGGCAAATCGCATTCGACGCTTCTTCGAGTCCCTGGCTTACGCTGGCCTGAAGCCGTCCGGCGGAGTTCCGCTGGAAACCAAGCCCCGGCGGCTGGGGCCGCTGCGGGAACGGATCGAACGCTTTCTCAGCGGCGGCCAGCAATCGGACCCCCTTTATCTCAGCAATCGTACATGGAAGCAAAAGTTGCGGCCGGCGGTGTTGATCGCCATTCCGGCCGTGCTCGTATTCGGCGCGCTGGCGCTGGTGTTCAACCACGTTTATAGACCCAAAGCCGCGCCTCCCAGGGTGGTTACCGCCGCCGAGCTTTTGGCGAAACTCCTGCCGGACCTGGAGAAGACTTCCGGCGTCAATGCGTACAAAGACGCGGAAATCGTCGAAGTCCACGTGGTGCCCGGCGGGGCTCCCCGAATCGCCGGCGTCCTCAAGAACAATACCGATCGGGAGATTTCGGTGGAGTTCGATCTGGATCTCTTGAAGAACCAGTCCAACCGGGCATCGCGCGTCGGCGGCGCTACCGGCCGGGTGAATCGCGTGCCGCCAAACGCTTCGGTTCCATTCGACTTCCCCGCCGGCAATTCCGCAGCCGTGTACGCGCTGGTGCGGAAGATACGCACGATGCGATAGAGGCGCCGGGTCAGTGCGCTTCGGGCGGCGCGAAGAAGCCGGCCGGCTCGAACGCCACGATGCGCCATTTCTTCCCCGATTTGGCAATGCGGATCTTCACGCGTTCCTCGCGCCGCGTAACGCCGACCGATCCCTCCAGTTGGCGGACATCGAGGATCCAATCCAGTTCGAGCGAGCGGGATTGGTCGTCGCCCTGGTCCGAAACCAGCTCGACGGAAGAATAAATCCCGCTGCGCTGCGTGGTCGCGCCAGTAGGCGGCGGCGCCTCCCCGACAAGCGCCGTCACGTCCTCTCGCAGTTGCTCGTAGCCCGGCATCTTGGGGTCGAAACAGTCCAGGAAAGCCACGGCATTCCCTTCGCTCAACTGGTGAGCCGCCTCGCTCACAAGATCCCAGACGTCCCTCGCGGCGTCGGCGCGGAGCCGCATGGCGAAGGGCAGCGCGAGCAGCGTCCGGCGGGTCATATCAAGTCCTATAGCTGGCGTTGATTTCAATATAACCTTCGGTGAGATCGCAGGTCCAAAAGCGGGCGGAGCCTTTGCCCTTGCCGCGCACCGTCACGCGGATTTCGCACTCCGGCGAGTCCAGTTTGGCCTTCAAGCCGGACTCCGAGAAAGGCGCGGCCAGCCCGCCCCGGCACACCAGGACGCCCTGCATGTGGACATCCGTCTTCAGGGGGTCGAACGCCACACCGGCATTGCCGGCGGCCGATAGAACGCGGCCCCAGTTGGGGTCGGAACCCGCGATGGCGGTTTTCACCAGTGGAGAATTGGCGATGGCGCGGGCCATGGCTACCGCCGCCGCGTTATTGGGCGCGCCGGCCACGTCGATGGTGACGAACTTCCTGGCGCCTTCGCCATCGCGCGCAATGGCCTGCGCCAGCGACTCCATCACCTGCGCGATCTCCTCCTCGACGATGGGCATTTCCTTCGGGTCGGGCCGGACGCCGGATGCGCCGTTAGCCAGCAGCACGAGTGTATCGTTGGTGGACGTATCGCCATCCACGGAGATCCGGTTGTAACTGCGCTCCACGCCGCGCTTCAGGATGGCGCGCAACTGCGCCAGCGGGATCTGGGCGTCGGTCACGACGAACCCGAGCGTAGTGGCCATGCGCGGTTGGATCATTCCCGATCCCTTGGTCATGCCGGCGATGCGCACCACGCCGCGCCGCAAGCTCGTTTCGGTGAAGGCGGTCTTGGATACCAGGTCGGTGGTCATGATGGCGCGCGCCGCATCTTCGAAGCGGTCCGCGCGGAGCCCCGCGACCAGCCGGGGCAAGGAGTCGACAATCTTGCCGGAGTCCATCTCCACGCCGATTACGCCGGTCGAAGCGGTCAGCACCTGCTCGGCGGGCAGCCGCAACAGCTTCGCCGCGGCTTTAGAGGTGGCGAGCGCCACGCGGTCGCCGGTGCGAGTGGCGCAGTTGGCGTTGCCGGCGTTCATCAGGATGGCGCCGGCCAATCCGCCGGAGCGCTTGAGGTTGAGGCGGCTGAGCCGCACCGGGGCGGCCTGCACGCGGTTTTGGGTGAATACGGCGGCGGCGTTGGCCGGAAGCCCGCTCACGATCAGGGCGAGGTCGTCCTTTTCGGCCTGCCGTATCCCGGCATAGGTGGCGGAGTAGAGATATCCAAGAGGTAGGTTCAAGTGCGTGCGTCTCCTAAGATGTCGCGTTCGGTCAGGCGATGTCCGTTGGCGAAGGCCGGGCCGGTCATGACGCGGCGGCCTTCGAGCTGCACTTCGAGAAGCTGCAGCGCGCCTTCGCCGCATGAAACGGTCAGGGGATTCAAACCTGCAAACCGGCCCGGCGGCGCGGACCCCGAAGCGGGTCCAACCCACGCGCGCCAGATGCGCAGGGTTTGGCCGCGGAATGTTGTGAAGGCGCCTGGCCACGGCTGCATGCCGCGGATCAGGTTGTGAACGGATTCGGCGGGTCGGCTCCAATCGATGAGGCCGTCCTCCTTCTTGAGAATGGGCGCGAGCGTGGCTTTAGAGGAATCCTGCCTGCGCGAAACCATGCGGCCGGCTTCGATTTCTTTGAGCGTTTCGATGAGCAAATCCGCGCCTAGCTGGGCCAGGCGTGCGCCCAATTCGACGGCGGTTTCCTCCGGGCCGATTTCCGTTTCCCTGGCCAGGAGAATATCGCCGGTATCCAGGCCGGCATCGATGCGCATGGTGGTGACGCCGGTGCGGGTCTCGCCGTTGGCAATGGCCCACTGGACGGGCGCGGCGCCGCGATACTTGGGCAGCAGGGAGGCGTGGACGTTGACAATGCCATGCGGCGGGAGGTCGATGACGGACTGCGGAATGATCTGGCCGTAGCCGACCACCACCATGCAGTCCGGCGCGAGCGTGCGAAGCGCTTCGACGGCCTCGGGGCGGCGGACGCGCTCCGGCTGGGCCACGGGAATGCGCAGCCCGAAAGCCGCGTGCTTCACCGGTGAAATGGCCATGCGGAGGCCGCGTCCGAGCGGACGGTCCGGCTGAGTGATCACCTGGAGCACGTCATGGCCGGCGGCCACCAGCCGCTCCAGAGACGGGACGGCGAACACGGGCGTCCCTAGAAAAACCAGGCGCATGCCTCAGGCCCACTCGCCCGCGCGCTGCAGCTTGACAATCTTGCGCTTCATCAACTCGCGCTTCAAGGCGCTGATGCGGAGGAAGTAGAGCTGGCCGTGAAGGTGCTCCGTCTCATGCTGCAAGGCGCGCGCCAGCAGATCTTCTCCGGTCTTGATAAAGAACTCGCCCTTGGCGTCCTGCGCGCGCACGGTCACACGCTTGCCGCGCCGCACCTCTTCGCGGAATCCGGGGATGCTCAGGCAGCCCTCTTCCCCGCTCTGCCTGCCCTCGACTTTGATGATGGACGGGTTGATGAGGACCAGCTTATCGTCCGGGTTCTGGCCGTTTGAGACGTCGATGACGGCGATCTTCCTCCCAAAGCCGATTTGCGGCGCAGCCAGGCCGACGCCCTTGTGCGCGTACATGGATTCGAACATGTCCGCGAGGAACTGGTGCAATTCCGGCGTATCGAACTCGGTTACAGTTTCGCCTTCGCGTTCCAGCACCGGGTCGCCGAACTTCACAATGGGATAGATCATAGCGTCAAAAAGCTCTCACTTGTTCAAGATAACCTTCGAAATTGCGCCTGGTTTCCCGCAGCGAATCGCCGCCGAATTTTTCGAGAAACGCCTGCGCCAGCACGAGCGCGGTCATGGCCTCGCCAATCACGCCCGCCGCGGGGACTACCGAAACGTCGGAGCGTTCGTAGGCCGCCAGCGCCGGTTCGCGCGTTTCCAGGTCCACCGATTCCAACGGGCGCCGCAAGGTGGAAATCGGTTTGAGCAAGCCGCGCAGCGTCACATCCTGGCCATTGGTAATGCCGCCTTCGATGCCGCCGGCGCGGTTGGCGCCTCGGGTAAAGCGCCGCTCCTCGCGGACGTAGTGGATGGTGTCCTGCACCTTGGAGCCGAAGCTCGCCGCGCCCTCGGCCGCGAAGCCGATCTCCACCCCTTTCACCGCTTGTATGGAGACGATGGCCTGCGCCAGCCGCCCATCCAGGCGCGAATCCCACGTGGCGTGCGATCCCAGCCCCGCCGGAACCCCGTGGGCCACCACTTCAAAGACGCCGCCGATGGTGTCTCCGGTGCGGTAGGCCTCGTCCACCACCGCCTTCATGCGGGCTTCCACTTCCGGGTCTACGCAGCCCAGCAGCACCTCGTCCTTTCGGCTGAGCGCCGCAATTTCCGCCCATTCCACCGGGCGCTCCAACCGCATCGGCCCCACCGCCACCACGTGGCTCAGGACCTCCGTGCCGAACTGCCCCAACAGCGCCTTCGCCAGCGCGCCGACAGCCACGCGGGCCGCCGTCTCCCGTGCGCTGGCGCGTTCCAGGATGTAGCGCGCGTCGTGGAAATCGAACTTGATGGCGCCTGCCAGGTCGGCGTGGCCCGGCCGCGGTCTGGTCACCGGCCGCCGCTCGTCGCTCGCGCCCTCGGCGTCTTCCACGGGGAGCGCCGCCGTCCAGTTCTGCCAATCCTTATTGCGGATCAAAATGGCGATGGGCGACCCGATGGTGCGGGAGTGGCGCACCCCGGCGACGATTTCGGCGCGGTCGGTCTCGATCTTCATGCGCCCGCCGCGGCCGTAGCCCTGCTGGCGGCGCCAAAGCTCGCGGTTGACGGCTTCCAACGAAATGGGTATGCCGGCTGGGAGTCCGGCAAGCGTAGCCACGAGGCACTCGCCGTGCGACTCTCCGGCGGTCTCAAATCGCAACATCGGAGAAGGAAGTTTTATCGTAGCAGAACGAGAGAGGCCAAGCCCTCAACCGCGAGAACTGGGACAGCTCAAAGCTCGGCGAACGGCAGCGCGACGACGTTCGGCGCTAACGGCAGCCGGATGTCGCCCGGATGGACCACAAACCCCTTTCCGGCGCGCTCGCCGAGGTCTTCCTGAAAAGCCCGAACGCCGCTCGCCATGGCGGCGCGCTGGAACCGGTTCTCCGAAGGGCCGCAGGCGAATATCCCGCAGGCGGGATGTAGCGATGCGGCAGCGGCGGCGCCTCTACCTGCAATTATGCACTATGAATGCATAATTGCAGATCGCCCCTACAGTGCCCGCAGCAGCCGCGCCGGCAGCGTCACGATCACCCAGACCAACTCCAGCGCGCCGCCCACCGCGATTCCCACAATCCGGAATGGCAGCAGCAGCAGCCAGACCAAAGGATAGAGCACCAGCGCCACCAGCGCCAGCGGCCAGCACAGGACCAGCAGGATGCACCACAAGAGGAATTTCATCTCAGGTAAGAACGATGGAACCCGCCAATTGGTTCCACTGTAGCGCAGAGGCGTCATAAGCTCCTCAAGGTGTTGCGCTTTAGCCACGGTAACGGAACTCCAAAGTCTTGCGTATCAAGAATATGGAACTATACCGTACCGGTTGGTAAAGTATAAACAGGTATGTGGGAGCTTCGTTTTGCGGTTTGAAACCACGGTCCAGCGCCCGGTCGAAGTGGCGGGCGTTGGCTTGCACAGCGGCGTGTCGGTGAAAATCCGGATTGCGCCCGCTCCCGCGGCCACCGGCATTGTATTCGTCCGCACCGACCTGGACAACTTCCCCATACCGGCCAGTTGGCGCCATGTCGCGCGCGTCAGCTACGCCACCAGCCTCATGCGGCAGGGCGTGCTGATTTCCACCACCGAGCACCTGCTCAGCGTGCTCTACTCCATGGGGATCGACAACGCCTACGTGGAAATCGATAACCTGGAAGTCCCCATCCTAGATGGCAGCGGCTTGCCGTTCGTCGAAATGGTGCGCGCGGCCGGCATTACCCGCTACCGCCGCAAGCGCCGCTACCTGCGCATCCGCCGCCCGATTTCGGTGGAGGACAAGGGCAAGCGCATCAGCATTCTTCCGGCCGATTGCTTCCGCCTCACCTGCGATATCGATTTTCCGCATCCCCTGGTGGGCCGGCAGTCGCTCGAGATGGAAGTGACGCCTGAGCGCTACGCATCCGATATCGCGCCCTACCGCACCTTCGGTTTCGAGTACGAACTCGACCAGTTGCGCAACATGGGGCTGATTCGCGGGGCCTCCCTCGCAAGCGGCGTGTGCTTCACGCGCGACGGCATCATGAATCCCGAGGGCCTGCGCGCTCCCGACGAGTGTTGCCGCCACAAGGCGCTCGACCTGATCGGCGACCTGGCGCTGCTCGGCCGCCCGCTATTGGGTCACGTGATCGCCGAACGGGCCGGCCACGCGATGCACGCAGCCCTGGTGGCGCGGATCATGTCCGACCCCACCATCTACGAAATCCTTACCTTCGACGAATTGGCTTCGCGGGTCGCCGAGTCGCTGGTACGCACCAGCGCTCTAGGCGATGTCAACGCCCAGTAGAACGGGCCGGTCTTGTGAGCCGCCCTTTCCTCCTGTACAGCGCGAAAGCCAGCGGAACGCCAAGGAATGCCGCCAGGCTCAGCGCCGCGCCGCCATCCGGTCTCATGCACGATCCCGCGCCGCCGTCAGCCGCGGGATTTTCGTACAGCCGTTAGAAACAAAAACTGCCGGGCGAGCAAAATCTGCCGATGGTGGGTCGGCTCTTCATTTCCCGGTGCGGCGCCGCCGCAGTCCTTGCCAGCCAAAAACACCCGCCGCCGCGAGCAGCGCCACCAGGCTAAGGAGTGCGCTAAACGCGAAGTATCTCGGATGATACTCCATGATCACGGTGCTGGCGCCCCCGCCCAGAGCCAGACCTCGAAACGCGCCATTGGTCGTCAACAGTGGCGCGGGCTTGCCGTTCACCGTGGCTTCCCACCCCGGATACATGGTTTCCGATGTCGCCAGAAAAGCCGGCGCGTCCGCCGCCACCTCCAGTTGCACGCGGTTGGCGGAATACTCCATCACCTTCACATCTCCCGCACCGAGGCCCGCCAGGTCCGAAGGCAAACCCTCCACAACAGCTTCCGTCGCCGGGTTGAAATCCGCCCTCGATACCATCCGCAGCGTTTCCTCTTCGCCCGTTGACCGCCGCACGCGTGGAACCAGGTGGAAGCGCGGCAGCACTCGCGGATTCCGGTATAGGTAGACGCCATCGACCGGCCCCAGCGGCTCGAGACCGGCCTTTTCTACCTGCTCCGCGGGAACCGGCGCTCCGCCTGCAACCCAACCGACGTTCATCATGCTCAACAAAGGCGAGGAAAACCGGTTCACCGGCAGCAAACGTTCCCAGGGATTCCCGCCGCAGAACAGGCGCCGAAGATAGAGTATCCGCAGTAGCACCAGCGCATTATCGCCGCTCGCCGTGGGGAGACGCAGCATGTCGGCGCCGCGGATGCCTTGACTGAAATCCGCGTCGGCGTAATCGATCCGCGCCGGCGGGCTGGTTGTTTCCACCAATTGCCGGAGCCGGTCCGTCAGCTTGGGCCTTTCGGGAACGCCGTATTCCGTCTCCACCGTCTTGTAGCTTCCAAGGGCCGTATTCAACGGCTCGGAGCTTCCGTTCCAGATCAGGTCGCAGCCAGTGAACAGAGCGATTCCCCACAACACCGCCACGGGAACCCGCGCCGGCATCCGGTCCATCGCCGTCGCCGCCGTGATTGCGGCGAAAAAGCAGAAAGCCATCAGCGCGAATTCCGAATAAAGGGAGCCGCGTATCGTGGCGGGCAAGTGGCTGAACAGGAAGCGATAGATGGGTGTGTGCTCCCCCAGCATCCAGACCGCCGCCACAACCGTCAGAATGAAAAACAACCGCGCCCTCGCCTTGCGGACAAAAGGAGCTATCGCCAGCAATATCACGGTGGCGATTCCGCAGTAAGCGTACAGAAAAGTGAAGTTGTACGGCAGCTTGTAATGGCCCAGGTCGAATATGTGGTAGTAGTTTGGAATCGCCAGGGAAACCAGGCTCTGTAACGGCATCCCGCCGCCCCACAAATACCACGTTCCCCGTATCGATGCCATGCTTGCCCTGGAAAGCTGCCACATGGGGATCAGCTCCACGGCCGCGATCGCCGCGCCCCAAAGGAAGCCTGCCGCCACCGCTGGAACCATCCGCCACCGGGCCTCGCGGGACACGATCAGTGCGACAGCGAAGAGCAGCAAGGCGCCGGCGGCCACCTCGGTCGACGCCACAAAACCGGCCAGAATGCTCATCGCCACGGCCAGCGCCAGCACCGCAATCCACCGCAGCCGGACCTGAATCCGCATTTCAAAAACGGCCAGAATCGCCAGTGGAAGCCAGGCGCCGGCCTGCATCGCGCCCAGGTGCTGCGCTTGCGAGGCGAAATACCCTCCAAGCTGGTAGACCGTGGCCCCCAACAGCGCCGCGGGATGCCGCAGGCCCATCCGGCGAAGCATCCAGAATGCAAAGAAACCAGCCAAGATCATGTGCGCCGGAATCAGCCATTCGATGAAGTAGTAAAGATTGCGGCCCTCGCTGTGGTTTCCCGCGAAAATCGCCAGCCACGTGAACGGATAGAATACGTTCGCCGTAATGTCCGCATAAATCGGCATGCCGCAGTACGAGTACGGATCCCAAAACGGCGCAATCCCGTGCCGTACGCACTGCGCCACGTACGAAATCAGCGGCAGATGAAACCCAGCCAGATCGTACGGGATATGCTGCCTTGGGTTGATGAGAACCCGCCAGTAGAACACGATCGGCTGAAGCGCGAGAACCAGAAGGGCGCATACCGCCGCGGACGCCCCGGCTGGCGCTCGAAAACGTCTGAGAGACCTTGCCGGCAGATCCGCCGTTTCGGTCACTCCGCCACTCCGATTCCAATCGCCGAGACCGCCCCCCACGGCAACAGCGGGTCTATCCGTCTCCACAAAGGGACCAGCGCGTCGAAAGCCCGAATTTGAAATGCGCCGAAGCTCTCGCGCCGCAGAACCTGCCCGTTGAATTTCCATCCGGGGCGGGTGACGCGGTTGAATGCGATCGTACGTTCCACCCGGAATCCCGCTTGCTCCATCTTGGCTTCCAGTTCGCCGGCCGCATACCGCCGGTAGTGCCCCAGCACCTTGTCGAGCGAGCCGTAGAGGGCCTGGTCGCGCGGCGCCAGGACAATGGCGCGGCCGCCGGGCGCCAGCGCCCTTCGCATCCGCCGCAATGCCCCCAGATCGTCTTCCACATGCTCCACAACATTCAGGCAGACTACCG
Source organism: uncultured Solibacteraceae bacterium (assembly GCA_964457555.1). GTDB lineage: Bacteria > Acidobacteriota > Terriglobia > Bryobacterales > Bryobacteraceae > BOG-224. The sequence goes on from CAYWHA010000025.1 coordinate 18,603, forward strand.
TATCGAAGCGCCCTTCCAGACCCGCGAAATCCGCGTCCTCGGTCAGGTCGCAGCGCCGTATCTCTAAATTAGGCCTGCCCTGGAACCGCACCCGCATTCGCGCCATGTGTTCTTCTTCGATATCGGTTGCCACGTAGAGACGCCGTCTCCGCGAAAGATGCTGCGTCATGTTGCCGATCCCGGCCCCCAGTTCGAGCACGCGCGAACCCACCGCCGGCAGGATCGTGTCCGCCATCCATTTATTAAATCGCGGCGCCCCGGCCAGCACGGCCAGGATGGCGGCCCCGTGCTCTACGTAAAGGTCCTGGTGGAAATAGCAGCGCAGAATGGTCCAGAACGCCGCAACCGCGTCCTTCCCGCCGATCTTCTTCCCCTCCTCGTAGGTTCGCCCATAGTAGCTGATGGGCACCTCGTAAATGGCGGCGTGGCGCTGAGCGAATTTCATGGTCAGCTCCGGCTCGATGCCGAAGCGATTGCTGCGTATCGGAATGCTGCGCGCCAGCGGCAGCCGGAAAGCCTTGTAACAGGTCTCCATATCGGTCAGGTTGAGATCCGCCGCCATGTTGCACATCGTGGTCAACAGGTGATTGGCCAGCGCATGCCAGTAATAAAGCACCCGCCGCTCCCCGGACAGAGCGAATCGCGAACCGTAGACCACATCCGCCTTCTGCGCCACCAGCGGCCCCAGCACCTTCGGATACTCCGTGGGGTCGTATTCCAGGTCGGAATCCTGGATGATTCCGAACTCCCCGGCGGCCTGCTCGATCCCCGTGCGCACCGCCGCCCCTTTCCCGCGATTGACCTCGTGCCGGAACACGCGCACCCGCTCCGGATACCGCGCCGCCAGCTCCTCCAGAATCGGCCAGGAGGAATCGGACGACCCGTCGTCTACCGCCACCACCTCGGAACGAAGGCCCTCGGGCAATGGCGCCTTCAACGCCCGCACGATCGCCGTCTCGACGTACTCCTCCTCGTTGTACACCGGCACAATGATCGATAGCAGGGATTTCACATTCAACATAGGATTATCGCGCATAGTCAACGCGGCACGAACCGGTACGCCTCGTAAGTCGGCCGCCCGAAGCTGTCTCGGATCGCCGCAATCGTCTCGCGCCGGTACCCGGCCGCTTCCGCCGCTTGCAACAGTCTCCCGTTCCGTCCTTCGAAAAACTCGAGTCCCTTCGAATGGGCGATAAAGACGTGATCCGGCTCCCCCACCGCGGCCTCAATGCGCGTCATGTCGGGGGCTCCCTGGTCCGGCGGAGGTACCGCGTCGAAGATGGCTTCCTGATGCAGTTTGCCCCGGTTCAGCAGGCGCAGGCTGTCCAGAATGCCCCAATCCACCGAGTACACTTCCGTCGCATGGACGTCTTTCATCTTTTCCGAAAGCGGGAAAATGGCGTCCGTCCAATTCTGCGCGCCCCCGTTGCGCCACGCGAGCCGGTAATACTCGTTGATTTGCAGAACCCCGGCCGCCATCGTCACCGCGAGGATTCCCGCCGCCGCCGGAATCGCCGCGCGGCCCAGACGGCGCGAGGCCGCGGCGAAGGAGACGGCGATCGCCATCTCCGGCAGCGGCCACAATAGGATGGTGTGGTGTACGCTTCCCCCTGCGTCCACCGTAATCGCCATCTGTCCCCACTGAACGGCCATCGCCATCAGGACGAAGAGAATCGCGCGAAGGTCCCCGCCGCGCGCCAGCGGCGCCAGCAGCAGCGCCAGGACGAAGGCGTAAACCAGCAGGTTATGCCGCGGCTGTCCCGCCAATTCGGATACGGCCGAGCTCACCCTCTCCAGCGCGTTCGCCGGCGCGTGCGGCGCGGCCGTCTGCCAGTCCTCATCCGCCAGCCAACCGAACAGAGCGGTGCCATTCGCTGTGTTCATCAGCATGCGTGCCTTCTCCGCAATCTCGCCGGTATTGTAATGATGTCCGCGAAACGTGTCGAATCGGTTGTTCACGTTGTATACGATCAGCGGCAGCGCTCCCAGGGCGAAGCACAGCGCCGCAACCGCCGCCCGCCGCGGCGTGGCCACACGCCGGATTTGCCTGGGAAAAACCACCGCGCAAGCCACTGCCATTCCGCTCAGCATCCATACCGCCAGGGCCTTATCCCACATGGCGAGGCCCAGCAAAAAGAAGCCCCACGCCAGCGAACCGGCGCTGCCCTCCTGGTAGAACCGCACCAGCAGCAGCATGCCGCCTACCAATAGCAGATGCTGCAGCGCCACCGGCCCCCAATCGAACGAGACCGTGAGCAGATACAAGGCATCCACCGCCAGCAGGCCGCACCCGATTACAGCGGCGCGCGCGCCAGCAATTCTCCGCAGCAGCAGGAAAAACAGCCATACGCTGGCCACCCCGAACAGCAGCGCGGGCTCCCGCAGACTCCACACGCTGGGTGCAAACACCGCGAAAATCGGGCGGTAGATCCATGCCTTGAGCGTGCCCAGGTAGCTCATCAGCATGAGCGGCAGGTGAGAATGCCCGAACCGCACCGTGTATCCGCCGCGCGGCTGCAGGAAGGCGTACGCGAAAATCGCTTCGTCGTTCTGGATGCCAAGCAGCGGAAGAAACGCCTGTCCCTCCAGGTAGAACAAAGCGCAGGCTGCTAGGGCAAGGCCTACCGGCAAGCGTGGATCGGTAGAGCGCGTCGCCGTTTGCGTCATCGGGATGAACGGGTATCTTACCATCCCGCCGCCAGACGGATTCTCCGCGTCTCCGCGTCTCCGCGTCAGGGCCTTAGACCCGCATCAGAGCCTTAGACTGCCTTACCGGCCGAGCCCCTCATCGCGGGTTCCAGAACCCTCACGAAGAACTGCGAGGCCAAGGCTCCGCCCATCAGCGGAGCCAGCACGTAGACGTGGAAGAACCCGCCGGCGCGGTCGGGGAAGGCCGCATCGCCCCATCCCATCAGCCACGCGACCAGCCGCGGACCAAGATCGCGCGCCGGGTTCAGTCCCGCCTGCGTAAGCGGCGCCAGCAGACAGATGATGGAAGTCACCGTCAGTCCAATCAGCACCGGCGCGAGTGAATTGTCCGGCCTCCCCACGTTGCATCCCTCAGTCAGCGCGAAGATCATCAGTACCAGCAGAAACGTCCCGAGCGCCTCCGCCCCCATGGCGAGCGGCAGCGAAACCACCGCCGTCGATCCCGGGTTGGGATAGTATTCGCCGAACATCATGCCCGTCCGCACCGATGCCGCCGTGCCTCGGACAATTCCGTGCGCCGCCTCGTACGCCCCTATCGACGGGCCAAACAGCCCGTACAGCGTCAGCGCCGCCAGTACCGCGCCCATCAACTGGGCACTGAAGTAGACCGGCAGCTTGCGGTAGGGCATCCGGCGGCTCAACGCCATGGATAGGCTCACGGCCGGATTCAAATGCGCGCTCGAAAGGTGCCGCGTCAGGTAGATCGCCAGCGCCACGCCGATGCCCCACGCCAGCGCCACCTGCATCAGTCCGGAGTAAGCGCCGAACAGTACCGCGACCGCGACCGACCCGCAGCCGAAAAGCACGAGCACGAACGTGCCCGCCGCTTCGCCAATAAACTCTCGTTTGCGCATAAAGAGGCTCACCCTTGACCTGCCGACCCGCGAACGTCAGAGAGCGCTTGCTTGGTTTTCCATCTGTGGGGCGGGCCTCCTGGCCTGCCTTCTTTTGCGTTGTTTTCGTCCCCCAGGGCGACCGCGCCAGGCCACGCGTTCCTGATTTTTCCATCTGCGTCCATCGGCGTTCATCTGCGGCTAACCCTTCCCCCGAACCACTCTAGGTCCGCGCGGCCTTAGTCCTGTCCCGTGTGAGAAGCTCGAGCAACCCGTCGATCTGTTCGCGGTACGTCTCCAGAGTCTTCACCCAGTGTTCGCGACAAGCTTCGCCGTTGGCGGACAAAGCATACAGCCGCCTCGCCGGTCCTGAAGCGCTCATGTCCCAGGAGGAGGACACCAGGCCTTCCAATTCCATCTCCTTCAGCGCTTTATACAGGCCGCTCGCGTCGGGCGGCGCGCCCGCGAAGAATGCCAGCTCGCCAACGCTCTGCAGAAGCGCGTAACCGTGACTCGGCTTTTCCGATAACGTCGCCAGCAACGCCGGCTGCAGCAACCGGTTCAGGGACTTCCCCGAACAGGAACATTGCTCGAAATCCATAACGGATAGCCTCCTCTATTGGAATTGATCCAGTAGTATGTTAACTTGCTGTGTTCGGGAGGGCAATATGAAAGACCAGGGCTATCGCCCAATCATCGTTCCCATTGGGGGCTTCCTCGGCGCCGGGAAAACTTCCCTGATCGTCGCCGCCGCGCGACTCCTTCAGAAGCGCGGCGTCCGGGTCGCGGCGGTTCTCAACGATCAGGGCGGCGATCTCGTCGATACCAGCTTCGTCAAGGCCAATGAGATTCTGGCCGGGCAGGTCGTGGGCGGTTGCTTCTGCTGCCGCCTCTCCGATCTCATCTACGCCGCCCAGGCACTGCGCGGATCCACGCCGGAAGTCATTTTCGCGGAAGCCGTCGGCAGTTGCACCGATATCTCAGCTACGGTAATGCAGCCGCTGAAGCTCGATCACGCCGAGGAGTTCCGCGTAGCGCCGTACACCGTGGTAGTCGATCCCGACCTCGCCCGTCGCTTCCTCGACCCAAATACAGACCCCGGACTGACGTTCCTGTTCGACAAACAGATCGAAGAGGCGGACCTCGTCTGCTTCACCAAGACCGACCGTTTCACCGAGTTCCCGACGCTGCCCGGCTGCTCGCCCCGTTTCCTCAGTTCGCAAACCGGGGACGGCGTCGCGGCATGGCTGGACGATGTCCTCGGCGGAAAGTTCCAGGCGGGCACAAAGATCCTCAAGATCGATTACGAGCGTTACGCGCGGGCTGAGGCGGAGTTGGCCTGGCTGAATTGCAGCGCCACCGTGGAACTGAAGTCGCCGGCGTCGCCCGCGTCGGTGGCCGGCCCGCTGCTCGACCGGCTAGAGGCTGCGCTCACGGCCAAGGGTTTTACCATAGCCCATCTGAAGGTGATGGACCGGTGTACGGAAGGCTGGGTGAAGGCATCGATTGTGCGCAACGGCGGTGAGCCTTCGGTCCAGGGGATTCTCGACGCCTCTCCTGCCTCCACGCACCAGATCCTGCTGAACGCCCGAGCCGCCGGCGAGCCCGAAGACCTGCAGGTCGCGGTGGAAGCCCAACTGGCGGCCATTCCCGGCAAAGTGGAAGTCCTGTCGATGCAGTGCTTCAGCCCCTCGCCGCCGAAACCGCAAAAACGTGTGGCCTACGTGGTCACGTAACTTTCTCGCTCGATAACCCATTTCCTTCCCGCGGTTTGACCCGTCCGAAGGATGGATCGACCCTCGCCGCTCTGCTACTTCTGAAAGTGGAGGGAGTGCTATGCCAGGTTTTCATGGAGTGGCCTTTCAGGCTGCCACGCCGGCGTCCGTACCGGTTTTTTCCCGTTGCCCCAAACGAACCCAATCCCCATCCAACCCATTCAAACCACATCACTTTGCATCCGCCCCAAACGAACCCAATCCGCCAGTGGCGCGGACCTCCAGGTCTGCGTTCTTCCGTTCGGTTTTACTCCACGCCAAACGAACCCAATTCCCATCCAACCAACTCAAAACAAACCACTTCGCGTCCGCACCAAACGAACCCAATCCGTCGGTGGCGCGGGGGGTGCCCGCGATGCTTGCGGGACCGGTGCCCACAATTCCCGTGGGCCCGTCTGCGTTCTTCCCCACTCCCCCAAACGAACCCAATCCGCCGGCGCCACTGCGAGCGCCCGCGGTGCTTGCCGGCGCCTTCACCCGCCTGGGTACAATAGAGCTCTCATGAAATCCACCCTGCGTTCCGCCGCCACCCGCGTCTTGCTCGCGGCCGCAACGATCTCCGCCGCGGCCCTGCTCAGTTCCCAGACGGCGCCGCGCGAACGCGTCGGTCCCCTGCCCGATGGCGCCTTTCTGCTCAATAGCGGCTGGCGTCTCCAACCGGCTGGCCGTCAGGTCCCCCTCGACTCCTTTCCCATGTCCTCCGCGCTTTCGCGCGACGGCAAGTACCTCCTCGTCCTGAATGGCGGGTACAAGCCTCCATCCATCGCCGTGATCGATACCGCTTCCGCGCGCGTCCTCGGGTCCACGCCGGTCCCGGATGGATGGCTCGGGATCGCCTTCGCCCCCAACACCGACCGCGTCTACGTCGGCGGCGGCTCGCAGGCCGCGGTCTTTGAGTTCACGCTCGCTAACGGAACCCTGACGCCCGGCCGCACCTTTCGCACGGTCGCAGCAGCCAGCCGCACCGACCTGGATTTCGTTGGCGACGTGGCATTCTCCCCCGACGGGCGTCTGCTTTACGCCGCCGAACTCTACCGCAACTCCGTGGCCGTGATCAATCCGCAATCGGGCGTCGTCATCGCGCGCTACGCCACGGGCCGCCGTCCCTACCGCATCCTCTTTCATCCCGATGGCAAGTCGTTTTTCGTCTCCCACTGGGCCGACGGCTCGGTTGGAGTGTACGATACGGCCACTGGCGGCCGTACGGACACTGTGCGCCTGGGGCCCCATCCGACCGACATCGTCTGGCTCGCCGGCGGTCCCGCCGAAGCCCCCGAGGGCCAGCCCGCGTGGGTGGCGCGCCTGTTCGTGGCCGCGGCCAATACCAACAATGTCTACTCGGTAGGCGTCACCGAGGGCAAACAACTGAGCGTCCTAGAAACCATCAACGTGGCCATGACGCCCATGCACCCTGTCGGCATGACGCCCTCGGCGCTGGCCCTCTCCGCCGATGGAAAGACCCTCTACGTCGCCTGTTCCGATGCCAACGCGGCCGCGGTTGTGGATTTGTCCGAACAGCGCAGCCACATCGCCGGGTTCATCCCCACCGGCTGGTATCCCACCGCCGTCCGAGCGCTCTCTTCCGGCGCGCTCGTCGTGCTCAACGGCAAGGGCGTCCGCTCGTATCCCAACCTGGACGGTCCCAACCCCGCGCTCAAGGCGGCGCCGCTGCACGCGGGAGTGCCCGGTTTCGGATACGTGGGTCTGATGCAGACCGGCACAGCCTCCTGGATCGATCCCTTCAGCGCCGACCAGCTCGCCACCTGGACCCAGGCGGCGCTGGCGGACTCGCCCTACTCCGATGCCAAACTGCTCGCCGCCAACCCGCTGCCGCCCATCGAACACGTCATCTACATCGTCAAGGAAAACCGCACGTACGATCAGGTGCTGGGCGACATGAAGGAGGGTAACGGCGACGCGTCGCTGGTGCTCTTCGGCGAGAACGTCACGCCCAACCTCCACAAGCTGGCCCGCCAGTTCGTGCTGCTCGACAATTTCTACGTCAACTCGGACGTCAGCGCGGACGGCCACAACTGGTCCACCGCCGCCATCGCGCCCGATTACGTCGAGAAGTTGTGGCCCAACAGCTATGCCGATCGCCGCAAGACCTACGACTACGAAGAGGGCGACCCCACCTCCGTTCCGCCCGCCGGTTACCTCTGGACCAATGCCGCTTCCGCCGGCCTTAGCATCCGCAACTTCGGCTACATGACGGATAACGCCCGCAGGCCGGCCCCCGGCGCCGACCAGATTTCCGGCGTGCGCGACCCGGTGCTGGCCAAAGTCACCAATCGCGCCTATCGCGGATTCGATCTGGCCTATCCGGACGTCGAGCGCGCCAAAGTCTTCCTGGCCGAACTGGCAGCCGACGAGAAGTCCGGCGAATTGGCGCGTCTCACCGTCATGCGGCTCGGCAACGACCATACCTCGGGCACCGAGGCCGGCGCCGTCGCGCCCCTATCCTCGGCCGCCGATAACGATTACGCTCTCGGCATGATCGTGGAAGGCCTCTCCAAGTCGCGATTCTGGTCGAGCACCGCCATCTTCGTGGTGGAAGACGACGCGCAGGATGGCCCCGACCACGTGGATTCGCACCGCTCGCCCGCCTTCGTGATCTCGTCCTACGTCAAGCGGCATGTGGTGGATAGTTCCATGTACAACACCACCTCCGTGCTGCGAACCATGGAATTCCTGCTGGGCTTGCGGCCCATGACCCATTTCGATGCCGGCGCGCGCCCCATGACCGCCGTGTTTCAGGCCTCGCCCGACCCTTCGCCCTACGAAGCCGAGAAGCCCCACATCAGTCTGACCGAAAAAAATCCCCCTGACGCGCCGAAAGCGGCGGAATCCGGTCGCATGGATTTCGACGAAGCCGACATGAATGACGACGACGCGCTGAACGACATTCTCTGGCGGGCCATTCGCAAAGACTCGCCTCCACCCCCAACCAGGAGCTTCTTCGGAAATTAGCCCCACTCCCATGCCTCAAATCTACCTGTGCTTCTTGTGGCACATGCACCAGCCGTTCTATAAGGACCTGAGTACCGGGGAATACAAACTCCCCTGGACCCGCATGCACGCCCTCAAGGATTACTACGGCATGTTGCGCGTCCTGGAGGAGTTCCCCAAGGTTCGCCAGACGTTCAATCTGGTTCCTTCGCTCATCGCGCAGGTCGCCGAATACGCCTCCGGCGAAGCCCACGATCCCTTTCTGGCGCTGGCGCTCAAGCCAGCCGAGGACTTGACCGAGGGCGAGCGCGCCTTCCTCATGCGGCACTCCTTTTATTCCGATCCGCATCGCATGATCTACCGCTACCCGCGCTACGGCGAGCTGTTCGATGCGTGGCAGGCGCAGAAGAAATCCGGTTCGTGGCGCTTGTTCGGCGCGCAGGGGTTGCGCGATCTCCAGATGTGGTCGCAGCTCGCCTGGTTCGACGAGGAGTTCCAGGCCAACGATCCGGAGGTTCGCGAGTGGATCGCGCGCGACCGCAATTTCACCGTGGCGGATCAGCGCCGTATGGGCGAGAAGCAGCGCGAAATCATGGGCAAAGTGCTGCCCGAGTACCAGAAGGCGGCGGCCGCCGGTCAGATCGAAATCTCCACCACGCCCTATTACCACCCCATCCTGCCGCTCCTGTGCGATTCCAACATCGCCAGCGTCTCGCACCCCGGCGTTACGCTGCCGCCGCGCTTCCAACATCCGGAGGATGCCCGCCGCCAGCTCGTCCTGGCCCGCGAATCCATCGGCCGCCAGTTCGGCGTGGCGCCGGTCGGTCTGTGGCCCTCGGAAGGCTCCGTCTCCGACGAAGTCTTCGGCATCGCCGCGGATCTGGGGTTTGAATGGGCCGCCTCGGATAGCGGCGTGCTCAACCGGACCTTGGGCCGGGCCGTATCCGTGGATGGCCTCTACCGCCCCTACCGCTGGCAACAGGGTGGAAAATCCCTGGGCGCGATCTTCCGCGACCACTTTTTGAGCGACCTCATCGGTTTCGTGTATTCGAAAATGGATGGCGCCGCGGCCGCTGAGGATTTCCTGCACCGCATTCGCGACAACTGCGCCGTCATCGGCGGTTCCGGACGCGATGCCCTGGTTCCCATCATCCTCGATGGCGAGAACGCCTGGGAATATTACTTCCAGAACGGCCGCCCTTTCCTGCGCGAACTCTACCGCCGCATTTCCGACGACCCAAATATGCGCGCCGTCACCGTCAGCGAGGCCCTCAGGCTCATGCCGCCCGAGCCGCTCGACCACATTTTCCCCGGCTCCTGGATCGACGCCAATTTCGACGTCTGGATCGGCGCCGACGAGGACAACAAAGCCTGGACCGAACTGCTGCGCGCGCGCCAGACTTACGATGCCGCCACCGGCGTCCCCGAGGACCGCCGCCGCCTGGCCATGGAAGAATTGATGATCGCCGAAGGCAGCGATTGGTGCTGGTGGTATGGACCGGAGCACGAATCCTCCAACCGCGAGGAATTCGATCAGCTCTACCGCAGCCACCTGGCCAACGTCTACCGTTTCCTCAACCTGGAACCGCCGGAGGAGCTTTCGCGGCCCATTCTGCGCACCGCCACTCCCGACGTGCAGTCCGCGCCGTCCGGTCCCGTTAACCCCGTGATCGACGGGAGGGTCACCTCTTACTTTGAGTGGATCGGCGCCGGGACCTACCATGTCGATGAGCGCTCCGGCTCCATGCACGGCAAGAAGTTCCTGGTAAAGGAAGTGCACTTCGGCAGCGATGGCGCGAGTTTCTATCTGCGCGTGGATTTCCACGCGGGTCATGAGCAGGAACTGAACGCCATGGAGGCCAGGCTGACCGTCCAGCCATTGGACAGCGGCGCGGCCAGCCAACTTGCGATCGCGTTCACCGAGCACGCCGCGAGGGTATCCAGCGCCAAATTGGCCGCCGCCGGCGCTCCCGCGGAGTGCGCCTTCTCCCTCATCCTGGAAGTCAAGATTCCGCTGGCATCCTTGGCCATTCCCCAGGGCCACGGCCTCCGCTTCCAGTTTTCGCTATGGCAGGACGGCCTCCCCATGGACGCCATCCCCCACCAGGGCTGGATCGAAATGCACACAACCGACCCGTTGGAGATGGCCGGGTAGGGCGGACCTCCTGGTCGGCCTCCCGGGCACTTCTAAAGGGCCCTCTGGTTAATAAGGCCAACTGCCCAACGTCATGAATATTATGAGCGCACGAATTCTCACTTCCGCGGCCGCAGCCGCTTTATTCTGCGGGGTTCTGCCCGCCTCGGCGGCCGACCCCCAAATGCTGAGCCTGGTCATGCCCGACGCCAAGGTGGTGGCCGGCATCAATGTGCAGCAGGCGCTTGGCACTCCCTTCGGCCAGTACGTCCTTTCGCTGATCGCGCCGCAGGACAAGGGACTCCAGGATCTGGCTAACGAGACCGGCCTCAATCCGCGCACCGACGTCACCGAGCTTCTGGTGGCGTCCACGGGCGCTCCAGCGCATACCGCCCTGGCTTTGGTGCGCGGGACTTTCGACCCGGCCAAGATCGTGGCAGCCGCCACGCTTGCCGGAGCCGTCTCTGAGACTTACGGAGGCTTGACCATCCTCGAACCCAAGCCGCCGGCCGCCGGGAGCGCGCCCACAACCACGGCCACGCCGCCGGTTACCCCGGGCCTGGTGTTCTTCGATTCCACGCTCGCGGTAATGGGTGACCTGACCAGCGTCAAGGCCGCCATCGATCGCCGCGGCGCGGCTTCCGTTCTGCCCGCCGCACTCGTCACCGAGGTGAATCAGTGGAGCCTCAACGAGGATGCCTGGGTGGTGGATATTGCGCCGTTATCCTCGCTGACGCCACCGGCCGGAGCACCCAAACTGCCAGGGGGCGCGCAGGCGGCTGCTCTTCAGAGCATTCAGCAAGCTGCCACGGGAATCAAGTTCGGAAGCACTGTGGTGGTAACCATCCAGGCGCAAACCGATACCGCCGATGATGCGACAGCGCTGTCCAATCTTCTGCAATTCGCGGCCAACCTGGCGCAGGCTCAAGCCGGCGCCAGCCAGGCCGGCGCCGCGCTTCTGAAGTCCCTGACGGTAAGCGCGCAAGGGACTACCGTGAATATTGGCCTAAGCATGTCCCAAGCCCAGATCCAGCAGTTGGTTCCGCAAGCCGGTGGCGCGCAATCGCAGCGCCGCCCCGCCAGGAAAATGTAGGTGCTACTATTCCAGCGGGATCTCGAAGTAGAACAGGTCTTTCCCGCTGCCGGCCACGGCCAGGCCATCCAGATAAATCGTCGCGCCGGGTTTGAGGTCCGCCTGGAAGTAGAAAAACCCGCTGGCGGTCTGGCCGGCTGGAATCATCTTGGCGACGAAGGCTCGGCCTTCAATCTCCCAAACATCGAGCGGGCTCTTCTTATTCTTGATCACCAGTCCGCCGCCAACGGGACCGGCAACGTACCCCGGCTTCTTGGCGCCGTTCAGGTACTTGAGGTCCCCTGCCGCCGTGTTGTCGATCGCGGCCTGGCCAGGTTCTTTGTACTGCACGTGAATCCGGCTGAGGTCGACGGTCTGCTTGGAACCGTTCTGAATCACCACCAGGACCGGCAGCACGCCGTACTGATTGGGGTCGAGCTTGTCATACGCCGTCTTGGTTTTGGCGGCAGTGGCGAACGGATCGGCCCCGATGGTGACCTGCTCATTGGTCTGGCGATGCGCCATGCTCTCGGCGGCCGGCGGCTGAAACGGCGCCGGCTTGTCCGCGGCGAACGCTGCGGCTATACTCATTAGAAGAGCCAAGCGTTTGAAAACAAAAGGCATCTATTTCCTCTACCGGGTCTTGCAGGGACTCGGATTTCCCATCGTCATATTCTACTTCCTGTTACGCGGGCTGCGGAACAGGGGGTACTGGCGGTCGCTTCCTCAGCGCTTCGGATTCCTGCCGCGTTCATTTACACAGACCGGTCCGGGCGCAATCTGGTTGCACGCGGTTTCGGTGGGTGAGGTGCTTTCGTGCGTGGAGCTACTGCGCGGGCTGCGCGCCGCATTCCCGCGAACCGCGGTATTCGTTTCCACCTCCACGCTGGCCGGTCGCGCCATGGCTGGCGACAAACTGGCCGGCCTGGCGCATGGCGTCTTCTACGCGCCCGTCGATTACGCCTTCGCCGTGCGGCGGGTCTTGCGAACGCTGCGCCCTTCGGTGGTAGTGATCGCCGAAACCGAGATCTGGCCGAACCTGATTCACGAGGTGAAGCGCACCGGCGCCGGCCTGACCATCGTGAATGCGCGCATTTCCGACCGCGCCCTGCCGCGCTACCTGCGTTTCCGCTGGTTCTTCCAGGCGGCTCTCGCCGGCGTGGATTCCGTGCTGGCCCAGAGCGACGCCATGCGCGACCGTTTCCTGGCGATTGGGGCGCCCCCGGACCGTGTGCGGACGGGCGGCAACCTGAAGTACGATTTCGCCGCCCGCGCGGCCGATCCGAAGTCCCCTGTACTGGCCTGGATCGCCCAACTGCGGCCGGCCCAAGTGTGGATCGCGGCCAGCACCATGCCGCCCGCCGAACCGGGCGACGTGGACGAAGACGATGCCGTGCTCGATGCCTTTCGCGAGACCGCCCGCCGCCATCCGGATCTGGCGCTCATCCTCGCGCCGCGAAAGCCGGAGCGGTTCGACGTGGCGGCCCGAAAACTGGATGCGGCGGGGGTTCCGTTCGTGAGGCGGTCAAAGCTGGAAGAGGGTTTACAAGCCCGCGTCCTCCTGCTCGATACCATCGGGGAACTGAGCGCGTTGTTCGGCCTTGCCGATGTCGTGTTCATGGGAGGGACGCTGGCGCGGCGCGGCGGCCACAATATCCTGGAAGCCGCGCTCTTCGGCAAGCCGGTGATCGCCGGGCCGCACATGGAGAATTTCCAGGCCATCGCGGACGATTTTCGCGCGGCGGATGCGTACGTCGAGATCGGCCAGACTGCGGAGCTTGCCGGCGCGCTCGACCGCTTGCTGAACTGTCCCGGCCAGATCGGGCAGCGCGCGCTGGTTTGCGCCGAAGCGCGCCGCGGAGCAGGCGCCCGCGCGGTGGCCGAAGTTCGCGAGCTGCAAGCGCGGGGCGTGCCGCGCTACCAGCCCTCGCAGCCGTGGTTCGCCGTGGCCTGGGCGCTCTCGCGGCTGTGGACGTGGGGTGGCCGGCGCAGGCGGGCGCGGGATCTGCGGCGAGCCAGACGGCTCGATGTCCCGGTGATTTCGGTGGGCAATCTCTCCATGGGAGGGACCGGCAAGACGCCTTGCGTGCTGCGCCTGGCGGAGTTGCTGAGGGAGCGCGGGCGCAAGCCGGGGATTCTGACGCGCGGTTACGGCCGCGGCTCTCCGCGCAAGCAACTGGCGCTGGCCGCCGGAGCATCGGTTACCGCCGCGCACTCCGGGGACGAACCGCAGATCTTCATCCGTTCCGGCCTGGCGCCGGTGGGTGTGGGCAGCGACCGCTTTCAGACCGGCCAATTGCTGCTCGGCGAGTTCGGCGTGGACACGCTTCTCCTGGACGATGGCTTCCAGCACGCGCGCCTCGCCCGCGATGTGGACCTGGTCCTGATCGATGCGCTCGAACCCTTCGGACGCGGCGGCGTATTCCCGCTGGGGCGGCTTCGCGAACCGATCGAGGGGCTGTCGCGCGCCAGCGTTGTCCTCATCACGCGCAGCGAGTTCTCGGGAATGGCGGACGCCGTGGAGCGCGTGGTGCGCCAATGGAATCCGGGCGCGCCCATCTTCCGCGCCGGCGTGCAGCCGATAGCCTGGGTGGACCACCGGAGCGGCGTGCGATACAGCCCCGAAGGGCAGCCTTTCGAGCGGGCCGGCGCAATCTGCGGGTTGGGCAACCCCCAATCCTTCCGCCTCACGCTGGAACAAATGGGCGTGGCGCCGGTGGACTGGGTGCAGTTCGAAGACCACCACCGCTATCGCCCGCAGGAATTGCGCTGCGTGGCGCACCAGTTCGCCGCGCTCGGCGCCACGGCCATTGCGACCACCGAAAAGGACGCCATCAACCTGTGCGAGTCGAGCGACGACTTAGCCGCGCCGCTGACCATCTATTGGCTCCAGGCGGCCATGAAGATCGAGCGCGAGGACGAATTTCTAAGGGAGATTGAGAGGCGGTATACTGATTGACCATGGCGCGTTGGATTGCTTTGGCCGCCCTTCTTCTTGTTTCGCGTGGTCAAGCGCAAACCACGCCGCCGCGCCCTGCGTTTGAAGTGGCTTCGGTCAAGCCCAATACCACCTGCAACATCGCAGACGGGCGTGGACCGGGCGGCGCATCGCCTGGCAGGTTGGATCTACACTGCGTTACGCTTCGGAGTCTGATAGGGATGGCGTACGGTGGATTTGTGGGCGGGAATCTGAACTCGCACCTCCTTGACGTAGTGGGTGGACCGCAGTGGATCGGCGCCGACCATTACGATATTTCCGCTAAGGCCGAGGGCGGCGCGTCCGCCGCTCAGATGATGGGTCCAATGATGCAATCGCTTCTTGAAGACAGGTTTCAAGTGAAGGTCCATCTGGGATCCCAGGAGCGTCCTGTTTACGCCCTGACCGTGATAAAAAACAATCCCAGGTTGCAGCCGTCGAAAGATGGAAGTTGTGTTCCGATGGACCTGACTAACATGCCGGGGCCAGCCGTCAAACCGGGTGAGCCGAGGCCGAAATACTGCGGCGGCGGCCGCGGGAGCATGGGGGCCGGAGGCAGCATGGCCTGGGATTGGTATGGTGTGACCATGGCTGAGGTCGCCGGCCGGATGCTTTCGGGCGAAGTGGATCGTCCCGTCATCGACAAAACCGAGCTTGCGGGGCGGTACGACATCCACCTGGAGTTTGTCCCCGACCGCTCAAGGCTTGGGCCGATTCTACTCAATGGCCAGCCCATCCCCGCCATGCCAGCGCCGGACGACGCGGGGCCGTCCATCTTCACGGCGCTAGAGGCGCAACTCGGGTTGAAACTTTCGGCGACAAAGGCCCCATTGGACGTCATCATCGTTGATCAGGCGGAGAAACCTTTCGCGAATTGAGGACTATGGCACGTTGGACCTTTTGCGCGGGCTTAGCCATTTGCGTCGTTCTTGCCAGTCACGCGCAAACCGCGCCGCCACGCCCCGCGTTTGACGTGGCTTCCGTCAAACTCAATACCACCTGCAACAGCCTGGGCGGACCCGGTCCCGGCAGCCTGACGCCTGGCAGGTTCGACATGCACTGCGTTACGCTGCGGAGCCTGATTTCAATGGCGTACGGCGCATTTTCCGGCGGGAATCTCAATTCGCAACGGATGGAGGTGGTGGGCGGACCGCATTGGTTGGATTCCGACCGGTACGATATTTCGGCGAAGGCCGAAGGCGGGGCGTCCGCCCCTCAAATGGCTCCGATGCTGCAGTCGCTTCTCGAAGACAGGTTTCAGGTAAAGGTTCATGTGGGATCTCAGGAGGGCGCTGTCTACGCCCTGACGGTGTTGAAGGACAATTCCAAGTTGCAGCGGACCAAAGAGGGAAGCTGCGTTCCGATGGACCTGGCGCACATGTTGTCGGCGCCCGCCGTCAAACCGGGTGAGCCGCGGCCGATGACCTGTGGACTGGGACGAACGGAGAAGAGCGACGGAGTGACCTCTATCTCCGATTGGTACGGGATCACGATGGCCGAGTTTATTGGCCGGATGCTGTCCCCCGTTTTGGGCCGTCCGGTCATCGACAAGACCGGGCTGACCGGGCAGTACGACATCCGCCTGGAATTCGTTCTTGACGGGCCGATACCGATCAATGGCCAGCCTGTCCCGGCGCCCCAGGCCGATTCAGGACCGTCCATTTTCACAGCGCTCGAAACTCAACTCGGGTTGAAACTCTCGGCGACCAAGGCCCCGGTGGAGGTCATCTTCGTCGATCAGGCGGAGAAGCCCTCCGCGAATTGATAGCGCTGGACGGCGTGGTACCGTTTGTACAAATGGTACTTAGGGCATGACACGTCTCAACGACTCGCGAGCACGACAGTTGTTTCCGGAAATGCTGAACCGGGCCGCGTACGCCAAGGAACGCACCATCGTTTCCAGGCGCGGTAAGGAACTGGCCGCCGTGATCCCCATCGAAGACCTACAGCTTCTGGAGCGCTTGGCCCGCGAAGAGATGGACCGTCTGGACATCCAAGCCGCTCGCGCCGCGCTGGCGGAGGCGCGAACCAAGGGAACAATCTCTCTTGCAAAAGCCAAGAAGCGGCTGGGTTCTTAGCGCGCCTACCGCCTGACGTTTACCCCGGCGCGCTCCGCGACCTTGAAACGTTTACGTGGGACCGGGAAAGAACTGGCGACACTCGCGGTAGGCAACCGCTCTCTGACGTTCGCGGCCCGGCGGCTTTCGTAGCCTCTCTTCCCTCCCCTGATATATTGGTATTTCCCCATGCAAATTGAGAAAGTGTACGAGCCGCAGCGGTTTGAGCCGCACTGGGCGCAGTGGTGGATCGATTCGGGAGTGTTTCGCGCTTCCGCGAAGGGCGCGGCGCCGGTGTTTTCGCTGGTCATTCCGCCGCCCAACGTGACCGGGTCGCTGCACATCGGGCACATGCTCGAACACGCCGAAATCGATGTCACCATCCGCTGGCATCGCATGTTGGGCGAGAACACGCTCTGGCTGCCGGGCACGGATCACGCCGGCATCGCCACGCAAATGGTGGTGGCGCGCAAGCTCGCCGAAGAGGGCATCGATTATCGCAGCCTGGGACGCGAGAAGTTCGAAGAGCGCGTCTGGCAGTGGAAGGCCGAATCGGGCGATAACATCAAGCGCCAAATGGTGCGCCTGGGCGCAAGCTGCGACTGGAGCCGCGAGCGCTTTACCCTGGATGCCGGCCTTTCCCGCGCGGTCCGCGAAGTTTTCGTGCGCCTCTACGAAAAGAAGCTGATCTACCGCGGCGAGTACATGGTGAACTGGTGCCCCCACTGCCACACCGCGCTCTCCGATCTGGAGGTCGCGCACGCCGCCGTCCCGGGCCACTTGTGGCACATCCGCTACCCGGTCAACGGACTGCACGGCGCCTTCGTGGTGGTGGCCACCACGCGCCCGGAGACCATGCTCGGCGATACGGCCATCGCGATCAACGCTAAGGACCAGCGCTACCTGGATCTGCACGGCCGCACCGTACAGCTTCCGCTGATGGACCGCGAGATTCCCATCATCCTGGACGATCTGGCCGATCCCGCTTTCGGCACCGGCGTGGTGAAGGTGACGCCGGCGCACGACCTGAACGATTTCGAAGCGGGACGCCGCCACAACCTGCCGCGCATTAAAGTAATCGACGAAAACGGCGCGATGACAGCCCAGGCCGGGCCTTACGCGGGCCTGGACCGCTTCGAAGCGCGCCGCCGCGTGGTGGCCGAACTGGAAGCGCGCGGACTGCTCGCGAAGACCGAAGACTACGCTCTCAACCTGGGAACCTGCCAGCGCTGCAAGACCCCTGTCGAGCCGCTGGTCTCCACGCAATGGTTCGTCAGCATCAAGCCGCTGGCGGAAAAGGCCATCGAAGCGGTGGAATCCGGCCGCATCGAGTTCATCCCGGCGAACTGGTCGAAGACCTACTTCGAGTGGATGAACAATATCCGCGACTGGTGCATCTCACGCCAGTTGTGGTGGGGACATCGCATCCCGGCGTGGCATTGCGGGGACTGCGGTGAGGTGGTGGTGGCGCGCGAAGCGCCGGCCGTGTGCCCGTTCTGCGGCTCGGCGCGCCTGGAACAGGATACCGACGTGCTCGACACGTGGTTCAGCTCCGCGCTGTGGCCGTTCTCCACGCTGGGCTGGCCCGACAGGACCGAAGACCTGGCCACGTTCTACCCCACGTCGCTGCTGATCACCGGCTTCGACATTCTATTTTTCTGGGTGGCGCGCATGGCCATGATGGGCCTGGAATTCATGGGCGATGTGCCCTTCCGGCAGGTGTACATACACGGCCTGGTGCGCGACGCCGAGCGGCAGAAGATGTCGAAGACGCGCGGCAACACCATCGATCCGTTGGTGGTCACGGAGAAATACGGCACCGACGCCGTGCGCATGGCCCTGCTGCAGGGAGCCGCGCCCGGTACCGACATTGTGCTCACTGAAGAGCGCATGGCCAGCTCGCGCGACTTCGCCAACAAGATCTGGAACGCGGCGCGCTTCCTGTTCCTCAATATGGAGCGCTCGGGCGTGGAGCCTTGGGTTCCAGAGAGCCTGGAGCAGTTCCGCCCCGAGGCGAACCCTGGCGAAGCTGAAGCGCCCATGGAGGACCGGTGGATTTTCAGCCGCTTGAACGCGGCCGCGGATCAGGCGAACCGCGCCATCGGGCAATATCGTTATCACGAAGCCGCGCAGGCGCTTTGGCACTTCTTCTGGCACGAGTTCTGCGACTGGTACGTGGAGCTGAAGAAGCTGAGCTTCCGCGAGAATTCCGGCCTGGACGCCGGCTGGCGAAACATGCTGGCAGCCTTTGAAACCGCGCTGCGCCTGCTGCACCCGGCCATGCCGTTCCTCACGGAGGAATTATGGCAGCGCTTCGCCAAGGGCCAGCCCAACCGGCCGGTCTCCATCGCGCTGGCATCGTATCCACTCTATCGCGCGGAGCTGGAAGATGCCCAGGCGGAACGCGAGATTGGCACAATTCAGGAAGTCGTAACGATGGCGCGCACGCTGCGGGCGCAGAGCAAGCTCGACCCCAAACAGCGCTTGGAAGGCGTCTTATATTCCCGCGGCCCAGCGCTCGGAATCGCGCAGCGCCGCGCCGGGGCCGTCCAGAAACTGGCGAACGTCAACCTGCAATTCAAAGACGAGGAAGCTCCACAGGCGCAAGCGATTCTGTCCGTGGGAGGGTTCGACCTGATTTTGGAGGTGCCACAGGGCCAACAGGATGCGCAACGAAAGCGCCTGGAAAAAGAGCGCGAACAGCTTGCGAAAAACATCGCCAGTTCGACGCGCCAGTTGAGCGATGAAGCATTTTTGGGCAAGGCGCCGCCGCAGGTGGTGGTGAGCATCCGCAATAAGCTTGCCGGTTACGAAGACCAATTGCGCAGGGTCGAGGGAGCGCTGGGCGAACCGTCATGAACCGCAACGATTGGGCGGCGCCGTCCATCCTGGAAACGTTGCGCCGCGCCCTGGAAGAAGACATCGGACCCGGCGACGTGACCACCAAAGCCTGTGTGCCGGAAACACGCACGGCGAGGGGCCGTTTTCTGGCGCGCGAACCGCTGGTATTGGCGGGCACGCCGCTGCTGCCGCTTATCTACCGGATGCGCGGCGGGGTCTACGACCTGGTGTTCCTCAAACAGGACGGCGACCGTTGCGAGGACGGCGAGGTAATCGCGCAGGTTTACGGGCGCGCACACACGCTGCTCGAATGCGAACGCGTGGCGCTCAATTTTATGCAGCGCCTGAGCGGCGTGGCCACCGCGGCGCGCGTTTTTGCCGACCGCGTGGCGGGGACCAACTGTCGTGTGCTCGATACGCGCAAGACCACGCCGGGGCTGCGCCTGCTGGAGAAACTGGCGACGGAGGCGGGCGGCGTTACCAATCACCGGCTGGGGCTCTATGACGCCGTCCTGATCAAGAACAATCACATCGCGGCGGCCGGAGGGGTGCGCAACGCCATCGAGCGCACGCGCGCGGCGAGCGGTTTCCCCATTCAGATCGAAGTGCGCACGCGTGAGGAACTGCGCGAAGCCCTGGCGGCGAACGCCGAACGCCTGCTGCTCGATAACCTCACGCCCGAAGAAGCGGGTGAGTGGGTCCGGGAGATCGCCGGGCGCGCTACGGTGGAGCTTTCCGGGGGCGTCACCGTTGACAACGTGCGCGCCTATGCGGAAGCCGGCGCGGACTTCGTCTCCTCGGGCGCCATGACCCACTCCGCGCGGTCCGTGGACCTTAGCTTCCGGCTGGAGTTGGCGTGACGGGGATGGATATCGAGCGCATTCGGGCGGCCTTTCCGGGCCGGCGTATCGACTACTATGCCAGCGTCGATTCCACGATGCGCGCCGCGTCTGGGCTGGAGGCCGGCAGCGTAGTCCTGGCGGAGGAACAGACCGCAGGCCTGGGACGCATGGGGCATACGTGGCACTCGGAAGCGGGCGCCGGAATCTACTGCTCCATCGTGCTGCGGCCCATGCCGGTTCTGACGCTGGCGCTGGGCCTGGCGGCGCAAAGCGCGATTCTTGAAGCGACCGGGCTGATGTGCGACATCCGCTGGCCCAACGACCTGCTCATCGGCGGGAAGAAGGTGGCCGGCGTTCTGGTGCATGGGGCGGACGGCATGGGCATCTGCGGCATTGGGATCAACGTGGGTCATGCGGAGTTTCCGGGTGAATTGCGGGAAGTGGCGACGTCGTTGAGAATCGAACTAAGCAAGAAGGCAGGCGGAAGCGCCTGCCCCACCTTGATCGTACTGGCTCTGCTGAGGGCGGTTGACAGCTTCGCGGCGCTGGACAAGGATGAGGTTTTGCGCCTGTTCGCGCAGTGCTCCAGCTACGCATCCGGGCGGCGCGTTAGGGTGGAACAGCCCAATGGCGCGATCGAGGGAACCACGGCCGGACTCGACCCTTCAGGCTTTCTGATTGTGCGCAAGGACGACGGAACCGATACCCTGGTTCTTGCGGGAGGCGTACGTGCTGCTGGCTCTTGACGCAGGCAACAGCAATATCACGATTGGCGCTTTCGAGGGCCGACGGCTGGTGTGCCAGTGGCGGCTGCGCACGGTCCACGAGCAGACCGCGGACGAATGGGGAATTCTGCTCCAAAACCTGTTCGCGCCGGCGGGCCTGAACATCGAAAGCGTGGACGGCATGATCATCTCGAGCGTGGTGCCGCCCATCGACAGCACGCTGGCGTTCATGGCCGAGCGCTATTTTCATACCGAGGCTCTGTTCGTGGGACCCGCCACCGATATCGGCCTGACCATCCGCTACGACAATCCCAACGAAGTGGGCGCCGACCGCCTGGTCAACGCCATCGCCGGGTTCAGGAAATACGGCGGACCCGCGGTAATCGTGGATTTCGGCACCACCATCAACTTCGACGTCATCTCAAAGGACGGCGAATATCTGGGCGGGTCCATCGCGGTGGGCATTGGCATGGGCATCGATGCGCTGTTTCACAAGACCGCACGCCTGCCGCTGGTGGAGTTCCGCCCGCCGAAGGACGTGGTGGGAACCAATACGGTGGCCAGCATGCAGTCGGGCCTGTACTTCGGCGCGATTGGCGCGATAGACGGCATCCTCGAACGCATTGTCGCGAAAATGGGCCCGGAGACCCGCGTAATCGCCACGGGAGGCCAGGCGCACCTGATCGCCGCGGGATCGCGCTACCTCAAGAAAGTGGACGAGCACCTGACGCTCGAAGGCCTGCAGATGATTTGGGAACGCAATCGGGGCGAGAAGGCGCCGCGGTGAACGAAGACTGGACCGCAAACTACTTCAACTACTTCACCGAAATCGAAGACCATTTTCAGCGCGCTCGCGGCACGGGGCTGTTTCTGCTATCGCCGCTCGATTGGGCGCTGATCGAGACTTGGAAGAACGCCGCCGTGCCGCTTGAAGCCGCGCTGCGCGGCATCGATTCGGCCTTCGAGAAATGGCGCGGGCGCAAGGTCAAGACGCAGATGGTGAACTCGCTGGCCTTCTGCGCGCAGGCCGTGCTCACGGAGGCGCAGATCATGGCCGGTACGGCGCGGCCCGCGGCGCATCGGGAGACGGCGCCTCCATTTACTCCGGACGAACTGCGCGACTATCTGCGGCGCAACGCTGCGGCGCTTCCCGAAGGATACGAAGAGACGGTCGCCGCGCTCGAACGGCTGGCGGCCGAGGTCGAACGGCATTACGCGGATCTGGAAGAGCTGGAGCGGCGCCTGACGGTGCTTGAAGAGAAGACGATCGCCTTGGCGCGCACGCGGCAGACCGAAGAGGGAATGCTCGAATCGCGCCGCGCGCTAGACCGCCAGTTGCGCCCCTACCGCGGCAAGATGACCGCCGAGCAGCTCGCCATGCTCGAAAAGCAATACCTGGAACGCAGCCTGATGGAAGAGAGCGGGCTGCCGCGCCTGAGCCTTTTCTACATGCGTTAATTTGCGCACCCGCCCCGGCGTCCAACGTTAGAAATATCACAGTTCCCTGCTGGAATAGCCCACACGAGCCACCCCCTACCCGGTAACCGCATAGCCTCTCCAGTTCGCCGGTACACCAACAGGAGAGGAATCCCATGGGTCTGTTCACTAGTGTTTTGCCGTTCCGCAAGCAGCCGGAACCCACTCCAGAGCCAGGTAAGGGACCAGCGCTAGTTCCCCCGGCAGTGCACGAGGAGCGCCGCCGGCGTTGGTGGCTGGTCCTTTTAAGCGCCGCGGTTCTGGCAGGATTGGCGTACTACCTGCGGCTGCATACGAATGGCCCATCCGGAACCGCCGTGATGATCCGGACCGCGACGGTGGGGCGCGGTGACGTTGTGAATACGATTCGAGTTAACGGGACCCTTGCGGCGAAGGACCAGATTGCGATTCTGGGCCCCCGCATTCAGGGCAGCCGCACGGACGTCAACCGCGGCGGAACGGCGAATATGCTGAACACCAGGCAAGCCATGGCCGTAGGCGGCGGCGCCGGCCAGCAACAGGGTTTCGGCGCGGCCCAGCAGACCGACTTTTCACTGGTTTTGACGAAACTGGCAACTCCCGGAACTCACGTGAAGGCAGGCGACGTGGTTGTGCAGTTCGACACGGAGTTGCAGCAACAGCGCCTGGACGATTACAAGGATTCGCTCATCAATCTGGACGCCAATATCAAGAACCAGATGGCCAACATGGGCATGCAAAAGGAGAGCCACCTGCAGCAGGTCCGCGCGGGCAAGGCGCAGTGGGACACGGACATGCTCAACCAGCAGACCAATTCGGTGGTGTCCTCGATCAACGCGCAGCTATACGACGTCGCCGTGGAACAGGACAAAGCGCAGTACGAGCAACTCCTTTACGAAGACGATCTGTTGGACCAGCAGCAACGCGCCAGGACCATCGGCATCCAGCTCAACCGCGACCAATCCCAGCTTGAGTTGCAGCGCGCGGAATCGAACGTCAAGCGGATGACGATGACCGCGCCGATGGATGGTTTCGTGGTGATGGCCACACTGGTGCGCAATGGCGAGTTCGGTACGGTCCGCATCGGCGATCAAGTCCGGCCCGGGCAACCCATCATGTACATCGAAAACCCAAAGTCGATGGTGGTCAATGCGGATCTGAATCAGGTTAACGCCCAGATGCTTCGAATGGGCATGCATGCGGTAGTGCACTTGGACGCTTACCAAGACGTCGCACTGCCGGCCACGCTCGCCAGCATCGGCGCCCTGGCTCAGAACAGCACGTTCCGCGCCAGCTACGTGAGCGAGATTCCACTGCAGCTCAAGCTCGAACAGACCGACCCGCGAGTGATCCCCGACCTGTCGGCGAGCGCCGACATCCTGCTGGGGTCCGAGTCGGATACGTTGTTCGTGCCGAGAGAAGCGGTATTCGAGGAAAACGGAAAGCAGTTCGTGTTCGTCCAGGACCCGGAACAACCGGACGGATGGGTTCGCAAGCAGGTCGAAACCGGACTGACCAGCCCAACCAGGGTGGCCATCCATTCCGGAGTGACGCTGGGTGAGGTGATCGCGCTTCAGCGGCCGACGTAGCAGGCGCTGCCGCACGAAACTCCAATTGCAACCGCTGATTGCAACCGCTCTCTTACGTTCGCGGCTCGGTTCGAGTTGGGAGCGGTTCCAGTTGAGAGCGGTTAGTCGGGCATTCAGCCGGTTCGATCCTCCGCTTATCGCCGGATTCTCCTCTATTCAGAGGAGTAACGGCAGGGCCATCCAATCCGCCGTCCTAAGAAATAGCAAGGAGGGGAAGACGGATGGCTCTGTTCTCAAACGCCTTGCCGTTCCGGAAGCCCGGCGAAACACCGGTTCCGGGGCCAGGCAAGGGTCCCGCGCTGGTTCCTCCGGCGCACAGGAAGGGCGGCCGGCATTGGTGGTGGATCGTCCTGAGCGCCGCGGTTCTCGCGGGTTTGGCGTACTACCTGCGGCTGAATGCGAATGGTCCAAACGGACCGGCCGTGATGGTCCGGACCGCGGCGGTCATGCGCGGCGACGTCCTGGATACGCTGCGGGTCAACGGGACCCTCGCAGCTAAGGATCAGGTTGCGATCCTCGGACCCCGCATTAAGGGTAGCCGCACGGACGTCAACCGCGGCGGAACGGCGAACATGCTCAACACCAGGCAAGCCATGGCCGTGGGCGGCGGCGCCGGCGGTCCGCAAGGATCCGGTGCGGCCCAACAGAACGATTTCTCGCTGATTCTGACGAAACTGGCGGAGGCCGGGACCCACGTGAAGGCCGGCGACGTGGTCGTGCAGTTCGACACGGAGTTGCAACAACAGCGCCTCGACGATTATAAGGATTCGCTCATCAATTTGGACGCGAGCATCAAGAACCAGATGGCCAACATGGGCATGCAAAAGGAGTCCCACCTGCAGCAGGTCCGCGCCGGAAAGGCGGCCTGGGATACGGCCGTGCTCAACCAGAAGACCAATGAGGTGGTCGCCGCGATCAACGCGGAACTGAACGACGTGGCCGTGGAACAAGGCAAGGCCCAGTACGAGCAGCTCCTTTATGAAGATGACCTGCTCGACCAGGAGCAGCGCGCGAAGACCATCGGCATCGAACTCAACCGCAATCAAGCCCAGCTCGAGCTGCAGCGCGCGGAATCGAACATCAAGCGAATGACCGTCACGGCGCCGATAGATGGCTTCGTGGTGATGGCCACGCTGGTGCGCAATGGCGAATTCGGTACGGTGCGCGTCGGCGATCAGGTCCGGCCGGGGCAGCCCATCATGTACATCGAAAACCCCAAGTCGATGGTGGTCAATGCGGATCTGAATCAGGTCGATGCCCAGTCGCTTCGAATGGGTATGCAGGCCGTTGTCCATTTGGACGCTTACGAAGACATCGCGCTCCCGGCCACGCTCTCGAACATCGGCGCCATGGCTGAGGACAGCACGTTTCGCGCCAGCTACGTGAGCAAGATTCCTTTGCAGCTCAAGCTCGGAAAGACCGACCCGCGAGTGATCCCGGACCTGTCGGCGAGCGCCGACATCCTCTTGAAATCCGAGCGGGACACGTTGTTCGTGCCGAGGGAAGCGGTATTCGAGGAAAACGGGAAGCAGCTTGTGTTCGTCCAGGACCCGGCGAAACCGCGGGGATGGGTTCGCAGGCAGGTCGAAACGGGTCTGGCCAGCGCCACCAGGGTGGCAATCCATTCCGGAGTGAAGCTGGGTGAGGTGATTGCGCTCCAGCGGCCGACGTAGCAGGCGCTTCCGCACAAACTCCAATTGCAACCGCTGATTGCAACCGCTCTCTTACGTTCGCGGCTCGGTTCGCAATGAGAGCCGCTGCTCAAGGCGCTACCGCACAAACTCCACTTCCACGCGATTCGGAATCAGGCCAGCTTCGAAGCCCAGGTCGAAGAGCTTCTGTGCGGCTTTCGGCACCACGTCGCCGGCGTCCAGCGTGTGGTGGTTGACGTACATACCCACGAACTTTTCGGCCAGCGCGGGTTCCATGTCGCGCGCGAATTGCAGGGCGTATTCAAGCGCTTCGTCGCGGTTGTCGAGAGCGTATTGAATGCTATCGCGCATCAGGCGGCAGCATTCGCTCTTAATCTCGGGATCAAGCGTCCGCAGCAGCGCGTTGGCCCCTAGCGGAAGCGGCAGCCCGTAGCTGGTCTTGAACCAGCGGCCCAGATCGGCGATACGGTGAAATCCCTCTCGGTCGAACGTAAGTTGCGCTTCATGGATAATGATGCCGGCATCTACGGTGCGTTCGCGGACAGCGGCGGTGATCTTGTCGAACGGCGTGACCACGGCTTCGAAATCGGGCTGGAAGAGCCGGGCCGCCAGATATGCCGTGGTGAGCGTACCAGGGACGGCGATGCGCTTGCCCTTTAACTCGTCGACTTCCATGGGCCGGAGGGCGATGACCAAGGGACCGTACCCGTCGCCGATGCTCGATCCGCTGGCCATGAGCACGTACTTATCGGCCACGGCCGGGTAGGCGTGGTACGAAATGGCCGTCAAATCGTACCGTCCTTCCATGGCCTTCCGGTTGAGCGTCTCGATGTCCTCGAGCACGTGCTTGAAGGAGACCTTAGCCGAGCGCACCTTGCGTGTGGCAAGGCCATAGAACATGAATGCGTCGTCGGAATCGGGACTATGAGCGCTGACAATTTCCACGCGATCGGCCGCTGGCATCTTAACTTTCCAGTCTACAACATGTGAGGGAACGAACGATGAAAATCGGTGGTGGGGAAATAAAAAAGGGCGGCCGTCCTTCGGCGCGCGAACGTAGGAACCGCTGTTGGCGAGTCATCATTTCGCGCTTTTCGCGCTGCGCCAAAATAATTTGGCGCTATTCCGACTGCTCAGAGTTCCCGTACCACTCGTTCAGTGCCACGGATGAGGCCGCCCTTATTCTTGTCCGGTTCTATATCAGGCACCTCCCGCCAGTGCGTCTTGACTGGCTTGCGAACCGCTCGAAATCGCAAATCCTGCGCGATTCCAATTACAGTTTCGCCCCGGACTGGTATCCTTGTCAATATTACCGTGGTACCTATTTGGCAGCGTGCCCGGTAAGCAATCGAAAACTGTGTTTCGCAGTCCTTTTTCGAAAAAACCCGCGTTGGCCGGGGCGCCTGCGTCGCGCCGCATGAAGACCTATTGCGCGCAGACCGGCTATGTTTACCAGTATTATTACGACGGGCAGCGGCCGCTCCGTTCCCCGGCCAGTGGCGTCGAGTTCGTCTTCACGATATCGGCGGACCGCGCCAACTGGCGGCCAGCGAGCGTCCTGATTGGCGGCGCCGCGATGGACGCATGGCAGGAGCGGCACGGCCGCCAACTTTCCTCCACCGAACGCTACGCCTTGGCGAAGATGGCGCTCTTTCAGGCTTTCGACGAGCGCCCGCCCGACCGGATGAAGGACGACGTGCAGGTGCGCCAGGCCGATGTGGAAGCCATCGCCGATACGCTGGGGTTCGATTAAGTGCTTTGACGCGGAGACGCGGAGGAGAATAGAGATTTTAGGCGGGCCCTGGGGCCCGTAAGAAAGCGTAAGCCCAATTCTCATACCGAACCCCTTAAACTCTTCTCAGCGTCTCTGCGTCTCCGCGTCAAAGAAGGCCCCCACAAGCGCGATAATGTTCCCATGAATGTCGTTACGCTGAAACGTTTCTTGATCCCGTTGCTTTCCGCGCTGCCTCTGTTGGCGCAGGATGGCGCCATATCGGCGGAGCACATCCGCGCGGACACGAAGTTCCTGTCGAACGATTTGCTCGAAGGACGCGGCGTCGGAGTGCGCGGCGGCCAATTGGCGACCGAGTACATCGCGGCGCAATTCGCGCTGGCCGGCGCCAAACCCGCCGGCGACGATGGAACGTATTTTCAGAAAGTGCCCCTGGTGGGCGTCGAAACCCAGCCCGATGCGCAACTCTCCGCCTCGGCCTCCGGTAAGAGCGTCGAGTTTCATTGGTTGAACGACTTCGTGGGCGTCAGCCAGTTGCAAGAGACCGACACGCGCTTCGCGGGAGAAGCCATTTTTGTGGGCCACGGCATCGCCGCGCCGGAGTGGAACTGGGACGATTTTAAAGGGGTGGACGTCAAGGGCAAGGTGCTGGTGCTATTCACCAACGAGCCGGAATCCACCGATCCCAAATTCTTCGACGGGCGCGCGCTGACGTATTACGGCCGGTGGGTCTATAAGTACGAGGAGGCCGTGCGGCGCGGAGCCCTCGGCGCCATCATTATCCACACTACGCCCACCGCGGGTTACGCCTGGGAGGTGGTGCGGAATTCCTGGGGACGGGAGGCCCCGTTCGTCAAGCTGGCGCCGGGGCAGAACGCTCTGTCCTTTTCCGGATGGATGACGCGCGACGCGGGCGAGAACCTGCTGGGCCTGGCAGGCAAGACGGTGGACGAAATGCTGGCAGCCTCGGAGAAGCGCGATTTCCGGCCCATCCCGCTCGGCATCGTGGTGCGGGGTAGTTTGCACTCGAAGGTCCGCACGCTCGATACGCGCAACGTGGCGGCCATTGTGCCGGGCAGCGATCCCAAGCTCAAGGACGAGGTTGTGGTCTTCAGCGCGCATTGGGACCACCTGGGGATCGGCACGCCCGTCAATGGAGACGCCATTTACAACGGCGCCATCGACAACGGAACCGGATGCGCCATCCTGATGGAGCTGGCGCGCGCCTGGGCGGCCCAGCCGCAGAAGCCGAAACGCACGGCGCTGTTCCTCTCGGTGACAGCCGAGGAGGGCGGCTTGAAAGGATCCGAATACTACGCCGCGCATCCGCTATACCCGCTCGCCAAGACCGCGATCGATTTGAACTACGATGCCTTATACCCGTGGGGCCGCGCGCTCAACGTGGTGGTGACCGGAGCCGAGCGCACCACGGCCTGGCCATTGGCGCAGCAGATAGCCAAACGCCTGAACCTGGCGATCGCGCCCGAGGACCAGCCGGAGCAGGGCCATTACTTCCGCTCGGATCACTTCTCGTTCGCGCATGCCGGCGTGCCGGCGTTTTCCATTGGCCATGCCACCGAATTTGCCGGCAAGCCCGCTGGATGGGGCGAGAAGGCCTGGGAAGAATACAACACGAAGCACTACCATCAGCCCTCCGACGAATACCAGGAGGATTGGGATTTCACCGCGTTGCAGCAGGCCGCCGAGTACGGCTTCCTGTTGGGGAAAGAAATTGCCAACCAGGACAAACTGCCGGATTGGCTGCCAGGCGACCAGTTCAAGCGAAAGTAGCTAATTATCTAATAGCTCAACGTTCCCGTGCGGGGTTCTTCCTCCGGGTTGGGCAGGTAGAGCGTGTGGCAGTGCTCGCAGCGGTAGATCTCCGCATCCGCCCCGAACTTGCTCTTGACTTCGTCGCCGAAGAAATACCAGCGCTTCAGATGGCCGGCGCATAGCTTGCCTTTGGCGTCCTTCTCGCCGCAGGCGCGCATGCGGGGAATGCGCCGCTTGACCTTCGCGCCGTCGCTGAGCGTCGCAACCAACTCCGCAACCGGAGCGGGCTTGCCGGTCTCCGCGTATTTCGGGTTCGCCATATTTGTGAACCCGATTATATCAATTGGCGCCGCCTACTTGACGGTAATGGTTGAGGTCGCCGTCTTCCCCGCGATGCTCAGCGAAACGGCTTCGGCGCCGGTGGTGGTAAGGACGCTGGGCGGCGGCACCGTCACGTCGATCTCATACAACCCCTGGGAACCGGGGGCCAGGCCGCAGTAGGAAACCGTGGCGGTCTGTCCGCCAATGGTCACCGTGGGCGTGGCCTTGGTGTTTGCGGTCTTGCTGGATGGCGCCATGCCGCCCGACGCCGGTTGGTTGTTGACCGGGCCAAGCCCGTTCGCGTAAAGCTGCACCGCCGTCCCTCTGGCTACCGCGCTGGTGGGCGTCACGTAGTTATAGGTGCCGGCAATCAGCGCGGCCACCTCCGCGCCAGGCGTCGTCTCGAAAAAGGATGGCGCGGTATCCGCCACCGTCACCGTGGCCAGGTTGCCATACTCCGTTTCGTAGAGCGTCACCTTCATCTGCACCGGGCCGTTCACGCCCTGCAATTCCCAGGGCACTTGCACGTTCACCTGGTTGGGACTCACATAGATCAGGTCCCCGGGCACGCTGAGGCTCGCCGAGGGCGCGTCGAAGCTCACGGTTACGCCCTCCAGCGACAGCGGAAGCGTCGTGGTAGTCTCCGCGGCGGTGTAATCGCTCAGGCCAGATCCGTAGATGGCCACGTAGGAGCCGGGAGCGATGGGGCTCTTGCCCTGGGCGGCATCCACAACGCTGGTGTTCGCGATGGTGGGCTGCGCACGGATATTCATGGTGATTGCCAAGGCCGCGCTCGAAAGCCCGGTCGGTCCCGCGATGATGCAGCCGGGTTCAGACTGCGTACACTGAGACGGCGCCGCAACCGGAGTCGGTCCCAGCAGGACATCGGTATAGGCGATGCCGTAGTTGTCGGTGTTGCAACTGACCGATAGCGCCGAGCCCGAGCAGGCCGGCTCCCCGGACACGCTCCGCAGCGTCACGCCGCCGCCGGTCGAAAACGTCACCGGAAAGCCGGTTACGGGGAGGCCGCCGGCATCGATCAGTTGGATACCGATCGGGCCGTTATCCGTGCCGACGATCCCGTCGAAATACGTTCCGTATACCGGAATAATGTTGCCCGTTAGCGCGTCTCCGGATACCAGGATGCCGTTACCAACCTCAAACAGGTACGGAATGTGAACGGAAGTCCCCGGCGCGGTTACGGAGCCGCCGCTGGGCACCGTACCCGTCAGGTTGACGCTTCCGTAGTAGACGCCGACCGCCGGCACGGTTCCCGTAACGGATACGGTGACGGTTGCGCTGGCCGTGCCGCTCCCCGCCGCCCCGAGGCTCAGGGTCGAAGGAGTGGCCGCAACAATGGCGCTCGCCGCCGACGCTGTCTGCGCCACGGCTACGTTCAACGTCACCGCGCTCGTACCCAGGTTGGTAATTGTAATCTGCTGCGACGCCGGCAAAGATCCCCCCGTCTTCACGGCCCCGAAGGACACGGCGGTCGGCGTCGCCGCGATGGTGGCCTGCGCCGCCGCGCCCGCATCGAGCAGCCCCGCCCCAATCTGCCGCACGTCCACAGGGGCGTTGCCCGTGAACCCGTTCACGCCGAACGCGCCATCGTCGAATTGAACGGCCGTTGCGTTACTCCAGTTCACCAGGGCGGACTTGATCTGTGCGGCGGTATAACCCGGATGCGCCTGCTTGACCAACGCCGCCGAGCCCGCCGTCAGCGGTGAGGCGAAGCTGGTGCCATTGACCGCCGCGTACCGGGTGGAGCTGTACACCTCGCCTGTGGGGTCGAAAATCTCGGCCGCCACGTAAAGGCCCGGGAATCCCAGCAGAGGCAAATCGTTCGGGTCCGGAATCAGGTTGTAGTCGCCGCCGCCGGTAGCCACAAGATCGGGCTTGACCAGCGCGCCGCTGCAAGTAGCGCACCCTGTCGCCGGGAAGTATGCCATCGCCGGACCGAAGGAGGAATAAGTAGCCAGCTCGTTCGCGGCCACCCCAGGGTCGGGCGACCGGAGCGCGCCGGACAGATCGATGGTCACCAGCGGCCACGGGTCCACGGACCCGTTTGAGGCATAGCTCACAATCGCGTTATGGAAAATGTACTCCTGTAACTGCACCCCGATGGCGTTGGAAATGCCGACCACAGGCCCGGTGAACTGGTCCACGGTTTCAATGTAATTGTACGGATCGCCCGCCAGCGTGTTCCATAACGTCGGCGAATCCGGCGCCTGAAACATAATCATGCCGATTGCGCCGGCAGCCTGCACGTTGGCGGCCTTGACGGAGAACGAGCACGGGCTGGCTGTCGGTCCGCGCTGTACCAACGCGAAAGAATTCGCCAGCGAGTTCGTCGGCAGCGCGGCGCAGGCGTAATCATCCTGGTCGGCGGTCAGAACGCCGACGTCTACCAGCGGCGCCGTCAACCCGCCCAGGTTGACCGGGTAGGAATCGCTCGGCACCGAGGGAATATTCTGAAAGCTTGCCCCCGCTCCAGGCACGCTGACGCTCGGCCCGAAGGCATGGCCATTCATGGTTGCCCCGACCGAAATCACCGAGGGCGCAACGGCCGGCGTGGCCATTGAGCTGAAGATCGGATAGTAGTTGTAGGCGTTGTAGTTGACGCCGCCATTGCCCGCCGACACCACGACGACGGTCCCTGCTTCGGCAACCGTTTCGAACGCGTAGCCGAGCGGGTCGCAGGGCACGCCGGCGGCATTGCCGCAAGCCGCGCCGGTATCCTTCGCGCCGGTGGTGGCCGGAAGGCCCGAAGAGAGATTCACGATGTCCATGCCATCGTTTACCGCGTCGTCGAGGGCCTGAATGAAAACGTCCTCCGGCGTATAGTCGTTCACGCCGGGGGTGCCGTAGACCTTATAGCTTCCCAGATACGCCTTCGGCGCCGTGCCGTTGATGGGAACCGTGAGGCCGGCGGTTGGGTAGATGGCCGCGGCGGCCGAGGCCACAGCGGTGCCGTGGCCGTCGCGGTCGCGGGGCGAATAGTCGTCCGGTTGCGAAGTGGCTGGGGTGGGCGTTGTGGTGCTGGGCAACGGGTTGGCCGGGTCCGTGGCGCTATACGCGGAGATCTGCCGCACATAACTGCGCGCCACAATCACCTTGTTGGTGGTGTAGGCGGTGCAGGACCAGGTCGGGTCGGTATTGCACTTGGGAAATCCGGCAGGCATGGAAAGCGTGGAATCCTGAAAGGCCGGGTGGGTCTGGTCGATGCCCGTATCGATAATCGCGATCTTGATGCCCGCGCCGGCGCTGTTCGAACCGCCCAGTTGCGTCCACGCCGGGGCGTAGGCCGAAGTGGTTGCGCCCGGCGCCGCGTTCATCAACTGGGTAGCCACGTTGAGATGCTTTCGCCCGGTCCGCATGGGCATGACCCCGGCCACGCCAGGAATCGCCCGGATCGCCGCCAGGCTTTCGGGCGGCGCCACCACGAAAATGGCGTTCAACGCCGTAGCCACGGAGCCAACCACTCTGATGTTTCGGCTCGCCAGCGCGCTCTTCACGCCCGCCTGGGTGCGCTCCAGATCTTCGCGGTATCGGGCCGCCTCCGCCGTCTGCATGCTCTCCCGGCTAAGATAGCGCGCCGCCACCGGCTGATCCGTAAGGAACACCGCGTAACGGTTGGGGGCAAACACCGGCGAGGGCTTGACGCTTCGGTTGGCGGCGGCCGCCGCGGGGCGCCGGAGCTGCCCGACCTGGGCTAGACCGGGCAAAGCGCCGATCAGAAGCAAGGCAATAGAACGGGAGGTGAGCTTCGCTGCAGTATGATTGGCCATGGCTTTGTGACGATACTACCGCATTTTTGGTTTCCGCGTCTTGCCCCGCGGGCCGCGCAACCTTTCGGCCAGCCTTGGGTTTATGGTTAGGAGGCAGGATTCCAGAACCGCATGAAACTACACTTGACCGCAATCGCAACCGTGGCAGCGCTGGCGGCGGGGATGGCCTTCGCGCAAACCGCCGCGGCCCCGGCCAGTCTCAATCTGCGCGCCGCCGTGCGCCAGCGCATGTTGAAGAAGCTCAATCTGACGGACGCCCAGAAAGCCCAAGCCAAGACGATCCGCCAGCAAGCCAGGACGGCGGCTGAACCCCTCCGCGAACAGTTGCAGCAGAATCGCCAGTCTCTTGCGGCAGCCATCGCGAGCAACGACGCCGCCCAGATCCAGAGCCTGGCCGCCGCGCAAGGCGCGCTGCACGGCCAAGTCCTTGCGATCCGGGCCGCCGCGCAGGCCAAGTTCTACGCCATCCTGACGCCGGATCAACAGGCCGCGGCCGCGCAGATGCAGCAGAAGATGCAGCAGTTGCTCCAGGGTCTTAAGGCGCTTTAGGCTAGTGGGGCAGGCGCTTTCGCGGGCTGGGCTTCGATGCCTTGTGGGGCAGGTTGTCAACCTGCGGCCGATTGTCAATCGGCCTCGCGCTCACCCAGAGAACTCCCCTCCGGCCCGGTGAAGCGCTCAAGCGTCTGACCTTAGGGACGGAGACAGGGGCCCACGGGAAGAACAAAAGGCCGATTTGGCAATCGGCCGCAGGTTAACAACCTGCCCCACTGGCGGGGCGCCCGCTGCACCCTAACTCAGCGGCGAACTCATCGACGCCTTCAGAGCATTCTGGTACAACCGAATGCCTTGCCTCGAATAGCTCAGGTAGCCCTGCCGGCGCAGGCGGTTCATGTGCTGCGTGACCACCTCACGCGAGGTGCCGACATATCGCGACAGCAGTGAGTGGGTGAATGGCGCCACCCGCACAGACCCGTCTTCTTCCGGGGATCCCAGGCGCTCGGAGAAGCGCAGCAGGGAACGGGCCAACCGGCGCTCCACGCCATCGATCGCAAAACTCTCGATGCGCAGCGTCAGATTGGCGTTGTGCTGCGCGAGCATCTGCAGAAGCGCCACCGCCAGGCGCGGCCGCTTCGTAACCAGGTCCTCCAGGTCGGAAATGGGCCAAGTCATCAGCTCGACGTCCTCGATGGCGGTCGCGCGCTCCCCGCGGCAGGAAGCGCCCAGAAAGGCGGACTCGCCAAACAGGTCGTCAGGCCCCACGATCTCCACAATCACCTCGGAGCCGTCCTCGGTGACTCTCGAAATCGCCACGTTGCCCGAAACTACCAGATACATGCTCGTCGGGGGTGTTTCCGGAGCATAGACCGTCTGCCACTTGTGGAACTGAGTCGTGGTCGAGATCGGCAAATGCGCCAGGACGTCCTCAAGACGGCTGGACTCCAATGCTGTTGTAGTCGCTGCCATTGTCCTCTCCTTTATTGGTGAAAGTTCCTACCCGTGTCTCCTCAGTACGCACGAGATGTTCCAAAGTCCGGGACCCGCTGTATTCTTGGGTGTTAGGCCCACCATCCGGCGAGCCGCCGGCCGGAATTCAAGTTCCGAAACGTGCAAATGCTGCGGGTGGTATGTCAGAATTGCAGACCGCGAACGTGCGCGTTCGATCTCAGTTCAAGTTCACGATGCTCTCGCCCGCATGGTCCAGGGCCAGCATGATCAGAAGGTAGTTCTTGACATTCACCGTGACCAGGAAATTCTGCCGGACGTGCTGATACCCATTCTCACCCATGCGTTCGCGGAGCTTGCTGTCGCGCAGCAACTCGGAGATGCGGTTGGCGGCGCCTTCGGGGGAGTGCGTCAGATAGCCGGTCACGCCGTTGATAATCTGCAACTTGATGCCGCCCACGGCCCCGCCGATCACCGGTTTCTTCTTCCACAACGCTTCGCTGACCGTCAGCCCGAAGCCTTCCTTAATGGACTTTTGCAGCACGATGGTGGATGCGCGCACCAGCGCGTTGATTTCCAGGTCGCTGAAGGGCGGCAGCAGGAGCACGTGAATGTCGGGATCCGCCCCGGCCGCTTCGCGGACTTCGCGCAGCACTGCCTCGCCTTCCGGGTCGTCCGTCGCGCCGCCGCCCGCCAGCACAAGCTGACAACGGCTGTGCCGCTTCTTGACCAACTGGTACGCGGCGATGACGCCCAGAGGGTCCTTCAGCCGGTCGAAGCGCGAGATCTGCGTCAGCAGGGGGCGCCGCCGGTCGATCTGGTACTTCTCAAGCACCTTCTCGATGGCCGATTTCTCGAGCGGCTTGTTCTTATCGCTCAACGGATCGATCGACGGGGACACGCGGAACTGCGGAATGGACAGCCGCTGCGCGAAATCGGGCATGGAGAACATCGCCGCGTCATATTTTTCCACGTGCTCCCGCAGGAAGTTCCACACGTTCGCCTGCGGGGCCGAAACGTCGATGTGACAGCGCCACACCCATCGCCGCCCGATTTCCGCCTTTCGCTGAATCAGCCCGGCGGGCTGAGGATCGTGGATGAAGACTACGTCTCCCGTAATCTCGGTTTCGCGAAGGTTCATTTCCGTGTTGGCGCGAAACACGTCGAACATCTCGGCGGAGATCTCCTCGGGCTTTCCGTGAAGGGCGTTATGGAAAGCCTTCGTGACGTTGAAAAAGGCCTGGTCGCCTTTGATCACGTCCCATCGAGCATCGATGCCCAGCTCGCGCATCAGCGGAATCAGGCGCGTCAGGATTTCGGCCACGCCGCCGCCCACCGAGGTGGAGTTGATGTTCTGTATGACGCGGCCGCGCACGCGATCCGCCAGCGTGTGCAGCTCTTCAATCACGCCGGGGCCGACAATCTCCCGATAGTCCTCAAGCGTTACCGCCATCGCTCCTCCGGTATCTGCGCCCCAGCTTGACAATCTCCGCCTTCAACTCGTCAAGCGTCATGGCGTAAGCGTTCAATCGGTCGATCCGGCGGGCCAGTCGCTCTTCGCCGCGGTCGTTTAACCACTGAGAAAAGTCGTTGGTGGGGCGTTCCAGGCGCAGCCGCGCCTCAAAGAAATGGAAGTGTATGCAGGAGGTGCTGACCTCTGCGATCTGCGAGAAAAACTCCGGTAGATCCTGGGCCACCAGGCCGGTCGGCATAATGAAACTCTTCGATTCGCAAAAATGGAACTCGTCTCCGCGCGGCGCTTCCCGGCTTTCACCGCCGTCGTCCAAATGCCGCCGAAACACCGCGACGATTTCCTCGCGCAACTGCCGGATGGACGGTATGGCAAGCATGTCGATGGCCGCCAGCCGCTCGGCGAGGCGCTCTTCCTGGAGCGCTTCGGACACCCATTTGGCGAAGTCGTTATAGAACGGCGGTTTCTCAAAATGGTGGCTGAGGTAGAGATAGTGCGTGTGGTAAAAGATGGACGATCCCGAAACCTCCGTCAGTTGCGAGAGCATCTCGGCGGCATTGCGCGCCTTGCGTCCCGTGAGCACCACCAGTTGATTTTCCGTGTGGAAGACAAACGGCTCGACTTGTTTCCCGGCTTCACTCATCGGTTCCACTCCAGCCATCGCAGAAAGGCCGCCACCTTGGCCGGACCCGCCACATAGTATTGCGCGGAAGTCTCCCCGGGCGGGTCGCCTACGTGGATTGTGATGCCGTCCCGCAAGTGGCGAAAGGCGTCTTCATCGGTGCGGTCGTCGCCAAGATAAAGTGGCAGCCGCGGCCCGCCCGGCGCCCGCTGGGTAATCCACCGGACCGCCGACCCCTTGTTCCATTCGGTGTCAGGCAGGATGTTCAGCACTCTCTTGCCGCTGGTTAGCCGGAGCGCGGAAAAGTCGCGAGCCACCTGTTCCGACACCACGCGGAGCGCGTCCCGCACGGTTTCCGGCGAAGCCAGGCGGTAGTGGATGCTCACGCTCAGCCCCTTGTTTTCCACGCTAACTCCCGCCATGCCTTCCAGTTTCCGGACCAGCGCCGCGGAAAGCCTGCCAAGCGATTCCCGGCTGGCGGCCGCCCGCGGCTCGGTAAACTCCAGGCCGGGGCCGCTGATTTCCAGGCCGTGGTTTCCCGCATAAACCACCTTATCGAGACCCACCCGCATCCGCAGATCGGGCGCCGAACGGCCGCTGATAATCGTCACCAGGATTTCGTCACCCTCGGCCAGCGCTTCCAACACTTCACGCGTGGGCGCGTCAAGATATGCCTCCGCCGGGTCGTCTACAATGCGCGTCAGGGTACCGTCAAAATCCAGAAACAGCGCGAGTTTCGTGGCTTCCACCACCCGTTCGCGGATCTCATTTAGGCCCTCCGGGAGCAAGGGCTGACAAATGGTTGGCGGCACTCCTTCGACACCGCACGAAGCCTGCCATTTTGCCGCCCCTCGCATTCTGGCGCATGTTGGGCGTCCGGACCGCGCCGACCGCGTAAATTCTGCGCGTTGCCGTCTAATTACTTCACACCGAAGCGCAAACGCGCGCACGCCGCCGCGGCGGGACCGCTTCGCAGGACGCCGCGTCCCTCCGGGGAAGTCGTTGCATGAACGCAGCTTCCGCCGGTATGTGCGTTTCCGTCCCTGCGCGATTGGCCCGCTATCTGCAAACAAGCCCAACTGAGGCCCTGTGTGACAGACCGAATGTCAGTTCGCGCACGCAGTTACCTTCTCCGTGCCGAGCGTAGCCTGTTGGCGGTCGGCGCTCTACTGCTAAGTTGTTGGGCCGGAGCCTGGCTGGAGGGGCGAGTCTACCAGGCCTACCAGAATCGCCGGTTGAACCGTTTGATCCAGGCCGGCGGCGCTTCGAACAACCAAGGCGTGCACGCTGCCCGCCCGGACGGAGGCTTACTGGGCCGCCTTGAGATCCCTCGGCTGGGGCTTTCCGTGCTTGTGCTGAACGGGGACGACGCGGCTAGCCTGGTCCTGGGCGCCGGACGCCTGCCGGGCAGCCCTGGCGCCGGCGAACCGGGGAACCTGGTGATCGCCGGCCATCGCGATACCTTCTTCCGGCCGCTGCGAGACATTCGCAAAGACGACCGGATCCAGGTGACCACCCCCGGCGGATCTTATCGATATGTGGTGGAGTGGACCGCCGTGGTCGGCGACGGCGACACGGGCGTTCTTGCCAATACGCGCGAGCCATCGTTGACCTTAGTCACCTGTTATCCGTTCGAATACATTGGGCCGGCGCCGCGGCGATTCGTGGTCCGTGCGCGGCTGGCCCCCGCGGCGGAATCCCTCCCGGCGCAGAGTGCGCCCGCGCCCGAGACGCGGCCATCGCCATTCGTGGCGCATCGGCGGCCAACCGAAGCCGCGGACGCCGCAGCCCCGGCCCCGGCGCCGGAACCGCTCGCGACGGCGCCCGATCCGCCTGCCGCGCTCCAATCCAGCCACGGCATCGCACGGCTGAACCCAGTCCATCTGTTCAAGAGGATTGCATCGGCTGCGCATCGTCCCAGGATGAGCGCCGAAGTGGTGCAGGCGCTTCCGCCTGCCGGCGAAACCGCAAACCAATAGCAAAAGGAGGTATTTATGTTGCACGATTCTCCGGAAGACGATTCCCTCGATCGGGAATCGCTGAAACCGCGGCCGGCCTCGCGGATGCACGTGGTCTGGTATGCGGCCGTTGTCCTGTCCCTGGCCGCCAACGCATACCTGATTTTTATGACCCACGATCTCTCGACCGACGCCGCCAACTCTCGGGACGCGCTAACCGCGCAGATCGCGGCCGTGGATCAAAAGGTGGGCGCCGCCAGCCGGGAAGCTCAGCAGCGCATGGAATCGTTATCCTCGGAAGCTCGCCAGGAAGCCGCCGCGGCATTGGACCAGGCCCGCACGGAAGACCGCAAAAGCAGTGCCAGAATGACCTCCGCCCTGCAGCAGCACCAGGTGGCTGAGCAACAGCAGGTGGCGAGCGCCGTCAATGATCTGAAGAACACCACCGCAACCGCCGCATCGAAGCTGGATCAAGTGAGCGGCGATGTGGACAACGTCAAAGGCGACGTCAGCAATGTCAAGGCCGACGTGGCTACCGCGCGATCGGAACTGGAAGGCACGGGGACCGAGTTGAAGCGGGTCAACGGCGATATGGGAGTGATGAGCGGCCTGATTGCAACTAACGCCAGGGAACTGGCGGAGCTGCGCCAACTGGGCGAGCGCAATTATTTCGAGTTCGACATGAAGACGGGCGCTCCCCAGAAAGTCGGCGACATCCGGCTCACTTTGCGGAAAACCGATCCCAAGAAAAACAAATTCACCCTGGACATAAGCGCCGACGATAAGACCACGGAAAAGCGCGACCGGACCATCGACGAGCCGATCCAATTCTACGTTGCCGGCCGGCGCCAGCCGTACGAGCTTGTCATCAACACCGTAAACAAAGGCGAGGTGACCGGATATCTGGCAACTCCAAGAACCACCATGGCTTCGCGGTGAATGAGGTGATCTTTTATGTCTAAGAAGATGTTGGTTGTGGCGTTATCGTTACTGGGAGCGGCGGGTTGCAGCCGGGCGCCAAAACAACAGGCCGCGCAAGCTCAAACGGGACCGCCTCAGGCAACGCCGGCCGCCGCCGGCCAAGCTGCCCCCCAAACATTTCTGATCCCTGCGGGCACGGACGTCCGTGTCCGCCTGGATCGGACTCTGGGCACGAAATACGACCGCGCCGGCCACGCCTTCCAGGCAACTCTGGATTCTCCAATCGCGGTGGACGGACGCGTGGTGGTTCCTGTCGGGACGCCATTTGACGGCCGCGTAGTCGTGGCTAAAAGGTCCGGACGTCTCAAGGGAAGGGCCGTGATGGAGTTGGCTCTCGTCTCTTTCCAACTGAACGGCGCCACGTATCCCATCGAGACGGGGCCGAAAACACGCGTCAGCGGATCGCATAAGAAGCGCAACCTGGCGCTGATCGGCGGCGGCGGCGGAGTCGGCGCGGCCATTGGAGCCATCGCCCACGGCGGCGCCGGAGCCCTCATTGGAGGGGGCGCCGGAGTGGCGGCCGGCGCCACTGCCGCGCTTGTCACCGGCCGGAAAAACGTAACTCTGCCGGCCGAGACGCCTCTGGTATTCTCGTTGAGGGATAAGGTTGAAGTGAGGGGCTAGCGGTGGGGCGGACCCGGTCCCCCGTCTCAGGGGCCCGTTTGCCTTCTGTTGGTGGGGCGGACCTCCTGCTCTACCGTCTTCTGGCCCGTTGAGTGAGTTCTTGGACACCACGGGCGCCGTAGATCGGGGGGATGCATGGAACTAAATCGCCGCTTGATGGTTTCCCTGCTCGGTGGAGTGGCCGCTGTGTCGCTGGTCTTCGCCGCCTACCAGGCCGCGGCCGAAATGCGTTCCATGAAGGACTCGGTCCAGTGGCAGGCCATGGTATTGGCGGAAAGCCAGCGGGTCCCGGTGGAACAAAGGCTGATTGACGGCTCCGTTCCGGAACTGCAAGCCCTGGTGGACCGCCTTCCGAACCGCGGCCAGTTCGCCGGCATGGCCATCTACGATTTCAGCGGGCAGACGCTCGCCATCACCTCGCACCTGGGGCGCTTAGACCCGCCGCCATCCGCCGTCCTCGCCTCCCTCAAGTCGGGACAGGGCCGCAGCGAGTTCCTCACCATGAACGGCGACCGCATGCATCTCTTCTCGCTGCCCCTCCAGGCCGGTGCGCGCACCGTCGGAGCCATCGGGATCTTCCATGACGTCAGCTTCCTTCACGCCCCCATCTGGCGTCACGTCGCCTCTAGCGTAGCGCAGACGCTGCTGATCGTCGGCATCACATTATCGATTGTCCGCTGGAGCTTCGGCCGGCCCCTCCGCCGCATGACGGATTGGCTGCGCGACATGCGCACCGGCCGCGCGACGGCTGAGGGAAAGCTCCCTCAGGGAGAGTTGTTCGAACCCCTCGCCAGCGAAGTCACGCGCCTGGCATCCAGTCTCCACATTGCCCGCGCCGCGGCAGAGGAAGAGGCTCGCCTGCGCGACGCATCCCTATCCCAGTGGACCGCCGAACGCCTGCGCATTTCGATGCAAGCCAAGTTGAACGGAAGCCGCTTGTTCGCGGTCTCCAACCGCGAGCCGTATGAGCACGTTCACCGCGGCAGCGAGATCGTCTGTTCGGTCCCCCCCAGCGGCCTCGTAACCGCTCTCGAACCCGTACTGCGCGCCTGCGACGGCATCTGGGTTGCCCAGGCCACCGGCGACGCCGACCGCGAGACCGCCGATGCGCACGGCCGCCTGCGCGTTCCGCCCGATCATCCGCAGTATGGACTGCGCCGGGTTTGGCTGAGCCCCGAGGAGGAAGAGGGTTTCTATTTCGGTTTCGCCAACGAGGGCCTCTGGCCCCTCTGCCACATCGCCCACACGCGTCCCATCTTCCGCACCGGCGATTGGGACCACTACCGGTCCGTGAACCAGAAGTTCGCCGACGCCCTGGCCGATGAAATGGAGGGCCAGCCGGAACCGTTTGTCCTGGTGCAGGATTATCACTTCGCGCTCGCGCCGGCAATGATCAAGGAACGCCGCACCGACGCTCGCATTGCCATCTTCTGGCACATCCCCTGGCCGAATCCGGAGGCATTCGGCATCTGCCCCTGGCAGCGCGAGTTGCTCGATGGAATGCTCGGCGCCGATCTCATCGGCTTTCACATTCAGGCGCACTGCAACAACTTCCTGGCCACCGTCGACCGCGCCCTGGAATCGCGCATCGATTGGGAGCGCTTCGCCGTCAACCGCCGCAACCGGCTCACCACCGTGAGACCTTTTCCCATCAGCGTCGCCTTCAACGGCGAGAACGGGGCGCCGCCCGATGCCCCCACCGGCGCCGCGTTATTGCAGGCGCTCGGCGTCGAGGGTACCATCCTCGGCCTGGGCGTCGATCGCGTCGACTACACCAAAGGCATTCCGGAGCGCTTTCGCGGCATCGAGCGCCTCTTGGACCTACACCCGTCCTATTGCGAGAAACTAACCTTCGTTCAGATCGGCGCCCCCAGCCGCACCCACATCCGGCGCTATCAGGACCTGATGACGGAAGTCGAGGAGGAAGCCAATCGAATCAACCGCCGCTTTCGAACCGGCGCCTGGAAGCCCATCGTGTTCGTCAAGAGGCATCATAGCCACCAGGAAATTCAGCCGTACTATCGGGCGGCCGACTTCTGTTTGGTCACTTCCCTCCACGATGGAATGAACCTGGTCGCCAAGGAGTACGTTGCGGCGCGTCACGATGAGCGCGGCGCGCTGATCTTGAGCCGCTTCACCGGCGCCTGCTATGAGCTGGCGGACGCTCTCGTGGTCAATCCCTATGACACGGACGAATTGGCCGGCGCCATCGACAAGTCTCTGACCATGCCCGGCGAGGAGCGTTCCATGCGCATGAGAAGGATGCGCGCGGCCGTGCGCGAGCACAACGTCTATCGGTGGGCCGAAAATCTGATCGGCGAGCTGGCCGAAGTCCGCATCGATGGCCCGGTCCCCGCCGCCAGCGCGCGCCCGAACCATCACTGGCTCTCGCTCGTCGCGCGTCAGGCTCACTCTTCCGGAGCCGCCGCATCCTCGTAGCGGTAGCTGACGCGCGTACGCGCATTCAGCTTGGCGTGGCCCGCGCCCGTTACGTTCACCTGGATCCGCCTCAGGGTCCCAGCCCCGTTGCGCGCCGCGGGCGCGTATCCCACGGTATAGCGCGTTCGGATGTCCTCCGCGATTTCGCGGCACACCCCGTCCATGCCGG
Source organism: uncultured Solibacteraceae bacterium (assembly GCA_964457555.1). Taxonomy (GTDB): domain Bacteria; phylum Acidobacteriota; class Terriglobia; order Bryobacterales; family Bryobacteraceae; genus BOG-224. The sequence goes on from CAYWHA010000025.1 coordinate 61,534, forward strand.
CCGGGCTCTCGGGAAAGTAACATTCCCCGCCGCTGATTTTGGCGAGCAGCTTTAGAATGCGCGCATCCTGGTCCGGATTGTTCGGATCGAATAATCCCACCGTGTACACCGTGGCCAGGCTCCGCTCGATGCGCTCGATGGTCTCGCGCCGCGTGTGCCGGCTGGCGTTGTCGCCGCCATCGCTGATCACAATCAGCGCCTTCTTGTCGCGCTTCCCCAATTTCGATTGCTCCAGGCCCTCCACCACCGCATCGTTCAGGGCCGTCATCCCGCGCGGAACTCCACGGTCCAGCGCCGCGCGCAGTTGGTCGCAGTCGTCCGAGAAGAGCACGCCGCCGGGCAGTCCGGGCGTCACGTTGTCGTTGAAATTGAGGATGAAGACTTCGTCCTTGGGGTTGCTGCTCTTGACAAACGCTTCGGCCGCGGCAATGACCTCCGCTCGTTTGGACGTCATGCTGCGGCTCTCATCCACCAGGATTCCCACCGTCACCGGAAGGTCGCTGTGGGCGAATACCGTAATCCGCTGGGCTACGCCGTTCTCGTAGACGCCGAACTGGTCGACCGTGAGACCTTCCACCGTTCTGCCCGCCCGGTCCTTTACGCTGACATCCAGCAGCACCAGGCGGACGTCGCTGCGAATCACGAAATCCGGCTCGCCCGCCTCCTGCTGAGCGAGCGCCTTGCGCCCAAAAAAAACGGCGCCGGCAATTCCCAAATTCCGAATTGCCGCGCGCCGGTTCACGTCCTTCTCCCCGCCTGTATCGACTTTACGACAATCGCGCCAGGCGAAACAACCCTGCGAGAGACATCGCCAGCATTCCGCAAAGCCCTATCAGCGGAAATGGGCTGGCGGTCTTAGGCATCTGCGCCGGAGGGTTCGCCGGTGGATTGGGCGCACTCTGCGGTTCTGCCGCCGCCGTCATGGGGTTGGGCTCGTTACTCGGGGCCGGTTCGGCCGCGGGTTCCGGAGCGGCGGTATTCTCCGCTACTTCGGCGGGCGCACTCTCCTCTTTCTCCGGCGCGGAAGCCGGCGTTACGGCCGCTTCCGGCTGGGCCGGCATCGTCGAAACGCTGGAGGTTGCAACCAGTTCCTTCGGGTGCGCGGGGTATGCGAACTCCTCGCCCATCACCGAGTCGCCGAACCACCACGTGCGCATGGCTCGCGCGGTCCCCGTGGGCGTTTCCCAGAATGTGAACTGGGGTTTGTCAACCCGCTGGTTCTCCGGGCGCGACGTCGGAACTGCGATCACGTCGGCGACAAAGCCGTTTTCGTTGGCCTTGTAGATGTGAACCACGTTGTGCGATCCCGTATTCGAGTACAGCAGCTTCAACACATAGGTGCCGGGTTCGAGCACCGTGTCTCGCACCTGTATCGGTTGACCCTGTACAGTAAGTACGGTTCTCTGGTCCCCGATTTCCGCCTTGGCGCGAGTCCCAACAATACCCGCGGCAAGCGCGATGCCGCAAAGGGCGGCCAGCAGTCTCGGCGCGGTGACAATCGAATGATGTTTCATATAGGTGGTCCTTCCTCTCCTCAGTTGATTTCAAAGCCATCCGGGCCGGGCCCAAACGGCAACCCATGCCCACTCTGAGGCATCCGCATTGCCATTGTTGCGAAGTCCTTCCGAAGCCCGTACTTGCGTGCGCTGCGACATTCCGCAATCGGCATCGTCTGGCAGTTTTTACCATGACTCCCGTCCTGCCCCGGCAATATATCGCCGTGCGCTTTGTCACAGTGCCTGTTTCCCGCCCTGCCCTCACTCCGTAACTCCCGCTCAACCGCCGTGTTTCTATTAGTGGAGCGGGCCTGCTGGCCTGCTTTCTTGTGGAGCCATCCAGGAGTCACTTATGAAGCGCGCGTCACTGCTGGCGACTGTCTTTGCGATGCTTTCCCTGGCCGCGTGCGCCGGCGTCGTCTACTATTCCAACGTGCCGCCGCCCCCGTTGCGCGCCGAAGCCTTCGGCGTCGCACCCGGACCGGGTTACGTTTGGGTCAACGGCTATTGGGGCTGGTCCGGCGGCGCGCATGCCTGGGTAGCGGGACGATGGGTGCGCCCGCCGCGTCCCCATGCGGTCTGGGTTGCCCCGTACTGGGAAAGGCAAGGCGCCAGGTACCGCTTTCATGAAGGCCGCTGGCGCTAGCCCCGCCTCTTTCCATAAGCTATAATCGGTCGTATACGACGCGTCGTGTACGACCGATATGCCAAACTCACTCCATCCCATTCTCGTTTCCCTCTGGATCGCCGGGGCCCTCGTTTGGGCTGTCGGCGCCCTGACCGCCAAGCGCGCCCGGCGCCGTGAGCCCCCCGCCGCCCGCATGATGCACCTGGCCATCGCGATCCTGGCCTACGGAATGGTTTTCCGCGCTTCGTTTCGACCCGGTCCGCTGAATGCGTTCTTCATCGCCCCGGCGCCCGCCGTCGAATGGACCGGTCTCGCACTCACCGCGGCCGGGCTCGGCATCGCGATTTTCGCGCGCGTCGTACTGGGCCGGAACTGGAGCGGAACCGTCACCGTCAAACAGGATCACCAACTCATCCTGCGCGGCCCCTACGCCGTGGTCCGGCATCCCATTTACTCCGGTCTCGCCCTGGCCCTGCTGGGAACCGCAATCTTCTACGCGCGCGTGGGAGGACTGCTGGGGACTGCGCTGGCGGTCTTCGGCTGGCGTCTCAAATCCTATACCGAAGAGGCATTCATGGAGCGGGAATTCGGCGCCGAATACGCCGTCTACAAGCGCCGCGTGAAGGCCCTCATCCCGCTGGTGTGGTGATCGTGAAGCCGCCGGCCGCACTCGCCGAAATGGCTCGCGAAATCGATGGGGACCTGCGCGCCATCCGCCGCGCCTTGCGTAAGCCGTTGGACGCCGCCATCGCCCGCGGAGAACTCACCGCCCCGCAGATCGGCATCCTGCAGATCCTGGTCGGAACCCCGGGCCTCAGCCTCAAGGAATTGAGCAGCCGCGCCGGCCTGGCGCACAGCACCGTTTCGGGCATCGTCGACCGCCTGGAGAAGCGCGGCATGGTGGCCCGCCAGACGTCCGCCGCGGATGCCCGCCTCAGCCGCATTGTGGTCACCGGAGCGGTTCGCCGGTTCGTGCGGGATAAGCTGCCGGAGCTTGCCCTTCCTCCGCTGGTCACAGCTCTCAAGCAGGCCGCTCCCGCCGAGCGGAAGCGAATCGTCGCAGCCCTGCGGACGCTGCGGCGCCTCCTGGGCGGAACCGCTCGTTAGTCCTCGCGCTTGGCAGCGTCCGGCGTAACTTCCTTCAATGAGTCCTTGAAACTGCGGATGCCTTGCGCAAGTCCGGTTCCGAGTTCGGGCAGCTTCTTCGGTCCGAACATCAGCAGGGCGATGCCCAGAATGACAAGCAGGTGTGACGGTTGTAACAAATCTTCCAGCATGGTACTCTCCACTGAGAGAATAGCATAATGCGGATATCGGAGTCGGTTATCCGCAATCCCGGCCCGATGTCGTATTCGTCCGGGCCGTGAGACACTGACGGAATGCCCGACCGCCTGTCCTGGCTTCGCGCCGCGGATCTCGAATTTCGCGTCCGCTTTTGGATCGTCGGCGGCGTCTTCTGGCTGGGGTTCAGCCGGTACTCCGCCGGGGACACGAACTTCGCTGTGTCCGTGGCGCAATGGCTGGCAGGCGCCGGTTCGCCCCACGTGACCGCCTATACGCGCTTGATCTTAGGCTTCGGTACGGCGCTGACGGCCGCCGCGGCGCTCATCCGCTCCTGGGCCGAGGCCTACCTGCACAGCTCCGTCGTGCACGACCCCAAACTTCACAGCGAGCGGCTCACAGCCGATGGCCCGTATCGCTTCGTTCGCAATCCGCTCTACCTCGGCAATGTCCTGCTGGCCCTCGGGATTGGGACCATGGCCGGACGCTTTGGTTTTGCCATCATCGTTGCCGGAAACATCGTCATCGTCTATCGCCTGATCCTGCGTGAGGAAGCCGGCCTGCTGGCCTCGCAAGGCCAAAGCTACCGCGAGTACTTTCGTGCCGTCCCGCGCCTCATGCCCGCTCTGCGCCCGCGCCTGCCCGTCGGTCGCGCCCGCCCCGATTGGATGGACGGCTTCACGGGCGAGACCTTCATGTGGGGCATGGCCCTTGGCATAGCGGCCTTCACCGTCACTCTGCGGATCGTCTACTGGGCCGTCCCCGCCGGCGCCGGTTTCGCCGTTTACGCAGTCCAAGCCGTGAGGCGCCGCGCCTCACCAAACTCAGGCGCTTCAACCGAGCCGCGACCGTAAGAGAGCGGTCACCGGCGGCGGTCGTAATCAACGTACACGCAAGCGAATCCGCCGTGCAAGCCGCGTCCTTCAAAAACCCCTTGCTTCTATACTTCCATTATTATAGAATTATAGAAATGGCGGCCAAACCATCCGAAGAAATGGTTACGCGTTACGCGGACATGTTTGCCGCAATGGGCGCCGCCCCGCGATTGCGGATCATGCGCCTCCTGCTTTCGGCCCACCCGGACGGGATGGTGGTGGGCGAGATCGGCAGCGATCTGGGCATCGCGGCATCTACGCTTTCACACCACCTCGAAAAGCTCAAGAACGAGGGTTTGGTGAAAGTCAGGCGTGAAGGCACGTACCTCTGGTATTCGGCCAATGCGGAGGCGCTGCAGGAACTGCTGAGCTTCCTGTATGCCGAGTGCTGCACTCGTAACAAGGCAGTCGAACCCCGGGCGATCGTGCGCCTGTGCAAGTGAGGACCATGATGGAGCTGAAAGAAGTCGTGAAAGAGAAGTACGGACAGGCGGCGTTGCGTGTGAACGCGGGCGGCAGTTCCTGCTGCGGGGCCTCGGCGGCGCTCGATGGCTGCTGCGACCCGATTACATCCAACCTCTACGATGCCGCCCAAACCGGCGAGCTGCCGCAAGAAGCGGTCCTGGCTTCGCTAGGCTGCGGCAACCCGACGGCGCTCGCCCAACTCCGGCCGGGGGAAACGGTGCTCGATCTCGGATCCGGCGGCGGCATCGACGTGCTGCTTTCCGCGCGGCGTGTCGGCTCTACCGGCAAAGCCTACGGTCTCGACATGACAAATGAGATGCTTGCCCTCGCGCGGGAAAACCAGCGCAAGGCCGGAGTGGAGAATGTGGAATTTCTCAAGGGCGAGATCGAACATATCCCACTGCCGGATCACACGGTGGATGTGGTCATCTCCAATTGCGTCATCAATCTCTCGGGCGACAAAGATCGCGTCCTGCGTGAGGCGTTTCGCGTCCTGAAACCCGGCGGACGTCTCGCCGTGTCCGATGTCGTGACGCGCGGAGAAGTGCCGGCCGAAGTGCGCGAGAATATGCTGCTCTGGGTCGGCTGTATCGCCGGAGCGCTTAGCGATTACGAATACGCGGCGAAGCTCGCCAAGGCTGGTTTTGAGGGCGTCGAGATTGAGCCGGCGCGGGTTTACAACATCGAAGATGCGCGAACCTTCCTAAGCGGTCAGGGCCTCAATGTGGACGAGCTCGCGCCGCAGGTTGAAGGCAAATTCATGAGCGCTTTGATCCGGGCCTCCAAACCAGTGCGCTGCTGCGCTCCGGGCTGTTGCGCTTAGGCCACGCACAGTTCCTCACGGCGCAAATTCGAGAAAAAGGGGACGCCATGACGCCACGACATTTCAACGTTCTTTTCTTGTGCACCGGCAACTCCGCCCGGTCCATTATGGCCGAAGCGATCATGAACCGGAAGGGTGCTCCGAATTTCACCGCCTTCAGCGCGGGCAGCCATCCGGCCGGCCGCGTCCGTCCTGAAGCCATCGACCAGATCGCCGGCGCCGGCATGACGGCCGATGGACTCCGCAGTAAGAGCTGGGATGAGTTCGCGGGTCCGGATGCGCCGCCCATGCACTTTGTTTTCACGGTATGCGACAGCGCGGCGGCGGAAGTGTGCCCTGTCTGGCCCGGACATCCTCTAACCGCGAAGTGGAGCGTGCCGGACCCCGCGGCAGTCCAGGGCCCCCCTGACCAGGTTCGACACGCCTTCTTCGAGGCCTTTACGATTCTCGATCGCAGGATCGCACTGTTCCTGTCCTTGCCGCTGGCCACGTTGGAACGGGGCGTGGTTAAGCGAGAGATCGAGAAAATCGGGCGGAGTTGAGGCGTTCACGAACCAGTCATACCCCTAAACCCCGCGAATGACAATCGCCTTCCGGAACGGCGTGTAGCCAGTGATGTAAATGCAGTTGCCCGACGCCCGCAGCGAACCTCCATGCGCCTGGTAAGTATGTCCCGCAAGGTTGACCGATTCGTGATCCGCCTGCCCCGGCCCGAACTCGATCGCATCCTCTCCCACTCGGTAGGTCCCCGTACCGGCCGTCAGGAAAGCGGTCTTGCTCTCCCCTGCCCCCGCGCGCCCGCCCGCCGCCGTTTCACGAATCGCGCCGCCGAATTGGCCCCCGGCGCGGAACGCCAACTCCACGGCGTAGGGTACGCGCTCGTGGCCTGTGATCTCAATCCGCAATTCGAACGCGCCCTCCTTCTCCACCACCGTCACCTTCTGGTCCAGGGTTTGCACATTGCTCATTTGCCGGTGCGGAAAATCCAGCTTGCTCCAGAATCGGCCGTCTTTCACCGGCGTCAGCGCGTAGTCGCCTTTCGCGTTGCGGTACTGTTTCGGCAGCGGTTGGTAATACGGAGCCTCATAGCGCTGATGCAACACGGTCTGGTTGCCATCCACAGTGACGCCCTCGGCGCGGAACGCGCCCAGGCTGAAGAACTGCCCGCCCATGCGCACGGATTCCAGAATCGCCTTGCCCTTCCGGAAACTGAAAAAGGTTGGGTTATGGGCCAACCCCGATGCCACTCCCAGCGGCCAATCTTCACCTCCGAAAATCGACGCCGCGCGATCCCCCCTTCTCACCCGCACCAACTGGCTGGCCGTAAACACCCTCTGGTAGTCCGATGGCGCCTCGCCTCCCGCCGGCAGCGGCTTGCGCAGCAGCGGCTCTTCAATGAAATAGATCGCCGGGTTGGTCCCTTCCACCAGCCCCTCTCCGGGACGTGACGCAATCAACCGCGCCACCGCCGCAAACGCCGCGTTGTTGTCGCGAATGGCCAGGTAGCGGTACTGCAGATAGAAGTTGGCCACGTGAATCGGTCGGTCCTGGTCCTGCCGCCGCGATTGCACCGTTTCCAGTTCCCCGTCGGGCTGCATCAGGTACAGGTTCGCAGTCAAATGCCGCCGCACCGGTTCCAGCAGCGCCGGGCGGTTCAACAGGCGCGCCAGGGTCACGAACGCGTTCACTTCCACCCTCGCGTAGTTCGGGCTGCGCTCCGGGAATTGACCGTCGGCGTCCTGATAGATTCCCTCTCCCAGCCAGTCGTCAATGCGGTTGACGTACTTCGCCGCCGGGAAAAGGCTGTTGATTCGCGCCAGGGCCGCGCACACCACCCAGCGATGATTCGGCGTGTGAATCCCTCCGGTCACCAGCCCGTCTCCCACCTTAAGGAGAAACTTGCTCAGCGTGTCCCTCATTCCATTGAGCCGCGCGTCCTGGCCGCGCGCCACGGCGAGGGACGCCGCCGTCGCCTCCACCACAAACCCGGTATCCGGCGGAGAATCCAGATTTCCCGCGTCCAGCAGTCCATCCGGGTTTTGAGCATCCACCAGCGCCTGCGCGCCGCGCTCCATCGGGGGAATCAGCTTGTCCCCTCGATAATAGGAGGATTCAGGCGAGCAGTAGGCCGCCGTCAAGGCCGCGATGTTCTCGCCCCGCCCTACCCGCGCCGCTCCGCCCCGGCCGCCGGATGGCTGGTTCAGCATCCTGCCCACGGCGTCGTCATTGGCCTTCAAAAGCCGCAGCAAGAACTGCTGCCCTTCGTCGCCGCCGGTTTGCGCCGACGCCGCCAGCGCCCCCAGCACAGTTCCCCCGATAACGCTTCTTCGCGTGATGCTCATGGTGTCTCCTCAACGGCAGGCTGTATACAAGGATAGCCGAATGCAATATCGCGCGGTCTCCGCGGGCGTGGCGCAAGCCGCCAGGCTTGCTGAGCCGAGAGTCGTCTCGGCTTTTCGTCGGCGCCGGCGTATGGACTATACTACTGTATAAGGATGGTAATTTCGGATGTATGAAGAAGACGCTCCATATCGATGGACCAACCCTTAGCGCCGCCAGGCAAGCGTGTGGCGCATCGACCGATACGGAGACGGTGCGACTCGGCCTCGAAGCCCTAATCCGGCACGCAGCCTATGAGAGACTGCGCAAACTCAGGGGTTCCGATACCGGCGCGACAGATGTTCCAAGGCGCAGGCCACGGGCCGGCAAGAGAAGAGCGGCGGCCTGATGGTACTCGTAGACACCTCTGTTTGGATCCGGTTTCTTGTCAACCGGATGCCCTACGCTGCCGAATTGGACCGCTTACTTGGGCTAGACGAGGCCGCCGGGCACGATCTGGTATACGGCGAGTTGCTGATCGGAAATGCCGGTGGGCGAAGCCGGTTTCTGAACTCGTACGACCTCATTCACCGGGTTCCGGCTGTCGGTCACGCGGAGGTCGCTGCCTTCGTTCGGTCGCGCAAGTTGCACGGCAAAGGCATTGGGTGGATCGATGCGCACCTGCTCGCTTCGGCGCTCGTGGCCGATGTGTCCCTCTGGACAGCAGACGAGCATTTGGCCGGACTGGCAGGCAGACTCGGAATCGCATACCGAGGTTCCCACCGCTAACGGAAGAAGAGATCCATCTGTTCGGTGTTCTCAGGGTCCACCGGCCGATGACTCAAAAGAATGGATTCCCGTTTTTCTGCCACGTCGCCCGAGAGCCAAAAGCATGGTCTGCCGGCGCTACGGAGCGTTTTCGATAGTCCTGGTGGACCCGTTGCTGACTAAATCACTTGGTGTTTCCTCAGAAGGTCGATGATTATCTTGCGATTGGCGCTGCAGGCAGTCCACACAGATTTGCACCAGTCTTCGATCGCCCTATCACGCTCAGGACCGGCGTTCGCTGCCAGCACCTCGGCTGCGGTCATGTTGCCACGATCGTCGGGCAAATAGACGTTCGGCCACTCTCCTTTTTTCCGTCCCAACTCCATATGTGCCTTCTGGACCTGACTGCCCGAGAACTGCTTTTCGACATGAAGATAAAGTCCGACCAAGCCGAACACAATGCCAATCGGTTTCGTATCGGCGGTCGCGGCCTGCACCGCGAAGGCGTCGACCACGTGTTGCAGGATAAAGCCGGGCCGCCCCATCGTGTAGGCGTAGACCTCGTCATATGCAGCGCGTATGTTTTCCATGATCGAGAACAGTCTAACTCTAACGAAGAAAACCGAGAATCGGTTGTGCTGTCGGCGCGCAGACCCGCCGGCCAAGCTCAACGATGAAAAGTCATCCGCTCAGTCCATCCGGCCGTATCACGCCCGACTCGTTGATTGGGCTGGGCGAGTCCGCGGGTGGGCCGGGAGCGATACGTGGGCTTCACGTACTTCGACTTTTGCGATTACGGACCTGATCGATCCGTTTTGACGCCCGAAATGTCGAAGGGATTGAACCCACGTTTTCATAGACCCGCGGTCGCCGCACGAAGCTATAGGGGGATTGCGGGAGCGCCAATTCGTATGTACAATGTGAACACGAATGGTCTTTGATTGGGATGCGGCGAACGTGGAGCACATAGCCAGACACGGCATCACGCCCGAGGAGTGCGAGGAAGCCTACCGGAACGGACCGATGGTGATCGAGCGCCAGAGGCGGAAACACGAGCGCCGCAGGCTATGCCTGGGGGAGACAAGCAGGGGCAGGCTACTGACTTTCGTTGTGATCGAACGCATTGGCAAGTTGAGGTTCGTCACAGCCTACCCAATGAACGCATCTCAACGGCGTATCTATCGAGGCGAGGATGAATAATGGCGATTAAGCGCAGACTGCCGGGGTTCAAGTCGGAACGGGAAGAGGCAGCGTGGTGGGACGCTCATCCCGAGGTCATTACCGAACTCTTCCTGAATGCCAGAAAAGAGGGAAAGATCAAGCGGCTGCCCGTGGTTCGTGGCATGACGAAGCCCATCACCATTCGCATGCCCGTGGCCGATATGGAGGTCGCGCAGGAGATCGCCCAGCGGCGTGGCGTTCCCTATCAGACGTATATCAAGGGGCTTCTGCACCAGGCGTTGGAGCGCGAGAGAAAGGCGAGCTAGAAGGAATTGAACTCCGTTTTTCGTGCCCGTGGGCGAATCGGGGTAGCATGGGAACAAATGAAGATCGTGTTCGCGGCGCTCGCTGACATCGCGCTTCTTCTGTTCCCCAGTGCATCCGCGCAGATTCGGGAATCCGCCGAGCCTCCAGCCCGTGTAGCGCCACAGCGGCAAGCGGACGGCTATTATGTCAGAGCCGAAGTGGTCGGTCCAGACGGCCTGCCAGTTCATGCTGGGTTCTTGGAGCTTAGGCTAGTGGGCCACGGTGAACTCACGGCGAGGTCCCCTACCAGTCCCACGGGCGACATCACGATTCCCTCCATACAACCGGGGCAATACGACCTTTCCGTCGAGGCCGGTGGATTCACCACCGTTTCCAGGACGATCAAGATCGATGGCGACAAAGATCTTGGGCGCATCGTGCTCGACATTGATCCTGACCTAATGTATGCCTCCTCCGGTGCCTTCCTAGTTCCCCCCAACACGGCGGATATGCCGACTCCTGTTCCTAGGACCTTGCTGGTTTTCAGAGGTCTAGTTCAAGGCTCTACAGTCAGAGGAAGGCAACTAACGGTGCAGTTGTCATGCTCCGAGAAGGTTCCTGGGATGCCTGAGCGACCTCAATCGGATGTGGCTCGGCTTCCACTTGACAGTGCGGGGACCTTTGAAGGGGCGGTTCCAGCATGTACCAGCGAAACGCTGGCGCATAGGGAGCTTCGGTTTTCGCTGAAGGACGGAGCCGGTGCGACGATGGCGCTTCTGCTGCCCAAGGGCACATACGAAGGGTACCGTCAATCGAGGATCGGCATTTGGCTGCCTCTGAGGGCGTCCACAGAACAGACGCCCGTCCACGGAGCTACCTTTTTTCCTGAATTCACCGATAAGCGACCTTTACGGGCCGACATTTCAGTTCGTCTTCCGAAAAGTCGTTTCATGGCTGGCGAACAGATACTCCCGAGTGCGACGGTGACGAACACTTCCGAGGAAGTTTTGGCGCAGCCCTATTCTTCTGATTCTGAATGGATCATTTCGGATGACCAGGGCAGGCAGGTGCCCCGGGATCGTACTGGAGGGGCTTCAAGAACGCAGAAAACCCGGAACCTATTCCCTGGTGAGAGCGTGGGGATTGGGGCAAACATTGGCTTCCTGTTTAATTTAGTTTCTCCCGGGACGTATCATGTTCTGGCAAGGCTGATCATCCGGAGACCGGACGTCCCTGGAGAAGCGCAAATCACGTCGGGGGAGTCGACGTTCGTAATTGCCGGAAAGTAATTCAGATCCGGTCCCGCGAGTGCCAACGCGGCTTGGCAAACCTCCGGTAGATCATCTGGCAACAATCCTCCACGACGCCGCGCGGCCTGTGCCGCTAATTCCATTTGGCCTTGAAGTGGGCTTCTCGTCCTTCGACCTCCGCGATCGCGCTTTCCATCGGTCACCGCAACTTTCAAAAAACTAACTCCCTTTCCTTCCCACCACATACCCCATTCCCCGCTTCAGGCCCGTCCTACCGCCATGCCATCCTGGAATCGGAAGGATATTCAGATAATCACATGCAAAAATCATACAATTACGTTTCCCCAGAGCAATTCGCGGCCAATCGCGCCAACGCCGCCGGTTCCACCGGCCCCCGCACACCCGATGGCAAAGCCCGTTCCGCTCAGAACGCGCGCAAACACGGCTTCGCCGCAGCCGCCTACACCATCCCCCGCCTCGAAGACATCGATGAAATCGCCGAGCTCAGAGAAAGCGTCATCGATCTCTATAAGCCAACCAACGCCCAGGAACTCTTCGCCGTCGAGCGCATCGCCATCACCCAACAATCCATGAACCGCGCCGCCCGCCTCGAAGCCGGAACCATGACCATCTGCCTCAACGACGTGCTCAACCTCCGCGAGCGTCCTCTCATGGAAATGGACCCGGAAATGTACGGCGGCGGCGAACCCGGCAAGCAGCAAGTCAAAAACTACCTCCTGGCCGAAGGATTCCGCCGCAGCGTCGGCGCCTCCAACGTCTTCCACCTGTGCATGCGTTATTCCGCCCAAGCCGAGCGTCTCTACCGCCGCGCCGTCCAGGATTTCGAACGTATCAAGTCGCTCCCCAGCAGTGGCGCAGGCCCTTTGGCCTGCGTTCTTGACCCCTCCGAACTCCCAGTAGCCCAAACGAACCCAATTCCCCCAGAACCCCAACAAACCGAACCGCTTACCCCCACCGGACCCGCCCCCGAAGCCGGTCCCGAACCCTCCGATTCCCCCAAACCCGCCCCCCACAACCCTTGGGGCCCGCCCGACGGCGACCACACCCCCCATTACAACGGCTGCATTTGCGACCTGTGCCTCGCCGATCCCACTCGCCGGCCCGAAAATTCCGAAAAACCGCCCGCCAATGCCTGAAAGCCCCCATTTCCGCTATAGTGAAACTAGGTTGCGAACCACCGCGTTCCTAGCAGTCGCATTCGCGTTGGCGGCATCGACGCTTTCCGCGGCCGAGAAGGTCATCGCCGTGGATTTGGACGGGATCGTTCATCCTGTCACCGTCGAGATCGTCGGTAGCGCCATTGCGCGCGCCAAACAAGAGAACGCCTCGCTCATCGTCGTCCGCCTCAACACTCCCGGCGGGTTGATGGACGCCATGCGCGAGACCATTGAGGATATCGTCGCGTCTCCCATCCCCGTCGTGACCTACGTCGCACCGAGCGGTGGCCGCGCCGCCTCCGCCGGCTTCTTCATTCTGGAATCGGGCGACATCGCCGCCATGGCCCCCGGCACCAACACCGGCGCGGCTCACCCCGTCGCCGAGTTCGGCGATATGGACGCCACCATGAAGGAAAAGGTGGAGAACGACGCCGCCGCCTACATGCGCAGCATCTGCGCCAAGCGCGCGCGAAACAGTGAAGTGGGCGAAACCGCCGTGCGCCAGAGCAAGTCCTTCACCGAACGCGAGGCGCTCGACCAGCACCTGATCGATCTGGTCGCGCCCAACGAACAGGCTCTGCTCGCCGCTCTCGATGGCCGTACCGTGACGCGCTTCAATGGCGCTACGGCTACGCTGCACACCGCCGGCGCCGAAGTTGAGGTCTACCAGAAGACCTTGCGCCAGTCCGTGGTTTCGGCCATCGCCGATCCCAACATCGCGCTCATTCTCCTGGTCATCGGCGCGGTGTGCATTTACGTGGAATTCAGCTCGCCGGGGTTGATCGCCCCGGGAGTCGTGGGGGCCATTCTCGTGCTGCTCGGGCTTTCCGCTATTTCCATCCTGCCCCTCAATTGGTTGGGCGCAGCGCTGCTCCTGCTGGCCTTCACCCTGTTCGCGCTGGAGGCAAAATTCACCTCGCATGGCGTCCTGGCGGCGGGCGGCGCGGTGTGCATGATGCTCGGCGCTGTCATGCTCGTCGATAGTCCCATCCCCGAAATGCGCATCCACTGGAGCACGGCCATCGCGCTCACCGTCCCCTTCGCCGCCATCACCGTGCTGCTGCTTTCGCTTGCCCTGCGCTCGCGGCGCGCTAAAGTGGAGACCGGAAGCGAGGGCATGATCGGCCAGATCGGCGCCGCCATCACGGACCTGTCGCCCGCCGGCAAAGTCCTCGTCCATGGCGAATACTGGGACGCAGTGTCCCTCAAGCCGGCCGCGGTTGGCGTAAGCATCCGAGTCACGGCCATCGACAAGTTGAAGCTCACGGTTGAACCCGTTCCCCATCGGGAAGGAGGCTGATAATGCCCGACACAGGTACGCTCATCCTGATTGCAGTCGCCATCGTGATCGTCTATCTGCTGAACTCCATCAAGATTCTGCGGGAGTACGAGCGCGGCGTCATCTTCCGGCTCGGCCGCGTGCTCGACGAGCCCAAGGGACCCGGCGTCATCCTCGTCTTCGCGCCCCTCGACCGCATCGTCCGCATCTCTCTTCGCATCGACGCGCAGGAGGTGCCCTCCCAGGATGTCGTCACCCGCGACAACGTCACCGTCAAGGTCAACGCCGTCATCTATTCCCGCGTCATGGACCCGCGCCTGGCCGTCCTGGAAGTGTCCAATTACTTCTATGCCACTTCCCAGTTGGCCCAGACCACCCTCCGCAGCGTGCTCGGCGAAGTGGATCTCGATACGTTGCTCAGTCAGCGCGAAATGCTCAACGTCCGGCTGCAATCCACCCTCGACCAGCACACCGCCGCTTGGGGCGTGAAGGTCACCATGGTCGAAGTCAAGCAGGTGGATCTCGCCGAACAGATGGTCCGCGTAATCGCCCGTCAGGCCGAGGCCGAACGCGAGCGCCGCGCCAAGATCATCCACGCCGAAGGCGAATACACCGCCGCGGAAAAGCTGGCTATGGCCGCCGAAGTCATCCAGAAGCAGCCCGCCGCCATTCAATTGCGCTATCTCCAGACCCTGGTCGAAATCGGCACGGAGAAGAACACCACCATCGTGTTCCCCCTGCCGCTCGATATACTCTCTTCTTTGGGCCACGCCCTCGACCGCTTGGCCGCCCCCGTCGCACCTCCAAAGTAAACCATGAAGAACGATCAAACCGGTGAATACGAACTCGTAGTAGGCAACCCGCAACTGTTTAGCGCCTTCGTGGTCGTCGTCCTGCTATGTGCGGCGGCCTTCTTCATGGGGTACGAGTTGGGACAGAATACCCCGCGCTCGGCCAAGGCGCAGGCCGCGGATACCACGGCCCCGGTCGTTTCCCAGCCGGCCGCCGCGCCGCCGGCCGAAACTGCCCCCGCGCAACCTGCGGAAACCACCCCGCCAGCGGCCGAGCCTGAAAAGCCCGTCGAGGCTCCGCCGCAGCCCACCACCCAACCCGCGCGCGAAAATCCGCCCGCCGCGCCTGCCCCCGCTCCTCCGGTCCCTCAAGCGGCCGCCGCGCCGCCCGGTTCCTACTGGCAGGTCGCCGCCTATAATAAACCGGCGGATGCCCAGCCAATTGCCCAAACCCTGAAGGACGGGAATATGCCGGTCGTGCTGCGGCAGGGCCCCGATGGTCTGACGCACGTTCTGGTCGGTCCCTATTCAGATCCTGCGTCCCTGAGCAAAGCCCGCGACGCCCTGGTCTCCCAGTTTGGAATCCACGACCCCATCCGCAAGTAGCGTGTCCGAACCCCTCATCCAGATCGGCGCGGCGCGGCCCCGGCTCCCCGAGTGGGCCCGTAGGACCCGTACGCATTTCGAATCCCTCAACCGCCTCAAGAGCGGTTTCCGCGCGCTCGGTCTCCATACCGTCTGCGAATCGGCCCGCTGTCCCAACATCCACGAGTGCTTCCACCGCGGCGCCGCCACCTTCATGATCCTCGGCAACGTCTGCACGCGCGGGTGCGGTTTTTGCGCCGTGCCCAAGGGACGCGCCGAAGCGCTCGATCCCGCCGAGCCCGCCGGCGTCGCCCGCATGGCCGCCGCCATGAATCTGCGCTACGTGGTGCTGACCAGCGTCAATCGCGACGACCTCGCGGATGGCGGCTCCCGCCACTTCGCCGAGACCATCCGTCAGGTGCGCCAAGCCCTCCCCAATGCGCGCGTCGAAGCCCTAACGCCCGATTTCAACGGCGACCTAGACGCCGTCGCCCGCGTACTCGCTTCCGGACCCCACGTCTTCAACCACAACATGGAGACCGTCGAGCGCCTCTACCGCCGCGTACGCCCGCAAGCCCGCTACCGCCAATCCCTCCAGGTGCTGTCCTTCGCCTCCCAGGTGGGCCAGGCGTCCCTCTTAGTGGGGCGGGATGATATCCTGCGCGGCGATTGTCAATCGCCGCGCGGGCCGATTGACAATCGGCCCGCAGGTTGCCTGCCGGCCAACCTGCCCCACACCGGAGCTTCCGACGCTGCCTCCCCCACCGGTTCTGCCCCCAATGTGGGGCAGGCGCTTTCGCCTGCCTTCTTAACCAAGTCCGGCTTCATGCTAGGCCTGGGCGAAACCGAATCCGAGGTCCACGCCCTCCTCCGCGATCTCCGCGCCGCCGGAACCGACATCGTCACCATCGGCCAGTACCTCCAGCCAACGCGCCGCAATCTCCCCGTAGCCGCCTACATCGAGCCGCGCCAGTTCGACGCCTATCGCGATTACGGCCTCTCGCTGGGCTTCAAAATGGTCTTCAGCGGGCCGCTCGTCCGCAGTTCCTACATGGCCGACCAAGTAAGCGGCGAGGCGCTCGGCCAGCCGTGCTGAACCTGCTCCTGGCGCTGGCTTCCGCGGGCCTGCTGATTCTGCTCTATCCCCGGTTCGAGCTGGTGTGGCTCGCACCCGCGGCCCTGACGCCGCTGCTGGTAGCCGTGGTCCGCGAACCGCGCGCCGTGCGCCGCTTCCTGCTCGGCTGGGCCGCCGGCGTAGCCTATTGGTTCGGCGTCTGCTACTGGATTCAGTACACCCTCGCCGTTCACGGCGGCATGGGCGAAATCGAAGCCTGGGCCTTGTTCTGCCTCTTTGCGGCGGTCAAGGCCCTCCACATGGGCGTCTTCGCCTGGCTGGCCGCATTCCCTATGCGCCGCTGGTGGGCCGTCCCCGGCGTGGCCGCTTTGTGGGTCGCGGTGGAGGCCACGCACGGCTCCCTCGGCTTTGCGTGGCTGGCGCTGGGCAACGCCGGAATCGACATGCCGGTCCCCATGCGCCTCGCGCCCCTCACCGGAGTCTACGGGCTGTCTTTCGTCTTCGCGGCGACGGCCGCCGCGCTCGCCCTCACGCTCCTTCGTCGCCCGCGCGTGGAAGTGGCGTGGCTCCTGGCGCTGCCGCTGCTGTTCCTACTGCCGCGACTCCCCGCCGCCGCGCCAGGCCATGAGACCGCCCTGCTGGCCCAGCCCGCCATTTCCGAAACCGAGGAGTGGACCCTGGAATCCGTGGACGCCATGCAGCGGGAACAGGTGACGCTGACGCTCAACGCGGCGCTTCGCCATCCGGACCGGCCGCCTTCCATCGTGGCGTGGCCTGAGGTTCCGGCCCCGCTCTACTACGACGAGGACGCGCGCTTCCAGTCCCGCGTGAACGATCTGGCGCGCACCCTCCACGCTTACCTGTTGATCGGGTCGGTGGCGCACAACCCCGCCGGCGAGCCGCTCAATTCCGCCGTCCTGGTTTCCCCCGAAGGAAACATGGTCGACCGCTACGACAAGGTGAACCTGGTGCCCTTCGGCGAATTCGTGCCGTGGCCCTTCGGGTTTCTGGTGGACAAGATTTCCACCGAGGCCGGCGATTTCGCCGCCGGAGACCGCGTGGTGGTTTCGCCGGCGGGCGATGGACACTTGATCGGCGCGTTCATCTGCTACGAATCCGTCTTCCCTGGTTTCGTGCGGAAGTTCGCGGCCGGCGGCGCCCAGGTTCTGTTCAACATTTCCAACGACGGATGGTTCGGCCAAAGCGCCGCCCGCCGCCAGCACCTGGCCATCGTGCGCATGCGCGCCGCCGAGAACCGCCGCTGGATTCTTCGTTCCACCAACGACGGAATCACCGCCGCCATCGATGCCGCCGGCCGCGTGCGCGCCACGCTGCCTTTATCCAACGAGGGGACGCTCGAAACCAGTTTCGACTACATTTCCCAGAAGACGGTCTACACGCGCTGGGGCGACTGGTTCGCGTGGTTGTGCGCGAGCCTCGCCCTGCTGTGCCTCTTGGCCGAACGCGCCATGTAGGGGTCGGGCATGCCCGATCCCCTACCGAAGCGCTCGTCGCTCGAAGGCGGGAGCAACTATTACGCCAAGCTGCGCGGGCAGACCGCCAAGATGAGCAATCGGCTGGTGGAGGGCCATGCGGCATCGCCCGAGTACTTCCGCGCCTTGGGAGTGCGCCTTGTCCAAGGGCGGCTGTTTACCGCGGCCGATATCGAGAAGGCGCTGGCGTACGATTCCACGCTCGTCCCGATTTTTCAATCCGGGGTGGTGAGCGACGTTCGCGAAAGGGGCCTCACCGAGAAAGCCGTGCCGGAAGCTTACGAACCCTTCACCGGAGGCCCGCGCCAGCTCCTGGTTCTGCACGCGCCGCTTCCGCCCTCCACCCTGACGGCGGAGGCGCGGGGCGCGCTCGCCAAGGTGGACGCTGGCCTGCCGCTCTACAACGCGCGAACCATGGATGAAGTAGTGGCCGGCCAGGCGCAAGGGCGGGAAGTCCTCAGCATGTTGGTAGGCTCTTTCGCCGGGCTGGCGGCGATCCTGGCGGCCATCGGGATCTGTGGCGTGCTCTCCTACCTGGTGACGCAGCGAACGCGCGAGATCGGCATACGCATGTCGCTCGGCGCGAGCCGCGCACGCGTGCTGGGCGAATTGCTGGGAGAGGGAATCCGGCTGACGTCGATCGGCCTCGCCGTGGGGATTGCCGGCGCGTTCGCTGCCGGCCGCATCATGGCGAGCCCGCTGCACGAGATCCAACCGGGCGACCCGGCGATCTTCCTGGCGACCGCCTGTCTGCTGGCCGCGGTGGCTGTGGCCGCGTGCTACATCCCGGCCCGGCGCGCGGTGCGCCTCGACCCGATGAATGCGCTGCGGTACGAGTAAGTGGCGTCACCCATGGCGGATCACCAGGACGTCGCCGTCCTTCACCACGTACTCCTTGCCTTCGAGCTTCAGCAGGCCTTTCTCGCGCACGCCAGCGTAGCCGCCCAGGTCCACCAGCGTTTTCCAATTCACCACCTCGGCGCGGATGAATTTCTTTTCGAAGTCCGAATGGATGGCGCCGGCCGCTTTCACGGCGTGGCTTTGCGCCGGAACGGTCCAGGCGCGCACTTCGTCTTCCCCGGCGGTCAGGAAACTCATCAGTCCCAACAGGGTATAGGTGGCCGTGATCAGCCGCTCCAGGCCGGACTCCTGCAGGCCGTAGCTCGCCAGGTAATCGCGCTGCTCGGCGGCGCTCAACTCGGCCAGCTCCGCCTCGATTTTGCCGCAGACGGCCGTGGCGGACGCGTGCTTGCGCCCGGCCAGCGCGCCATCGCGGTACTCCAGCTCGCGCTGGTGCAGCTTGGCCGCGTCGTCTTCTCCCAGATTCAAGACGTAGAGCATGGGCTTGCGGGAGAGGAACTGGAAGCCTCGAATCCGCTTCTCTTCCTCTGCGTCCAAATCGAGCTGGCGCAGCGGCTGGTTGTCGCTCAGCGCGGCCAGGCAGCGGCGGAGCAGATCGTACTCGTGGTCGAGCTCGGGGTTCTTGATTTTCTTACGGTCTTTTTCCAGGCGTTCGAGGCGCTTCTCCACCACCACGAGGTCGCTGAGGATCAACTCGGTCTCGACGTCTTCCAGGTCGCGCAGGGGGTCCACCGAGCCTTTTTCGTGGGGAATGGTCGCGTCCTGAAACAGGCGCAGCACCTGCGCGAAAGCGTCCACCACGCGCAGGCTGGCCAGGTATCCGGGGTCGCGCAGGTTCTCCTTCGAAATGGCCGGCATGTCCACGTATTCCACCGTGGCGTGCGTGACCTTGAGCGGTTCGAAGAGGCGCGCCAGTTCTTCCAGGCGCGTGTCCGGCACTTTGGCGACGCCCATGCGCGCGGCCGTGGAGCCGATGCGGGCTTCCTGGGTGACTCCGGTCAGGATGGTGAACAGGGATGTCTTGCCTACCATGGGCAGGCCGATAATGGCTGTCTTCATAATGGGAGCGGTTTACAGGGGAACTTCCACCTGGGTCAGTATGTCATCGATAATGCGCTCGGCCACATCGGCGCGCCGCGGCACGAGGGCCGAGCGCGTGTTGACCACCACGCGGTGCGCGAAAAGCGGGCCGGCCAGGCGTTTCACGTCGTCGGGGATGGCAAAATCCCGGCCCTCCAGCAGCGCCAGGGCCTGCGTGGCGCGGTACAGCGCCTGCGCTCCGCGCGGGCTGACGCCGAGGGCGAGGGATTCGTGGCTGCGCGTCTTTTCGACGATGGCGAGCATGTAATCCACCAGCGCCTCTTCCACCGTGACGCCCTGGACGGCGTCCTGGAGGCGGAGTACGTCTTCGGCCAGCAACCCCGCGGCGCCGGATTCCCGCGGCGCGGCATTCGAGTTCCGCACGATGAGGCGCTCGCTGGCGGCGTCCGGATAGCCGATGCGGAGCCGCATCAGGAAGCGGTCGAGCTGCGATTCAGGCAGCGGATAGGTGCCGTGGTGCTCCACCGGATTCTGGGTGGCGATAACCATGAACGGCCGCGCGAGGGAATGCGAGTGGCCGTCGATGGTGACCTGGCTTTCGTTCATGGCCTCAAGCAGGGCGGACTGAGTTTTCGGAGTGGTGCGGTTGATCTCGTCGGCCAGCAGGAAATTGCTGAAGATGGGTCCCGGCTTGAACTCGAACGCCTCCGTGCGCACGTTGTAGATGGTGACGCCCAGGACGTCGCTGGGCAGCATGTCGCTGGTGAATTGCAGCCGGTGGAAGCGGCAGGAAACGGCGCGCGCCAGGGCCTGCGCCAGGGTGGTCTTGCCGACGCCGGGCACATCTTCGATGAGCAGGTGACCGCGCGCCAGCAGACACACCAGCGAGAGCCTGACGACTTCCGGTTTTCCGCGAATCGCCGAGCCGAGAACAGCCTCCAATGCGGCCAGGCTGCGGGCGATTTCTGGCGGGGACCCAACCGGAGGGGCGACCATGGGTTGCCGCTCGGACATTACTAGGTTCATCATACCCCAGTGGCGTGGACGCCGCATTTCAGGTAAACTCAGGAGTTGGCGCCCAAGAGCGCCAGACCTGCCCGGTTTTTCCGCCCCGACGAGGGCGCGTAGCTCAGTTGGTTAGAGCGCCTGCTTCACACGCAGGAGGTCACA